>CADFJN010000009.1 GCA_902834555.1 Atopobiaceae bacterium
TGCTGGCCGCATAGAAATCTGCGATTCCGCTGTCCATTATATTGACAGGGCTCAGAGCTGGGGAGGCCGGTCTCGGAGAAGGTGGTGCGGGAGGCCATGAGGAGGCGCGGCCTCAGGCCCGTCTACCTGCGCCGCGGGAGGCGCTACAGCTCCTACGCCGGCGAGATAGACGACGCCCCGGCCAACCTCCCCCTGCGCGGCGACGGCACCCACGACTTCTCCCCGGCGTCCCCGAACGCCCTGTGGGCGAGCGACATCACCGAGTTCAGGCTCCCGTGCGGCGCGAAGGTCTACCTGTCGCCGGTCGTCGACCTGTTCGACTCCAGGCCGGTCGCGTGGGCCATCGGGGCCCGGCCCACGGCCGCGCTCGCGAACGAGTCCCTCTCCCGGGCGTGCGCCGCGCTGCGGCCCGGGGAGGCCCCCGTCGTGCACACCGACCGCGGCTGCCACTACCGGTGGCCGGGGTGGAAGTCGATCTGCGGGGAGCACGGCCTCACCCGCTCGATGTCCAGGAAGGGCAGGTGCGCGGACAACGCCGCGATGGAGGGGTTCTTCGGGAGGCTGAAGAACGAGTTCTTCCGCGGCAGGGACTGGTCCGGGGTCCCGGTCGGCGAGTTCGTGCGGAGGCTCGACCGCTGGATGGGGTGGTACCGCTCCGGCAGGCTGAGGGAGTTCCGCGAGGGCGGCGCGGTCGTCTGGGATACCATAGACGGCAGGAGGGCGAGGCTCGGGCTGGCGGTGTAGCCGGTCCAAGAAAACGTCCGCACCCCCCAATCCCTTCCGTACCTTGCCGCTGCAGAAATGCGCTCTCCGGCGAGAAAAAGACGCCCGAGAGCCCCTTCTTGTACGCACTTGCTGCCAAAACGGCCCTTCGAGCGCCACCCCTGGCCCTGGCGCCGCCGCACCCCGGATGGCCGCCGGCGCCGCTCCCCGGAGAAAAGCTCTTTTTTCTCTTAAACGGCCTACACGTTTGCCCAGTTGGCGAGAAGCGCGGTTCTCAAATACCGATAAAGAACGGCAGGAAGCGAGAGTATAAGAGGCGCAAGCTCCCTTGTATGGGCCCCGCTACACCAAAATCGGGACTTCTCGGTACTTTTTGGGGTTCCATCTTGTATTACCCCACGGATGTCATTTCACCACCTGCGCCTGCGCAAAATACTCGGGCCGACGTACCCGGCGACTCGCTGAAAAAGTACCGAGAAGTCCCGATTTTGGCGCAGTGGCCCACCGCGTTCCCCGTCCCCATCCTCCGCTCTCAGCAGTTTCCGAGAGTCGGGCGCCGCGTTTGCCCATTGACGGGAATCGGTTTTAAGAAAAGGAGCCAATCTCCCCGAGCCAACAGTATTGGCTCTGGTCTGAATCGGCGCGAGGCGGGCGCAACTAGTGCCTCAGCGCTGTTAGGCCCCCTACGCTGCCACCTGCTGGGCGAGAACCACCGCGCCCATGCCCAGGCCGGCGCTCAACATCACGTACACCACGGCCACCAGAGGCTCGCCACGCTGCACCAAGCCAACGCTTTCCAGCGCAAACGTCGAGAACGTGGTAAAGCCGCCGCACACACCCACCTTGAGGAAGAGGACGAGTCGCGAGTCAAGCTCGTGACCTGCGGCAACGGAGGCAACAATAAGCCCAATCACAAACGCGCCCACAATGTTGGTGAGCAGCGTCGCCAGCGGGAATCCGGCATCGCCCACGCTCTTGAACGGGGCAAGCGAGATGAGATAGCGTGCGAGAGACCCAAGGGCTCCCCCGGCGCAGACGGCAAGGCAATCGAGCAGCGCAGGCATGGTTGCGACCCTTCAGATAAGACGGGCGGCGAACCGCCCAACACAGAAGCCATCAGCACCATGCGGTTCGGCGAGCGCGCCCGCCGGGGAGGCCTCATTCCCCAGCGGGCAGCGTAGCACAGCCGGCGCCCGCCTACTCGCGTGGCCACCCGTTCGCACGGCTTTCGCACCCCGACCCACCCGAGCCCCTCGTTACCAAGCGTTTACACAACGACTCTTGCGACACGCTGGGCATCGGGCGTATAGTTCCCGACAACAAGCACAAGCCGCCCACGCGGCCGGAAGTCACGAGAGGAGCGCCAGAGATGAACCGCATCGCCACTAACGTCGCACGTACGTCCATGAACTGGTGGTGGCGCGATTCGCAAGCGGTCGGTCGATCGTGAGTCTCTCGCGCCATAATTTCGCGAATTAAGAGGGCTCCCGGTTTGACCGGGGGCCCTCTTTCTTGTGCAAACACGCCCTATAAGCGATCTCAACCCACACACAGCGTCATCCAATTAGAAAGGAACCAACCATGTCTGAGAACACCAACACGCAGCAGGCCCGCACCGTCACCTCCGAGGATCATGGAAAGCTCGACGTTCGCGCGTTGGTGCTTCTTGCCGTGCTTCTCGCCGCCGGCTTCATCCTCAACTTCACCGTGGGGAAGGCAATCTCCAGCATCTCCGGCGGCATGATTAGCCCCGAGTTCATCATCTCGGCGTTCTGCCTCACCATCCTGGTCATTCGCCCCAACGTCCCGCAGGCGCTGGTCATTGGCCTCATCTCCGCGGCCGTGATTCAGATCACCACCACCTCGCCCTTTGTTGACTTTGCCGCCGAGGGCGTGGCCGCCATGCTCATGGCGATCATCGTAAGCGCCGGCATGCGCGGTGGCGCCAAGAAGGTCATCCCCGCCATCGGTACCTTTGTCACCACCGTGGTCTCCGGCGTCATCTTCATGATCATCCGCATCGCAATGCTTGGCGCCGCCCTAGAGCACGTCGCCGCTATGCTCCCCGTTGTCTTCGCGACCGCCATCTTCAACGCCATTCTCGTCCAGGCGCTCTACATCCCCGTGTGCAAGGCCCTCAAGGTCAACGGCTAACCGCCCGTCCGCAACCGTAGCCCTCACGAGCAGCGCAATCGAAAGGAACCCACCATGTCCGAGCAGAACGCAACCAAGGCACGCACCGTCAACACCACCGAGCACTCCAGCAAGGCCGACGTCTCCTCCCTCGTGCTTCTCGCCGTCCTTCTCGCCGCAGGCTTCATCCTCAACATGACCGTAGGCAACGCTCTTGCCATCGTGGGCAGCATCAAGCCGCAGTTCATCATTGCCTCCTACGCGCTGGCGATCATACTCTCCAACGCCGGCTTTGGCCAGGCGGCCATCTTTGGCCTGGTCTCCGCCGCCGTCATCCAGCTCACCACTTCCATCCCCGGCCTCAACTTTGCAACCGAGCTCGTCGCCGCGCTGGTGATGGCCGCCCTTATCCGCCGTCCCCTCAAGGTTGGTGGACGTGACGTCACCCCGCTCGTTGCGACCTTTGCGACCACGCTCGTCTCCGGCGCGCTCTTTGCCGTGGCCGGCACGCTCATCATGGGCGCGGCCCTTGGCACCGTGGTTGTGAAGATCCCCCTCGTCCTGGGCACCGCAGTCTTCAACGCCGTCGTGGTCCAGGCCCTCTACTTCCCCCTCAAGAAGGTCCTCAAGAAGTAAGTTCGACTACGATAGTGAACCGCACGTGAGACAAAGGGACAGTCCCTTTGTCTCACGCATAAGGCGGGGATTCACCTTGCCTCCACTCCAGCATTGACATGAGACAAAGGGACTGTCCCTCTGTCTCACGAAAGGTTCTTATGACCGCACGGGAAGAAAGGCCCATCATCGAGATGAGCCACGTCACGTTCTCCTACGACGCACCAGCCGAGGGAGGCGCCGAGAACAACGAGGACGCCGCGCTGCGCGACGTGACGCTGAGCATTGGCGCGGGCGAGTTCGTGGGCGTGATTGGACCCTCGGGCGCCGGCAAGTCCACCCTTGCCTCCGTGATGTCGGGCGCCATCCCCCACCACTACCGCGGTGCCCTCTACGGCGCCACGCTGGTCGACGGACACGACACCTGCGACGTGACGCTCACCGACATCTCGCAGGTAGTGGGCAGCGTCCTGCAGGACATCGACACCCAAATGGTGGCCTCGGTGGTCGAGGACGAGATGCTCTTTGGCCTTGAGAACTTCGGCGTCCCCCACGACCAGATCGAGGAGCGCATTGCGCAGACGCTCGAGACCGTGGGCATCTCCAACTTGCGCGAACGCGAGATAGCCACGCTCTCGGGCGGCCAGAAGCAGAAGGTGGCCATCGCCGCCATTCTCGCCATGCGCCCGCGCGTCCTGGTGCTCGACGAGCCCACGGCCGCGCTTGACCCCGCGTCATCGACCCTTGTCTTTGACACGCTGCGCAAGGTGCGCGAGGAGGGCGTCACCGTGGTGGTCATCGAGCAGAAGGTGGCGCTGCTCTCGGAGTACTGCGACCGCATCCTGGTGATGAGCAAGGGGTCGCTGGTGCTGGACGGCACGCCGCGCGAGGTCTTCTCGCACGGCGACGAGCTGCGGCGCATTGGCGTCGACAGTCCGCGCGTGGCGCGCGTGTACAACTCGCTTGCCAAGGGCGGCCTGGTTTCCGGTGCACCGTGCCTCACCGTGCCCGAGGCGGCGGAGGTCATATCCGACCTGGTGCAGCCCGCGTCCAAGACGAGCTGCCACGTGGCAGGCGCCGAGGAGGAAGTGCGCGAGAAGGGCTTCCGCGCCGGCTCCAAGCACGTGGCCGCACCGCGCCCGCACGCCGAGGGCGCCGACCCCGTGGTGAGCCTTGAGGACGTGTGCTTTGCCTACCCGGGCGGAACGGCTTCCGTTGACCACCTGGACATGCGGGTGTACCCCGGCGAGGTCGTGGGCATTGTGGGCCAGAACGGCGCGGGCAAAACCACGCTCACAAAGCTGCTCAACGGCCTTCTGCGCCCGGCGTCGGGCACCGTGCGGATGGCTGGCCTCGACACGCACGAGGTTCCCACCAGCGCGATTGCCGCGCACTGCGCGACCCTCTTCCAAAACCCGGACTACCAGCTGTGCAAGGACACCGTGCTCGAAGAGGTCGCCTTTGGCCTCACGCTGCAGGGCGTGGACGAGAAGGAGGCGCGCGAGCGCGCGAGCGCGGTTATCGAGCACTTTGGGCTGCCTGCAGACGAGGCGCCCTTCTCGCTCTCGCGCGGCCAACGGCAAATGGTGGCGCTGGCATCCGTGGTGGTGATGGAGCCGGAAGTGGTGCTTCTCGACGAGCCCACGAGCGGCCTTGACTACCGCGAGTGCATGACCGTGATGGACACGGTTAGCAAGATGGCCGAGCGTGGCTGCGCCGTGATCATGGTCTGCCACGACATGGAGGTTGTCTCGGACTTTGCCGAGAGGATCGTGGTCATGGCAAACGGGCGAATCCTCGACCGCGGCGGCACGCTCGAGATGTTCTCCAACGCCAAGCTCATGCGGGAGGCAAGCGTGAGGGCGCCGCAGGTCATCGAGCTTTCCGAGGTTCTCGCACGCGATCTTTCGCCCGAATTTGCCGGAATCAGCCAGGTATCTGGCATAGTCGACCTTACCGAGGAGATGGTTCGCCGTGGTTAACGTGATCGACTACGTGCCGGGAGACACCCTGCTGCATCGGCTGAACCCCGTGACCAAGCTGGGCATTGCCGCGGCAATCATCATCTCGATCTTCCTGGCAGACACCTATCCCATGCTGCTGGGGCTTCTCGTCCTCACCTTTGCGCTGGGTGCCTACGCGCATGCTACGTCCAAGCTGGTCTCGCTGCTCAAGCTGCTTGTGCCGCTGGCTGTGGTAATGCTTCTGCTGCAGACAGCGTTTGTGCGCGGCGGCGCGCCCGTGTTTGCATGGATGACCACGGAGGGCCTGGTCACGGGTAGCAAGGCGTGCCTGCGCCTTTTGGGCGTGGCGCTGCCGCTCATCCTCATGCTGAGCGTGACCAAGCTCAACGACCTGGCAAACGCCTGCGTCGAGGTGCTACACATCCCGTATCGCTATGCGTTCACGTTCACCACGGCGCTGCGATTTGTGCCCGTGTTTAGCCAGGAGATGAACGCGATCATGGAGGCGCAGACCGCGCGTGGCGTTGAGTATGACACCAAGAACCCCATCCGCAAGCTGCAGCTCGTGCTGCCGCTGTGCGTGCCGCTGCTGGTGAGCTCGGTGGGAAAGACCGACGCGACGGCGCTTGCCGCCGAGCAGCGCGGCTTCTACCTGCGCACGCGCGAGAGCAGCTACAAGCGCTACCCCATGGTGGGTCGCGACGTGGTGGTGCTGGTTGCGTGCGCCGCGCTGGTGGTTGCCGGCGCGCTGCTGTAGTGGGGCGCAGGGCGGCGGCAGGCACGTTATTGCAGCTACATCAACCCCCTCGGGCGCTTTCATCTCGCCCGAGGGGGTTTCTCTGCACCAATGAAAGGAACTGCCGAGAGGCCCTAGAGCTTCTCGTCCAGGCCGTGGAGCATGTCGGCAGACTTCCTCAGCGCCTCAAGCTCGTCTGGGAGAAGGTCGATCTCCACGATCTCCTTGGCGCCGGTGCTGTCGACAATGGTTGGCACCGAGATAAACGTGTCGCGAATGCCGTACTGCCCGTCGAGGTACACCGAGACCGGCATGATGCGGTTCTCGTCGAAGAGAATCGACTTGGCTATGGACGCGGTGCTCGACGCGATGCCGTAGCAGGTGTTTCCCTTGCGGCTAAAGATGTCCCAGCCGGCCTGCACCGTGCGTTTGCGCAGCTCGTCACGGGTGACGCCGCGCGTGCGCGAGGCGTTGTCGCGCAGAACGTCATCCACGCGCTTGCCTCCGATGGTCGCACTGTTCCACGAGACAATCTCCGAATCACCGTGCTCGCCCAGCACGTAGGCCTCGACACTGTTGGACGCCAAGTCGTACATGTCCGACAGCGCGCGGCACAGTCGCGCGGAGTCGAGGAAGGTACCAGAGCCAATGACGCGCTCGTGCGGCAGGCCAGAGACTTTCCAGGTGTAGTAGCTCATCACGTCGACAGGATTCGACACCACAAGGAAGATGCCGTCAAAGCCCGATGCCATGACCTGCTCGACCACTGAGCGCACCACGCCCAGGCTGGGCTTGAGCATCTCGAGGCGGTCGTTGGAGTCCTTGGGCATGGGTGCCGCCGCGGTGACAATGACAATGTCTGCGTCTGCGCACTCGCTGTAGTCGCCGGCGTGCACGTTGACGTTGCGGTTCATGAAGAAGACCGAGTCGCGCATGTCGAGCGCCTCGCCCACCGCGTGCTCGTGGTTCACGTCGATGAGGCACACGTCACCGCAAAGCCCCTGGTTGATGATGCTGAACGCGGTGGTAGACCCCACCTTGCCAGCGCCTACGATAACAACTTTGGTGTCCTTGAAGCTCATGTGGTTCCCCTTTCTGACTCGCGGACGCTTGGGCTGCCGGGCAATGCCAGGGGCCAGCGCCACGCGACGAGCCTAGCCCCACGAGCAGGCGCACTCAAGACCGCTCACGATTCCTTGCAGCATGAGTGCAACCGGCATGCTGGGAGTTGCCTTGGCCAGATGGCATGCCTGCTCGGGCGAGTTGGGAACGTGCACAAAGCCGGCACGCGCCGTGGACTGGGATGCCGCAAGCGCATCAAGCACCGAGAAGAGCACCGCGTTGCAGACGTAGGTCCCAGCGGAATACGAGACTGCCGCAGGCACGCCGGCATCGACCATCGCCTGCGCCATCGCACAAACGGGAAGCGTCGAGAAGTGCGCGTCCGGCGCGCCCGGGGAGAGGCGCGTGGCCTGGGGCTGCTCGCCGTCGTTGTCTGGGATGCGCGCGTCCGCGTAGTTGATGCCGACAAACTCCGGCGTCACCTTGGCGCGACCGCCCGCCTGTCCCACGCAGAGCACGATGGAGGGGCTTTCGCGTTGAATGGCTTCAAGAACCGCCACGGGCCCGCGACGAAAAGACACGGGAATGCGCTCGCGGACCACCGTATGGCCGGCAATGACCCGCGGGAGCGCATTTACTACCTCCCACGAGGGGTTTGTTTGCTCGCCACCAAAGGGCTCGAAGCCCGTGACCAAGATCTTCTCCATGCGCACCGTCCTCCTTGGACTTGGCGAGAGACGCCGTGCGGAACGCCCTGCCCTAGAGCTTGAAGGTTATCCCCACGCCGACGAAGGGCTTCCAGCCGTGCTTGCCGGCTGCCCTGCGACGGTAGTTCTCCTCTGCCTCATCGCGGTCTGCCTCATCGCACATGCGCTTGTATTCCTCGAAGTCAAGCTCTCCCCTGCGGTACTGCTCGTACGCCTCTTCCAGCTCTTCGTCGGTATAGCGTGCCATGGCGACCTCCCGTCCTAGGGCAACGCGCCGAGGACTCTCCTTCGATTTTCTCGACTATACCCGACGCACACGACATTAATAAGGGCTTCAGGCTTGGACGGCATGAGGGCGAATGCAACGTTTCATGCGGGGAGTCACAGCCGGAATACCACGCGATATCCGCCGATGGAAAACGGGCTAGGCAACCTTGACACCACCTTTGGCAGCACACTTGTATGGCAGAGCAGCGTTCGAATGAACGAACTCATCGAAGAAGGCGGGTTCATCCTTAGTGAAGCCGCCTTCCCATGGGGTCTAGGCATTCGCAGGCAACTCGTACCCGATTGAGCCAAACCCGCTCTTTGCTGGTCTCTCGAAATGGACTTGAACCTTATCGATGCCATCCTCATGAATTACGCCAGAGAGGACAACCTCGGTTCCGTCATCAAGCGTGAGATAGGGATGTATCACGGCTATTGCCTCCATTTGATAGAAGCACTAATCGACTCGAACATGATTGATAACCAGCAAAGGCATGCTCCCTTTTCCAGCACCGTAACCATGCGGCTTTGCATACAACTTGAAAGTCTACGTGCCGCCGGTTCTCGCCGGTTAAGGCCTCTGGGGGATGCGAGCAGCTCGAGACGTACTTTGGCCAGTACCTACCGCAGCTCTTCTACTCGGTACTTGCCCTGGTCACGCTCTTCTGCGTGGTGGCACCGCGCGCCTTCCCGCCGCGGTAGTGCTTCTCGTCTGCGTTCCGCTCATTCCGCTGGCCATTGTGGCCGTGCAAAAGGTAGCCAAGCGCATCCTCTCAATCTGCTGGGGCCGGCATGCAACGCCGGACGGCGCGCAGCGGCCCCGCTCCCAGCTGGCCCGGACCCTTGGCAAGCGGCAAGGGTTCTTGCGTCTCGACGCCACGCAATCCGCCGTTTGTCCCAACGGTCGCCTTTCTCTTACTAACCTGCATATTCCGATCGGTTAGAGGGGTTTAATCGATCGAAATTTGCAGGACTCTGCGGCCCGCAGAGTCCCGCGGCCCGTAGAAGTGCCGGCGCCTCTCGCCGTCACTCAAACGCGTAGCTGGTCATCGATATCGCGCCAAGGTTGCGAACGTCATTGAACACCTCGGGCTTCTCGCCCTGGGACGCGCCCAGGACCGTGAGCAGCGGCAGAAAGTGGTCGGGCGTGGGAACCGCGTAGCTCGCGTGCGGCAGTCGCTCGTAGTTGATGACCTTCTCGTCGTCGCGCGCCTCCACGGCCGCGCGAACCGCGGCGTCAAACTCATTGCAGGCCTTGGCGCCTGCGGGGTTGTCCCACTCGACCTCGCGCAGGTTGTGCACCACGTTTCCGCTCCCCAGCACCACAAAGCCCTCGTCGCGCAGCGGCGCAAGGCGTCGGCCCAGGTCATAGGCGTAGCGAGCGTCCTTCATCCCGTTTACCGAGAGCTCCACCACGGGCACGTTGGCCGCAGGCAGCATGTGGTGGAGCGGGGTCCACACGCCGTGGTCGATGCCCCAAGTGTCGTCAACCTCCACATCGCTACCCAGAAGCTCCTGCACGCATGCCGTAAGGTCCGTGTTCCCGGCGGGGCGATACTTGATCGCGTAGAGCTCCGGCGGAAAGCCGTACATGTCGTTCACCTGGCGCGGAGTGGGGTCGCTCTGCACCAACGTCCCGCGCGTGAACCAGTGCGCCGAGACGGCGAGAATCGCGCGTGGCGCGTCTGCCAGGAGCTTCTCGCCCATCGCGCGAAGGCCGTGCGCCACATCGTCATCCCGAAGCGCCATCATGGGGTCGCCGTGACCCACGAACATCGCCATCTGCCTCTTGTCTGCCATGTTGTCCTCCATCGCTACTAGGTAGTAAGTTTGTACTTGCTTTCTGGCATCTATACTACGCGCCGAGAAATGCCACGCAAGAGGTATCTTTTGGCATACCAGGTGAAGGCGCGGGCTGCCAAGGAGCGCAGCGACCAAAACCAGAACCGCCCACCCTGGTCAGACGCGATTCTCGGCACTACAATAAGGCCAGCTATATACCCCACCACCGTAATGGAGACATCGATGAGAGACATCCAGGACACCTGCAGGGTTGCCGTGGTGCAGTCGCGACCCCAACCGTTCGACCACGACGCCTGCCTATCGGGAGCCCTCGATGCCATCCGGCGTGTGGCCGAGGAGCGCCCCAGTGACCTGGTGGTTCTGCCCGAGCTGCTCATCCCGGGCTACCCGCATGGCCTGACCTTTGGCTTTGTGGTTGGCGCGCGCGAGCCCGGCAGCAAGGAGCTGTGGAAGCGCTACTACGACGGCTCGGTTGTGGTGGGCGGTCCCGAGACCGAGACGATTGCCGCCGCGGCGCGCGAGACGGGAGCCTGGGTGAGCGTGGGCGTCTCGGAGCGTGATGCCACCTCGGGCACGCTCTATAACACCAACCTGGTATTTGCGCCGGACGGCCACCTTGACGCATGGCATCGCAAGCTCAAGCCCACCGGCGCCGAGCGCCTGGTGTGGGGCGACGCGCAGGATCACTACTTCCCCGTGAGCCAGACGCCGTGGGGTCCCATGGGCACGCTCATCTGCTGGGAGAACTACATGCCGCTGGCCCGTGCTGCGCTCTACCAGAAGGGCGTGGCCATCTACCTGGCCCCCAACACCAATGGCAACCCCGAGTGGCAGGCAACGGTGGAGCACATCGCCATCGAGGGCCGCTGCTTTGTGGTGAACTGCGCTCCCTACCTGGTTCGCGACGACTACCCTGCGGACCTTCTCGCCTCGAGTGAGGTGGCGAGCTTGCCCGAGGTGGTGTATCGCGGTGGCTCAAGCGTGGTCGACCCGTTTGGCCACCCGGTGCCCGGTGCCGAGCCGCTGTGGGACACCGACGGCATTCTCTACGCCACGCTCGACATGCAGCAGGTACCGGCGTCCAAGTGGGAGTTTGACCCCGTGGGCCACTACGCGCGCCCCGACGCCGTACGGCTCGAGGTGAACGACATCTAGCGGGCAGCCCGGGCGCTTCTCGGCCGTGGGCGGTTCTCGGCCGCGGGCGGTTCTCGGCATGCGCAACAGGATTCCATTGCCCGTCAACTCAATCCCGCCATCAACCGCCGACCTTCTCGCCACGAATTATTGCGCGTTATTCCTGAGAATTCACAGCTCAACTGGCCGTATGTCGCTACAGCGAGAAATATCGCGCAATAATTTCGGCGGGACAGGATAAAGGGGGCTATCGCAGAGCAAGGCGACACACGCCCGCCCCCAAGGTTCGTACCAGCCCCAGCTGCTCCATCCCTCTTTACGGAGAATAGCTCCTTTTTTTTCTTAATACCGATGCCGGATAACTGGGCAAATGTCACCAGCGTTTAAGAAAAGGAGCTATTCTCCGATCCAGTCCAAGTTGATTGGGGACAAAACCCTAGGTGGGCCATGGGCTGCGCGCTTTGCCCACGCTGTCGCGCTCCACCCATGCTGTCTCGCGTTGCATCCTCCGAATTTATTGCACGTTATTTCTAGCCATGGCGACATTTGACCAGTTGACCAGAAATATCTCAGGAATAACGCGCAATAATTCGCAGTGGAGACGCCGGCGGGTGCGGCGGAAGCGTC
The DNA here is from genome assembly GCA_902834555.1 of Atopobiaceae bacterium. Classification (GTDB taxonomy): domain Bacteria; phylum Actinomycetota; class Coriobacteriia; order Coriobacteriales; family Atopobiaceae; genus Tractidigestivibacter. Next base: position 11,772 of record CADFJN010000009.1, read on the forward strand.
GGCGGGAGCGGCAGAGGCCGCCGGCGGAGACGCCAGCAGGACTCTCCTGACGCCGGCAGGCCCCTCTCGTTCGCGCTTGCCGCAACAACGCACGCCTCGGCATCGCGCGCAGAGAATGGCGGAACGCCTGGTGCCCCACACTACCCGCGGTAGTAGTACACCGCAATCTGCGTGCGGTTTCGCAGCCCAAGCTTGGCGAGAATGGCCGAGATGTGATTGCGCACCGTGCCCTCGCTCATGTAGAGCGCGGCGGCGACCTCCGCGTTGCTCATCCCGTCGGCAATTGCGCGCACCACCTCGCGCTCGCGGTCGGTAAGACCGCGCATCTCGGGCTCCCCCCGGCTCGGCCGCGCGCCATCGACCGAGAGCGCCGTCGCCCGTGCCAGCACCTCGCCCTCAAGCACGCTCTGCCCTGCCATCACGGACCGCAGCGCCGGCGCGATCGTTGCCACGTCCTGCTTGATGAGGTAGCCGCGCGCGCCCAGCCGGAGCGCCCGCACAATGTAGTCGTCGTCGGAGAAGGTGGTGAGAAAGACCACCCGAGCCGCGGGATCGGCGGCCAGAATCTTCTCGGCAGCGCTCAGTCCGTCTCCGCCAGGCATCTGAATGTCCATGAGCACCACGTCGGGCTCGCACGCCGAGAAGAGCGAGACGGCCTCCTCCCCGCTTGTCCCCGTGCCCGCAACCTCGATGTCCGGCTCCGCGCCAAGGATGGTCGCCAGCGAGCGCACCACAATGGCGTCGTCGTCCACCACGATGACCCTCATGCCTGCCCCTTCCTGGGAATCAACGCAAACACCGAGAAGCGCCGCCCGTCCGACTTCACCAGCAGCGTACCGCCAAGCCCCTCCACGCGCTCGCGCATGCCGCGCAGGCCCATGCCGCGCCCCTCGAGGCTGGTCACGTCTGCGGGCACGTCGCCGTCGTTCTCGACGCGCAGCTGCCAGATACCGGGAAGTCCCGCAACCCGCACCGTCGCGTGTGTAGCGTGCGCATGGCGGGCCGCGTTCGTGAGCGCCTCGCGCGTCACGGCCACCAGGCATCGGCTCACATCGACGGACGGAGCGCCCTCAAGGGCGCAGTCAACGTCCACGTGTGCAATGCCGCTCTGGCCGGCAAGCCGGTTGAGCTCCACGCCTACGTCAAGAGCGGAGTCCTCCAATGCATGGACGCTCGTGCGCATGGAGGTGAGCGCCTCGCCCAGGACGCCCGCAAGCTCGCCAAGCTCCTCGACGGCGGTGGTGTCATCGCGGTGCACCACTTTGAGTGCCTCCACCTCGAGCACCAGCCGGGTGAGCTGGTGGCCCACGGAGTCGTGGATCTCTCGCGCGATGCGCGTGCGCTCGGCCAGAGCGGCGGCGTGGGACTCGTACGCGCGCGCGTCCTCTAGCTCGCGGTTCTTCTCGCGCAGGTCAATGACCTTGTCCTGGAGGTCGTCCTGCAGGGCGTGGAGCTGGCGCTCAAGCCCAACGGCGCGCCCGCAGCGCCACGAGAGCAACATTGAGCACACAACCAAGGCGAGAAGAACCGCCGCTGTGGCCGCGGGCGCACCGGCCGCCCACGCCCACGCAACGCAGCACGGCGCCACCGCCAACGCCCAGCGCGAGCGAACGCGGGGCAGGTCGTAGCAGGTAAGCGGCAGCGCCACCCACGCCCCCGGCACCAGCGCCGCCAGCGCGCACGCGGTGCAGCACACGGCCTCGGCAACAGCCGGCCGACGCCCGCACGCAAGCTCGAAGCACGCCCCAGCGCCAACGGCGACGAGCAGCGCCACCACGCGCACGGCATCCACCGAGCCTGCCAGCACCACAAGTGCCAGACAGGCGAGAAGCACCACGCGCTTGTCGGCAATTCTCTCCATGGCCGCAATTATACGGACGCCAGGCGCGCCGCCGCAGCTCTTGCCCCAGTCGGCAAAACCCATGACATTTGTCACGCCCCAACGGCGCAACCGGTGACGCCGCTCACTTCCCGCGCACCGTCCGCCGCGCGACACTTTCACCAGGCAGACGAGAGGAGCCGGCATGGCGTCTAACGAGGCGGTCGTTCGCATTCGCAACCTGGTCAAGCGCTACGGGGAGCTGATGGCGGTGGACCACCTGTCGCTGGACATCGCTCCCGGCGAGGTCTTTGGGCTTCTCGGCCCCAACGGCTCGGGCAAGACCACGACCATCAACTGCATCCTGCAGCTCCTCTCGTACGACCACGGCGAGATCGAGCTCTTTGGCCAGCCCATGCGCCCCACCAGCTACCAGCTCAAACGCCGCATTGGCGTGGTGCCGCAGGAGGTCGCCGTCTTCGACGAGCTCACCGTGCGCGAGAACGTAGACAGTTTCTGCGCGCTCTACGTGAGCGACCGCGCGCGCCGCCGCGAGCTGGTCGACGCCGCAATCGACTTTGTGGGGCTCCAGAAATTCGGGGACTTTCGCCCAAAGAAGCTCTCCGGCGGCCTGCTTAGGCGCCTCAACATTGCCTGTGGCATCGCGCACCGGCCCGAGCTCATCATCATGGACGAGCCCACCGTGGCCGTAGACCCGCAGAGCCGCGAGTCGATCCTCTCGGGCATCGAGCGCCTGAACGCAGAGGGCGCCACCGTAATCTACACCTCGCACTACATGGAGGAGGTCGAGCGGCTCTGCTCGCGCATCATGATCATGGACCACGGCCGCAGCGTTGCCAGCGGCACCGCCGACGAGCTCAAGGGCATGATCGGCACGGGCGAGAAGGTCTCCGTCGAGGTGGGCGAGATGGACGAGGCGACCCTCGAGCGCGTGCGGTCCCTCCCCCACGTGCGCTCCGCCGAGGTGGACGCGGGCATGCTGCGCGTGCAGTGTGCCTCGGGCGCGCACAACCTGGCAGACGTCCTGGGCGTGCTGGCGGAGAACGACCTCTCATACGGGCGCGTGCTTTCCGAGCCGCCCACGTTGAACGACGTCTTCCTCGAGATCACCGGTCGCGCCCTGCGCGACGAGGCCTAAGGGGGCAGCGATGCTTGCAAGCCTTAGAACCAGCGTGCTCTCGCTCGCGCGCGACAAGGCGCTTCTCGTGTGGGCGCTGGCGTTTCCCGTGATCATGACCTTCATCTTCATGGGTATGTTCTCGGGAATCCAGGACGCCTACACCACCGTGGGCTCCACGCTGGGCGTGGTACGCGACAAGAACTATTCGGCCGCCATGGGCCTGGACGAGACGATCCAGGCCATCTCGGACCCCGCGTCGAGCGACCGCATCTGCGACGTGGCCTACTACGAAAGCGCCGCAGACGCCGAAGCCGCCGCCAACGCGGCCGAGGTAGACGCCTATCTCACCGTAGACGCAGACGGCGCGCCGCAGCTCCACGTGACCAATTCAAGCCTCTCTGAGAACGGCACTCTCCCCACCTCGGTCCTTGCCGAGGTACTGGACACCTACCAGCACACACGTGCGGCGGTCGAGAAGGTCGCGGCCACGCGGCCGGAGCTTCTCGCCACGGGCGCGGCCATTGGCGCCTTCACCGAGAGCGCCGTCCAGACGGTGCGGCTCACGGCAACCAAGAACCCGCCCAGTCCCGACGCGCGCTACTACTACGCGCTTCTCGCTATGGCCGCGGGCATGGGGGCAACCGCCGCCATGGAGTCGGTGCGGAGGCTCCTTCCAACCGCAAGTCCGTTGGGCGCCCGGCAGTCTCTGGCCGCCGTGCCCCGCTGGCGCATGCTTGTGGGTGCGCTTCTCGGCGCCTGGCTCTGCGAGTTTGCGCGCCTGCTGGTGGCGGTCCTCTTCATGCGAGGCGTGGCGGGCGTCTCGTTTGGAAGCGACACCCACGGCGTGGTGGTTGCCCTTGCTGCGTCCTCGCTCATGGCGTGCGCGGCGGGCGCCCTCTGCGGGACCGTCCCGCGCATGGAGACGGGCATGGTATCCGGCATCACCTGCCTCCTCTCGCTCTTCACGGGCCTCTACGGCACGGCATCGCAGCAGCTCGCGGACAAAATCGAGGCGGCCGCTCCGGCCCTCGCGCACGCAAACCCCCTCTGGCAAACAACCAACTGCTTCTACGCGCTGCTCTACTACGACACGCCCGATGCCTTTCTCGAGAGCGTTGCCGCACTGCTGATAATGGCGCTCGCGTTTCTCGCCCTGGCATCGTTCCGCATGAGGAGGACCTCGTATGACCACCTTTAGGACCTACCTCAAGATCTTTCTCTCGCACCGGGTCTACATAGCCATCTACCTGGTCATGCTTTCGCTCGTAGGCGTGATTATCGGGCTCTCCTCGTACTCCGGGACTACAGGCGAGTTCCAGGTCACCCCCGCAAACGTTGCCGTGATCGACCGCGACGGCTCCGAGCTCTCCGCCGCGCTGGCTCAGCACGTGCTTCAGGGCAACAACCAAGTGCAGGTGGCGGACGAGAAGCGCGCCATCCAGGACGCCGTGGCGCGCGACCAGGTGAGCTACCTGCTCGTTATTCCCGAGGGATGGGGCGAGGGGCTGCTCGACGCCGCGCGGCAGAGCACGCAGGCGCCCAACCTCGAGACCTACGTGTCGTACTACTCGGGCATGGGGCGCCTGCTGGACATCGAGGTCACCGGCTACGCCGACGGACTCTACGGCATGGCGGCAACGCTGGGCGGCAGTGCCGCAGACGTGATTGACGCCACGGACCACGCGTGGGAGGGGTCCACCCAGGTGAGCATGGTCGAGCAGGCCGCGTCGCCTTTGCCCACGAGCATCGTCACAGCGGCGGAGTTTGCCTCGTATCCCATCTTCTCGAGCGCGATGGTCTGCATTGCGGTGCTCATGTCCTCCGTGGGACGCAGGCCGGTGCGCGACCGCAGGCTTGCCTCGCCCGAGCCGGCCCGGGCGCGCAACCTGGCGCTGCTCGGCGCATGCGTGGTGATTGCCCTTATCGCGTGGGCATGGAACTTTGCGCTTGAGGTGGCGGTGCTGGGCGGCTCTGCGCTGGCAAGCTCGCCCGTGCAGCTGGCGCTTGTGGGGGCGGCGCTTCTCATCTACGCGCTGGTGTCGGCGAGCATCGGCTTTCTTGCGGGGCAGCTTGGCGTGAGCGAGAACGCCGCCAACGCGCTGGCGAACATCCTGGGCATGGTGATGTCGTTTCTCGGCGGGGCGTGGACGGGCCTCTCGCTTCTGCCGGACGAGCTTCTCGCAGTGGCGCACTTCACCCCGGCGTACTGGGTGACGCTGGTAGTGGAAGGCGCGGCTGGCATGGGCGAGGTGAGCACCGCAACGGTGCTGCCGCTCGTGGGGAACCTGGGCATCTGCGCCCTGTTTGGCGTGGCCGCCGTCCTGGTGGGCCTGGTGCTGGGACGGGATTCGTTTGCCCGGCAACGGGATTCCATTGCCGGGGTGAAGCGGTGAAAAGCGCAACACATTCGTCGTTCGAATCTGTATCGACCTGCGCGGGTCACACATTCGGGTTCGAACGTGTGGCGGACTGCCCCTCTCAATGCAACACATTCGTCGTTCGAATCTGTATCGACCTGCGCGGGTCACACATTCGGGTTCGAACGTGTAGCGGGCGCAGGTGCCCACGCGCTAGAACGTGACGTTGCCAAACTCCGAGAGCTGCAGGCCGGGATTGTGCTCGATGGCCCAGTCGAGGTTCCAGTCGCTCGTGAACAGCAGCAGGCGGCCGCCGCGCATGTCCTCCACGCGGCACGTCTCGCGCGTGAGCTTAAGCGTGCGCACGTCCAGCTCGTCGGGCGAGTTCTGGATCCAACGGATGATCGAGTACGGCAGCGACGTCCTGCTCACCTCGACGTGGTACTCGCTTCTAAGGCGCTGCTCCAGCACCTCAAACTGCAGCACGCCCACGGCACCCACAATCACGCTCTCTAGGCCGGTGCCCAGCTCGCGGAAGATCTGAATCGCGCCCTCCTGCGCCAGTTCCTTCATGCCCTTCACGAACTGCTTGCGCTTGAGGGTGTCCACCTGCGTGATGCGGGCGAAGTGCTCGGGCGCAAAGGTGGGGATGGGCGGGTACTGCACGCGCATACCCGGCGCGCAGATGGTGTCGCCAATCGAGAAGAGACCGGGGTCGAAGAGGCCCACGATGTCGCCGGCGTATGCCTCGTCCACGGTAGCGCGGTCGTCGGCCATCATTGCGGTACCGGTTGCAAGCTTGATGGTTCGGTCGCCCTGCACGTGGTAGGCGTCCATGCCGCGCTCGAACTTCCCCGAGCAGATGCGCACAAACGCAATGCGGTCGCGGTGGCGGCGGTCCATGTTGGCCTGGATCTTGAAGACAAAGCCCGAGAACTCGTCGCGCGAAGGCTCCACGGCCTCGCCGCTCAGCGTGTCGGTGTAGGAGAGCGGCGGCGGGGCCAGGCGCAGGAAGTCCTTGAGGAACGGCTCCACGCCAAAGTTGGTGAGTGCCGAGCCAAAGAACACCGGGGTCAGGCGCCCGTGGCGAACGGCGTCGAGGTCAAACTCGTTGTCCGCGCCATCGAGCAGCTCGATGTCGTCCATCAGGTTCTTGTGGCTCTCCTCGCCGATAAGCTCGTCCAGCGCGGGGTCGCCCAGCTCGGCCTCGATCTCGCCCACCTTCTTGGTGGCGTTTGCGTGGCCGTCGCCCTCGAAGGCAATGACGCGGCGAGAATTGCGGTCGAAGACGCCCTTGAAGTTGCGGCCAGAGCCAATGGGCCAGGTCATGGGATAGGTGCCAATCCCCAGGACGTCCTCGATCTCCTCCATGAGGTCAAAGGGGTCGCGCGTGTCGTGGTCGAGCTTGTTCACAAAGGTGAAGATGGGGATGTGGCGCAGCGTGCAGACCTTGAAGAGCTTGATGGTCTGAGCCTCGACGCCCTTCGCGCCGTCGATGACCATGACCGCCGCGTCCGCCGCCATGAGCGTGCGGTAGGTGTCCTCGGAGAAGTCCTGGTGACCGGGGGTGTCAAGGATGTTCACGCAGGCGCCGTCATAGGTGAACTGCAGGACGGAGGAGGTCACGGAGATGCCGCGCTCCTTCTCGATGTCCATCCAGTCAGAGACCGCGTGGCGCGCGCTAGCCTTGCCCTTGACTGAGCCCGCCGTCTGGATGCTGCCGGTGTAGAGCAGGAGCTTCTCGGTGAGCGTTGTCTTGCCGGCGTCCGGGTGCGAGATTATTGCAAAGGTGCGCCGCGAGGCCACCTGTTCCGCAATGCTTGGCATGTGCTTCCCATCTTGTTTCTATGCAACTGACCTCGCGTATTGTAGCTAACGCATGGGCATGCGCGCGGCATTGCACAAAATGCCGAGACGGACGAGACAAGATAACGGAAGCGAGTCACACTCTGCTCCCGTTGCTTCCAAGGGAAAAGAAGCGAGCAGCATTGGAAGCGCTTCTCTCGCCGCCACCTCCCATGCCCAGCGTGCCATACTGGGACAAGGGCCAAGGGAGGCACGCATGACGAGAAGCACGAAGATTGCGGACACAACGCGCGAGGAGCGCATCCAGATCGTAGCCGAGGCGCTCGCCTGGGGCGACGACTGCGGTGACTGCTCGCTTGACGCCTGCGGCATCGACAAGTTCTACCAGCCCTACATTGACGGCGAGCTTGAGCTGGCGGAGCTTAACATGGCCCGCGCAAGCACGACCTACGTGCTGGGCGACGCGAACCGCGGGGAGCGCGGCACCAGCTGCGTCATGTAGGGCAAACAGCACCCGACGCCAGACGAGGAGAGCAAACATGGAGCTAAGCGAGGCGCAGCGACAGTCCGTTGCGATTCGCGCACGCTATCACGAGCTTGAACGCCAGATCCACGGTTCCGAGTGGACGGCCGAGGAGGACGCGCTTGCCTTTCTCACCGACGCGGGCCTGGTAGGGCGACTGATTATGAACGAGGAGGGCCGCTGGCCCTCGTCCGGCGACGTCACCCTGCCCGCGAAGGTCGGCGAGTGCGTGTGGTGGCTCGCGGTCCTGGCGGAGCGCACGGGGCTGAGCCTCGACGAGTGCGTGGGGGAGTTCCTTGCCGAGAGGCAGCGCAGCCTTGACATTGAGGATGCGTCATAGCGCAGCTTGCGGAGGGCGGTTCCCATGCAGTGGGTCGAGGACAGGCTGCGCGAGCTAGCCGACAAGGACGGACAGTACCGGGAGTTCAACGCCCGAGTAGTTGCAACGGCGGACCCTGCCACCATGCTGGGCGTCCGGGTGCCCAAGCTACGCCGTCTTGCGCGGGAGGTCTCTCGCTCGGGCGACCGTGACGCGTTTCTCGCCGAGCTGCCCCACCGCTGGTACGAGGAGTACCTGGTGCACGCCTTCCTGCTTAACGAGACGAGCGAGGTCGCCGCCGCAGTGCGCCTGTTGGACGCGCTTCTCCCCTTTGTGGACAACTGGTGCGTGTGCGACGCGCTTAACCCGCGCGCGTTCCACAACGAAAAGGCCCTGGACGGACAACAGCAAGAGGTGCTGTTGCCTCTCGCCCAGCGTTGGATGGCCTCGGAACACACCTTCACCAGGCGCTTTGGCGTATCGATTCTCATGCGCGACCTTCTCGGCGAGGGTTTTCACCCCTCGCAGCTGCGCCTGGCCGTGGCCGCGGACAACGGCGAGTACTACGTGCGTATGATGATCGCCTGGTACCTGGCGGAGGCGCTCGTTCCCCATGAGGAGGACGCCCTGGAGGCCATTGCGTCGTCCGAGCTTGACCCGCGGCTTCGGCGCATGGCCATCCGCAAGGGAATCGAGAGCCTGCGTGTGCCCGCAGAGACCAAGGACGCGCTGCGCCGCCTGCGGAGGTAAGTGCGGTATCCGCGTCGCCCGCGAACCGCGGAGAATATCGCTCTTTCTTAAAACTGGCACGCCTCAACTGGGAAAACGCTGCGGCCGTTTCAGAGATAGCGATATTCTCCGACTCTTGCCAGGGATGGGTCTGGCCCTCCCTGCCATTTTCCAGTGGATGAGCCCGGCTCCCCGTAGGCTTTCCCGGGCTTCCGGCGTGACCTCGTGTTCAAAATTTGCGGTTGACGGCCTTTTTCGGAGGTTTCGCTTAGTATCACCCCACAGGTGCCATTTCGCTACCTGCGGATCCGCAAAAAGTTAGTGTTTTCGTACTCTTCGATTCGCCCAAAATGGGCCGTCAACCGCAAATTTTGGGCAGGAGCGTCACGATTCGCGAAGGAGCGGCGCCGTGGGACCACTTTTCTACGTACTAGCCGCGAACGCCGCACCTCTGGCGCCAGCAAACAGCCCCGGGCCGCACGGACCCGGGGCCAACCCCAACGCAAGCACGCGGCGAACACACACTAGAAGGCAAACGGATACTCGCCCAGCGTGTCGTACGTATCGTCATCGTAGACCTCGATGACGCCTTCGACGTTCACCAGCTGGTCAAGGCTCGCAACGTCATCTTCGCTAAACCACATGAAGCACTCGACGTACTTCCCGGGCTGAATTGTTTCTACCAGCCCAGGATCCACCATCTTGCCGTCAACCGAGAACGTTCCGTACTGGGCGATGGCGGTGACGGACTTGTCGGACTTGTTCATGATCTTGAGCGTGTAACCAGGGTCACCGGCCCAGTCGGCCTTCTTGTTAACGACCTCGATGGAGCAGATGTCATCATCGACGATGGTCTGACCGATGGGAGTTATGGTCTCTTCGTCAGTGTCAGTCGACGTTGTCCCAGCGTCCGTTCCCGTTGCGGTCCCGGTATCGGTACCGGCATCGGTCCCGGTCCCCGCCGTTCCCGTAGCCGTATCGGTACCGCTAGACGCCGCACCACTCGAGCCGCTTGTGGACACCGTTCCCCTCTCGAACATCATCTTAGTACCGTCCTGTTCCAGGGTCAGGACGCCATTGTCGAGCTTGGCAGGAACGCTCTGCCCCTCGATGGTGAACGTGGCCTCGGAAGCGCTCTTCGCCTCCCACGTACCAGACATCTCCTCGCCCATGACGTTGAGCGAGAAGGACTTATCCTCCTTGACGTTCAGCGTGATGGTCAGGCCCATGTCTTCCATGAGTTTGAGGTCCTCGGCACTGGTTGCCTCGCCGTTCTCCTCCATGCCCGTAATCTTCCAGTCACCTACGTAGTTCTTTGTCGCGTCTCCGCCTCCGCCACACCCCGCCAGCACAAGACACAGCGCAAACACCGACGCCAGCATTGCCACCCATTTCTTTCCGATACTCACTCTCACCACTTCCTTTCTGCTCTCCAATGGCACCGCACTCATACCGCCGCCCAAGCAACCGCTATGCGCCCATGGCTCCACCGCAGTACTCACAGCGCCCGTTGGCATCTGGAATGGTCGTCGCACCGCAGAACGGGCAGGTACGCGCCGTCTTTGGCGCTGAGGCGGCGGCGACCTTCTCGCGCTCGCTCTCGCGCAGCTGCGTGAGGGCATCGCGAATCTCGCCCGCCTGCCGCTCGGCCTCGCGGAACTCCACCGAGTTGCGCTCCTCAATCCGGTAGTCGTTCACCTTGAACGTGATCGAGTCGTAGTAGGGAACGTTCACGTGAATGGTCACGTAGACGTCGTAGTCGATGTCATAGCGAGGCGGTTCGTAGCTGTGCTGCTCGCCGTCCTTGTCCTTCCAGTAAAGCTCGGTGCGGCTCTCGCGCGTCTCGGTGTCGCAGCCCGTGACCTGCGAGAAGTCCAACACGTCCGGGTTGGCGTCACGCCAGCGCGAGACCGAGGTCACCAGGAATCGCCCGGCGTCCTCATCCAGGAGCACCTTGGTGTCGCAGCCCAACGTGCGTGTGACGTTGAAGGCGTCCACGCGTGCCTTGTTGGCCTCGCGCCAGTCGAGCTGCTCGCGAATCTGGTCGACCGTTGAACTTCGCCTGTCGCTGAAGAACGGCGAGAGCTTCTTGGCACACTCCTTGCAGAGGTTGCCGTCCTCGAGCTTGCGGTTGCCGAGAAGCCCAATCTCGCCGCCGCAGATGCTGCAGGTCTTCTTCTCGAACATCTTTCCGAACAGTCCCATGGTCGCCTCTCCTTTCCATCTCTCACGATTGCCTGCGTCCCCAACACTCGTCACCACAAATTGTGTCGCGAGCCCTTCGCGCACAGAAGTGCCCCGCGGCCCCCCCAAGGCCACGGGACATGATGCGACGTCCAAAATGAGACAAAGGGACTGTCCCCCTGTCTCACGAAACCGTGAATGAGACAAAGGGACTGTCCCTTTGTCTCACATCCCGGGGACGATGAGACCGTTGGAGACGGCGTGGACTGCCAGGCGCAGGATGTTGTCGTAGCCGGTCTTGGCGAGAATCTCGGAGATGTGTCGCTTGACCGTTCCCTCGCTCAAGTAGAGTTCCTGAGCGATCTCTTTCCTCGTCTTTGACTCGCACACAAGGCGCAGAATGTCTATCTCCACCGGCGTGAGCTCTACGCCGTCGGGAATGATGCCCCGCTTCGCCAGGGGAAACGTGGAGTACCCCTCCATGGTCGAGCGAATGACACCAGGGAGCTCGCTCGTCCCCACGTTCTTGTAGACAAAGCTGTCCACGCCTGCCTCGCGGGCCCGCTCGACAAACGTAATCTCGGGAAGTCCCGTCATCACAACCACCCGAACGTCAGGCAACTCCTCCTTGATGAGGCGCGCCGCCACGATGCCACTCGAATCGTTCTCGGTGCACACGTCGAGAAGCGCACAGGTAGCGTCGGTGCGTCGCGTTGCCTCGAGGGCATCCGCGGCATTGGCGAGAGACACCACAACCTCCATGTCCTGCTGCGCGTTGATGGTGCAGGCAAGTGAGTCCCGAAGCATTGCCTGGTCCTCTACAAGCACGATGCGAATCATGCGTGCCCCCTCTCATCCTGGGTTTCTGGGGTGAATGCCTGGCCCTCTGGACCGAACGCACCGATAAGCGCCTCTGACGCCGCGTCCTCTCCGCTCGCCGGCAACACGACCTCGACGGAGAAGGGTGGCCCAGCGCTCACGTCAAACGAGGCGCCCACGGCCGCGGCAATCCGCCGCATGCCGGGAATGCCCGTGCCCTCGACAATTTCCTCTGGCACACAGCCGTCGTTGGTCACGCTCAGCGCCACCGCACCGCCAGGGCCTCGACAGACTCTCACGTCCACGCGCCGCGCCTGGGCGTGCTTCGCGGCGTTGGTCACCGCCTCGAGGACTATCTCCGCAAACGCGCGGGCCACCGTCTCGTCCGACGGAAGCTCGCCCACCACCCGAACCTCCACGCCCACAAGCGAGAAGGCGCTGCAGATGGACTCCAGGCCAGCACTTGCGACAGGCAGGTCCGTCTCGGCAAGGTCATCCATGATGCTGTTGAGAAGCCCCGTGACCTGCTTAAGCGTCCGCGGGTCATCGCGGTCGTCCTCCAGGAAGCGATGGAGTATCGAGAGGCGCGAGCCGATGGTGTCGTGCACGCGCACCTTCATGCGCATGATTGCCTCGGCCTCGGCCACCTTGCGGACCTGCTGCATCGACGCGCGCAGCTCCTCGTTCGCCGCCTCCAGGAGCCGGTTGACGCTCTCCAAACGCGCGTTGATCGCCACCTCCTCGGTCACGTCAAGCGCCATGATGCGTCTGCAGCGACGCCTTCGCAGCACCACCGTATCGCGCACAAAGAGGCGGACCGTCTGAGAGTCAGTCTCAATGATCAGGCGATCATGGTCCACCTCCCTGGCATGGGACTCGAGCCGCCCCCACAGTCCACGGGCGTCCGCAAGGTCCGTCGCAAGACCCAACGACGTGAGGCTCCCACGCATGGCGTCGTTCATGAAGAGAACCTCGCCACGCTCGCTTACCCACATCACGCCCTCGGGCAGGGCGTCCAGGGCATCTACGAGCGAGAGGCGCGAAACCGAGGTCTTGCTGTCGCGAACGTCAAGTGTCAGCGATGCAAGGACGCGCGCCGCGAAGAACGAGACGTCTGCGATCAGGAGCAGCGAGGAGCCCTCCCCCATTGCCGCGATGACCGGCGGTGTACAGCAGGCGAGAAGCGCCGCCTCCGCCGCCATCCAGGGACGACGCAGGCGAATGGCGCACACGCCTCCCAGCACGGCGGTAAGGGCGTTTGCCCAGAGCAGCACCTCCACGCCAAGGAGCACGGGATGCAGCCACAGAAGGATGGCACCTTGGTTCTCCAGCGCTGAATTCGACACAGCGCAGACAAAGAGCAGGTGGATGGCGAGCATGACCTCATACCAAACGCGAAGCCAACGAAATCTGCCATCCTGTTGTACCGAGGCATAGCACGCGTGGACGGTCTGACCAGCGGTGAGAAGGTAGGAGATCCCACAGATAACCATGAGCGTCGAGGCCCTCATCGAGAAGAGATGGTTCACTTGTCCCCGCCTCCTCCCCGCGAAGCATCTCCCACAGGCATGCGAATCGCTGCGTTGAGCGAGGTTGGGGACAGCTCAAGGGAGAGGGTGCCGCGGGAACCCTTGAGGTCTTCTCGCAGGCTCGCCGCTGCGGCCTCCAGACGCGCCGCGTCCATCTGTGCCACGTCCAGTGCCGCCCGCATCTCAACGTGCCTCTCGTCACCGCTCACAAAGAGCATGAGGATCGGGTCGACAGCAAAGAGCGCAACGGAGGCCACGTCGTACAGGCAGTCGTAGAGCACGCTCACCACCGCGGAGGGAAGCTCGCCATCCAAGTTCACCACTGCCGCACAGTCAACGCCAATGGAGCGCAGGTCAGATGCCGTCTCGTTATAGACGAGCTGCAGGCGGTCGCGGTCGAACTCGGGATCGCTCCTCTCGGAGAGGACCAGGGCGCCCTTGCGCTTGCAATAGGCCACGAGGAGCTTGACCTCGGTGAGCATGTCCCACCTTTGCGCACGCTCACCCGCCTCGCTCCCCTTTGGCAGCGCAGCGAGAAGCTCACGCATGTGGCTCACCTTGTCCGAGATGGACCCTTCAATACTGCTGAGCAGGCGCTCCTCGCTCTCGAGGCGCCACAGCTCGCGACGGACGCCGCTCTCGTGCCGAAGGACCTCGTTGCTTCTCCGCAGGCGCTCCTGACGCGCGGTAAGAACGCGGCGCCGCTCGTCCAGGAGGGCCACGTCCTCGCCGAGAAGCGCCGCCCCGCCACTCACCCCGTAGACCTTGAAGAGCGTGTGCGGAATGGCGGAGGTCCTGAACCTCGTGACCCTGTCATGCGTCCGTGACTGGGCGACTCGTAACGTGAGGTCGAAGACGGGAGCAGGTACCGGACCGGCCGAATTGGTGGCAAAGGCAACCGAGCCGTCTCGGTCGACAACTTTGAGGTCGAGGGGAAGACGCGAGAAGGCCTCGCCATACCACGAGTACGACGGCAGGAGGCCAAGATCTAGCGCAAGCTCCAGAAGCATCGCCACTATGAGGGAGTAGTTGAGGGAGAAGTTCGTCTTGGTGGCAAGCTCGTTGCGCAGCGCGTACATGAGGCAGTAGGCAACAAAGGGAACTGCCGCCATGACGAGAAGTGCGATGACGCCGTGCAGCCGCCGACGCGACGCGGCAAAGAGAAGAGCAAAGAAGCCCAGGTACTCCGCAGCATAGACAGCCACCGCAAGCCAGTAGCCCCAGTTGTAGACGTAGGCCTCCTGCCAGTCTGGCCTCGAGATGTCAACAGAGAAGACCTGCAGGTGCATGCCGTTGGTAAGCACCAAGGCAATGATTGCGGCGCTTGTCGCCCAAGCAACCCGTCGCAGGAATACAGCCCAGGGCCTGGCATCCAGAGCCGCCGCGCGCAGAGCGCACAGCAGGCAGAGCAACGGAATGAACGTCATGGGCACGTAGTAGAGGTACCAGAGAAAAGCAATGAGCTGAGGGCTATTGATGGGACACCGATACTTGATGAGCACGTCGAGCATCCATAGGCCAACGAGCAGCGCCACGCCCTTGAGGCAGTGGCGAATCTGCGCGTCCGAGCACCGCATGTGGACAGAGAAGCCCCAGAGCGCTGCTGCCGGAGCCATGAGAATCATGAATCCCGAGGTGGCAGATGGCCCCACGCTGTAGGAATCCGGCGGTCGGAAGGGAGACCAGCGCAAGAGCATGGTGCTGCCCGGCGTGGGCGAGGGCATGCTGCCAAACACCTGCATGGCGAGGAGGGCCAGGCACAGGAGGACCCCTCCGGCGCATGCGCCGGCGATAACCTTTCGCGCAAACGTGTCATCAGACCTGCTCACGCGGGTGCCCCCTCCCGCTCGCGCCTCAATGGCGGCCCATAACCCCATTTTTAGTCGCGCCGGATACCGCGCTTTGGGTCGCGCGGCCAACGTTCGACAGGCGTTTTGGGACGTTCGGTAATTCCGCCATCGGGGCATGCGAATCACCCTGATGGTGAGGGCGACCGTGCCCAACGGAAATAATGACGAAGGAGCGTGAACCATGGGACTTCTGAGAGCTGGAATGGGTGCCGTGGGCGGGGTTCTCGCCGACTCCTGGCGTGAATACTTCTACTGCGACTCGCTTGACGCGAATACCCTCGTGGTCAAGGGACGCAAGAGGATTTCGGCGCAGGGACGCTCGTCGAACACGCGCGGCGAGGACAACATCATCTCGAACGGATCCGTCATCGCCGTGAACGAGGGCCAGTACATGATCATCGTCGAGCAGGGCGCCGTGGTCGAAGCATGTGGCGAGCCGGGTGAGTTCGTGTTCGACAGCTCAACGGAACCGAGCCTCTTCTTTGGCGAGGGCGGCTCGCTGGGCGAGCGGATAAGGGCGTCCTTCGAGCGCGTGGGGACGCGCTTCTCGTTTGGCGGTGACACGGGCAAGGACCAGCGCGTCTACTTCTTCAACGCCAAGGAGATTGTGGGCAACAAGTACGGGACGGCGGCGCCGGTGCCCTTCCGCGTGGTCGACAACAACATTGGACTGGACGTGGACATCTCCGTGCGCTGCAACGGCGAGTACTCGTACCGGATTGTCGACCCGCTCATGTTCTACAAGAACGTGTGCGGCAACGTCGAGCAGCCCTACACGCGAGACAAAATAGACTCGCAGCTCAAGAGCGAGCTGCTCACGGCACTGCAGCCGGCATTTGCGCGCATCTCGGCAATGGGTGTGCGGTACTCGGCGGTGCCCGCGCACACCAAGGAGCTGGCGCAGGCGCTGAACGAGGAGCTCTCCCAATCCTGGGGGCAGATGCGCGGCATAGAGGTGGCGGCCTTTGGCGTGAACTCCATCGTTGCCTCCCCCGAGGACGAGGCCATGATCAAGGAGCTGCAGAAGGCGGCCGTCATGCGCGATCCCACGATGGCGGCGGCAAACCTTGCCGCGTCGCAGGCAGACGCCATGCGCATGGCAGCCTCCAACAGCGCGGGAGCGGCCGTGGGGTTCATGGGCATGGGGATGGCAAACGCCATGGGTGGCGGTGTCAACATGCAGGGGCTTTACGGCATGGGCTCCGGAGGCGGTGCGCCAGCCAGGGGTAGCGCGGCACCTGCTGCGGGCGCGACGACGGCACCGGCTGCGGCGCCCGGTACCTGGACCTGCTCGTGCGGCGCCCAAAACACCGGGCGCTTCTGCGGCAACTGCGGAAGCCCAAAACCTCAGCCCACGGACGGGCCGTGGACCTGCTCGTGCGGCACGCAGAACACGGGACGGTTCTGCAGCAACTGCGGAAGCCCGCGCCCGTAGGCGACTCCCGGGACGATTGCCGCAAGAATGTGCCCTCCGGCGAGAGCGTGTCGCCGGAGGGCCTCATGTGTTGCAAATCGCATCAAAGCGGCCTCTCCGGAGACAAAAAGTCGCCGGAGAGGCCCAACTGTTGCAGGGCGCGCCAAATGGCGCCTTCCGGCGACGAGAAGCGCGGGCCCGCCCAAGGCGAGCCCGCGCAAAAGACCGCGGATGCAGGAGCAGTGTCTTGCTACTCCTCCTCGGGAGTGTGGTTGATAACCGGGCTCTTGGTCTTGATGAAGTTGGGGATGAAGGCCACAACGAGCAGGATGGCGAGAATAACGTAGACGCCGGTGGGGCCGAAGGCGGCAGCAGTGCGGCCGAGGGTGATGCCGATTACGCCAAAGTCAAAGTCGCCGAAGGTGGTGTTCTGGAAGCCAAAGACGCTCAGAACGGGGAGCAGCAGGGCCGGCGCAAAGGTGATGAGCAGACCGTTGACGAAGGCGCCAAGCGCTGCGCCCTTGCGGCCGCCGGTCGCATTGCCAAAGATACCAGCGGTAGCGCCGCAGAAGAAGTGGGGAACCATGCCGGGAATGATAAAGACGCCCATGGTGGCACCCACGATGAACATGCCAACCACACCGCCAATGAAGGAGGCAACAAAGCCGAGGATAACGGCCGTGGGGGCATACGGGAAGAACACGGCGCAGTCGACGGCGGGAATGGCACCGGGGATGAGCTTGTTCGAGATGCCCTGGAAGGCGGGAACGAGGTCAGCAAGGATCATACGGACGCCGTTGTAGACGATAGTAACGCCAACGGCGAAGGACAGCGCGCAGGTCAGAGCATAGACGATGAAGTTATCGCCGCCAGCAAGCTCGTCGACCACGGCGGGATCGGCAACCCAAGCGACAATGCCGGTGAGCAGGTAGAAGAACGCCATGGTCAGGCCAGTGGAGATGGTGGTGTCGCGCAGGAAGGACAGGCTCTCGGGAACCTCAATCTTCTCGGTGCTGTTCTCCTCAGCATCCTTCTTGAAGATGCTGCCCACCGCAGCGGAGATGTAGTACGCGAGGGAGCCAAAGTGGCCCATGGAAATCTCGTCGCCCTCGGTGACCTTCTCGGTGAAGTGCTGGCCAACTGCGGGAAGCATGGCGCTCACAAGGCCGAGGAACAGGCCGCCCGTGATGACCAGGGGGACATCGGTGAAGCCGGAAGCCTGGAGCACGGCGGAGAGCAGGCAGGCCATGAAGAGGCTGTGGTGACCGGTGAGGAAGATGTACTTGAACTTGGTGAAGCGGGCAATCAGGATGTTGACCACGTAACCGAGGATCAGGATGACCATGGTCTGGACGCCAAGAACCGTCTGTGCCATGGAGACGATGACCTCGTTGTTGGGGACAACGCCCTGGATGTGGAAACCGGTCTCGATGAAGGTGCCAAGAGGGGCAAGGTTGGTCTGGATGAGGCCGGCACCCGCAGAGAGCATAAGGTAGCCAAGGATTGGCTTAAGGGTGCCGGTCATAATCTTGTGGGCGGGACGCTTGAGTGCCACAAGGCCCACAAACGAGAACAGACCCATGATCCACGCCGGCTTGGTGAGAATAGACTCAAAGAACTTGAGTACAACGAGAAGTGCGTCCATATACATCTCCTTCGATTAGTAACTGCTTACGCCCGGATGCTGCTCCCAGGCGCAGCGTCATCGCTACTGGGCCTTTGCCGCTGCGGCCTTGATTGCCTCGAGGGCGTCCTCGCGGATCTTCTTCTTGTTCACGTAGCTGCGAACAATGACGATGTTGCCGTGAAGCTCGGGCGCAAGCTCCTTGACCGTGATGAAGAGATCCGGGTTGGATGAGGAGGCGCCGTTCAGGTCCATGGACTCAACGTCGGCGGCTATACCCTCCTCGTCGCAAATCTCCTGCACCTTGCCGGCGAGCATCAGGCTCGAACCGATGCCATTGCCGCAAACCGTAATGATGTGCATGCTTCTTCCTTTCATACTCAGCCCGCATTCGCGCGGGCGCCGTTCCAAGCGTCTGACGTTGGTGCGGCCCCTTGAGGCCGTCCTTATCAGCAGACAACCCTACTTGAAGAACGAGTCCATCGTGGCAATGACGTCTTCCGGCGTCGCGCACGCCGCGAGCTTTGGGATGGCATCCTCGTCATCAAAGATCTTTGCCAGCTCGGCGAGGCAATCGAGGTGCTCTCGGGGATTGGGGGCGCAGATGCCGATAAGCACGCTCACCGGGTCATACTCGTCGTGGCCAAACCTCACGGGCTCGTCAAGGGTGAGGATGCAGATGCCCTCCTCGGAGACGTTTCCATTGGACTGGGCGTGGGGCATTGCCACGCCCTCCTCAAGCACTACGTACGGCCCGAACTTCTCGATGGAGGAAACCATCGACTCGGTGTAGGTGTGGTCGCACTTCCCGGCGGCCTCCAGCAGGGCTCCAGCCTTAATCACCGCGTCACGCCAGTCCGTCGCGTGAACATGGCAGCGAATCACCTGAGGGGTAAGCAGGTCCTTCAGCATCCCAACCACCTACGGCAGGATGTGGAAGCCCAGCGCCTGGGCGTCCTTGTTGAATCCGCGCACGGTGTCGAGCGAATACTCGAAGAGGTCCTTGCCCACGTTCTTGCGCTTGGCGAGGATGGAGTTCTGCACGGTGATGATCTGGCAGCCCACCGACTCGGCCTGGAAGATGTTGAGCAGCTCGCGCGTGCTAGCCCAGAGGATCTCGCACTGGGGCTTGGGAGCGGCGAGCTTCACGGCATCCGCAACCACCGGCAGGGGGTCGACGCCGGTGTCCGCGATGCGGCCGGCAAAGATGGAGATGATCGACGGCACCTCGGGGGACACGGCATCGATGAAGTCGGCAATCTGCTCGTTAGTGAAGAGGGTCGTGACGTTGATCTTGATGCCGTCATGCGAGAGCTTGCGCACCAGGTCCTTGGTGGACTCGCCCTTGGTGTTGAGCGCGGGGATCTTCACGTAGACGTTCTCGGCCCACGTCGCAATCTCGCGCGCCTCGGCCTCCATGCCCTCAAAGTCATCAGCGAAGACCTCGAACGAGACCGGCAGGTCCTTGATCTGGGCGAGAACCTCCTTTGCGAAGGCACGGTAGTCCGTGACCCCACCCTGCTTCATGAGCGATGGGTTGGTGGTGAACCCCTGGACGTTCCCCTCGCGGTACATGTCGAGCATGCCCTCGATGTTGGCGCCATCTGCAAATACCTTGATGCTCATTCCTCCGCCCTCCACTAAATGATTCATAAAGTTCAGATTTATGTTCATAAGTAAATTACTTATGTTCTGAACTTCATTTACATGGAGGTAGTGTACACACATGGAGACTATGTGGTCGATTTACCTTGTATGATTCTGTGAACGGCTAAATATCAACCGTAAGTGGCAAATTGTCCAACACATGTCGTGATGGGTGTTCTTATTTCGAAATCGGAACTCTAAGATGAACATACGCGTGCTTTCCGCAATATCGCGCACCGACTTTCGAAAGGGATGGCAGCAGGTGTCCTCCGAGGAATCGACTCCAGCAGATAGACAGTCGTTCATTCTTGAATGGCTGGACAGCAATCCAAGCATCGCAGTCTCTGACGTGCAGAAGAAGTTCGGGGTGTCTGACGTCACGGTTCGCCACGACCTCGTTGCCCTTGAGTCCGCTGGAAAAGTGCGGCGCGTTCGCGGCGGAGCAGTCTCTCTCGCACGCACCATGCTCATGAGCTATCCGGAGGAACGGATCAACTTCAACGTCGCTGCCAAGGACCGCATTGCGCATGCAGCTGCAGAGATGGTCGAGGATGGGGACGTAATCATTGCCGACATCGGGACAACTGCGTACCAGTTCGTGCGTCATCTCGAGAGCAAGAAGGACATTACCATCATCACCGGGGACCTCTCGATTGCGCACTTTGCAAGCTTCAATCTTCCTGGAGCCGAGGTCATGCTCCTTGGGGGCAAGGTGCGCAAGGAGCACCTGTACCTGGCGGGTGCCATGACACTCGACGCAATGTCGAAGCTCTATGCCGACAAGGCGTTCCTGAGCTGCGACGGGTTCCACCAGGACCGCGGCTTCACGGTCGAGCACGACTTCAGTGTGACCATCAAACAGGCTTACATTGCAAACTCGCGTCAAAGCATCATGATGCTTGACTCAAGCAAGCTCGGACGAACGAGTTTCTATCGCTTCTCAACTATGGAAGACTTCGACTGCGTCATCACGGACGCCGACCCCGACGGCTACCTTGCCCAGTCCGTGGAACGCACGAAGCACGCCCCTCAGCTGGTAATTGCCAGCTAACAGATACGGGGAACAGCCGCAAGAATGTGCCCCCCGACGAGTGCGTGCCGCCGGAGGGCCTCATGTGTTGCAAATCGCATCAATGCGGCCTCTCCGGAGACAAAAAGTCGCCGGAGAGGCCCAAATGTTGCAGACTGTGCCAAATGGCGCCTTCCGGCGACGAGAAGCGCTGGCCACAGCGCCCTCGGGCGCCCCTACCCCTTCGCCGGGATAATCTCAATCCACTGGCCCTCGGGGTCGGCGATGAAGTAGAGCCCCATTGCGTGGTTCTCGAACACGATGCAGCCCATCTCCTCGTGAAGGCGGTGGAAGGCGTCGTAGTCGTCCACCTCAAAGGCAATGTGGGTGTCGTCGCCGCCGTTGGCGTACGGCTCGGTGCGTCCGCGGTTCCACGTGAGCTCCAGCTGGAACGGCGAAGCGTCGTTCTCCATGAACGTGTTTGTCCAGGAGCCGTCGTCCGGGCCGGACTCCCTCACCACGTGGAAGCCAAGCGCCTTCTCGTAGAACGCAATAGTCTTCTCCTTGTCCAGAACATGCGTGCAGCGATGGACGAACTTTGCCTTCATGGTGGCCTCCTTAGAAAAACGTGGACGCGAGCGCCTGCCCGCATCCGCTCGTGTTGCGTGCCCGAATCTCAGGATACCAGCGACAAGCGCCGCGCGGCCACTACCGCTTGGCGAGCATCTTGCTGAACGACGTGTCGGAATGGCGCGCCCACGCCACGTAGACAATCACGCTCAGCACGCAGGCGAGAGAAACGATTGACCACATGGCCGAGTAGCCCAGCCCCGTGATGAGCGAGCCTGCAATGCCTCCGCCTAGGCCGTAGCCAATGTCGTAGCCGCAGAGGAAGGTCGAGTTGGCCGAGCCG
This sequence comes from Atopobiaceae bacterium, assembly GCA_902834555.1. Classification (GTDB taxonomy): domain Bacteria; phylum Actinomycetota; class Coriobacteriia; order Coriobacteriales; family Atopobiaceae; genus Tractidigestivibacter. The sequence goes on from CADFJN010000009.1 coordinate 33,455, forward strand.
CGCGTCTCTTCGGTCGAGGCGTGCACGGCCATCGACTGAAGCGACGGCTCGAGACCGCCAAAGGCGTAGCCGGCAAGCACCGCCGAGAGGATATAGGTCACGGCGTTGGGGACAAACGCCAGCAGCAGGAACGCAACGAGCATGGCCGCGTTGCACGAGTAGACGAAGAACGCCTCGCCGCGCTGGTCAACAAGCTTGCCCAGGGTAATGCGCACCAGAAGCAGCATCCCGGACATCACGAGGAAGTAGATGGATCCCGAGGGCAGCGAGCTCTCGGCCGCAAAGATTGCCACGAAGTTCTCAAGTGCACCAAAGGTGAACATGAAGACGAGCATGGTCACCGTAGCGGGCAGCGAGTCGCGGTTGATGATGGTGCGCAGGTCGAGCTTCTTCTTGGGCACGTCAACCTTGGGCGCACGCACAAAGGCAAAGAGAACCAGGCCCAGGCCGGCGATAGCGGCGGCCGCAGCGTACAGCGCGTTGAAGCCAAAACCCTCCATGAGCGAGAGGCCCAGCGCCGGCGCGATGGCCGAGGCAAGCGCCGTCGCCATGCCAAAATAGCCCATGCCCTCGGCAAAGCGCGGGCGACAGATGACGTCTGACGCCACGGTGGCCGTGGTTGAGTTGGAGAACGACAGGCCAACGCCGTGCAGCATGCGAACGGCAATCGCCACAGAGAGCACGGGGACAAACACGTAGCCCAGAGGCGCAAGGCCCATGAGGACAAGGCCCGCAATGAGCGCCGCCCTTCGAACGCCGTTGTCGAGCCACCAGCCCACAAACGGCCTGATAATCACGGCGACAAACGAGAACGCCGCAGCGCAGATGCCCGCCACGGCCTCGGTGCCTCCAAGGCTCTGTATGTAGAACGGGAAGGTAGAGAGGCTCATGATGTGGTTTGTGAAGACGCACAGGTTCACCAGGATGATAAGAACCAGCTCGCGCGTCCACAGCTTGGGCTCGCCCTTGCCCTTGGCGGCAGCAGATGTTGCTTCAGTCAAAAAACCCTCCTAGACGGGTTGAAGTGACCGTCCAGCAGGAATCGATCGTGCGCAGCGCGCGGATACGTCACGGCTGGACGGCGTAGCCATCAATTGGACTTACGCCGTACGGCAGCTCATTGACGTAGTGCAGTATAGCCGAGAAGCGCAGACTCGGACGGGGCACCAGCGTTAGCCCTGCCCCTCGGCCTGCCCCTGGGAGCGTTGCGGCTTGGGGACGTCGATGCTCCCCGCGCCGGGGGACCAGTACCCGAGCTTGATTCCGCGCTGGTAGACGGCGACTGCCTTGGCAAAGTAGCCACGCGCGTTAAGGTGGGTCCAGTCCGAGCGCAGCTGCTTCGAAATGCACCCCAGGCGCGCATCCGCCACGTCCTCTGGAGTTGGCGTGAGGCCCGAGATCTCGAGCCCGTGCTTGATGAGAAAGACGCGCATGTTGATGAAGTGGTCGCCAAAGGCCTCGCGAAGCGCCGTCTCCCAGCTGGTCTCGCGCGGCGCGAAGTCATCCGTGAAGGGGACCTGGCTTGTGTCACCAACGGAGGTGCCCGGGTCATCGGTGTCGCCCAAGATGAGATAGTCGTCGCAGCCGGAACGGTCGATCATCGCGCGGTACTGGTCGATGAGGACCTAGTAGTCGCCATCCCAGCCGCCGTTGCTTCCTATCTCGAGCAAGAGGATGTCGCCCGTGTGCTCCTCGCCCTCGTCAACGACCTCGGGGTCTATGTGCCTGATGGGTTGCTCGCCCTCGTCCGCGGGAGCGTCCTCGTCCGCGGGCGCGTCCGTATCCGAATCGTCGTTTTCGCCCTTGTCGTCAGAGTCACTGGTTGCGTCCGCGCCGTCGTTGTCGAGCGTTGCCCACGGGAGGGCTCCCTGCATGACGGCAATCTCCTCCGAGGTCGCCCCGGCAACACCAAAGTTGTACGTGTCGAGCCCCGTGAGTTGCGAGAGTACCTGAGGATATGACTGGTAGCTGGTGTCATACAGCTCGTCATCCGCTAGCGAGACAAGCGCCCCGGGGTCATCGTCGGCACCCACGCCCTGGGTCATGCTGTCGCCCCAGCAGACAATCTCGCGCGTGTCATCGACGCTGGTGCCGGGGTAGAAGCGCCAGTCGAAGTCGTCCACGTACGAGACGTCCCCCTCAGCCTGCTGGGTACTCTCCTCGTCCGCATCTACCTGGGAGGCATCGCTCGTGGAGCTCTGTTCGCAGCCAGCAAGAGACGCCGCCAGCACAATGGCGGCAATCGCAACACCAAGCCTTCTCACAAGCGCACCTCCCCTTCGCGCGCATTCTCTCCAACACCCAGAAGGATAGTCGCGTGAAAGGGAGGCGTAATGAAATCACACGGTACGTACCCGTAGCCAAAAAGCGACGCCCTTCGCGGGCGTCGCCGACGGCTACATCTCGGTGCCAGACTCGGCTTGCAGCGGCGTCGCATCCGCGTCCTTCTCGGCCTTGGACTCACCCACGTGCGAGAAGCACTTGGCAAACACCAGGCACGAGATGGGGCCAGCCGCAAAGAGGTTCCACAGGAGCGCCATCAGGAAGTTCTTGATGAGCGTCCCCACCCAGATGGCGGGGAGCTGCGCCACGGGCATGCCCGCAAGAATCACGTTGAAGAGGATGCTTGCAACCAGGCTCATCGTGGGGCACATGATGAGGACGGTGCAGCACGAGCGAACGGTGCCCTGGATAAAGGTGCTGTCGCGCTTGGGGTCGGTGAGGCGTGCCGCCAGCGCCGCGCCGCCGCGCGTGCCCCAGAGGTTCGAGAACAAGAACACGAAGAGCCACATGTACGAGGCCTCGACCAGGGCGCCAAGGAACACGTCGTTGGTCATGTTGGAGAAGCCGCCAGGCATGGTGGGGATGCCCATCTTCCAGGCCACGTTGTAGACCTCCATCCCGTAGGCCATGGTGATGGACATGAGAATCCCAAAGATGACTCCCTGTGCCTTGTTCTTAGGCATGCCTTGCTCCTCTCCGCCGCGCTTGCCCTGGGGTTCGCGGCACACAAAAAAGGCGTGCGGCCGCCCACCGAGGGCAACCGCACGCTTTGCTGACTACACCTTTTCGCCGCGGAGAATGGCATTGTTGGGCATCCGGATCGCGACGGCTTTGCGCTACACGCAATGAGAACCATAGCACGCGCGTGACGCGGCGCGACAAAATCAACATGTGGCGAGAGGGGCGACGATAAGGCCCGTCGCCTGCGCCGGCAGCATACGGCCGCGCAAGTCGCCGGAAGCACGCTTTCCGCAGCAAAACCCTTAAAAACAGCCCCTCCGGAGACGAATTGTCACCGGAGGAGCCAAGTTGGATGCAATTCTCGCCAAAAGGGGGCTTCCGGCAACTTTGCTTCCGGCAACAACCACCGGGCAGCTTGCCCCCTACCAGGACAGCAGCTCGTAGCCGTCCTCGGTGACCACCAGCTGGACTTCCCACTGCGCGGAGTCCGAGCCGTCTGCCGTCCGAACAATCCACCCGTTGTCTTTGTCGGTCGTGATGTCGGGCGCGCCGGCGTTGACCATGGGCTCGATGGTAAAGCACATGCCAGGCACCAAGATGGGACCGGTGCCCTTCTCGGAGACAAAGCTCACAAACGGGTCCTCGTGGAACTCGCGGCCAATGCCGTGGCCGCCGTACTCCTCGACCACCGTGAAGCCGGCCTCACGGCACAGCTCGTTCACTGCCGCGCCCACGTCGCCCAGGTGGCCCCAGGGGCGCACGGCGGCAAGGCCCGCCTCCACGGACTTCTTGCACGTCTCTACCAGACGGCGGCGCTCGTCAGAGACCTCGCCAATGCAGTACATGCGGCTGGAATCCGAGAAGTACCCGCCCTTGATGGTGGACATGTCCACGTTAATGATGTCGCCGTCCTGAAGGACATCCTTCTCGTTGGGGAACCCGTGGCAGATGACGTCGTTGATCGAGGTGCACACGCTATAGGGGTAGCCCTCAAAGTTGAGGTCGGCCGAAACCGCGTCGTGCGCCGAGAGATACTCCTCGACCCAGCGGTTGATGTCCATGGTCGAGACACCCGCGGCAATGTGCTCGCCAACGTAGTCGAGGACGCCCATGTTGACGGCGGCCGACGCCTTGATGCCCTCGATGTCTGCGGCGGTCTTGAGGAGCGAGCGGGGCAGGACCTCCTCGCCGTCGAGGTACAGGCGCTCCATGCGCTCGTCCGCAGGGCCGTGGCACTTCTTGTACTTGCGACCGCTCCCGCACCAGCAGGGGTCGTTGCGCCCGGGAACGGGCAGCTTGTCAAACATGGCGATTCTCCCATCAGGTCGAGCTTGGTTAACGTTTCAACGATACCCTCGCGGGGCGCCTGCCGACGCCGGGATTGCAAGTTAGACGAATCTAATCACACCGTTTCGTGAATGGATGTCGGGGCCGCCAAGGCGCCCGACTCGCGGCCGATGAAAAAATTCAGTCATAACGTCGTAATCCATTCTGCCCTGCCCACAATTAGCGGTTGCCGGTCCTATTTAGGTGAATAGCTGAGTATGAGGCATCTAACTTTTGCGGAGCCGCAGCTAGAGAAATGGCACTTATGAGGTGATACTAAGAGAAGCCCCGAATTTGGACCGGCAACCGCAAATTTTGAGCAGGGCGCCCCATTCGGAGGCATTCGCGTTGGTTGGTAGCGACATGACCCCACGAGCAGCGTCGGAAAGAAGCGGACGCAAGTTTGTAAGCACTCGGAGAGCATTGTAAAGTATATATACCTGACTTTAGGTTCATATCTATCTCGGGAGGCACCGCATGTACACCATAGGCCAGGTGTCGCAGATGTTCGACCTGCCTGTATCGACGCTGCGCTACTACGACAAGATGGGGCTTCTCCCGGGGCTGGCGCGCACGTCGGGTACCCGCCGCTTCGACGAGGAACAGCTGGAAGCGCTGCGCGTAATCGAGTGTCTCAAGCGCTCCGGGCTGGAGATTCGCGACATCAAGAAGTTCATGGACTGGTGCCAGGAGGGGCCAAGCACGTACGCCGACCGGCTGGAGCTCTTCCGCAAGCAGAGGTGCGAGGTGGACGAGAAGATCGCTGAGCTGGAGCGCACGCGCGCAATGCTCAGCTGGAAGTGCTGGTACTACGGCAAGGCCTGCGAGCAGGGCAACGAGGACTTTGCGGCCAACCTGCCCGAGGGGCTTCCCGAGGATGCCCGGCGTCTGTGGGACAGCGCGCACGGCGAGGCGGGCAAGACGGCCTAGCAGCAACGTGATGACAGCTCTGCTGCAGATTCCGATCGTTACGTACGCTTAACCAATCGGAATCTGCAGGTAGCGAGAAGGTCGCTCAGCAAGCACCCGCAGCCGCCCGCGCGTGGTAACCTGCCATACCGTTATCAAAAGCGAGAAGCCCGCGCACCGAAGTCGCGCGCTTCGAAGCACCGCGCTTCCACACAGGAGGAACCATGGAACTCACCGGCCGTCAGATTCGCCAGCTCCGCAGCATGGCCAACCGACTCGAGGCGACCATCGGCGTTGGCAAGGCCGGCATCACGGACGCCGTCGTGCGCCAGACCGACTCGGCACTCGAGGCAAACGAGCTCGTCAAGTGCTCGGTCCAAGGCACCTCGGGCATGGACACCCGCGAGGCAGCCATTGCGCTCGCGCGCCCCACGCACGCCGAGGTCGTCCAGGTGATCGGCCACAAGTTCGTGCTCTACCGCACGTCTCAGCGCGAGGATATCGAGCACATCCAGCTGGTGTAGAGACAGGATCTGCGCTCTGGGGGCAGCCCCAACGAGAAGTGTGACAAAGCGCGACGACCTTTCGTCGCATATGCGACGGTCTTCTCGTTGCTACATCCTGTACGCAGCAACAACCTCGCCGTAGTAGGCAATGTGCATGTCGCGATTTGCATCGCAATTGGTGCTGGGCACGTCCTGCGGATAGAAACGGTCAAGGATGCCTGCCGGCACCGCGCTGCGGTCTTGGGGCTGACGGTACACCACACGACACTCTAGGGTGATCGCAGCCTCGGCAATTGCCGGAACAGACACCACCTGGGACTTCACCGTGTGCAGCCCCAGCTCGGCAATCTTGTCGATATCGCGGCCGGTGACGCTACCCGCGCGACCCAAAATCTTGCGGTCGAACCCCTCCCCCGGGATTCCAATGGTGAACTCGCCCGTCTCGTCCAGCAGCGTGCGGGTGAAGCGACCCTCGCGCACAAAGGTCACGAACACCGGACGCGCCCACTCAACGCCCAGCATTCCCCACGAGATGGTCATGGTGTTGGCCTTCCCGTTTGCCGCGCTGGTGAGCAGCACTCCCCTGTTGACGGCAGGTAGAATTTCGCCCGCGTGCTCGAGCACGTCGATCTTCTCGCCCATGCAATCACTCCACTTCTGAAGGCCCCACGCCAGGGCGCCTGGGGACAACTCGGAACTGTCACAGTTGTACCCAGGCGCTTAGGAAATTGCTTCTCGGGCGTCGTCGGCACCTACTTGCTCACAACCGAGATGCGCTCGCGGATGTGCTCCCCAGACTCAATCTCGTCCACCAACGCAATGGCGTAATCGGCGTAGGAGATAACAGACTCGCCCTTCTCGTTGGGCGTAAGCTCCTCGCCAGCCAAGGTGTACGCACCGGTACGCTCAACCTTGGCCTGGAAGTCTGCCGCAGGCGAGACGTACGTCCAGCGCACGTCGTCACGGCCACGCAGCGTGTCAAGCGCCTGCTGGTGCGCGTTGGCCACACCCTTGAAGGCCTCTGGGAACTCCGGAGTCTGCGCCAGGGTCATGGTGTGCTCGGGGTTCACGAAGAGCGACCCCGCGCCGCCAACAACCACCAGGCGCACATTGGTACCAGCAAGGACCTTGGCAAGGTGCTTGGCGGCATCGGGGATGAGGTGCAGCGTGTCCTCACTCCAACCACCCACGGCGTCAACCACGACGTCAAAACCCTCGAGCTGCTCGCGAGTAAGTGTCAGCGCATCCCTCTGAAGGAAGTGCTGCGCCTGCGTGCGGTTATCGCTGCGAGCAATGGCGGTGACGTCAAAGCCGCGACGCACCGCTTCCGCAACAACAAGGCTGCCCACGCGACCGTTTGCTGCGACGACGGCGATCTTCTTGGTGTTGTTCTGGCTCATGGTAGTTCCCTTCTCAACTGGCGTCGGCCCGGTGCCGCCGCCCTCCTGACACTTGCAACCTTACGGAGAACGGTGCATATTGGGAAGTAAGCACTATAAAGTGCTGTAAGTACCTAAAAGTAACTATTGGAGGATACCAGCCATGTCGCAGAACGAAGAACTTCTCAGCAAGCTTCCGGCATGTCCGGTAGAGACCACGCTCACCCTCATTGGCAACAAGTGGGAGGTGCTCATCCTGCGCGACCTCATGGAGGGGACCAAGCGCTTTGGCGAGCTGCGGCGCTCGGTGGGGCACATCTCGCAGAAGGTGCTCACCAGCCAGCTGCGTGCCATGGAGGAGGCGGGCCTCGTGCATCGCGAGGTGTTTGCCGAGGTGCCGCCGCGTGTGGAGTACTCGCTCACGCCGCTAGGCAAGAGCCTCCAACCCGTTCTTGACTCGCTGCGAGACTGGGGCACCGAGTACAAGCGCCACCTGTCAGACGGCACGCCGATGGTAGAGTAGTTCCACGCAGACCCCTGATAACCACGACGAGAGGCACGCGCAGCAATGACGTCGAGGCAGACCATACGCCACCGGCTCCTTGTCTCCAACGTGATCATGGTCGTGGTGCCGGTCCTCGTGACCGCGCTCGTCGGCCTGGCATGCCTTGCCGTGATGCTTAACACGGCCAGCCACAAGGGTCTGGGACTCGACAGCGAGAGTGACTTCTACTGGGCGGGCACTACGGCGGCAGAGCTTGTCGAGAACACCGTGGGCAACGCCGAGCCTGCGTCCGTCTCGTACGACGGTGTCACCTCCATCCTCCAAGGGCAAGGTCTTGACCTCGCCGTCATTGAGAATGGGGACGTCGTCTTCTCCACCAGCGGCGTCACAGGAACGGACCTTTCGTTTGCCCTTGCCGCCGGTGCCGCGGACGAGAGCCCCGTCACGATGCGCTCTGGCGAGCGGACCATGTTCCTGAAGGCCGAGGTGGTCGAGGACAGTGTGACAAGCTACCAGGTTGCCGTCTTTGGCTCGCTCACCGAGGTCGCGGACGGCACCATCAAGCAGATGGCCGTGGCCAGCGCCTTCATCCTGGCGCTCACCGCGGCGCTCTCGGTCTACCTGGTGAACCGCTTCTGCCACCGCTACGTGTTCGACCGCATCGAGTGGTCGCTTGGGCACCTCGAAGAGGGTGTGCAGCAGCTCTCTGCCGGTAACCTCTCCTATCGCATCCGCTACGATCGCGACGACGAGTTTCGCCCCATTGCAGACTCGTTCGACCGCATGACGGCCCAGCTCCAGGCGTCGGAGGAGCGCCAGCGGCGCGATCAGCGCAACCGTCAGGAGCTCATCGCGTGCATCTCGCACGACCTGCGCTCCCCGCTTACCTCCATCCGCGGCTACGCCGAGGGACTGCGCGACGGCATTGCTACCACGCCCCAAATGCGCGAGCGCTACGCAACGCGCATCGCCTCCAAGGCCGAGGAGATGGACGGCCTGGTGTCCGAGCTGTTTATGTTCTCCAAGCTCGACCTGGGCGACTTTCCGCACGAGGAGCGATCCGTGCGCCTGGACACGTTCCTGCAGAACGTGCTGGACAACCTCGCGCCAGAGCTCGAGCGCACGGGCAACACGCTTGCCCAGGTGGAGCTTACGCCCGCAACGGTGCTTGCCGATGAGAGGCTCCTGCGCCAAGCGGTGACAAACGTGCTGCTCAACGCCACGAGGCATGCGCCCGGCAGCGCAATAACGGTTCGCGCGGGCGTCACGCCAGACGGCAGCCACGTTGACGTGGACATCGCCGACAACGGTCCCGGCGTGCCAGAGGAGTCGCTGGGACGCATCTTTGAGGTCTTCTACCGCACCGACCCGTCGCGCACCGCGGCGTCTGGTGGCAGCGGGCTTGGCCTGGCCATTGTCCAGCGCGCCATGCGCGCGATGGGCGGCGAGGCCACGGCAGAGAGCATCGAGCCGCACGGGCTGCGCGTGATTCTCACGCTGCGCGTCACCGGGCAGAAAGCCGCCGAGAATAGCACAAGGGAGGCATCCGCGTGAGCAAGATCTTGATCGTCGAGGACGACGAGGACATCGCCGAGCTCGAGCGCGACTACCTCGAGGCCAGCGGTTTTGACACCGCCCTTGCACATGATGGTCGCAAGGGTCTCTCGCTTGCACTGGGTGGTGGCTTTGACCTGGTCATTCTTGATCTCATGCTACCGGGCGAAGACGGCCTTTCCGTTTGCCGGTCAATCCGCGAGCGCTCCGGCATTCCCGTCATCATGGTGACCGCGCGTGGTGAAGACATCGACGTGATCCGTGGCCTAGGCATTGGCGCCAACGACTATGTGACCAAGCCCTTCTCGCCAAGCGTGCTCGTGGCCCGCGTGAAGGCATGCCTCGCTTCGGCCGAGCGTGCGAGCAGTGCCGCCACAGCGGCCGCCGAGACAAACGAACCCCAGGCAGACGACCGTGTTTTTGGTGACGTGCGCATCTGTCCCGCCTCGCACACCGTGAGCGTGGCGGGCAGCGAGGTCACACTCACCAACCGCGAGTACGAGCTGCTGCTGTTCCTGGCCCAGCGCCCCGACACTGTCTTTAGCCGTCAGGCTCTCTACGAGCGCGTGTGGGGCGAGGATGCCGTGGGCGACGGCGCCACGGTCACGGTCCATGTAAACAGGCTGCGCGAGAAGCTCGAGCACGATCCGGCACATCCGGCGCTCATCCAGACCGTGCGCGGCGCAGGCTACATCCTGCGCTCGGAAGCCGGCAAGTAGCGCTGCCGGGCGGCTCGCAGCGCTACATCAGCTGCCGCCACGTTTAGCTAGCGTTTATCTTTGCGTACCAAGGCGTTTAGCACGCCCCCTTAGCATGTCTCACCGTCAAGAAACCAACACGGCGCCTTGGTGGCGCCCATGCCAAGGAGCGTGCCATGGAGGCCTTTGTCCTTTCCTTTGTCGCCCAGTACGGTTACCTGGCGCTTGCCGCGCTGATCTTTCTCGAGAACGTCTTTCCGCCCATCCCCAGCGAGGCCATCCTCCCCGCTGCGGGCTTCATGTCGAGCATCGGGTCGCTCTGGCTTCCCGCGGCAGTCCTCGCGGCAACCATCGGGTCGCTGTTGGGCGCCTACGTCCTCTATGGCGTTGGTCGCGTCCTTAGCCAGGAGCGCCTCGAGCGCCTGATGGGCACCAAGCCCCTGCGCGTGCTGGGATTTGAGTCCGGCGACGTCTCGAGCGCCATCGGCTGGTTCAAGAAGCACGGGCAGGTCAGCGTCCTGGTTTGCCGCTGCATCCCCGTTGTGCGCAGCCTCATCTCCATTCCCGCCGGCATCTCGGGCATGGGCGTGCTGCGCTTCTCGGCATACACGTTCCTTGGCTCGCTGGCCTGGAACACCGTCCTCTGCACGCTGGGTTATGTCGCGGGCTCTGCATGGGAGAGCGCCTCGGCGGGCGCCACGCAGGCCATTGACGTGATGACCCTTGTGGTGATTGCAATCATCGTGGCTGTGGTGGCAGTCTGGGCTGCCAAGCGCGCGATTCCCGCCATCAAGAACGCCGTGCGCTCCGAGGGCGCCGAGTAGTGCGAGAAGGGCGCGCGGTTCCTACGCGCAGGTCTCGCAACCGCTGCACGAGCAGCCGCTATTCCTGCCGTCTGGCGAGGTAAGCCCCACAAAGAAGCTGGCAAGGCTGGTAGCCATCTGGGAATCTATCGAGTAGTGGCACCAACGCCCCTCTCGCCTGCAGCGCACAAGGCCGCAGTCGCAAAGGACTTTCATGTGATGGGAGAGCGTTGGCTGCGAGATTTTGAGTCCCGAGAGCAGGTCGCACGCACAAACCTCTCCGCATTTGCCTACCATGCGCACAATGGCAAGGCGGTTCTCGTCTGCCAAGGCCTTGAACACCCCCACATCAAGCCCGTTCATCCGCATCCCCCTTGCCCCCATGTCCCGGTGTCATTGCATCCATTCTCACACGAAGGCCGGCAAGGTGGCCCAGGATGTCTTCTGCACAGGCCTCATATCCCTCCCTGGGTCCACCCATGGGGTCCTTGAGACCCCAGTCTTCACGGTGCGCACACGGAAGCGCAGGGCAGGCGACCCCGTAGCCCATGGTCACCAGCCAATCAACGCGAGGGGGCAGCTCGGAGAGGTGCTTGGGGCGCAGAGCCGCAATGGCCTCTGCCGGAACGCCGCGGCGTGAGAGCTCCTCAAGGGCACCAGCATCAACGTGGGGAGCCGGGTCCGTCCCTGCCGAGAGGAACGTTGCCACACCGGGCATCGTGCGCTCCGCCAGCGCCTGGGCCATCTGGCTGCGACAGGCGTTGTGCGTGCAGACAAAGGCGACAACCGGGCGACCCATTATGCACGTCCCTTCTCGACGCCTTTGCCTGCTGCGGCAAGCGCGCCGCCTTGGGGCCAAGCGAAGTGCCAACGCATCGCAAGCGCCGCGTTCACCAGCAGGATAAGCGAGGGCACCTCGATGAGGGGGCCAACCACGGCCGCAAATGCCTCGCCCGAACCCAAGCCAAAGGTCGCCACCGCAACGGCAATCGCCAGCTCGAAGTTGTTGCCTGTCGCGGTAAAGGCAATGGCGGTCGTGTGCGGGTACGAGAAGCCCGCCCCGTGGGCAACCGCAAAGCTCGTGAAGAACATCACCACAAAGTAGATGACCAGGGGAATCGCAATGCGCACGGCATCGAGCGGCAGCTGCACGATCTGCCTGCCCTTAAGCGAGAACATGAGGACAATGGTGGCGAGAAGCGCCACAAAGGAGATGGGCGAGACGTGCGGGAGAAAAACGTCCTCGTACCAGTCACGGCCCTTTGCGTGCTCAAGGAGCAGGCGTCCCAGCGCGCCGGCCGCAAAGGGTATCCCCAGGTAGAAGAGGACGGTGCCAGCTACGTCTCCCACAGAGAGGCTCACCGTCACCACGGGGGCGCCCACAAGGGCCGTGAGCTGCGTGGCAAAGAGCCACGCCATGGGGCCGTAGAGCAGCACCTGCAGAATGGCGTTGACCGCCACAAAGCCAGCGCACCACTCCGTGTCACCGCCGGCAAGACCGTTCCAGACAATAACCATCGCGATGCAGGGCGCAATGCCGATGAGGATGAGGCCGGTCATGTAGTCTGGCTGATCGCGTAGGAAGGTGGTTGCCAGCACAAACATGAGCAGTGGCCCAATGACGGCGCAGAACAGGAGCATGAGCCCAAGGGCGCGCACGTTGCGAAACACGCGCGGTAGCTCCGCGTAGCGCACCTTTGCAAGCGGCGGATACAGCATGAGCATCATGCAGATGGCAAGCGGGATGTTGGTGGTGCCAACAGAGATCGAGTTGAGCGCATCGGAGACGCCCGGCGCCACAGCACCAAGCAGAATTCCTGCAGCCATGGCGAGGAAGATCCAAAGCGTGAGCAGGCGGTCCCTCACTTCCAGGCGAGCGGCGGTTCCGGCGGGAGGAGCTGCTGTTCTCGTTGGTGTGGTGTCTGCGGTTTGGCTTGTTTCTCTCACCATGGTTGCGGCTCTCTTCTCAGCGGCTTCAGAGGGCGGAAGTGCCTCCAAAGTCATATCGATATATATCAATGCGTTACTGATAGTAGCCTTTCATTGATGATTGTCAATCTATTTGATTCGGGCATGGTACGGGCGCGCTTCGTCACACACTCGTGTACGAATGTGTGACGCGCTCAGGATGACACAGATTCGTCCCTCGAATGCATGACGGCTAGCACTGCCTCGGGCGCGCAGCCCTACGCATAGCGCCGGGCGATAGAGAGCGCAAGCCCTACGTAGCTCTCGCCAAAGAGCACGCAATGCAAGAGCACCGGCACAAGCTGGTGGATGCCCACGCGCTCACGCCAGCCATCTGCCAGTGGCGACACCTCGTTGTAGCTGGCGAGAAGATCGTCCAGGTACGCACAGCCAAAGAGCTGGAGCATGGCGAGGTCGGTCTCGGCGTGGCCGCCCGAGGCCATGGGGTCGATGAGCGCGGCGCCGGTAGCCGCGGCGCGGGAGCCATCGGCCGCCCACAGGAGGTTGCCGGCCCAGAGGTCGCCATGGATGCGAGAGCAGAAGTGGCCCTGGCGACGGACAAGCTCCGGCTCTGGGGAGTCGAAGTCGCCGGCCGCCATGCGGTCTGCCACATGGGTGAGAAGGCGTACCTCCGAGTCATCTACCAGGCCGTCGTCGCGAATGGTACGCACGTGGGGCATCACGCGCCACTCGGCGCACGTAGCACCCCACCCCTTGCTGCCCGCCGGCTCGATTGGCACCACAGTCGTAAGCGAGCGACCAATCACGTACCCAGTACCGCTCCAGCCCGGTGGCGGGCAGCCGTACCACGACGCTCCGGCAGCGTGCGTGCGCGCAAGCGCGGCACCGGCAAGACGGGCCTTCTCGCGCGAGGGAACGCCTTCGTCGATGCGCTCCTCCAGTAGGGAGTGAGCGTCCGCCCGCACAACGCGTGAGCAGACAAGGCCGCCGTCTTTCTCGGCCTCTCCAAGCCAGCGCAGCCCGGCGGCCTCACCCGTAAGGTCAGCCCGTGGGTTGTTGTCTCTCTTCTCGAAGGTCTCGGACATCATGCCACCCCAAGCACAGGCATCACTTCAAAGGAATCCATCGGCGAGTATAGCCGCTGACCAGGTAGATTGCATCACCAATAGCACCCATTGCGAGACACGCATCAGCACCACCAAGCCGATAATGCTTGCGGAGAATTGCTCCTTAAGGGAAGTCCCACGCTTTTCGACTGTCTGTGAAAAGTTTGTCCGCATCCCGATATCGCATCGAAATTGCTGGCGCCTGGCATGTTACGGTCATTGGCACATATCCATTGCAGGTACTCTTGGAAACGCACACCCTTCCGGTGATAACGAACAACACTGCATCAACCCGGGAGGTCTACATGCCGAAAAACCGCGTCCAAACAGCCATTTTCACCATCATGATGGTCCTCGTCATGGTGTATGGGATGATTTGCTACAACATCACGCTCGAGGTCGGCGGCCTATCCAACTTCGTCTTTCTCGAGGCCCTGCCCGAGCTTGCCTTTATGGGACCGATCGCATTCCTTCTCGATATGCTTGTTGTCTCCCCCATTGTGTCGCGTCGCGCGGTCAAGGTGGTTGGGCCTCAGCCCCAGACCCCCTTTGCGATGGTCGCTGCCATCTCTGCGCTGAGCGTCCAGTTGATGTGCCCGCTCATGAGCCTTGCCGCAACGCTCATCATCAAGCGCCCCGCCAACGTCGACATCCTCGCAACGTGGATCCAGATTACCGTCCTCAACCTTCCCATGGCGTTCTTCTGGCAGTTCTTTGTTGCCGGTCCCGTTGTCCGCGGGGTCTTTGGTGCCCTGTTCGGCGAGAAGCGCGAGGCCGCAGACAACGCAGCGGAGCAGGTCGCGCAATAGCCTCGATCACAGAGGCTCCAACGCAAGCTCATCGTTGAGAAGCCGCCCAAACCCCATAGAACCGCAATGGCGCCGTCGGTCAATGCCGGCGGCGCCATCCTCATGGGCTACTGCTCGTTCTCGATCTGGGCGATCTTTGCGATGCGGCGCACGTGGCGCTCGTCACCGCTGAACGGCGTGTCGAGGAACGTGTCCGCGATCTTCAGCGCAAGGCCAGGACCGGTCACGCGGGCGCCCATCGTAAGGATGTTGGCGTCGTTGTGCTGGCGCGTGGCCTCGGCGGAGAAGCAGTCGCCGCACAGAGCGGCGCGGATGCCCTTGAACTTGTTGGCGACAATGGAGACGCCGATGCCCGTGCCGCAGATGATGATGCCGCGCTCGCACTCGCCACTCTGGACCGCGCGGGCCACCTTGGAGGCGTAGTCCGGGTAGTCGACGGAATCGGTGCTATAGGTGCCAAAGTCCTTGTACTCCAGGCCACGCTTGTCCAGGTGCGCCTTGACCTCCTGGAGAAGCTCGTAACCGCCGTGATCACAACCCAAAGCAATCATTTCTTATCCTTCCCTCGTGGATGGGCCCGCCCGGCGGAAGCGCCAACGCAGGCGACACCTCATAGTACGACCTCGCGCCCGAGCAATGCGCCCTCATGGCATGGCGTCACGACTAGAGCATCTGCGCTGCGTCAACCAGCCACAGATTTTCCTGTCCGCGAGCCTTAGCAACCGTCCCCTCTGACACCTTGTACTTCGAGAACAGCGCATACGTCCTTGCGGCCGCGCCTGCAAAGACATCGGAGCGCTGGGCGAGAAGCTGCAATGCCTCTGTCTCGTCGAATTCGTTTCTCCACTTACACTCGCCAACCAGCAGATTCGAACAGCTCGCATCTGCTGCCACAACGTCCACGTCCGCCCTCTCGCGCGCAACAGGGTCGGTTCCCCACCACTTGCCAAACGTTGTCGCAATGAACCCCAGGTTGCCCGCAGCGTTCTGGCGCTCGACCCACTGCAGGCACACGTCCTCAAAACGATCCCCCACATATGTGTCAAGTGCTTGGCCCGCAACAACCTGAGCAGCAGTCGCCTCCCCAGAGCCAGTCTCCACTGCTCCGGTATAGGGGCTCACAAACCGATACCAAAATGCAAAAAATGGATCTCTCAGGCGATAGGCCCCTTTCCTAGACCGGCTGGGGTTCTCTCCAAATGGAACCCGGCGCTCGATTATCCCAAGTCCTTCAAGCGTCTGCAGATACTTGCCCACAGAGGGTTGTGCCACCCCAGACCTATCCGCTATCTCGCGAGGCTTTGTTGCGCCGGACGCAACAGCATCCAAGACCGAGGTGTAGAGGGCCGTCTCGTTAAGCTCCTGTCGAAGCAACATCTGGGGTTCCTCGAAAAGCAGGCCATAGGGATCAAAGAACAGCCTTGCTACGTTCTGCCCATAAGACTCCCCTGGACGTATCTGCGCAAGATAGTAGGGAGTGCCGCCAAATGTGACGTAATACTCAATTGCCTCCTGGGGGCTTGTATTTGGAAGCATGAGCCTTGCGTCGAAGCAATCGAATGGCTTTAGCTCAATCTGCGCCGTGCGCCGCCCGTAGAGCGGACTCTTTTGTCCAAGCACCTCGCTCTCCATGAAGCCCTGATTAGAGCCGCAAAGTACCAGCGTCATATTGGTTTGCAAGAGCTTGTGGTCAATCGTTGACTGCAGAATTGAAGGCAGTCCGGGATTTGCCTTCGCCGCATAGGGGAACTCGTCAAACACAAGTAACAACGGGGCCTCATCCCCAACAGCGCGACTGCCAACAAAGGCAAGTGCATCTCCCCAAGAGGCAAAAGGTGCTATTGGCATCGAGAAGAACGATGCTATTGCGCTTGAGAACTCCGCCAGATTGATAGTGTCAGACTTCTCTTGAGCGGTAAAGAAGAGGCAGCGCTTATCCTTCGCAAACTCCGTAAGGAGCATGGTCTTCCCGAGTCGACGCCTTCCGAATACGACAACCATCTCGAACCGTCCCGTATTGAAATGCTGCTCGAGCGCTGACAGTTCTCTCTTTCTTCCGACAAACCGTTCCATGGACGCCTCCGCTGTTGGCGAGACTAGCCTGGTTGCCCGGTCCCACCGTACCGATGGAAAGAGTACGAGTTCTAGGTAAGATACTACAGAGTAGCTTACTCAAAAGTATCTTAGCTAATTGCATTCTCTCCGACCGTGAACCCAAGGAACAACTCCCCCAAAAATCCCCCATGAAAATGTGTGCAAAAGGCGTGCGTCAGGCGGGCGTCGCAATTCTACCTTTACCTAAAGTCAGGTTTAGATTCTAAGGTTCAAATAACAGCGCGACCGTCAGCAGACACCCAGAGGAGCCACCATGATGCAAACCGAGAAGCTCGAGCTTACGCAGGAGTGGGACAAGACGTTCCCGCAGGACACACGCGTTGACCACGAGAAGGCAACGTTCGTGAACCGCTACGGCATCACCCTCGCGGCAGACCTCTACAAGCCCAAGGGCGTGCAGTGCAAGCTCTCCGCAATCGCAGTAAGCGGCCCCTTTGGCGCCGTGAAAGAGCAGGCAAGTGGCCTGTATGCGCAGGAGATGGCAACCCGCGGGTTTCTCGCCATTGCCTTTGACCCGTCGTTCACCGGCGAGAGTGGCGGCCAGCCCCGCCGCGTGGCCTCCCCCGACATCAACACCGAGGACTTCTGCGCTGCGGTGGACTATCTAAGCTGCCGCGACGACGTAGATCCGGAGCACATTGGCATCATTGGCATCTGCGGCTTTGGCGGCATGGCAATCAACGCAGCCGCGCTCGACCCGCGCATCAAGGCGACGGCGGCCATGACCATGTACGACATGTCGCGCGTGACCCGCGAGGGCTACTTTGGCTCCAGCGACAGCAAGGAGGCCCGCGACGAGCAGCGCCGCACCTGGGCCGCCCAGCGCACGGCCGACTACAAGGCCGGCGAGTACACGCGCGCCGGCGGCGTGATGGACCCGCTGCCCGATGATGCGCCGCAGTTCGTGCGCGACTACCACGACTACTACAAGACGTCGCGCGGCTTCCACGACCGCTCGGGCAACTCCACCGATGGCTGGAACGCCACGGGCACCATGTCGTTCATGAACCAGCCGCTCCTGGCAATGGCAGGCGAGATAGACACCCCCGTCCTTCTCGTCCATGGCGAGAAGGCCCACTCGCGCTACTTCAGCGAGGGTGCGTTTGCGCAGCTCAAGGGTGACAACAAGGAGCTCATGATCATTCCGGGCGCCAACCACGTGGACCTCTACGACAACCACAGCGCCATTCCCTTCGACAGGCTCGAGGCGTTCTTCGACAACGGCCTTCGTTAGGGAGACTAACTACGCGACGCCATCTTTGAGGGGTATTGTGTCCGATACTGTACTCATGATCACTCGGACCAGGAAAGAGCGCTCGTGACCAAACTCTACATTGACGCCGACGCCTGTCCCGTCATTCGCGAAGCCCTAGCAGCAGCCAGGGCCCAGGGCGTCCCCTGCGTCATCGCCGGCAACTCTACCCAGAACCTCGAGCGTCACCTTCGCGCATCAGATCCGCACGAGCCAAAAGACCCCGCGCATCCAGACCGCGGCTTCTGGGCAAGCACCATCCAGGTGGGTGTGGGCGCCGACTCCGCGGACTTTGCGATCGTCTCCGCCATTACCCCCGCCGACGTGGTGGTGACGCAGGACATTGGCCTCGCGGACATCGTCCTTGGCCGCGGAGCCCGAGCCATTGGCGTACGCGGTCACGTGTACAACCCGCTCACCATTGACTCGATGATGTTCATACGCCATGAGGAGAAGAAGGTGCGCCGCGCAGGAGGCAGAACCAAGGGTCCGGCAGCCTTCACGGATGAGGACAGGGCGCGTTTCTCGCATAACCTTGCCCGGCTTCTGCGAGAAGCGCGCCAGGCAGAGTAGCTACGCCAGTGCTCGTTCGATTTTGAACGGAGCTAGAACAGTCTCGAGATGCGGCGCTCAACATCGCTCTTACCATAGATGATGCCGAGTACGTAAACGGTATTGTTAACTACGGTGTATAACGCCAGGAAGTTGTCCGATTTCGCCCGTCTGAGCTCGCGTCCGTTATCCAGCGTTGTCAAGGCTCTGTTCCACAAGGGTAGGCGTTCAAGTCCCTTAAGCACGTCCAACATCCGCTGCACCGTCTTCTCCGCGGCAATTGGTGACCCAAGCTCAGTGGCTATATACGTCTGAATTGCTCGAAGGTCTTCAAATGCGCTTGGGGATATCTCGACGGAGTATTCGGACATAGCAGCTTCCCCTATCGGCTGTCAGAGAGCTGACGAGCTGCCACCGATAGGGGCACGCCCCTTCCTTCTTCAACCTCTGCCAAGCCGGAGAGAATCTTCTCGCGAAGCTCGGCATCCGTCATCGCGTCTGCATCGACTGATTTCGGGACCTCCGGTAGCGCAACCTTAAAAGGAATGCCTCCTGTAAGCGCAACCTGCCGCAAGAACATGTCCACCGCAGTTGATGTCGAGAGCCCAAGCTTACCGAGCACCGACTCCGCTGATCGCTTGACCTCGGGATCAACACGAAGATTAAGTGTTGCTGTCTTCTGCATAGTAATCACCTCAACGCAATAATAACGTAAATGTAATTACTTATACGTTGCATTGTATTCCAATCATCAGGCAAACCAGGTGAACAGCATTTGGAATCCTCGCTAGAAGGCGCCGCCTCCGCCTCCGCCGGAGAACCCGCCGCCCGAGCCGGAACCCGAGGAAGCCACGGAGAACGCGGCATTCAGGCTGAATCCCATCGATGTCGCGGGTGCAGGAGTCCCGTAACCCGTACCGCACCAGACGTATGTCGGCGAGAAGTCAGGGTCAGCCACAACGTCCGGCGCAACCACTCCAAGTTTCTCTATCACCTGATCAGAGATGCCCAGAACAACGGCCATCACGAGAAGGCGATTCCACAGGACAACGTCTTGTGGAACGGTCTCGTCGAGGTTGGCGAAATCGAGAAGTCATCTCCTCAGCGCCTTCATCTTGGCCTTGATCTCGATTGCATTGTTGGAGAGCTTGGGCATGTGCTTGCCGACCCTCGAGATGGGAAACACGTTGACCAGCAGGGTGCCAACTTTGAAAAAATAATTCGCGGGCAAGCGGAGCAGGGCGAGCGGCTCATGCGAACGCCTGACGGCTGCCCAGCCAGAAGCACCGTCGGCACGCCACCTACAGACAAAACCATGTGTGGGTAGTATGGGCGAGTCGCATGTTGTATTACTTACTGATACATTTATGAGGAAGCAAGAGTCCGGTACACAACTGGCAAAAAGCCCGAAGGGAGCAAGACATGGACACAAAGTTCTCGACGGCCATCCATATGCTAATCCTGGTGTCCGAGGCGAAGACCCCCATGAACTCGGAGCAGATTGCCCATAGCGTGGGGACAAACGCCAGCTACATCCGCAAGGTGGCCACCCGTCTCAGCCGGGCGGGAATCATCGAGGGACGGCGCGGTGTGAGTGGGTTTTCCCTGCTCAAGGCACCAAAGGACATCTCTCTTCTCGAGGTGTACCGCGCGGTCGAGCAGAGCGAGGACGTCCACGTGTTCGACGTTCACCAGAACCCCAGCGACGAGTGCATCGTGGGGCGCAATATCCGCCCCGTGCTCAACGGGATGTTCCGCCAGGCGGAGCAAGTGGTCGAGCGCGAGCTGGCGGGCACGACGCTTGCAGACTGCATAACGCAGATGCGCAAACAAATCGAGAGCAGCGAGAAGACCGAGTAGGTCACCCACAACAGGAGGGCAAAGACCAATGAAGGCCGCAATTCTGGACAAGTACGACAAGAACGGCACGACCCTGGCAGTGAGGGATGTCCCCACCCCCAAGCCGGCAGCGCACGAGGTGCTCGTGCGCATCCACACCGCTGCCGTAAACCCGCTGGACAACATGATAATCCGTGGGGACGTTCGTCTCATCGTCCCCTACCGCACGCCGCTCGTGATGGGAAACGAGTTCTCGGGCACCGTAGTACAAGTGGGTACCGCCGCCGTCAAGTTCAAGCCCGGCGACCGCGTGTACGGACGCATGCCGCTCGCGAAGATTGGGGCATTCGCAGAGTATGCCGCAATAGATGAGGGAGCGCTTGCGCTCGTCCCCAGCTACCTCTCCATGGAAGAGGCCGCCTGCGTGCCACTGACCGCGCTCACCGCTCTGCAGGCGCTGGACATCATGGAGGCACAGCCTGGTCAGACACTGTTCATCTCCGGGGGTACGGGCAGCCTTGGCGCCATGGCAATCCCCATTGCGGCGCGCATGGGCCTCATCGTGGTAACCAACGGCAGTGCCCGGAACGAGGAGCGCATCCGCAACCTGGGAGCCAGAGTTTTTCTCGACTACAAGACCCAGCGCTACGTCGATGAGCTGCACGACGTGGACTGCGTGCTTGACACCCTGGGCGAGCGCGAGCTGCCGGACGAGTTTGCCGTGCTCAAGCCGGGCGGACACCTGGTGTCGCTACGCGGCGTGCCCAACGGGCGCTTTGCCAAGCGAGAGGGGCTGCCTACGCTCAAGCGGGCGCTGTTTGACCTTGCGGGTCGCAAGCTCGACAAGATGGCAGCGCGCAAGCAGCAGACGTACGACTTCATCTTTGTGCACGAGGATGGCACGCAGCTCGCGCGCGTCGCGGAGCTCTTCCCCGCCGAGAAGCCGCTTGCGGTGTCGATCGACGGCACGTACGGCCTTGATCAGGTGAATGACGCCCTCGAGCGCGTGAGGTCCGGCCACTCGCAGGGCAAGACGCTGCTGCGCATCGAGGAGGCGTAGTTGGCGTACCTTACTACGGGCAATTCGTACGTGGACGTAGGCGGCAGGCGCATTGCATACCGTGAGCTTGCCGCCGGACGGTCCGCAGGCTCATCCTTGTTGGCACGGCACCTCGTGGCGGCATGGGGGTCGATCGCGTAACGTCCGTCACGTTTCGCCACATGCTCCACGCAGTTGTCAGGCGCAAGGACATGAAGCGCTACATCTTCTTCACGGACGACGCGACCGGGGAAGCCGCGGCAAACGCCACGTTCGCGCGGCTCTATTCCAGGGCATTGTCCAACCAGGACGCGCCTGTAACGGTGCCTGCCTTTCTCGCCCAGCTCGGCGCAATCAAGCGTTGGGGCAAAGCGGCGGAAGACGACCTGTCGTTCGTTCGCGTTCCCACGCTCATCGCAAACGGTGACAACGACGCGATGGTCCCCACGCCCAACTCGAATGCGATGCACGAGAAGATCGACGGCAGCCGACTGGTGCTCTACCCTCATGCCGGCCACGGGTCGCTCTTCCAGTATCCAAATGAGTTTGCCGGCGAGGTCAACGAATTCCTGGGTTAACGCTGGCATGGGACGTGTCGCGGCCGTCGTTGCCTACCGCTTGCTTCCACAGAACGTACCATGAAGCGTGGCCACTAAGGACACCTCATCTTCCATAGTGGCCTCCTCGCCACAGAGCGCCGCAAGCCTCGCAATCGAATCGCCTGGGCAGCAGCCCGCGAAGACCTTTACGCGAACTTCTTCGTCCAAGAGGCAACCTCGTCCCGCGACTGCGTCGCCCCGTTTCCCGTGATTGAGAGGCCCTTCTCAACCGTGGTGCCCTTGCAGACCCTCTTCAGGTGCCTCTCGGAGCCATCCATGCCGGAGCCCTCATAGCCTCTCAGTTCCACCAGCCCCGTTAGCTTCATACTTGATCACGGCCAACTCTATCCCGCAGATAAAGTCCGCTATCTGCTGGAGCCGGAAGTCCGCGGGACTACAGTTCCTGCAGGTATGAGGAAGGCCGCCTATCAACGTGATAGGCGGCCTTCCTCCTTGCCGTGTGGGTTTGGGCTAGCTCAGCGGCTCCAGCTCGCGGTAGAGCGGGTCTCCGTCAGCCACGAGGACATCCCGTCACCATTGCGGACTCTCGACGCTCGGCCTGCAAAGCGTGTCGAGGAGCTTGCTGCGAAGCTCTGGCGGCATGCTCTCTAAGCCTTCGCGCATCGCGTCGAGCATGTAACTTTCGGGCGAGTACAGGCAAAGGTCTGCGCGTAAGTAAGCCATGTCCTCGGCCTGAGTGAGTTCGATCGTCTTTGCTTCGTTGATGCATGCTTACCATGCTGTGATTATGGCGGTTCAAGTTGGCGAGACTTTCGCGGGGCAGTCCTTAAGGGGCGTCTCCGTTGGTGCTCATTTGATGCTTAGATCGAAGTGGCGCCCACGCTCTCGATGAGATTGCCCGCCTCTCCGGCATCTTGCATGCTTTCTTGACAGGTGACCGAACGGTAACTATACTAGGTTACCGTTCGGTCACCTAGTATAGAGAGGACTGATATGGAACCGAGCACGAAGGATCGGATCACAGAAGCAGCACTGCGGTTGTTCTCCGAAAAAGGGTATCTGGGCGCGTCTTTGAGCGATATCGCGAAGCAGGTTGGAATCTCGAAGCCCGCTCTTTATAAGCATTTCGCCAGCAAACAAGAAATCTTGGATCACATCGTCGCGCGGATGGATGAGCTGGACACTGAGCGGTCGCAGCGGTTCTCCATGCCGGGAAATGAGCTGGGCGGCACTGCTGCCTATAAGGAGATTCCCGCCGAGAAGATCCGCGCATACAGCAAGGCGCAGTTCCTGCATTGGACGGAGGAGGAATTCCCCTCCCGTTTTCGCAAGATGCTGACGTTGGAGCAGTATCGGGATTCGGGCATGGCCGAGCTGTACCAAAAGTATTTGGCAGGCGGCCCCGTTGAATACATGGCGTCGGTGTTCGGTGAGATTACAGGCTCTGAAGACGCGGCTTGGCAGCTTGCACTGGAGTTCTATGGGCCGATGTTCCTGTTATACGGCTTGTCCGACGGGGGAATGGACAAAGCGCACGCAATGGAGCTGCTGGACGATCATGTAAGCCGATTCATTGACCAGATAGAAGCAGGAAAGGCTCGTTGAACAGCGGGTAAGGAGGGTTCCCAATGACAAAGCTTTACTTCGGCGATACGACCACCATAGCCACAACGATCATGATTCTTGGTCTTGTCGTCTTCATCGGCTACACGATTGTCAACCGCGGCAGTGTCCAGCACTGGGGAATGCGGGGGCTGCTGCTCCTTGCGTTCGGCCTTGTCGTTTGCTGTTTCGCGGCGGCTCGCGACGGGTTGGACAAGACCATTCAGTCCTCCATCGATGGGAGTTGCGCGGCTGGGTTGTTCCCGTTGGTCAGTATCCCAACCGTTGTAGGGTGCATTGGTGCCCTTGTCATAATCGCGTCTGCAATCGCCATGCTCATCGCGAACTCGCAACAGGCTAAAGAACTCTGCTTTTGGTTTATGGCATCAGGCGTTGCCGTGAAGGTCATGGTCGTGGAAATCGCGAGAGTTATTGCGCTGTAAGCCCGACCGATAACAAAATGCATGGAGAGGAGCAACCATGAACTGCCCTGAATGCGGCGCGAGTATGGAACAAGGTTGGTTGTTTGCCAGCAAAGACGGCGCTTTCGGGTTCGCAAGTCGGGTTCCCGGCGTTTTCGAGAACGCGCGGAATGCCGAGGGCTTCGTGCAAATCACCGAACCGAAACTAGGATGCCGAACTAGCGTGGAAGCTTGGCATTGCGCGGGCTGCAAGGTTGTTGCATTCAAACACTAGCTCCCGCCACGCTCTGCGCCGATACGCTTGCCTCCGCCCTCAATCATGCTCGACCCGCAGGCGCCCCTCTCGAGGCCTCGGGGTACGTTGTCGAGTAGTGCGGAGCTTTTCGAGGCAGGGGTTCCGCACGTATCCAAGCTACTTGGTAGCTGAGCCTCTATACCACCTACCAATGTAGGTCCTCGTCGCCTTTCATGAAGTCGATCATGTTGAGGTGCCTGACGCCCTCGCGCCGCTGCAGGAGCGGGTCCAGCGTGAAAAGGTAGCGTGGATACCCGTCTCTGATGTGACTGAACGGCCTGTACTCACGCTCCTCCACGTCGCGGTCAGAAATCGTCATGGATACCTGTATGTAGGCGTAGAGGTCGTGCTTCCTGGCGATGAAGTCGCATTCCAACTTGCCGATTCGCCCGACTGAGAGCCTGTACCCCCGGGACCTCAGGTAGACATAGAGCGCGTTCTCCAGGGAGGGGCCGAAGTTCAGCCGTACATCGACGTTCCGGGCAAAGTAGATCCCGGGGTCGGCGAGGTAGTACTTCTCCTCTCCCCTGAGAGACTTCCTCGATTTCAGGTCAAAGCGCTGGCATCTGTAGAGGATCTTTGCGTCGACGAGCATCTGGATGTACGCAGACACGGTCCTTCTCTCGACGGCGATCTTCTCAACGTTTCTCAGGTGGTCGACCAGATTGGTAAGGCTTGTCGGAGCGCCGTAGTTGTTGATGACGTAGGTCATGACGCGCTCGAAGGCTTCGATGTTTCGTATCTTGTTTCGAGACCGGATGTCCTTCTTAATGATTTGCTTCACGACGTCTTCAACGTAATGGGCCTTCGCCTCGACGTCATCATATTCAAGGGAGCGGGGAAAGCCGCCGTAGCGAAGATATTCCTCGAATTCAGCCCTGTCGTCCTTCCTCTCGACTCCCAGGAACTTCTTCATGGCAAGGAATTCGCTGAACGACAAGGTGAACATCTCGAATTCGACGTAGCGCCCGGTGAGCTTGGTCATGAGCTCTCCGGAGAGGAGATAGGAGTTTGAGCCCGTTATGAAGATTGAGAAGCCGCCATCGGTATTGAAGGCATTCACGACCTCTTCGTAGCCGCGGACGTTCTGGACCTCGTCTATGAAGAGGTATTTGAAGTCATCGTCGACAAGCCGCGATTCGATTGCGGCCTCTAGTTGGTCGGGTGTCTTGATGGAACGGTTGCCGCGCTTGTCGAGATCGAGGTAAACGATGTCTTTCTCTGGGACCCCTCGTTCCTTGAGCTCTTCGACGATGGTCGCCATGAGGCACGATTTTCCGCATCTGCGTATTCCCGTGATGACCTTTATCAGATCATCATCGTAGAATGGGCGAATCTTCTTCAGGTATTGCTCTCTGCGAAACAGCCTCATGGTAGAGCACCTCCTGGCTGTATTCTATGCCAGGAGGTGAAATTTGGCGTTTAAGGCACCAATATTTTTATATTTTGGATAATTGGTTTCTTAAATTGGGTTTATCGTTATTCCCACTCGATCGTGGCTGGCGGTTTAGGCGTGACGTCATACACCACGCGGTTCACACCATCGACCTCGTCCACGATGCGGCTGGAGATGCGGCCGATCACGTCGTAGGGAAGCTTTGCCCAGTCGGCGGTCATGGCATCTGTGGACTCCACGGCACGCACGATGATGGGGCGACGGTACGTGCGCTCGTCACCCATCACGCCAACGCTCCTGATGTCGGGCAGCACGGCAAAGTACTGCCAGCAGGCGTGCTCGGAGTTGCGGTCGCCCGTCTCCTCGAAGAGGCGCTGGTTGTAGGCGTCAAGCTCCTCTCGCACGATGGCGTCAGCGTCCTTGAGGATGGCGAGCTTTTCGGGCGTCACCTCGCCGATGATGCGGATCGCAAGGCCGGGGCCGGGGAACGGCTGGCGCCACACCATCTTGGCCGGCAGCCCCAGCGCAATGCCCAGCTCGCGGACCTCGTCCTTGAAGAAGTGGTCGAGGGGCTCGATAAGGTCAAAGTGCACGCCCTCGGGGAACGGAATCAGGTTGTGGTGGCTCTTGATGGTTGCCGCCTTGCCGCCGGTCTTGCGTGCGCCGGACTCGATGATGTCCGGGTAGATGGTGCCCTGTGCAAGCATCTCCACGTCGCCGATCTTCTGGGCCTCGTCGAAGAAGACCTTCCAGAACTCGGTGCCAATGAGACGGCGCTTCTTCTCGGGGTCTGTCACGCCGGCGAGCATCTTGGCATAGCGCTCCTCGGCGTGCACGTGCACGAGCGGCATGTGGAACTGCTCGCGGAAAACCTCCTCGACCATCTCGGGCTCGCCCTTGCGAAGCATGCCGTGGTTCACAAACACGCAAGTGAGCTGGTCTCCGATGGCACGGTGCACCAAGGCCGCCACCACGGAGGAGTCAACTCCGCCAGAGAGGGCGAGAATCACCTTACGCGACCCAACCTGCTGGCGGATCTCCTCGACCTTCTGGTCGATGATGCCCTCCATGGTCCAGTTCTTCTCGAGGTGGCACACGCCGAACAGGAAGTTCTCGAGCATGCGCGTGCCATACTCGGTGTGGCGCACTTCAGGGTGGAACTGCGTGGCGAAGAGGCGACGGCGCGGGCACTCCATAACGGCCACGGGGCAGGTGTCCGTACGGCCGGTGACCATGAAGCCCTCGGGCGCGCGGCTCACGGAGTCGCGGTGGCTCATCCACACCGTCTGGCCACCCTCGGGCGTGCCGTCGAGAAGGACCGACGAGCCAAGGCGCGTGAGCGTTGCCGGGCCATACTCGCCCTTGTCGGTGTGTGCGACCTCGCCACCAAGCTTGACGGCCATGATCTGCTCGCCATAGCAGAAGCCCAAGATGGGGATGCCCAGCTCAAAGACGCGTGCATCCATGTCTGGTGCGCCCTCGGCGTAGACCGAAGCGGGACCGCCGGAGAGGATGATGGCAGAGGGTGCCATTGCCGCAAGCTCGTCCGCGGAGATGTCGCACGGGACAATCTCCGAGTAAACGTGCAGGTCACGAACTCTGCGAGCAATGAGTTGCCCGTACTGGGCCCCAAAGTCGAAGACAGCCACAAACTGCTTGGGCCTTGCCTCGGACATGCGCGTCTCCCATCCCCGGATGCTCCCGGACAAAATGCGTATACGTCTTAGAGCATACTACCGATTGGCCGCCTCAAGGACCCCCAAGGATTGAGGACACCGTATGTACGTCGGCTTTTTCTCCCCTCTTCATGGGGCGTTCACGCTCGTCACGTATGATGGGCCAGTTATGGCGGTGCCCTTGAGTAGCGCCAGCATCGAGCAAGAACCGCACAACGTCCGCCAGGACACGGTTAGGGGGCCCCTTGGCCGAGAGAAGAAGGCACCACCGTCGCATGTCGTCCGAGGAGCAGGACCGCCTCTCCGCAGAGCACTACGGCGCAGGCAGCGGCCGCAGCAGCGCCGGTTCTGACGCACGCCAGCTCCACAGCACGCCGCTTGTACAGGGCCGTCATGTCGATGCGAGCTCCTACTCCCATGCCAGCCACACCACAAATGACACCCATGCCGCCCACTTGCGCGGCGGCGAACTGGACGAGATGGACCACGCTGCGTCCCGCGCGGACGGCGTTGGCTACTACGTCTCCAAGCGCAGGCAAGCAAAGCGCAGCCACCGCGTGCTCAAGGTCGTGGTGATTTCGCTTGTCGCCGTTCTTGCCGCGGCGGGTGCAGCCTTTGCTTGGTATATCAACAACATCAACAGCAAGCTCTCCAAGGGCATCGACTCGAGCCTCCTCAACCAGCTTGTTGCCCCCACCAAGACGGACGACCCTTTCTACATGCTGCTCCTTGGCGTTGATCAGGATGAGGAACGCACGGAGGAGTGGGGAGCAGACCAGTCGAACTTCCGCACGGACTCCATCATCCTCGTGCGCGTTGACCCGCCCAACAAGAAGGTCACGCTCATCTCGATTCCCCGAGACACCATGGTCGATATGGGTGAGCACGGAACGCAGAAGATTAACGCTGCATACTCGTTTGGCGGCGCCTCCTACATGGTCGAACAGGTCTCAAAGCTTGCTGGCGTGAATATCTCGCACTACGCCGAACTCAACTTCGAGCAGTTCACCTCCATCGTCGACACGCTAGGTGGCGTGGAGGTCACGCTTCCCGTTGCCGTTTCGGACATGGAGTACTCCGACATCGACCTGCCTGCCGGAACCCAGACCCTCAACGGCGAGCAGGCCCTTGGCCTTTGCCGCAGCCGTCACGCCTACGATGCCTACGGTGGCGGTGACTACTACCGCTCTGCCAACCAACGCATGGTCATCGCGGCCATCATCCGCAAGGTCCTCGAGAGCGACCCCACCTCGTGGCCCAATCTCATCTCCCAGCTGGCAGATAGCGTAACCACGGACCTCTCGGCAACAGAAATCCTCTCCCTTGCCAACCAGTTCAAAGACCTCGACACCGAGAACGACATCTACTCTGGCTCGGTGCCCACCACGTCGCAGTACATCAACAACCTCTGGTACGAGGTCGTGGACGAGGACGCCTGGAAGACCATGATGGAGCGCACTGACGCAGGCGAGACGCCCTACTCGGACTCCTCGCAGGACTTCACCGCTGGCGTCGCCGGCTCGGTGAGCACAAGCACGGACAGCTCGAGCTCCTCGGACACCACAAGCACCAGCTCCGATCCCGTCTACTCGGGAACGGTACTGGTACTCAATGGCACCACCACGCAGGGTCTTGCCTCGAGCGCAACCAACGTGCTCACGCAGGCCGGCTACTCCGCCATCGCAGGCAATGCGGACTCAACGAGCCACACAACCACGACCATCGTGTACAACACCAGCCAGACCACTTCTGCGCTGGGCGAGGCAAAGGGCGTTGCCGAGAAGCTCGGACTCTCCGTGACCCCCACAGAGAACCCCGGGACCTACTCCGACAACTACGACGTGGTGGTTATTCTCGGCACCGACTACAAGAGCCAGTAGACCCATCGCCACCATCGCCCTCGTCCCTCTCGTCCAGAGCCTTGCTCCTTCGTTCTTTATCGGAATCTGAGAAATCAAGTTCCCGTCAACTGCGGAAACGTTGGGTCCGTTTCTCAGAAACCGCTAACGAACGAGAAGGGGGCGAGAAGGGCGGGAGGCGAGGGAACGCGGCTGCTCGGCGGGCAGTGCCGTCGAGCAGGGCTACACGTTGAAGCGGAAGACCATCACGTCGCCGTCCTGGACCACGTAGTCCTTGCCCTCCATGCGCAGGCGGCCGGCGTCGCGCGCACCGGACTCACCGCCCAACTTGACGTAGTCCTCGTAGCTGATCGTCTCGGCCTTGATGAAGCCCTTCTCGAAATCGGAGTGAATGACGCCAGCCGCCTCCGGGGCCTTGGCGCCAATACGCACCGTCCAGGCGCGAACCTCCTTGGGACCCGCGGTGAAGAAGCTCTGGAGACCCAGCAGGTGGTACGCCGCACGGGCCAGCGTCTCGAGGCCAGAGCGCTCGAGGCCCATGGACGCCAGATACTCGGCGGCCTCATCCGGGTCGAGGTCTGCCAGCTCCGCCTCAACCTCGGCGCAGATGGGAATGGCGTCCTGGCCGTTGATCTGGGGCTTCTCGCCCAGCTGGTCCTCGTCGCAGTTGGCCACGTAGAGAATGGGCTTCATGGTGAGCAGGAAGAGGTCATGAGCAGCAGCGCGCTCGTCGTCGGTCATGTCCATCTCCGCCGCGCGGTGCCCCTCGTTGAGCCACGCCTGCAGGCGCTTGGCCACCTCGAGGCGAGGCGCCATCTCCTTGTCGCGCTTGGACTCCTTCTCAAGCTTGGGGATGGAGCGCTCGAGCGAGCCCAGGTCCGCAAGGACAAGCTCGGTCTGGATGGTGTCAACGTCTGCCGCCGGGTCGACAAACGCGCCGGTACGGCCCGTCTCGCGCATGACGTTGGGATCCTTGAAGAAGCGGACAACCTCGCAGATGGCATCGCAGTTGCGGATGTTCGCTAGGAACTGGTTGCCCAGGCCCTCACCCTCGTTGGCGCCCTTCACCAGGCCCGCGATGTCAACAAACTCGACCGTAGCGGGCACGATCTTTGCAGGGTGCACCATCTCGGCGAGTTTGTTGAGGCGCTCGTCGGGGACGTCTACCACGCCCACGTTTGGATCGATGGTGGCAAAGGGGTAGTTTGCCGCAAGCCCGCCCTT
Source organism: Atopobiaceae bacterium (assembly GCA_902834555.1). Classification (GTDB taxonomy): domain Bacteria; phylum Actinomycetota; class Coriobacteriia; order Coriobacteriales; family Atopobiaceae; genus Tractidigestivibacter. The sequence continues at coordinate 63,774 of CADFJN010000009.1, forward strand.
GCGGGTAAGCGCGGTGAACAGGGTCGACTTGCCCACGTTGGGAAGTCCCACGATGCCGATGGAAAGTGACACGGTGTCTCTCCTTCTTGGCCTTGGCCTCTTGCCAGTGGCCTCTTGCTACTTCTTGCTATCGTCCAGCTTCTCAAGGGTGTCAGCCGCCTTGGGGAGCTGCTTCTTGCCCTGCTCCATGAGTCGCTGGGCCTCCGCCTTGGCCTTTGCCTTCTGACGCGCGATCTCCTCGGCGTTCTTGTCAGGAACGACCAGCTCGCTTGCGTCCTGCGGCCGCATGGATAGCGCGCCCTCGGGGCATGCCTTCACGCAGGCGGCGCAGTTCACGCAGTACGCGGCCATGGTGTGCACGTGGCCGTTATCGTCGAGGTCGAGGGCATGCGTCACGCACGCCTTGGCGCAGTCGCCACAGGACGTGCAGAGCTCTGGGTCAACCACGGGAACGTCAAGGGTGATGTCCGCTGCCAGCTCCTGGTCGTGCTGGAGTCCGCCCATCATGAGCTTTCGGTTCTGCGTGAGAATGCGCTGACGGTTCTGGTTGGTCTTTGCCCCCACCGCATTCTCGAGCTGACGCTGCAGCTCGTTCAGGCGGTTGGCGTGATCGGTTATCTTCTTGGCAACCGCCTGGGCACCGGCGAGCTTGGGGCTCGAGCGCGTCACGAGGTTCTCGGTTGCATGGATGGCGGAGCTCACAAACTGGCTGCGGCGGTACTCGCGCGTGAACTCGTGCGTAAGGTTGTCCTTGTCGACCTCAAGGCCCACCGCGGACTTGGCCCACTCCTCCGCCGTTCCGATGGCCTCGGTGTAGAAGTCCTCGCCCGTGGTGGTGCGGCAGCGGTCGCAGATGCCAAGCGGCAGGTAGACAGACACGTTGGTGTAGTCAACGAGGATAGAGAACCACAGATCGCGCGAGACCATGCCCACGCACGGGAGGAGAATCTCGTTGGGCTTGGGGAGGCGCTTCAGGGCACGGGTGCACGTGACGTAGCACTGCTCGTACGCTGAGGCCGCGCGGGCGATGTTGTCGTAGAGCTGTTTGGCCATGTGGCGACGCGTGTTGAAGACCTCGGTGGGACACGCGGCCTGGCAGAGGCCGCACTTGCGGCAGGAGTCCGTGATTGTCACAGACTTGTTGTGGATGTCGATCGAGTTGGTGGGGCACACATCCAGGCAGACGGAGCACACGTCATCCCGCTCCGCAGCAGTGCGCAGGCAGCGGCCGGAATTGCACCAGGGCTTCTCCTTGTAATCCGCCGGGTCGAAGACCTTGCGCTGGCTTGGGTCCTGGGCAAGCGAGTCCGCGATGCCCGCAAACGGGTTCTGAACTGCCTGCCAGTTATCCTGGATGTCGATGATGTCGTCGAGAATGTCACGCTTCTGTGGCATCGCCTCTCCCCTCTTCTCGGCGGGGTGACCGCACGCAGCTCCCCCGCGGTACGTGTGCCTGCACACGCAACCGTTACATTGTACCGTCCGTCGGGGAGAAGCCCACCCACAGGCGAGAAGCGCACAAGGAAGGGGCCTGGGGGTCTCTCCTTGCGTTTGGCAGGAATCCTGCAGGAGCCGCAAGGACGCTGCGTGATCTGTGGGGAAGAAAATCGACAGTTTTAGCTGTTCAGGGGGACCAAAACGTCTAATTTCAGCCCCACAGCCAAGGCAGACGGCCTGCCACGAAAAAGGGCCCCGGGTGCCACATGGCACTCGGGGCTCTGAAGTTCGCTCGGTCGAGTCGCGTGACCGAGGAGCAGTACCGGGGCTGCCTAGCCCTTAGTACATGCCGCCACCCTGGCCGCCAGCAGCGGCTGCCTTGGAGATGGCCTCCTCGATGGTGGTGTCCTTAGGCTCATCGGAGACAGTGGCCTCGGTGATGAGGATGAGGGACGCCACGGAAGCGGCGTTCTGAAGCGTGGTGCGGGTGACCTTGACGGGGTCGAGGACGCCCATCTCGATCATGTCGCCGTAGTTGCCAGTCGCAGAGTCGAGACCCTGGCCCTTGGGCAGGCCCTTGATCTTCTCGACCACAACGGAGCCCTCGTAGCCAGCGTTGCTCGCGATGGTCTTCACAGGGGCCTCGAGCGCCTTACGGATGATGTCGACACCGATCTTCTCGTCAGGATCAGAGGTCTCGACGGAGTCGAGGGCAGGAGCAGCAGCCAGGAACGCCACGCCGCCGCCGGCAACAATGCCCTCCTCGACGGCCGCACGGGTGGCCTGCAGGGCGTCCTCGATGCGGTGCTTGATCTCCTTGAGCTCGACCTCGGTAGCAGCGCCAACCTTGATGACCGCGACACCGCCGGAGAGCTTTGCCAGACGCTCCTGGAGCTTCTCCTTGTCGAAGTCGGAGGTGGTGTTCTCAATCTCGTTCTTGATCTGGGAGACGCGCTCCTCGATGGCGTCCTTGGAGCCGGCGCCGCCAACGATGGTGGTGTTGTCCTTGGTGATCTTGACGGACTTGGCGCGGCCGAGCATCTCGGCGGTGACGTCGGTGAGCTGGACGCCAAGCTCCTTCATGGCAACCTGGCCACCGGTGAGGATGGCGATGTCCTCGAGCATGCGCTTACGACGGTCGCCGTAGCCAGGGGCCTTCACGGCGGCGATGTTCAGCGTGCCGCGCAGCTTGTTGAGAATCAGCGTAGCCAGAGCCTCGCCGTCCACGTCCTCGGCAATGATGAGCAGCGGCGCGCCCTGCTTGGAGACGGCCTCGAGGATGGGCAGGATGTCCTGAATGTTGGAAATCTTCTGATCGGTCATCAGGATGTAGGGGTTGTCCAGCTCCGCCGTCATGGTGTCGTTGTTGATGGCGAAGTACGGGGAGATGTAGCCCTTGTCGAACTGCATGCCCTCGACGGTGTCGATGTCGATGCCAAAGGTCTGGGACTCGTCGACGGTGATGACGCCGTCCTTGCCCACAACCTCCATGGCGTCAGAGATCTTCTCGCCAATCTCGGGGTCGCCAGCAGAGATGGTGCCCACAGAGGCAATCTGCTGCTTGGTCGAAATCTCCATTGCGGAGTTCTTCATCTCTGCCACGACGGCGTCGACGGCCTTGTCGATACCGCGACGGATGGCGATGGGGTTGGCGCCAGCGGCGACGTTGCGGAGACCCTCGTTGACAATGACCTGCGCAAGCAGCGTGGCGGTGGTGGTGCCGTCACCCACGGTGTCGTTGGTCTTGGTGGCGACCTCCTTCACCAGCTGAGCGCCCATGTTCTCGATGGGGTCCTTGAGCTCGATCTCCTTAGCGACGGACACGCCGTCGTTGGTAATGGTGGGGGCGCCATAGGAGCGCTGCAGGGCAACGTAGCGACCCTTGGGGCCGAGCGTGGTGGTGACGGCATCAGCGAGGGTGTTCACACCCTTGGCCAGCTTGGCGCGGGCGTCGGTGCCAAAAACAATGTCCTTAGCCATGTTGTGCTTTCTCTTCCAGAGAAACCCTTGATGGGTTGTTTACCAACTAGCGAGCAGCTCGCGCGAGCTACTCCTCAATGATGGCGTAGATGTCGTCCGCGCGGAGGAGCAGGAAGTCCTCGCCGTCGACCTTGACCTCGTTGCCACCGAACTTGCCGTAGAACACCTCGTCGCCGGCCTTGACGTCAACGGGGATGCGGTTGCCGTCCTGATCGCGCTTGCCCTCGCCCACAGCGACGACCTTGCCGCGCTGCGGCTTCTCCTGGGCGCCCGAGGAGATGTACAGACCAGAAGAGGTCTTCTCCTCCTTGGGTGCGGGCTTGACGAGGACGCGGTCTCCCAGCGGCTTAAGAGTCATAACCAAGAACCTCCTTTTAGGGCGCCGTACGGCGCTTGAACCTGTGACGGCGGGCGCGTGGCCGCGCCATCCAATCCAACGCTCAACTATGTACCCATCCGATTGGGGTTATACCGTCGAGATGAGAAAAATCTTACGAATGAGACCTAGACTTTCTAACTGGTGAGGGACTAGGGACTTGATATTGACGCCTTTCTCGGCTGGTGCGCGGGTGGCCTTCCGCGAACTTCCCCTGCAGCAACGCACTCTCCGGTGCCGCGCCCTCGCTGGAGGCTCAACCCCCGTCAATCCGCACCGTCTCACGCCTACGACAAATCACCGCAGCTCGCGGCATTAAGCTTGCTCGCAATGCGTACAATGGGATGCATGTCAGACGCCGAGGAAACGGGGATTGCATGCGGGAGCTCGAGGAGAGGATCAAGCAGGAGGGCATCGTCCGCGAGGGTAATGTGCTCAAGGTGGACAGCTTTCTCAATCACCAGTGCGATGTCGCGCTGTACGCGGACATGGGTGACGAGTGGGCGCGGCGCTTTGCCGGTCGGCCTGTCGACAAGATTCTGACCATCGAGGCCTCGGGCATTGGCATTGCCTGCGTCGCAGCCACGCGCTTCAACAACACCCCTGTGGTCTTCGCGCGCAAGTCGCAGTCCATCAACCTTGATGGCGAGCAGTACGTTGCCCGCGTGCACAGTTACACCCACGGCAACGACAACACGGTCATTGTTGCCAAGCGCTTCCTCAACAAGGGCGAGCATGTCCTCATCATCGACGACTTCCTGGCCAACGGGTGCGCACTCGACGGCCTCATCGAGATCTGCGAGCAGGCCGGAGCCATTGTCGAAGGCATTGGCATCGCTGTCGAGAAGGGCTTCCAGCCCGGCGGCAAGCGCCTGCGCGAGAAGGGCTTTGACGTGCAGTCTCTTGCCATCGTGAAGTCCTTGGACGCAAAGACCGGCGAGATTGAGTTCGAGTAGCCGCCCGCATCAGGTGATGCGTCAAACCCAACCGCACAAGCAAGGGGCCCGCACGCTGCGGGCCCCTTGCTTTTACAGCTCCTCCAGTTCGCGCAGCCAGAGCGTGGCACAGGCATCCGACGGCATGCGCAGGTCTCCCCTGGGCGAGACGGCCGCCGAGCCAACCTTTGGCCCGTCCGGCAGACAGCTGCGCTTGAACTGCTGGGCAAAGTAGCGCCGGTAGAAGGTCTTCTCCCACTTGAGGATCGTCGCGTCGTCGTAGGTGTCGCCAAGCGCGTAGCGCGCCAGACGGTACGCCTTGCGGGGCGGCGTCCCGCGGCGCAGGACCTCGTACAGGAAGAAGTCGTGCAGCTCGTAGGGGCCAACAAGGTCTTCGGTGCGCTGGGCAATGGTGCCGTCCTTCTCAGCGGGCAAAAGCTCCGGCGAGACGGGTGTGTCCAGGACGTCGTAGAGGACCTGAGCTTCCTCGTCGTTTCCGCAGGTATCGGCCACGTAGCGCACAAGGTGACGCACGAGGGTCTTGGGTACGCTCGCGTTGACGGCGTACATCGACATGTGGTCGCCGTTGTAGGTGGCCCAGCCAAGTGCCAGCTCGGAGAGGTCGCCGGTGCCAACCACCAGGCCGCCCTCCTGGTTGGCAATATCCATGAGCACCTGCGTGCGCTCTCGCGCCTGGCTGTTCTCGTACGTGACGTCGTGGACGGACTCGTCATGGCCAATATCTGAGAAGTGCTGGCGCACGGCGTCGGAGATGTTGACCTCGCGCAGGTCGCAACCGAGGGCGTCGGCAAGCGTCGTAGCGTTGCCGTGTGTACGCCCGGTGGTGCCAAACCCGGGCATAGTCACAGCAATGATGCCAATGCGGTCCAGGTCAAGCAGGTCAAACGCGCGGGCGCACACCAGGAGCGCCAGCGTGGAATCAAGCCCGCCGGAGACACCGATAACCACGTGGCTCGAGTGCGTGTGTGCAAGTCGTTTGGCCAGGCCGCGAGCCTGGATGCTGAGAACGTCCTCGCACCTCTCGGCACGGCGCTCTGCGTCTGAGGGCACAAACGGGTGCGGGTCGACAAAGCGCGTGAGCGTTGTGAGACTTGGCGTAAGCGAGAAGCGCGTGACCGTATAGCCCTTAGCTTCCGGTGCCGGTGCCGTGGCAAAGGTGGACATGCGACGGCGCTCCTCGCAGAGAAAGGCAACGTCCACCTCGCTTGTTGCGGCACCGCTCCCAAAGGGCTCGGCCTCCGCGAGCATGCGGCCGTTCTCGGCAATCATGTCGTGACCGCCAAAGACCAGATCCTGCGTGGATTCGCCCGCGCCTGCCGATGCATATACGTATCCGCAGATGAGACGCGCCGACTGCCCCGTGACGAGGCTGCGGCGGTAGTCGGCCTTGCCCACGATGGCGTTAGAGGCCGAGAGGTTGCAGATAAGCGTGGCCCCCGCCAGCGCGTGATCGGTCGAGGGTGGGTTTGGGATCCACAGGTCCTCGCAAATCTCGGCAGCCACCACCAGCTGCGGCAGCTCGTTGCAGGCAAAGAGCTGACGGGTGCCAAAGGGCACGCCCGAGAAGCCGGCAAAGTTCACGGGCACGCAATCCTTGGGCCCCACCGAAAAGTGACGAGACTCGTAGAACTCGTTGTAGGTGGGAATGGCACGCTTGGGAACGATGCCCAGCACGCACCCGTGGGAAAGGGCAATTGCGCAGTTGTAGAGCTTGGCGTTGACGCGGACCGGCGCGCCGAGAAGCACCAGCGCATCGATGTGGGAGGTCCGCTGGGCGATGATGCCCACGGCCTTCTCGGCAGCGTCAAGAAGCGCATCCTGCCAGAAGAGGTCCTCGCAGGTATACGCCGTCACACAGAGCTCCGGCAGCACGATGATGCGCGCGCCCTCCTCGATGGCCGCATCAATCTGCCGCAGGCAGGAGGCCATGTTGTACTCCACGTCCGCAACGCGGACCTCGGGCGTCCTTGCCGCGACCTTCACGAATCCGTCCTGCATCTTTCCTCCAGGGTCTTCCGGGGGGACTTCGCTGATGCGGGCCGGGATCTTGCCGTCTGGGACGAGAGGCCCGCCCGTATGAGACCTAAGGGTAGCGCATCGCATGGACGGATGGCACGGTAACCAGCGACCCCGGAACAGCGCTCCTCGCAGGGCGAGAAGGAGAAAAGCGCGTCTTCGGCGAGAATATGGCGCCCGAGAGCCCCTGTTGTACGTGATTGCCGCGATAACGTGCCCTCCGGCGCCCAAATGACGCCGCAGCGACGTTTCCGTACGCAGTCTCTGCGACAACGTGCCCTCCGGCGCCAAAATGACGCCTGAGCAGCGACTTTGTACGTTGTTGCTGCAAAAATCTACCCTCCGGTGCCGGTTGACGCCGGAGGGTAGATTTCGGAAGCGGACAGAAATAGCAGGGCAGCGGCGACGAGGCCCTACAGGTACCGCGCGAGGAACTCGCGGGTGCGGGGCTTCTCGGGATTGGTGAACATCTTCTCGGGGCTGCCCTTCTCGGCGATGACGCCCTTGTCCATGAACACGACCTCGTCGGAGACGCTGCGCGCGAACGCCATCTCGTGCGTCACCACGACCATGGTCATGCCCTGGGATGCCAGGCGGCGCATGACCTCCAGGACCTCGCCGGAAATCTCGGGGTCGAGGGCAGAGGTGGGCTCGTCGAAGAGCATGAGGTCGGGCTTCATGCAAAGTGCACGGGCAATGGCCACGCGCTGCTTCTGACCGCCAGAGAGCGTGTTGACGTCGGCTCCGGCAAAGTCCGCAAGGCCCACGGAGTCGAGGTTGGCCAGCGCAACCTTCTCGGCCTGCCCCTTGGTCATCTTCTTGAGCGTCACCGGCGCAAGCGTGCAGTTGTCCAGCACGTTCATGTTGTTGAACAGGTTGAAGCCCTGGAAGACCATGCCAATCTTCTCGCGCAGGGCATTGATGTCCACGTGCTCGGCGGCAAGGTCCTTGCCGTGGAACCACACGTGGCCGGCATCCGGCGTCTCGAGCAGGTTGATGCAGCGCAGAAGCGTCGACTTGCCGGATCCGGAGGCGCCGATGATAGTCACCACCTGGCCAGGCATCACGGTGAGGTCAATGCCGCGCAGGACCACGTTGCTGCCAAAGGACTTCTGCAGCCCCTCGACGCGGACCACGGCCTCCTCGGGGTTGGCTGCGCCCGCAGCGGAGCCGGCGATTGCGTTCTTCTCGTCTGTCATGCTACTTCTCGCCTCCTGCCGTCATCTGGTTGGAAACGCCCAACACGGGCTCGGTCTTTGCGTCGAGCCGCTTGGCCAGCTTGCCCAGAAGCCACGACGCCGTTGCCGTCATGATGAGGTAGAAGACAGCAATGACGAGATAGGCGTTCAGCTGCTTGTAGTAGATGCCAGCGATGGTCGAGGCGGCAAACGCCAGGTCAAACACGCCAATAACCGAGAGGACCGAGGAGTCCTTGATGTTGATGACCAGCTCGTTGGAGAGGCCGGGTATGGCATAGCGAATGCCCTGCGGAAAGACGACCTTGACCATGGCCTGCCACTGCGAGAGGCCGAGCGAGCGAGCGGCCTCCATCTGGCCCTTGTCCACCGACTCGATGCCACCACGCAGCACCTCCATCATGTACGCGGTGGAGTTGAGCGAGATGACCACCAGGCCGGCGATGAAGCGAGACCACACGGCGTTGATCTCGCTCACGGACATGCCCGAGCCGCTGAACAGGCCAAACCCGGCGTAGTAGATGATGACGCCCTGAACCAGCATGGGCGTGCCGCGCACCACGGTACTGTAGACCTTGGCAAAGCCCACGCCGACCTTCTTCCAGAAGCGGACGAAGTCGTTGTCGGGGCGGTCGATGTGCTGGATGCGCACAAAGACCAGAAGCATTGCCAGCACAAAGGCGATGGCCGTGCCAAAGACGGCCAGCTCGATGGTCGTGAGGATGCCCTGCAGGTACGTGGCATAGCCCTGCTGGAACATGTAGAGGATCTGCGTGAGCATGTCATCCTGCGGCATCCCAGAGGAAGCCGCGGCAGCCGTCCACGCGCTCGCGAAGCCCATGACCGCGCGGTCGACAAAGAGCACGATGGCCAGCACCCAGATGACGTAGGACCCCAGGCGCAACACCCGGCGCGCGCCGGGCTTCACAAAGGGCGCCACCTGGCCATACGTAGTCCAGTGCGTGAGCTTGAAGACAAGCGCCACCGCCGAGAGCACCAGCCACGCGACAAGCACGTAGTACATCACGACCTCGACCGTGAACGCATGAGCAAGGAAGCTCATGGCCGGGCGCGGCTGGCTTGAGAGCCACATCCCCGCAAACGCGACGACAGAGGTGCCGAGAAGGACGTAGCGATGGTCTCGGCGCAGCCACGCCGCAAAGCGGGCGCGCCGGGTCGTCACCGGAATGGATGGTGCATCTGACATGTTCTTGCTTCTCCCTGCTGTGTGTGACGCGCGCTAGGCGGGCTGACGGTCCATGCAGTCATCCCACATGCTCTGGCGCTCGTCTGCCGAGATGCCGTCAATGACCTCGTTAATCTTGGCGAGAACCGCATCCTGGCCCTTGGCGATGGCCGCGTTGTCGGGGTTGGAGGCATCCGTGAAGCCCTCGCCGTCGGCAAGGTCGACCTTCTTGAGCGTGGGATAGTCCTTCAGCAGACGCGGAAGCGAGAGGGACGAGAAGGTAATGGCATCGCAGGTGCCGTTCATGAGACCGTCGACCACCAGCGGCACCGTGGCTACCGGCGTGAGGTGGTTGACGTTGGGAATCTGGTCGATGAGGTCGTCGTAGAAGGTGTCCTTCTGACCCAGGACCGAGGCGCCCGAGAAGTCCGAAAGCTTGGTGGCGTTAGCGTAGGGCGAGTCCTGCTTGACGACCATAATGACCTCGTCGTCGATGTAGGAATCGGAGAAGTCCGCGGACTGTGCGCGCTCGTCCGTCACGGACATGCCAGCGCAGATGATGTCGATCTGGCCGTTGACCAGCGAGTCAACCAGGCTGCCAAACTCCATCTTCACCGCGACGGGCTCCATGCCTAGCGCGTCAGCGATCTTCTTGGCCACCTGCACGTCATAGCCGTCGGCATAGGCGCCGTCGACGTTTTCGATGGGGATGGTGGTGTCGCTGGCAGAGGACTCCTGCCAGTTGTAGGGGGGCGTAGGCGGCCTCCATGCCCACGCGCAGGGTCTTGCCGTCCCCCAGCTTGAGGGAGTCTGACGAGGAGGTGTCACTGCTGGTGGAGGAGGTTGTGGAGGAGCTTGCGGATGCGTCGCTCGACTGGGCGGCAGGGCCACATGCCGTGAGGACGGTCATCCCTCCAACGGTGAGGGCCGTGATACCCGAGGCCTTAAGAAAGTCTCGACGAGAAAATGAGCCAGACGCGTGCTGGATGGGATGCTTCTTCATGGTGGTCCTCCCTGGACGATCCTCGCTGTTCCCCTTTCGCGCGACGCAACCGGAGGGGACCCATTCCCCTCCCCCTTGCAAGCGAGACGCGCACATGCGACCCGATGCGAGAAAGTTACGCGCACACGGCAACGATACTCCTCTGGTCGCGACATGCCCCGATAGTCACAGTGAGGTAACAATGGGAGGTTGTGATCTGGTGGCATTTGATTTGAAGTTTGATTTTACGTACGGAGCGCCCACGCGCTGCCTGAGCCAGTCCCTCTCGCCACACAATCGTCTCCGAATGTGTAGCGCGCGCAGGTCGTCACAGATTCGTCGCACGAATGTGTAGCGCGCCAGCATTCTCAAATGGCGAGAAGGCTGACGAAGCGAGAAAGACAGCCGGTGGAAAGACGGAAGGATGTCCGTCTCACCAGCTGGGCGGAACGGGAGCGTCGGTCGTGGACCAGGTGCCGAGAGGCGCGTTGGGGTCAGCGTCGAGCGTGAGCAGCGCGAAGTTGCGCGCCCGATAGCTTCTCAGCGCCGCAACGCTGATCATGGCGGCGTTGTCGCCGCAGGCCCGCATGGGCGGCACGGTCACTCGCACGCCGCGCTTGCCAAAGGCCTTGCGGTACGCCTCGCGTAGCTGTGGGTTTGCGGCAACGCCGCCGCCCACGCAGAAGTCCGAGACACCCGTCTGCTCGACCGCCGTCACAGCCTTGGCCACCTGCACGTCGATGACCGCCGCCTCGAAGGAGGCGGCAAGGTCCGGCAGGTCGATGGGCCGACCGGCGCGGTTCTCGCCCTCGATGTAGGTGATCACAGCCGTCTTGAGTCCAGAGAGCGAGAACTGATAGTCGCCGCTGTGCATCATGGCACGCGGGAAATGGATGGCGCGCGGGTTGCCCTTTGCGGCAAGGCGGCTAATCACCGGGCCACCGGGATACCCCAGGCCCAGTGCCTTGGCAACCTTGTCGAAGGCCTCGCCCACGGCGTCGTCGATGGTGGTGCCCAGAATCTGGTAGTCGCCCCATCCGCGCACGTAGACCAGCATGGTGTTGCCACCAGAGACCAGGCTTGCCACAAAGGGCGGCTTGAGGTCCGGCGTCTCGAAGAGGTTAGCGAGAAGATGCCCCTCAAGATGGTGCACCGCAATGAGCGGCAGACCCGTTGAGGCGCAGAGACCCTTGGCAAACGCCACGCCCACCACGAGAGCCCCCACAAGGCCCGGACCGGCGGTGACGCCAACGGCGGAGAGATCCGCGGCAGTAAGGGTGTCGCAGCCAAAGTGCGCACCCGCCTGCGCCATGGCCTCCTCGTAGACGCCCACGATGGCCTCAACGTGCTTGCGGCTGGCTATCTCTGGTACCACGCCGCCAAATCGGGCATGGAAGTCAATCGAGGTGGCAACCACGCTCGAGCATACGGTGCCATGGGAGTCCACCACGGCAATTGCGGTCTCGTCACAGGAAGACTCTATCGAGAGGACCAGATCGCCTGCGGAAGCCAGAGCCTCCTTGCACGCGGCGTCTCTCGGTCCGGCGAGAATGGGCCACGGGCGGATGGAGGCATGCGGCTCGGGACGCTTGCTCAGGGCCTCGACGTCACCCGCAAGCGGCAGCTCCGCGCGCAGGATGAGCGCGTCGTGGCCGGATGCGTAGTAGCCCGGACGGCGACCAACCTCAACAAAGCCCAGGTGGTCGTAGGTAGCCCGGGCGGGCTCGTTCTTCTCGTCCACCTCGAGCGAGGCGGTCTTTGCATTGAGGACGTGCGCGTCGTAGCACAGGCGCGCCACCAGGCGAGAGGCCACGCCTTGGCGGCGGTGGCTCTCCTCCACGGCAACGTCGCAGATTTCAAAGTCGTCGCCGGCCATCATGCCGCCGGCAAAACCGATGATGCGCCCCAGATCGTGGGCCACCCACCAGCTGCGACCAGGCTGCGAGAGCTCCTCGTAGAAGAGCTTCTCGGTCCAGGGAGTGTGAGAGGAGCCCGAGAAGGCCGCAGCCTCCAGCTCTGCGACGGCGGGCAGGTCGTTCACCGACATGGGACGCAGCTGCAGGTGCCTGTCGGCCAGCGCGTCATCCACACCCGTGACCTCGACGCTTGCGGGCGCCTTGAGGCCCAGGCGCTTACGCTCGTTCTCCTCGGCGTCCGAGAGGCGCGTGTAGATGGGCAGCACCAGCGCGGGGTCTCCGGAGTCCAAGGGCGACGCGGCCGCGGCGAGTGCCAGGCCCTCACCGGTGGGGTACCACAGCGCTTCGTCGAGGATGTTCGTGAACCCGGCCGCCTCGAAGCGCGCACGGTACTTCTTGAGCCCGTTGCCCGTAAGGACAAGCTGGGACGCGTCCGCTCGAGCGGACCACGCAGACACGCACTCATCTGCCTTGCAGACGGTCTCGGTGGCAAAGGTGCGGTGCACGCCGTCGTCATCCAGCTGGTAGACGCCAGGGTAGACCTCGCCGCGCATGGCGTCGTCGGCAACGGCGAGAAGCCCGCGCACACCTGCCTTCCAGGCACCCCATGCCGTGGCGTCGAGAACCGAGACACCGTGGAGCGGCTTGGAGAGACCGCACGAGAGGCCCTTGGCAGTGGCGATGCCAATGCGCACGCCCGTGAAGCTTCCGGGGCCGCGCCCAACCAGAATGCGGTCGAGGTCGGCCATGGTGTGGCCGCAGTCCTCGAGCGTCGTGAGGGCCGTTGAGACCAGCTCGACGTTGGCCTGACGGCGGCACATGTGGTCTCGCGCGGCAAGGACACGCGGGGTCGAGCCGGGCTCCCAGGACACCACCGCACACGCAAGCATGTCGGTGGACGTATCGATGGCAAGGGCAAGGCCCTTGGTGTTGGTATCGCTCGTCATTCTCATCTGACTCCAGAGACGTGGCATTATCACGAGGGATAGTGTAGCGCGGGTGGTGGGGGCAGGCGTCGGCGGGCGCTGCGCTGCCACTAGAGCACACGCGATTCTCGCCGGAAGCCGCCAGAAGACCCTCCGGGGGACTGTCGGGCCAATATTCGACAAAATCTAATCTGATGACACAGTTATGTGTCTGGAAATAGCCCCATAGCCCCACAAGGAGAAGGTGCCGGCGAGAAGCCGCAGCCGCCCCCTACGCCGTTGCTGCCACCAGCGCGTCCACCAGCTCCTCGCCACGGGCGTCATGCGCAACAAAGCGCACCTCGCGCGGGGGCTCCTCCCCCAGCGCCGCCTCGGCATCCAGCCGCGTGACGAACACGTCCACGCGCGCGTCACCAATCTCGTTGGCGAACTGCTCGCCCCACTCAATCACACAGACGCCGTCGACACCCAGCACGTCAAAGAGGCCCGTGTCCTCAAGCTGCTCCGGGCGGTCAAGACGGTAGAGGTCAAAGTGGTCGAGGTCCATCTCGTGCCCGTGGTAGACCATCTCGATGGTGAAGGTGGGGCTGGTGACATCCGCCGTCACGCCCATGCCCGCGGCAATGCCTTTGGTAAGCTGGGTCTTTCCCGCCCCCAGGTCTCCCGTGAGCACCAGCACGTCTCCCTCGTGGAGAAGCCCACCCAGCACGCGGCCGAGCGCGATGGTCTCCTCCTGCGACGTGGTCCTAAACGACGCCTCTCGTGCCACGGCTACTCCTTCCCCGGACCAGGCGGGTTGTCCCGCAGCCACTGGCCAACCATTGCAAGATCACTCTCGAGAAGCGGCTGCCAGTCCGAGTGGTAGATGCAGGCCGCCGGGTGAAACGTAGGGCACACCACAAAGTGCCCGGTCTGGTACAGCTTGCCGCGCAGTGACGTGACGCCCGCCTCGGTGCGCAGCACAAATTGAGAAGCAAAGTTGCCCAGGCAGACAAGGACGTCCGGCCACACGGAACGAATCTGTTCGCGCAGGAAGGGCGAGCAGGCCGCAATCTCCTCGGGCTTGGGGTTACGGTTTCCGGGCGGGCGGCACTTGACCACATTGGCAATGTAGATCTGGTCGCGGGTGAGGCCAGCAACCGAGAGAAGCGAGTCGAGCTTGTGCCCGGCGGCACCCACAAAGGGCTCGCCCTGCAGGTCCTCGTTGCGGCCGGGGCCCTCGCCCACGAACATCACGCGCGCGTTGGGGTTGCCCACGCCAAACACGAGGTTGGTGCGTGTCTGCCCCAGGGGGCAGAGCTGGCAGTTGCCCATGACGGCGCGAATCTCCTCGAGCGTGACCTCCTGCGGACCCTGGTGCTCGTGGCCGGGGATGTGCATCACCGACATCTCTCCATCGCCCTCCAAGAGGCTGGCGCGTTCACGCCGGCGCCTAGACATAGACCTTCTCGAGGCGCATGCCAAAGTCGCATACGACCTCGTAGTTGATGGTGTCACGGAGCTTGGCCATCTCGTCGGCGGTGATCTCCTCGTCACCGTCGCGTCCGATGACGGTCACCACGTCACCCATCTCGACCGGCTTAGCGGGTCGGTACGCGCGGGCGTTGTTCACGTCCACCGCAAACATGAACTGGTCCATGCAGATGCGGCCAACCTGGCGGCAGCGCGCACCGTTCACAATGACGTCCATGTTGTTCGAGAGCGTGCGAGCGAGGCCATCTGCATAGCCGATGGGCACAGTAGCCACCTGCATGTTCTGCTTGGGGACGCGCCAGGTAAGGCCATAGCCCACGCCGTCACCCACGTTGGGGTAGATGGCACGGGTGACGCGTCCGCGCACGCTCATGACCGGCTCGAGCTGGATGCGCGGAGCCGTGGTCTCGGCCGGCTGCAGGCCATAGAGGCCAATGCCCACGCGGCACATGTCGTAGTGGCACTCGGGGTGAAGGACCGTGCCCGGTGTGTTGTCGCAGTGGACAAGACCGGTCTCCAGACCCGCCTCGCGCACGATCTGGACGGCCTCGTTGAACCGGTTGAGCTGCAGGGCAAAGTCCCAATCGTCAATGGCATCGGCAGTTGCGAAGTGCGTGAACATGCCCGCGCACTCAAGCCCGCGGTGAAAGTCGATGGTGCGCCTCAGCTCCAGCACGTCCTCGCGACGCACGCCAATGCGCGTCATTCCGGTGTCCACGGCCAGGTGGTAGCGAGCCACCTTACCCGACGCGGCAGCGCACTCGCCCAGCGTGAGGGCAAACTCGGACGTGTAGACCGATGGCATGATGTCATAGTCCACAAGCGTCTGCACGCAGTCCGTGGGTGGCTCGGAGAGCATGAGGATGGGCCACTCGATGCCTGCCTTGCGAAGCTTCACGCCCTCCTCGACAGTAGCCACAGCAAACTGGTCGGCACCGGCGGAGTGCATGGCACGCACGCAGCGCTCTGCCCCGTGGCCATAGGCGTCAGACTTCACGACGCACATCATCTTCACGCCGGGCTCCAAGAGCGCCTTGAACTTTCGCGTATTCCGCTTGAGGGCCGAGAGGTCAATCTCAACCCACGCCCACCTGTCCGCAGGGCTCTGAACTGCCATGCTTAGCTCCCTAATTGTTCTCGTCACCGTCGTCGGCGTCGGGGAAGGTCACGCGCTCCCCCAGGGCGTCGTCCGCAATGCCCAGCTCGTCAATGATGTCAGACGCCATGACGCCCCTCGAGCCCATACGTTCTATGGCGAGCGTCGCGGCATAGCCGTGAAGCTCGCAGGAAAGGGCGCAGAGAAGGGGCAGGTTGTCCACGCGCCAGTAGGTCTGCGCGAGCTTGGAGGCAATGATGCCGCCCAAAACGTCTCCCGAGCCCGCCGTGGCAAGCGCCGCCGGGCCAGGCTTGGGGAGGATGGCCTGCTCGACGCCCACGCAGCCGGTTGCGGTGCCCTTGGCAACCACAACCAGCTCAGAGCCACCGTCGGACCACACGATCTTGCGCGCATCCTCAAGCTGGTCCACAAGGGAGGCGGGCGGATTCTCCTCCTTGCCCACCAGACGGCCAAGCTCGCGACGATGCGGCGTGAGAACCAGCGGCGTGTTCCTGCGGAGAATCTCCGGGAAGTCAGGCAGCTTGCCCGAGGTGAGGCGGGCAATGCAGTTGAGGGCATCCGCGTCAAGCACGAGGGGCACCGGGGAAGCAAGGAGCGCCGAGACAACGGCCACGGTGCCGCCAGAGACGCGCATGCCCGGGCCAGCGAGAACCGCCGAGCGCTTCTCGGCCAGCTTGGTCACTATGGGCACGGCCTCCTTGGAGATGGTGCCATCCTCGTCGCAGGGCAGCCCAACCACGGGAATCTCCAGCACATGTGCCTGCACCTGCGGAACGATGCACGCGGGCACGGCCAGGGTCACGTAGCCGGCACCCGCGCGGGCGGCCGCTCGTGCAGCAAGGATGGGCGCGCCCACAAAGCGAGAGGACCCGCCCACAACAAGCACCGAGCCGCGGGAGAACTTGTCGACGGCCGTGGTTGGCGGCACCATCACGTCGAGGTAGTCTTCGAGGTCGGTGCGCCAGGCCACCGGGTCTGCCTCGACCACGATCTGCTCGGTCTGCTCGGCAAGCGGCGCCACGACAATGGAGCCGCACACGTCACGACCGTCGTCGGCGAGAAGGCCAGGCTTTAGGCACAGCATGGTTACGGTAAGATCGGCCACCACGCAGGCACCGGGAGCCTGCCCCGTCTGGGCCGAAAGACCGCTCGGCACATCCACGGCAACCACGCGCACGCCCGAGCTGTTCACGCAGTCAATCCAGATGTCGAAGGGGGCACGGACCTCCCCGTGGAAGCCCGTTCCCAGCATGCAGTCAAGCGCAACGTCAGAGGCCGAGAGAAGTCCCTCAAGCTCATCGCGAGACGGGCCAACCAGCGTGGAGACGCCCGCGCGCACGGCGCGCTGCGCCACCTGGCGCGCAAGGTCGCCGGAGAGCTGGTCGGGCTCGATGGGCGTGACCACCTTCACGTTTACGCCATGGGCGAGAAGGGCCTCGGCTGCAACCCAGCCGTCGCCTCCGTTGTTGCCCATACCGGCAAGAATCACGGCATTCTGGACGTCACCCAGGGCAAGCGCCTCCTGTGCTGCGGCGCATCCTGCGCGGTGCATGAGCTCGGAGATGCTCACGCCCACACGGGTGAGCGCGACCTCTACGCGCTTGACGTCTTCGACGTTGAGTACGGGCTGCATATCGTTCTACTCCTTGGCTGGCTCGGCCGGCGCGGATGAGTCCGCGGCTCCCCCGGCATCGCCTTCCTCTTGTGTCATCTGGGTGTCGGCGACGGAATGCTCTCCCGGCACGCCAGCCATTATCCCATCTTGAGCCTGTTCAAGCTCGTCCAACACAGAACGCGCTTCACGAAACGAGGCGGCAAGCTCGCGCTCCGGGTCGGGACGGTCGTCGGGCTGGGGACGAACCTCGTCTGTCACTGCCACGGCGTTGGCAACCGCCACGTCGCGCGTGTACGAGAGAGAAAGCGCCACCTCACGCACGTCACCCTCGCGGGCAATCTGGGCGGCGCGGCCGGTAAGCAGCGCACGAGGCCTTCCCTGCGCGTCCATGGTCACCGAGACGTCCGAGAAACCCACGCCGTTCGAGAAGCCTGTGCCCAGCGCCTTGACAACTGCCTCTCGCGCCGCAAAACGCGCTGCGTAGTGCTCGGCCGGACGCGCGCATGCGTCGCAGTAGGCGCGCTCCTCCTCCGTAAACACACGGCGGAGAAACGACGGCCTGCGACGCATGGTGCGCTCCATGCGCGAAATCTCAAGCATGTCGACGCCAATGCCAGCCAGGGCCATGCGCTACTCCACTGTGACGGACTTGGCGAGGTTCCTTGGCTTGTCCACGTCGCACCCACGAGAGCGGGCAACGTAGCGAGCCAGCACCTGCAGGTGAACAACGGCAACAATGGGGACGAGAAGCTCGTCCTCCACGGGCGGAATCCACAGCACGTGCTCGCAGAGCGAGGCCACGGACTCGTCACCGTCGGTGGCTACCGCCACGCAGGTGGCGCCGCGGGCGATGACCTCCTGGATGTTCGAGACGGTCTTGTCGTGCACGCGGTCCTCGGGGACGATGGCCACCACCGGGAAGCCAGGCTCGAGCAGGGCGATGGGGCCGTGCTTCATCTCGCCCGCGGGATATGCCTCAGCGTGCAGGTAGCTGATCTCCTTGAGCTTGAGCGCGCCCTCGTAGGCAGTGGTGGAGTTAACGCCGCGGCCGAGGAACAGCGCCGAGTGAGCGCGACGGAAGACGGTCGCAGCCTGCTTGTCCTGCCAGGCGCGTGAGAGCACGGTGCGGATGAGGTCGGGCAGCGTGGCAAGGTCGGCGTAGTGGCCGCTCACCTCGGCAGCGTCCATGTGGCCATTGGCCTGCGCCAGGCGCAGCGCAAAGAGAGCGCAGGCAACCATCTGGGCTGTGTAGGCCTTGGTGGAGCACACGCAGACCTCCGGGCCCGCCTGCACGTAGAGCACGCCGTCGGACTCGCGCGCGGCGGAAGAGCCCAGGACGTTGGTCACGGCGAAGACCTTGCAGCCCATGCCCTTCATGCGGCGTGCCGCCGTGAGGGTGTCTGCTGTCTCGCCGGACTGCGTGATGATCAGGCAGAGGGTGTGGTCGGTGATGAGGACGTCCTGCTCGTAGTTGAATTCGGACGCATACTCGCAGACAACTGGAACGTGCGCCCAGGTCTGGATGAGGGTGCGGGCGATAAGCCCCACGTGATACGAGGTGCCGCAAGCGATGATGAAGATGCGGTCAACGGCCGCAAGGTCCTTCTCGCTCATGCGCAGCTCGTCAAGGAGGATGCCCTTCTCGCCCAGGCGACCCTTGAGCAGGCGCTCGATGGCCTCGGGCTGCTCGGAGATCTCCTTCTCCATGAAGTCCGCGTAGCCACCGAGCGTTGCCGCCGAGGCATCCCAGTCGATATCGAAGGTGCTCGGGTGCTCGACGGTGGTGCCCTCTGCGTCGTAGACGGTAACCTTGCCGGTCTCCTCGAGGCGGGCAACCTGGCCGTTCTCGAGCTGGATGACGTGGGAGGTCACGCTTGCGAGCGGCGTGACGTCGGAAGCCGCGTAGGCGCCGTCAGGCGTGGAGGCAACCACGAGCGGCGAGCCGTTGCGCGCAACAACAAGCTGGCCAGGGGCGTCGGCGCACACCACGGCAAGAGCCCAAGAGCCCTCAAGGCGGCTCACGGCGTTGCTCACGGCAGCGACCAGGTCACCCTTGCAGGGGCCGGCCCACGCATCCTCGACGAGGTGCGCCACAACCTCGGAGTCTGTGTCAGAGGCGAAGGTGTGGCCGTTGCGCGCCAGGTAACTACGAAGCTCGCGGTAGTTCTCAATGATGCCGTTGTGGACGATGGCAATACGGCCAGTGCAGTCCAGATGCGGGTGGGCGTTCTTGTCGGTGGGGGCGCCGTGCGTGGCCCAACGCGTGTGCGCGATACCCGTGGTTCCCGTAAGATTGGCAGTCTTGCAGCGGTCGGCCAGGACCGAGACGCGCCCGGCGCACTTCACGCCATGGAGCTCTCCGTCGGGCGACAGAACCTCGACGCCTGCCGAGTCATAGCCGCGGTACTCAAGCGTTGCCAGCCCGTCAAGAAGGAACTGAGCAGCCTGCTTCTTGCCGGTGTATCCAACGATTCCGCACATGGGAACGTCCTTTCCTACGCAGTACCAGTTGGTGTGCACTATTGTCCTATCTTGTTAATGGTAGCCGATAGTAGCACCTTTGACTGGTATTGCAATTTCGAGCCAGCAACGCAGACCCCTCCGCACAAAAGGTCCCGCATGGCAACAGGCTCGTGCGGGACCGGAGAATGGGACAAAGGGACTGTCCCTTTGTCTCATTTTGAAGAACGCCAGCCCCGAGGAAGAAGTCGGGACTGGCGCGTAGTGCCGGACGCGAGAGTTGGGAATGACGATAGGGGCTACTTGTCGGCCTTGACCTCGCAGGTCTCGGGACCGGTCAGCGGCGCGACCTTGTAGGTCTTGGTGCGCTCGTCATCGATGGCACCAGCGTAGTTGAGACCAAAGCAGAATTCGTAGGTGTTGCCGGCAGAATCCACGTAGCAGTCCACGCAGCGTGGGACATCCTCCTGAATGGCCTCGACAGCATCCATGTCCTTGGGCATGGGGTGCGGCAGCAGTCCGGAGGGCTCGACCTTGCCCTCAAGGATTTGCTCGAAGCCGATTTCGGGCATTGCGCCGTGACCGTCCGTGAAGCCAAGGAGGATGGCATCGCAGGCAGGCTCGATCTCGCCAAAGCACATCGGACGGTCGGCGACGACTACGAGGATCAGCTTTGCATCTGCCGGGAGCTTGGACTTCACGTCAAGCACAAGGTCGAGGTCGCTCTCGTTTTTGGCGTAGCTGGAGGCGCCGTAGTAGCTGCGGTTCTCCTTCACGCCAAACTCGTCCTCGGGGTTGAGGGACTCCTTGCGGACGTTGGGGCCATCGGCGGTGTAGGGCCTGTACTGCAGTGACATGGGCTTCCACTGCGGGGGCTCCGTGCCGGTCTCCTGGCCCCTGAGAAGCGCCCTGAAGGAGACACCTCCCACGACTCCCTGGTAGGCGTCGGCCGGGCTGTTGACCTCGATGACGGCATATTTGACGTCGGCAAGTTCCTCGGCCGTGAGGCGGGTGATGTCGGACTCCTGGTAGGTGGGGTCGCCGCCCTCCTTGGCAGGAGCACCCGTGGGGTCTCCCACGGTGTCAGTCACGTAGTCAAAGCCCAGGTCCTTGAGGGTGGCACCAAAGCTCAGAGCCGCCTTGCCGCCGCTCACGCGCTGGGGGATGTAGACCTTCCCCGACAGACCGGCCTTGGAGATGGCATCACCCTCGTTCTTGAGCATGACGACGCTCTTCTCGGCTGCCTCGACGCCAAATGCGGCGGCAGCCTCAGACTCCAGAACTTCCTTTGCGGCGGCACGATCGGAATAAGGCTGGTCGAAGAGCTGGACCTTGTTCATGAAGGTGAAGATGCGGCGGGCGGCGTCGCGGTAGCGTCTGAGCGCCTCGTCCTCGCCCAGTTCCTTGACCATGAGGGCGTATGCTTCCAGGGCAACCTCGGGCTGGAAGGTGCCACCGTGCTGGTCGATGGTACAGTCGATAAGCTTCTTGAAGCGCTCCGGCTCCTCGACGTTCTTCATGCCGTGGGCAATCTCCTTAAGAATCATCCAGTCGGTGGTCACCATGCCATCCCAACCGGTATTGCGCAGGATGCTCATGTTGTGCTTGGAGTACGCGGAACCAACGCGCTCGCCCAGGCCGTCGGGGTCGTTGGGGTCGTACGCGATGCCGTAGCAGGGCATGACAGCCGCCATCTGCTCGGTCTTGGAGTCCAGGTGCAGGCCGCCGTCGAGGAACGGCACCAGGTGGGCATTAAAGTTGCCACCCGGGAAGACGTTCCACTTGCCCATGTCGGAGTGGTCGTCACGGCCACCCTCGCTGCAACCCTCGCCGGCGTAGTGCTTGAGCATGACGCCCACGGAGTCCTTGCCCCAGCCCAGGTCCTCGGTTGCCTCGTCATCGCCCCAGGTGGACTGCATACCACCGCCAAAGGCCGCGGCGAAGTCGCGATTTACCGCAGGGTCGCAAGAGACAGAGCCCGAGAGGCGCGTGCCACGGACCTGGCTGTAGACATCGACCTGCGGGCCAAGCTCGCAGCGAACGCCCGTCGCACGCCAAGCACGGCCAAACCACATGCCCGCCTTGCGCCAGAGGTCCTTATCCATGGCAGCGGCCAAGGCATCGTAGTGCGGAATCCCATAGAGTTGGTAGGGATCGGTGGAGTTGATGTAGGGGATTCCGTATGCACCCTTCTCTGCCGTTTCCTGGACGCGATTAATCCAGCTGATGTCAGATGCATAGGAGTCAATGTTAGAGCGCAGGCGAGAGACGCCAGCGCAAGAACCCTGCTCAACGAGACTAAAGCTGTTGGTGTCGGTGCTCAGCTGATTTGAAGGGGCGGCACCGCCATGGAACAGCAGCGGGGCAATTTCATCAGCACTCAACGATTCGGCAAGAGCTGCCGCACGGATGTCTCCCGGCTGGCGCCAATCTTCGTAAATATCCAGTTTCCCGTTGCCGTTTAGATCTTTAAACGCAAGGCCATCGACCTGAATAATCTTTGCAGTATCCATGACGCCCAATTCGGCGCCACCGTACGGATTAGTCACGCGAGTCCAGCCATCGCGCGTTTCTTCCGAGCTCCACTTAGCCTCAACCTTCTCATTATCTGGTTCAATGGGGTACTTATCGGCAGCAGGAGCTGCCAGGGGGTCTGCGGCACCATTGACGGAGCATCCGGCAAGGCCAACCAGTCCCGCTCCAATAGCAGAGCCAACGAGAAACCCCCTACGAGTAACTTTGCTCATCTCTTCTCCTCTTTCGACAGCGGGCGGTCCTTACCTATCGCCCGCCCAGCCTTTTCGCGAAAGAGGATGGCAGAACGGCGACCAACCACCCTGCAGCTGCCACGAATCGCACTTTGAGCGGCGCGGACTGGGACAAGAAGATGCAAACGGATTGGCGACGTTCGGCAGACGGGCACTTTCCAGCAGGTACCGCACGCTTTGATATCCTGTTGACGAGTCGGGGGTGTGTCTTTGGGAGGAGACCCCATGCTTAGGCTACTGATTGTCGAAGATGAGCGTTCTGCCGCAGAACACCTCGTCAGTCTGCTCAGACAGTACGAGAAAGCGCATGGCCTTTCGTTCGAGATTGTTATTCACAGCTCGTCGCTTGACTTCTTTGGCGACAAACGCCACTTTGACATTTGCTTCTTTGACATAGACCTGCCAGGCATCTCTGGCATGGAAGCCGCTCAGCTCATGCGCGCTTACGACTCGCAGACCGCTATCATTTTTGTAACAAACCTTGCCAAGCTCGCCGTTCGTGGGTACGAGGTTGGAGCGGCAGGCTTCATCGTTAAGCCCGCGACGGGCCCATCCCTCTCGTTGTGTATGGAACGCGCGATGCGGGCTGCCAGCTCCGCTTCGCACAGCTCCATAATGGTTCCCGTTGATGAGAACTGCTACGTACTTCCCATTAACGAGCTTCAGTACGCCGAAGTGCGCGGGCATGACCTCATCTTTCATGCTGTCGGCAGGGATCCCATCAAAACCAGGGGAACACTCGCCCAGCTCCGGCAAAGCCTCGGAGACGCGCCCTTCTTCCAAGCATCCAGGAGCTTCATCGTGAACCTTGACTTCATCGCGCGCGTTACCGGAAACGACGCCGTCCTTGTCTCCGGTGAGAAAGTTCATCTCTCGCGAGGAAGAAAGCGCCTACTCATAGAAGCGCTGGCCCGCCATCTCGGGGAGGGCGCATGAAGCCGTTCCTTGTCAGCGAATTCGTCATGCTGGGACAGCTGCTCCTCGGAATCGTGGCCATCTGCCCCCAGGAGCTCAGGCGAAGCCATTTTGCAGTACGTGCAGGGGCGGTCCTGTGCCTTTTGGTTCTTCTCGGCATAATGAGCTCGGTGCCATTTGGCGTAGTCAATCATGCTGGATCCAACTGGTTTAAGACTCTCTTTTTTGCGCTAACCCTGGGTTTCTATTTCCCAGCGCTTCTCATTACCTACAACGTGACACCCTGGCAGGCACTTTTCTACTGTGCGTCTGGCTATGCTGTCCAAAACCTCACGAGCAGTCTAGCAAACCTCTTTAGGTCCATTTCTTCTGCGGCATCCGGCCTCTGGCCGCTCGGGCTCGCAACGATCTACATCCCACTCTCTACTCTGCTGGTCTATCCGCTCTACTGTCACTTCTACGCTAAGAAATCCAAGGACACTGGGCTTCCGCCTGCAAACGATGCCGAGCAAATCTTCATCATGCTCGTGGTGGTAATGGCTGTCATCGGCATCGACATTGGCATCAAAGATGTAGCCAAGCAGTTCCCGATTGAGCTGAGTTCGCTGCTGCTCCTCAGGACAGCGCATATTCTTATCTGCGCCTTCGTTCTCTTCGCACAGTACAAAGTACTTTACGGCAGTCGTCTTCTTGCTGATCGCGAGGTACAGCGACGGCTAGCCGAAGAACGCGAGCGCCAGTACCAAATAAGCCGGCGGAATATGGAAGCTGTCAACATCCGTTGCCATGATCTCAAGCATCAAATTCATCGTCTTGCTACTGGTAATGAGATTGTCGACGGCATCGCTCTATCAGAGATCGCTGACGAAATTGGCATATACGATTCCATTGTCGAGACCGGCAACCCCGCATTAGACACCATTCTCACTGAGAAGAGCCTGCTGTGCACCAACGACCAGATAACGCTTGGCGTCATTGCGGATGGTCAGGCACTCGGATTTCTTCGGGCATCAGAGATTTACTCACTATTTGGCAACGCATTAGATAATGCGATAGAGGCCACGCGACCCCTATCGAACCAAGAAAAGCGCGTAATCAGTCTCAATGTCTTTCGGCGAAACGCCTTTGTGGTCATTTCCATGGAGAACTACTACGAGGGCGAACGACGACTTTGCGACGGCCTGCCCGAGACGACAAAGGAGGACAGAGAGAGTCATGGCTTTGGGATGCAATCAATCCGTCACATTGCCGAGAAACACGACGGTACCGTTACCGTCACCGCGGAATCTGGCGTCTTCAAACTCACGGTTCTCCTTGCCTGTCCAGAAGGATAAACATAGCCGCGCAATGAAGGAAATGGTCCACACGGCAATAATGGCCATGTGGACCAATAAGTTGGCAAGGGACTTCCCCCACATCCCAAGATGCGCCCTACTCCCTGAACGGCTCCAGGGCCTTGAGGACGATGGCGTTGGCCTCCTGGCACAGACGCTCCTCCGGAGCCTCGGCAAGCACGCGGACCAGGGGCTCGGTGCCCGAAGCGCGCACCAGCACGCGACCGTTGCCCTCGAGGAACTTCTCGGCCGCTGTCACAGCCTCCTTGACCTCGGGCGCAGCCATGGCTGCGTCCTTGTCGGCAACGCGCACATTCACGAGCTGCTGCGGATAAAGCGTGACGGGACGCGTGAGCTCGGAGAGCTTCTCGCGCTCGGCACGCAGGACCTCCATGATGCGAAGGCTCGTCATGATGCCGTCGCCGGTCTTCTCGAGGTCGCCAAAGATGATGTGGCCGGACTGCTCGCCACCCAGGGTGTAGCCGTTCTCCATCATGCATGCCCACACGTTCTTGTCGCCAACCGCGGTCTTCTCGTAGGAGATGCCGGCGGCGTCGAGGGCCTTGAAGAAGCCAAAGTTACTCATCACCGTGGGTACCACGGTATTCTTGGCAAGGCGCCCGTGCTTGGCCATGTAGGTGCCGCACACGTAGAGGATGAGGTCACCGTCAACCAGACGGCCACGCTCGTCAACGGCTAGGCAGCGATCGGCGTCGCCGTCGTAGGCAAAGCCCACGTCGAGGCCATTGCGCACGACAAAGTCCTGCAGGCGCTGGATGTGGGTGGAGCCGCAGTCGACGTTGATGTTGAAGCCGTTGGGCGCATTGTTGATGACGTGGGTCTCGGCGCCCATGGCGTCGAAGACCGGGCGCGCAACGCTGGAGGCGGCGCCGTTTGCGCAGTCCAGGCCAACCTTGACACCCTGCATGGAGAAGCCGCAGGAGGCAATGAGGTGCGCGATGTAGCGGTTGCGGCCCTGCATGTAGTCAACGGTGCAGCCAATGGCGTCACCAGTAGCGAGAGGAACCTCGAGCTTGCCGTCGATGTAGTCCTCGATCTGCTCGAGAACGTCCTCGTCCATCTTGTAGCCCTCACGGTTCACGAGCTTGATGCCGTTGTCCGTGAAGGGGTTGTGGCTTGCGGTAATCATGACGCCGCAGTCAAAGCCGCCGTCGATGACCTCGTACGAGACGCCCGGAGTGGGAATGACGTGCAGCATGTAGGCGTCAGCGCCACTTGCAACCAGACCCGCTACCAGTGCAGACTCGAACATGTAGCTCGAGCGACGAGTGTCCTTGCCGATAAGCACGCGAGCCTTAGCACCTCGACGGACACCATAGTACCAGCCCACGAAGCGCCCAATCTTGTAGGCATGGTCAACGTTGAGGCCCTCGTTGGCCCTGCCCCTAAAGCCGTCGGTTCCGAAGTACTTCATTTCTCGCTCCTTGTTTCGGGGTACCGGTCGTGCACAGACGGGTGTGATTTTACCAGTTACCTGTGGCCACACTGTGGGGAGCGGGCCCCTCGAATTCCGGCGCGTCTATCCTTCTCCCAGCCTCCTCATTCTTTAGCGGTTTCTGAGAATCAAGCATCGCATTTGCCCAGTTGGCGAGTAGCGCGATTCTCAAATACCGATAAAGAACGGCGGGGAGGTGGGGCAAAGCGGACGGAACGCAAGGGCGGGCCCGACAACAAAAAATCGGGACCCGCAGCGAGTGCGGATCCCGATAAGGGGCAAAGCGACGATAAAACCTAGCGCTTCGAGAACTGCGGGCGCTTGCGGGCCTTCTTGAGGCCGTACTTCTTGCGCTCGACCGCGCGGGAGTCACGCGTGAGGAAGCCAGCCTTCTTGAGCTCCTCGCGGTACTCGCCAGCCTGAAGAAGGGCGCGAGCAATGCCAAGGCGAAGAGCGCCGGACTGGCCGTTGATGCCGCCGCCATCGCAGCGGGCGAGAACGTCGAAGGACTCGGCGGTCTCGGTCAGACGGAGGGGCGCAGCGGCGTTGTCAACGAGCTGCTGACGGCCAAAGTACTGTGCAGCGTCGCGGCCGTTGACGACGATCTTGCCGGTGCCGGGAACGAGGCGGACGCGAGCGACAGCCTCCTTGCGACGGCCGGTGCCGGTATAAACAACGGTGTTGTCAGCCATCGGTTAAGCCTCCACATCGATCTTGACGGGGTTCTGAGCGGCGTGCGGGTGCTCGGGGCCAGCGTAGACCTTGAGCTTCATGCCCTGCTTGCGACCAAGGGTGGTCTTGGGGAGCATGCCCTTAACGGCGTGCTCAATCACGCGCTCGGGGTGCTTGGCCATGGCCTCCTTGAAGGACTCGGTCTTGAGTCCGCCGAGGTAGCCGGAGTAGCGCCAGTAGGACTTGGTGTTTGCCTTGTTGCCGGTAAGAACAACCTTGTCGGCGTTGATGACAATCACGAAGTCACCGGTATCGGCATTGGGGGTGTACTGGGGCTTGTTCTTGCCACGGAGAATCATGGCAGCCTGGGTCGCGAGGCGACCGAGCGTCATGCCGTCGGCGTCGATGAGCACCCACTTGCGCTCGACTTCGCCCGTCTTGGCGAACTGAGTCGACTTCTTCACTTGACTCCTCCTACACACATCTTGAATGGCTGCCCCTGGACAAGGCCGCCGTGCTTTTTCGAAACAGAGGTTACGGGGCTCTGGGTGGAAAAGCCTTAAAAGTATACAGCCACAGACGTCCCGTTTTGCGAGCTTTTTTTCCACACAATTTTGACAAGCGAGAGATACCCGGCTGCGAACCACACGCTCCAAGAGGCACTACAGAAACGCGCGAATCTCGTCAAGGTGGCTTGTTGCCTCCTGGCGTCCCTGCAGGTAGAGCCGCAGGAGTGGCTCGCCGTTGTGCTCGGATGTGTGGATCTTCACCGGCTCGGGCGGCCTCAGCACCAACGCGCGACCCTCCGCCTCGAGGCCGGCAAGCTCCTCTCGCTGCGCGTTGTAGCGGTCGGCGCGCGTGGCAAGGGCCTGCTCGTAGTAGGGGTAGGCGTCGTAGCGGTGGGTCCTCAGGATGGCGCGCTCGGTGGCACCATCCTTGATGTAGGTGCGGTCTTGCGTGAGAACCACGAGCGCGCGGTCGGCGGGCTCTGCACCGGATACCTCGGGCGCACCGTCAAGCCCCATGGCTACGGCAAAGGGAATAGAGTCCGTAGTGCCGCCGTCGAGGTAGCGGTGACCGTCTATCTCGACCATCGTCGAGACGCCCGGCAGCGACGCGGACGCACGGGCCTTGGTCGCATCGAGCTTCTCGCCCTCCACATGCAGATAGGCCGGCGCGCCAAAGAGAACGTCGGACGCCACAAAGTACATGGGCGTGAGGTCTCTGTTAAAGACGTCAAGGTCGCAGGGGTCAATGCGGTTTTGGACCTCGTCGTACATGAAGTCGGTCCCAGCGAGGTTGCCCGTGCGCACGAGCGAAAGGAGCGACATCATGCGCGGGTCGTCGCGAAACGTGAGCATGATGCGCATGGTGCGGCCAATCTGGCGCGAGCGGTAGCTCACGGCGTTGAGCGCGCCGGCAGAGACGCCCCACACGCTCTTGAAGGAGCTGGTGTAGATGCCGTTCTCGAGAAGAACGTCGAGAACGCCGGCCGTGAAGATGCCCCTGTAGCCGCCGCCCTCGAGCACGAGGGCGGGCATGTCGTTGCTGCCCATAGACCGCCTCCGAATACGTTCCGCAATACTGCCGCACGCAGCGTAACTCCTCAACTATACAAAAAAGCGCCGAGCCCCAATACGGGGTTCGACGCCTACGCTTTTGGTGGAGGTGCGGAGAGTCGAACTCCGGTCCAAAGCACGCCCCTGACAGGTGTCTCCAGGCTCAGCTGCCGGTTGAGTCTTGGAGGCCGCGCACCCGGTAGCCCGCGCTTGGCCTCCCAGCCGGTTTAGTCTTAGCGCGCGGCATACCGACTACATCCGCGCGAGCGTCTCCCTAGAATGACGCCGCCCCGGGAGCGGGAGAGACCCCCGGTTTGACGCGCTGGTTAGTTAAGACTAAGCAGCGAGAGCCAGCTGAGGCTCGTAAGAAGAGTTGTCGTCAATTCAATTTGACGGTTCCCCTGTTTAACGTGGCGAGGAGACCACGGCCTGCTGCCCATCTCAGATGCACCCTGTCGAAACCAGTCACCCCCAGAGATGGAATGGGGACACAGCCACCATACGCGTTATCAAAGAACAGCGGCGCACGACCGCATGGCATAGTCTACCCAAATCGGCAGCGGAGCGACGCGAGGACGGCGATGCCGTGTCGCCGGAGAGCGCTTATTGCTGCAGGTCGCATCAAAGCGAGGCTTCTGGCGATTATTTGTCGCCGGAGAGCCGTCGTTGTTGCAAATCGCGTCATATAGCTCCCTCCGGCGACATGCCTTGGGCCAAAGGCAGAACGTCAATCTTGGAGGGAGTTTTTCTCCACCGTGCTTGCCGGAAAATGCGCTTGCGGAGAAATACGGGCGCCGAAAGGCGCGTTATCGCAGCGATTGCGTACAAGGTCGCAGCCCGGGCGTCATTTTGCCGCCGGAGGGCGCGTTTCGGCAGCCTCGGCTGCCGCAGCGGCGCGCTCGCGGGCGCGCTTCTCGCGATCTTGGAACATCACGACAAAGGCACCCAGGAGCAGCACGGGGCTCACGAGAATTGCCCTCAGGCCCAACGCCCCAATGACGCGGCTGCCCGCAATGGCCCCAATGGCAAAGCAGATAATCACTCCGTAGTAGAGCAGGCATCCCTCGAGGTACGCGCGGTCCTTCTCGTGCACGTAGTCAACGAGCTTCTGGGTGCCGCTGCGCAGATTGCCAATGCACATGGTGGTGGCAAAGCCATTGCCGTGGAGCTTCCTGAATGCCTGGACCTGGATTCCGCAGCCCAGAGACGCGAGGCTGTTGGCAATGAGGTTGAGGTCATCGGGGATGAACGCCACCACAAATAGAAGCGCTGCCTCGACGAGAAGCGCAGCTTGACGCCAGTGCAGGCGACGCTCCTTCGAGATGATCTTGATGGAGTGAGCGAGGGCGATGCCTACCGCGAACGCGATCACGGGCACGGCGTAGTGAAGGGCGCGATCCACGTCGCCGTCGGCAAGGTTCACGCCAAAGAGCAGGATGTTACCGGTCTGCGCGTTGGCAAAGACTTTTCCGCGTGCGAGGTACGAGTACGCATCCATGAGTCCGCCCGAGAATGCGAGAATTGCCGCCAGCTCGATTGACTCCGACGTCTGCCGTGCGCGTTTCATGTACCAGGGCCCCCTAGCCTCACGGGGCGTCGCCTAGTCACGCGCCCCACCGGTCGCACAGCCGCAACGCCGGCCCCAAGCCGCCACGGCCCCGCCATTGTAGCGAAGGGCTAACACG
This sequence comes from Atopobiaceae bacterium, assembly GCA_902834555.1. Classification (GTDB taxonomy): domain Bacteria; phylum Actinomycetota; class Coriobacteriia; order Coriobacteriales; family Atopobiaceae; genus Tractidigestivibacter. The sequence goes on from CADFJN010000009.1 coordinate 93,799, forward strand.
CCTGCGGCTCTATGAACTTCTCGACCACTTCTGCAAGGATGCCGTCATCGCAGCTGGAACGGGCAGCGTAGCCTGCCAACCCGTCGATGCCGTCAGTGGCATTCGAGACGGCAACGCCAAGCTCCGCAGCCTCAAGCATGGGCAGGTCGTTGAGGGAATCTCCCACCGCGATGGTCTCTGCAACGTCCACCCCAAGGATGCGTGCCAAGGCGCGCAGTCCGTGGCCCTTGTCCACGCCCTCGGGGAGGTACTCGAGGTAGCGGCCCGACGAGAACGTAAATGAGGTCCCCGGCACTATGCCGATCTGCTCGGCCATCTGATGGAGGAAAGCGAGGTCGTGCCTCACAAAGAGAATCTTTGCCAGGGGTACGTCGCGCAAGAAGTCGACGGAGACGCCATCAAACTCCTGGTAGGCCATGTGTCCGTCAAGGTAGCGCTTGTCATCCTCGGGCAGATTGGCCGCCCATACAGTGCCGTCGCACTGATAGATGTGAACGCCCACGCCAAAGGCCTTGCCCCGCCCAAAGAGGTCACGAACCGTTTCAAAAGGAAGCGAGTGGCTCTCGAGGGGGCGCGGGTCACCCATGCGGTTGATGGTTCCGCCGTTGTACGAAATCACGTAGGTGCCGTCGAGAAGGTCTGCAGGCACGGACGAGAGGCTCTCGACCACCGACGCGTACGACCTCCCCGACGCCGGCACAAAGAGCACGCCCAGCTCGCGCATGCGCCGAATGGCTTCGATGTTTGCCTGGGGGATGCTGTGGTCGTGCGCGAGAAAGGTCTCGTCCATATCGCTTGCAACCAGCTTGTACATGCGCCCCCCTAATCAGCGGCAACCTGTGTCCGTCCGCTTGTGCCAACTTTCCGGACCGTCTCAACATACAACACGAGGCGGGCTGGCACCACATACGCGGCACCAGCCCGCCCCATCGACGCGAGGATTGTTCCTCTTGGCTGTCCCAGTTACTCCTCGACGAGCTCAAACATGTCGGGGCCAACGCCGCACACGGGGCAGACGTAGTCCTCGGGAAGCTCGGGGGTGTCAACGGTGACCTCGTAGCCGCAGACGGTGCAGCGGAAGGTGTAGGTCTTCTTCTCGTCAGCCATGGTAGTTCCTCTCTCTTGAGTGCACGCGTACCTTGCCAACAAATGATACTTACGAGCTTACATCAACCGTGGCGCACCACGGGCGGAACGCTAATCAATCTTTGTAAAGTTCTCGGGGCCAACGCCGCAGACGGGGCAGCGGAAGTCTGCTGGGAGCTCCTCGTCGGTGGTCTCGTAGACGTAGCCGCAGATGTTGCAGCGGAAGTGGTGCTTGGGCGCCGAGACGGGCACCACGGGTTTGGTTGGGTCTTCTCCCTCGATGTAGGAGGATGCCTTAGGCGGCGTCTTGCCCTTGAGGACGCTGTGGTAGTAGGCGTAGGTCATGGGCTCCTCGTCGGAGACGCGCTCGGCATCGCAGACCTCGCCGATGAACATCACGTGGGTACCCAGGTCGATGGTGTTCACCACGGCGCAGCAGACCATGGCGCAGGCATGCTCTGGCGTGTAGGGGTCAAAGAGCAGCGAGGTCTTGGTGGATATGCCCTCGAACTTGTCAACATCCGCCGAGCTCTTGAAGCCAAAGCGGCCAATGAAGGGCATGTCGGCCGTCTTGGAGACCACCGTGAGCGTGAAGTGCTCCGCCGCCTTAACAACCTGGGTGGTGTGGTTCTGCTTGTTGAGTGTGATGGCAACCTGCAGCGGGTCGCCCGTCACCTGCAGCGCAGTGTTGATGAGACACGCGCCAACGTGCTCGCCGTCGTTAGCCGACACCACATAGAGTCCGTACGAGAAGCTAAACATCGCCTTTGCGTCCATGGGTCTCCTCTCCTCGACCTTGCGGACCAGACGTTCCCATCATATCGCCCGGCGGCGCGAGCTAGCGGCTCCTCTCCTTGAGCGCGCGTTGAATCTCGCGATCGGTATCGCGGCGGGCCATGTCGTCGCGCTTGTCGTAGAGCTTCTTGCCGCGGCAGAGGCCAATGCAGAGCTTCACGCGGTTGTGCTCGTCGAAGTAGAGCTCAAGCGGGATGAGGGCCATTCCCTTTGTGCGGAGTTTGCCGTCGAGGTAGTCGATCTGGTGGCGGTGGAGCAGGAGCCTGCGCTTCCTGTCGGGGTCCACGTTCCACACGCCGCCGTTGGAATAGGGGTGGATGTGCACGCCGTGCAGCCACACCTCTCCCCCACGGATGAGGCAGAAGGCATCCGTGATCTGCGACGCGCGCTCGCGCAGGCTCTTGACCTCGGTGCCGGTGAGCTCGACGCCCGCCTCGAAGGTCTCGTCCACAAAGTACTCGTGTCGCGCCGCGCGGTTGCGCGCGATGGTCTTCTTCTCGCGCTTAGTTGGCCTGGGCATCGCCCGCACCCCCATTGGCCTGCGACTCGTTTGCATCGCCGGCATCATTGGCGTCGCCAGCTGCTGCCTCCCGGGCCATCTCGGCGTCGGTGTCGCGGATGAGCTGCAGAAGCGTCATGGCAGCGGGCTCGCCCACCAGGTCGCGGGCACGAAGCGTGAGGTTGGTGGCAACATCACGCTCTCCTGCGGCGGCCGCATCCTGGGCGCACATGAGCAGGCAGATGACGACCTCGGCGTTTGCGCCGTCGGGAAGGCCCTCCTCGGCGAGAAGGTCTGCGGTCTCCTTGTCCGTCACGCCATCCGGGTCGCGCTCCGTGCCGGCAGCCTGGTCGAGCGCGGCCTGGAGGGCCGAGTCTTCCACCTCAAGACGCCTTGCCGCACGAAGCGCGGCGGCTGCGGTACGCGGCTTGCCTTGCGCCTCGAAGTATCCGGCAAAGTTGAGGAAGGCGCGCGCAAGGTGGCGCGCCTCGCTCGCGCGCTCGAAGCAGCTGTACGTGAGCGCCAGGTACTCCTGCATGTCACCGTTGGTGCGATAGAGATCGGCCAGGTCAAGGCGGTAGCCGCAGTTCATGGGGTTCCAGCGCACCGCCTGCTTGAGCGCCTCGACGCCGGCGCCGTAGTCACCGGTGCGCACACACGCAAGGGCGAGGTCCGCATAGAGGCGGTCCAAGGGTTCTCCCACGTCATGCAGGGTCCGGGGGTCGCGCTCCACGCGACGGTAGCACAGGCGGTCGAAGATCGTGGGAAAGCTAAACCACTGGTCGCTCTCGGTTGCCGCGCAGTTACGGTCGACGTACTCCTCGGCATCCTCGGCGAGACGGGCGAGAAGCTCCCGCGCCGCGTCGTCCTGCCCCTGCAGGATAAGGCCCTCAGCCTGCTCGAGGCTGTCTGTCAGCGTGCTCTGGCTCTGCTTCTGGTCCATGTCCCTCTCCCCTGGCCCCCTGGGGCCAAACTCACGCGCGAGACGCGCGGTATGCACTGCTCGTTAGTCTTCCCATTATCGCGCGGCGTCACGCGGGTCTGCGAGCGCGAAGTCTATCCTTCCACGCGGAACGTCCGTCTCGGTGACCACCACGCGCACGCGCGTGCCCAGCCCCCAAACGCGTCCGGACTCCTCGCCCGTAAGGGTCATGCGATCCTCGTCGTACTCGAGCCATTCGCTGCCCAAGGCACGTGCGGGCAGCAGTCCCTCGGCACAAGTATCGTCGAGCATCACGAAGAGGCCAAACCGCTCACAGCCGCACACCACGCCCGAGAAGACCTCGCCCACGTGGTCCGCGTAGAGCTCTGCCATCTTGATGCGCTGGCTCGCGCGGGCAGCGCCGTCTGCGGCGCGCTCCATCTGGGAACACGTGGCGCAGAGCTGCGGAAGCTGTCCCGCAACCTGCTCTTGCTCCTTGCTGCCAAGCGTGCCGGCGAGAAGCGCCTTGAGCGCACGGTGCACCAGCTCGTCGGGATAGCGCCTGATGGGCGAGGTGAAGTGGCAGTATGCCTGCGCCCCCAGCGCATAGTGCCCCTGGTTGGTGGGCAGGTATATCGCACGCTTCTGCGCGCGGAGGAGAAGCGCGCTGGCGAGAAACTCGCCGGACGTCCCTCGGGCGGCGTCAAGCACGGCGTTGATTGCCTCGGGCTCGCCCGCAATGAGAGCCTCGCGCTGGGCGTTGCCATCAATGAGCCCCAGCTCCATGAGGGGGCGGACGGTTGCGCGAAGGTCTTCCGGCGACGGTCGCTCGTGCACGCGGTAGGCGCAGGGCACATCCCGATCCGCGAGCATGCGCGCCACGGACTCGTTGGCGAGAAGCATCGCCTCCTCAACCAAGCCGGTCGCTCGCGTGCGCGTACGCACGGTCACACCCGTGGGATGCCCCTCCTCATCGAGGGTGACCTTTGGCTCCACGGTGTCGAAGTCGATCGAGCCGCGCTCCTCGCGAATGCGCTCGCGAAGGCCGCGAATGCGGTCAAGAGCGTGCAACGCCTCCTCCAGCGCCTGGGCGTCTTCCGGGCTCTCATGCAACGCAGAGGCATCCACGCGGCCGGCGAGCAGGGCATCCACGGTGTCGTAGTCAAGGCGTGCCGTCGACCGTATGGCCGAGGTCGTGGCCTCGGCCGAGACGAGGCGTCCTTCCGCGTCAAGCTCCATGCGCACGCTCATTGCCAGCCGGTCCTCGCGCGGCCTCAGCGAGCACACGTCGTTGCAGAGGCGCTCGGGAAGCATGGGTAGCACACGGTCGACCAGGTACGCCGAGCAGGTGCGGCGCTTTGCCTCGTTGTCGATTGGAGTGTCCCAGCCCACGTAGTGCGTGACATCGGCAATGTGCACCCAGAGCTCGAAGCCGCCGTCCGGGAGCTGGGTGGCATACACCGCGTCGTCAAAGTCGCGTGCATCGGTGGGGTCAATGGTCATGCAGCGAAGGGAGCGCAGGTCGCGGCGGGCAGACTCGCGCTTCAGCGCCTCTTCGACACCAGCCCGGATGCCCTCCGCCTGCGCAAGCGCAGCCGGTGGGAACTCTGTGGCAAGCCCGTAGGACGCGATGACCGACTCGACGTTGAGGTCAAGCTCATCCGAGGAGCCAACGCGGCGCTCGATGGTCACCACGGCGGCGCTGTTGCGGGTGGGATACTCCGCAATGCGGGCAACCACCACGTCGCCCTCCCCCACGCCAAGGCGGGCGGGCGACGTGTCCTCGGGAACCACGAAGAAGTCGCGCCCCAGGCGTGCGTCGAGTGGGACCACGGCACCCAGGGGGCCAGCGAGCTCAAAGCGGCCGAGGAAGGTGGTCTGGGCACGGGTGATTACGCCCTGTACAAGGGCGACCTTCTCGCCGCCGCGGGCAGGAAAGACCGAGACCGTGACCTCGTCCCCGTTCATGGCCTCGCGCAGGCCTCGGCGAGCAACGCGGAAGCTTCCCTCGGCTGTCTCGACCGTGGCCATACCGGGCCTGGACACATGCAGCGTGCCCGTGAGCGTGGGCGAGCGGCGCGCGGCCGCCTTCCCTCTGCCACGACGATGTCCGCTGCCGCGACGAGCGCCTGGTCGTCTTCTGCCCATGCGTCCTCCTTGAGAAAACGGGGCGGCGCGAACAAACCGCACCGCCCCAACTACCAGCAAGTCTTATATACCCGCCCTAGACCTTGAGGTAGCGCCTCATGGCAATGGCGGAGCTGAAGAGACCGATGAGAACGCCAAGGACCAGCAGGCCACCGTACGTGAGCAAAAGGACCTGAGGCGACACGTAGAACGAGAGGAACTTGAGGCTGTTCTCGAGCCTGGGCATCACATAGCTCATGGCGGCCGCAAGCGCAGCGATGGCAAGGCCCGCGCCAATGAGCGACTCCAGCGTGCCCTCCATGATGAAGGGCCCTCGTATGAAGCCGTTCGATGCGCCAACCAGGCGCATGATGGCAATCTCCCTGCGACGAGCGGTGATGGCAAGGCGAATGGTGTTGTTAATGAACACGAACGCCACAAAGATCAGGAGCACCACGAGCACGACGGCGGCAACGCGCACGATGTTGGTGACCGAGAAGAGCTTCTCGACGGTGTCGCGGCCATACTGGACGTCACTCGAGGGGTTGTCCGGCGTATCGCAGACAGACTTGAAGGTCTCGTCGGAGATGAGCTTCTCAGCCGTACCCTCGACCTGCTGCGGGTCGGTGAGCTTGATCACGAGCGAGGCAGGAATGGGGTTCTGCCCGTCAAGCGCGGCCACGGCGTCCGATGCGTTCCTCTGCGACATCGAGGTGCGGTACTGCTCGAGGTTCTCGTCCTTGCTGTGGTACGTGACTGACTCAACGTTGTCCCAGCCCTGAATCTCGGACTGGAGCTGATCCACGGTGGTCTGATCGGCGTCATCGGCAAGGAAGGCCTGAATGGTGACCTTGTCCTCGACGCTGCCCACCATGTTGCCGAGCACGTTAGAGGCAAGGACAAACGCGCCGATGATAAAGAGCGAAAGGAAGATGGTGACGATTGCGCCAAGCACCGTCGACCAGTTCCTGCGGAAGTGGTGGCCGGCCTCGCGCAGCGAGTAGGTGAAGTTAGAGGGCGCCATAGTAGCCGTAGCCTCCCCTCTCCTGGTCGCGGACAACGTGGCCAGCCTCCAGCGCGATAACGCGCTTGCGCATGGAGTCGACCATCTCGCGGTCGTGGGTAGCCATGACCACGGTTGTGCCCTCGCGGTTAATGCGGTCGAGCAGCTTCATGATGCCCAGCGAGATGGCCGGGTCAAGGTTGCCCGTGGGCTCGTCGCAGATGAGCAGCGGCGGGCGGTTGACCATAGCCCTTGCCACGGAGACGCGCTGCTGCTCGCCACCGGAGAGCTGGTCGGGATAGTTGTCCTGCTTCTCGGCAAGGCCGACAAGGCGAAGCACCTCAGGGACCTGGACGTTGACTACTGCACGCGGCTTGCCAATGCACTCAAGGGCAAAGGCAACGTTCTCGTAGACCGTCTTGTCGGGCAGGAGCTTGAAGTCCTGATAGACGGTGCCAATCTGGCGACGGAGGTACGGAACTTTCTTGTTCTTGAGCTTGGTGAGGTCCTGGCCGGCGACAAGAACCTGGCCAGAGGTCGCGCGGCGCTCGCACGTGATGAGGCGCAGGAGCGACGACTTGCCCGAGCCGGAGTGACCCACGACAAAGACGAACTCGCCGGGATAGATGTCCAGGCTTACGTCTTCGAGGGCGGGCTTGTTGGGCTGGGCCGGATAGATGAGGGTCACGTTCTTGAACGAGATGGTGGGGGTGCCGGTACGAGGCGCCGCAGGCGCGTCGTTTCCGGCGAGAGACGCAAAGACGCTTGTGTAGGGGCGCTGCTCGCTCGTGGAGTCTGCAGGATCGGATGCCGTGACGACGTGGACCGCCTCTGGTGCGTTTTCTGTTGCGGCAGGCGTCTGCGGCTCGTCCGCGTTCTCGACGGGCTCGATGTCCGGCACGTTGCTCACAATGTGCTCACTGGGGGGCACAAGCCTCATGCCATCCTCGCCTGACCCCTGTCGCTCTGTGCTGCGAAAGTGGTTGGCCACGAAAGCTCCTTCTTCTTGCATAGCAGATGCAGATACATTCGCAATGATACCAAGCGCTGGCGTAACGACATGCGAGCAGCAGCACACGAACAGAGAACACGCAGATGGAAGCCACAAGAAGGCCACGGGGGTTCAATAAAACAACAGGTGCGCGCGACGGCTGTTGCACCGCCCCGCGCACCTGCATAGGCGCTGGTTGGCTCGCCGCTAGGCGCGGACGAACTCTTCGACCTGGCAGGCAATGCCGGCGCCGTCAAGGCCAAAGTGCTCGAGAAGCACGTCGCCAGGAGCGGAGGTGCCAAAGCTCCTCATGCCCACAAGACGCATGGGCGTTGGGCGCTTCTCCGCAAGAAGCGATGCCACAGCAGAGCCCATGCCCGTCTCGACCATGTGCTCCTCGACCGTAACAACGCGACCGGTCTTCTCGGCGGAGGAAAGAATAACGTCCTCTGCGAGCGGTTTAACCGAGAACACATCGATGACTTCGGCAGAGATGCCACTCTTTGCCAAGATGTCAGCCGCAGCTAGCGACTGTGCCACCTCGACTCCGCAGGCAAGGATGGTGACGTCGGTCCCCTCGCGCAGGACGCCCGCATACGGGAGCCCGCCAACGAAGGACTCGTCGTAGACCTCGGGCACCTTGTGACGGCCCATGCGCACGTAGACCGGACCAGGCGTGGTAGCGGCAATGCGAATGGCCGCCTTTGCGGCGCGGTAGTCTGCCGGCACGAGTATACGCATGTTGGGGAGCGCCCTCATCATGCCGATATCCTCGAGCATCTCGTGCGTCGCGCCGTCCTCGCCCACCGTGATGCCGGCGTGCGTGGGACACACCTTCACGTTGAGGTTGGAGTCGCAGATGGTGTTCCTGATCTGGTCGTAGCAGCGGCCAACGCCAAACACGGCAAAAGACGCCGTGAAGGGGATGCGCCCGGTAAGGGAAAGACCCGCAGCCACGCCAATCATGTCCTGCTCGGCAATGCCCACGTCCACAAAGCGATCGGGGTATGCCTTCTGAAGCTTGTTGGTGGTGGTTGAACCGGCAAGGTCGGCGTCAACCGCACAGACGTTCATTCCCTCGTTAGCCAGCTCGACGAGCGTCTCGCCAAAGGCTTCGCGTGTTGCCCTCTTACCCATGGCTAGGCCTCCTTCTCGATCTGGGTGCGCTCTGCATCGAGGTCGGCCAGTGCAAGCGCGGTCTCTTCCTCGTTGGGAGCCTTGCCGTGCCAGCCAGCCTCGTTCTCCATGAACGAGACCCCCTTGCCCTTGATGGTGTCGCACACAATGGCCGTGGGTGCCGCCGAGAAGGCAAGCGCATCCTCAACCGCGGCGTGTAGGCGCTCGATATCGTGGCCATCGGTGCGGATAACGTGCCAGCCAAAGGCCGCGAGCTTTGCGTCGACGTCACCCAAGGAGTTGACCTTGCGCACGTCGCCATCGATCTGCAGATTGTTGAGGTCGAGGAACATGGTGAGGTTGGAGAGTCCGTGGTTGGGGGCAAACATCAGCGCCTCCCAGTTGGAACCCTCCTGCAGCTCACCGTCGCCGCACACGCAGAACACGTGGCACGGGCGGGAGCCTTCCGGTGCGTCCGCCTTGAACCCCAGTGCCGCGCCCGCAGCAATGGAGAGGCCTTGGCCAAGGGAGCCGGAGCAGACCTCCACGCCCGGCAGGGCGTTCCTGTCGGGGTGGCCCTGCAGGCGCGTTCCAAGCTGGCGAAGTGTCCCCAGCTCGTCATCGCGGACCCAGCCAACCTGGTGGAAGGCCGCATAGAGTGCTGGCGCCGCGTGACCCTTCGAGAGAATGAGGAAGTCCCTCTCGGGGCTTGCGGGGTCATTCTCGTCGTAGTTCATCACGCCGGTGAAGAACAGCGTCGCAAGGATGTCCGTGCATGACAGCGACCCGCCGGGGTGCCCCGACTTTGCCTTCGACACCATGGTGATGATGTCGTGGCGCATCGAGTTGGCAATAAGCCGCACCTCGTGCGTCGTCTTGGTGATGCTCATGTGTCTCCTCTCGAGACGGTCGTGGCTAGGCCTGCTCCCCTGTGACCTTAGCCCAATCCGCGTCGAAGCGCTCGCGGCCCTGGTCAGTGAGCGGGTGGCGCAGACACTTCTTGAGCGCCCCAAAGGGTACGGTGGCGATGTCGGCACCAAGGAGAGCCGCCTGTGTCACGTGGTTGGGCGTGCGCACGGAGGCCGTGATGATCTCTGGGCCGTCCTCCTCGTCCCAGTAGCCGTAGGTGTAGTTCTTGACGCATTGAACCACGGTAGCGAGCTGCTGGATGCCGTCGTCGCCAATGTCATCAAAGCGGCCAACGAAGGGGCTGATGTAGCGGGCGCCAGCAGATGCGGCGAGAAGCGCCTGAGGAGCCGAGAAGACAAGCGTCATGTTGACGCGGATGCCCTCCTTGGCGAGCGTGTGCGTAGCGGGCAGACTCTCCTCGCAGATAGGGAGCTTGACCACGATGTTGGGTGCAAGGGCGGCAAGACGCTCGCCGTCGGCAATCATGCCCTCGGTGGTCTTTGCCTGGGACTCGGCCGAGACGGGCAACCCCTCGCAAAGCTTGCAAATCTTAACCATGTGGTCCTCGAAGTCGGCCAGCTTTCCGCCAGTCTTTGCATAGAGCGACGGGTTGGTGGTAACGCCGGCGAGAACCCCCCAGCTCTCCGCCTGCTTGATCTCGTCCAGGTCCGCTGTGTCAATAAAGAACTTCATGACGATCCTCCCTCAAATTGCCATGTGGACCGCAAATATGCGGCATATTCCATGCTATGCAGAGTCCTCGTGAATGAGGCGCACCTCCCGCCCACCTGTCGGCTTCGGTCCGTGAACGCCGTGAGGTGTATGCAGGTTAGGTGATGGGGGCGCAGCGTCGCGATAAGAGAAGCGGCCGTGCGGGGCAACGCGCACGCGAAGACCCACACGACCGCCTTTCTGGCATCTATGGTTCTGACCTAGTCCTACTCGCCCATCTCCGCGCGGGTCTCATCGATGATGCGGCGCACCTCGGCGGCGTTCTCGGCGATCTCGTCCGCGGAGCCCTTGGTGAGCAGGCTCCCCATGCCACAGGTGTCGACGCCGGCACGCACCCACTCGGCAAGGTTGTCGAGGTTGATGCCGCCGGAGGCCATGAGGGGCATCCAGGGCGTGGGGGTCTTGAACAGCTTCACGAGCTGGACGCCATAGGTGTTGGAGATGGGGAAGCACTTGATGAAGGCGGCGCCCATCTCGAGGCCCTTGTTTGCCTCGGTCATCGTGGTGCAACCCGGCGCATAGGGGACCTGGTAGAGGTTGCACACGCGCGCGACCTCCTCGGACTCCATGTTGGCCACAACGAACTCGGCGCCAGACATGATGGCAAGGCGAGCCGTGGTGGCCTCCATAACCGTGCCGGCGCCCACGCACATCTTATCGCCGTACTTTGCCTTGACGGCGGCGATCACGTCGCCGGCATTAGCGTTGGTGTAGGAGATCTCCATTGCGGGGACGCCACCCCTGACCAGGCCATCCGCAATCTCGAGGCCACGCTCGACGGTCTCGACCCTCACGACAGCGAACGCGCCGATCTGGGCGAGCTTCTCGGTGACCTTGGCCTTCTGCATCTTCATGTTTCTCCCTCTTTCTCCCGTATGCGTGCGCGCTACTCGTGCGCGATGCCGTAGTGGTCGAGCATGGCGCGGACCTTCTCGTCCACCTCGGGCGTGGTCTCCGCAACGGGCCTCCTGGCGGGGCCCACGGGGATGCCGGCGAGCTCGAGGGCGCGCTTGAGGGTCTGAGGCGTGGAGCCCATGTGCAGGACGTCACGAATGGGCTCGACGTCTGCCTGGTAGGAATCGGCGGCCTCGGCGTCGCCAGCCTCGAGAGCACGCCACAGCGACACCACCACGTTGGTGATGAGGTTGGCGGTGCCGGCGATGGCGCCGGATGCGCCGAGCGCGTGGGCGGCGGAAATCTTGCCGTCAGAGCCCACGAGCACGTCGACGTCCTTGCCCTTGGCGGCTTCGACGTAGGCGGCGAGGTTGTCCATGTTGCCGGAGGAGTCCTTCACACCCTTGACGTTGTCGATCTCGGCGACGCGCGCCACGACCTCGGGCGAGAGGTTGGTGCCCGTGGACTTGGGAATGTTGTACATGAGCACGGGAATCTTGACGCTCTCGGCGACAGCCTCGTAGTAGCCCTCGATCTCGGCGTCGGAGACCTTCATGAAGTAGGGGTTGATGACCGAGACGGCCGAGGCGCCGGCGTCCTCGGCGCGCTTGGACATCTCCACGGCCTCGCGCGTGGAGCAGGAGCCGGTTCCCACGTAGACGGGCACGCGGCCGGCGACCTTCTCGATCACGAACTTCGAGAACTCGATCTTCTCGTCCGGCGTGCACACGTGGAACTCGCCGTTGGAGCCGAAGGTGAAGATGCCGCTCGCACCGCCCGCGATAATCCTCTCAACGAGCTGCTCGCCCGCCTCGTAGTTGATGGTCTGGCCTTCGTCGCGCCTGAACGGCGTGACCATGGGGACGATGACCCCGGAGAACGTTGACATGCTTGAAACTGCCTTTCTGCCTGTCCTTACGGATGGGTCTACTACTTGCCTGCGCGGATGGAGGCGCCGAGGGCTCCGCCTGGGTGCCAGGTGACGTACTTCTCGGGAGTGAGGCCAAACTCGTTCTGCAGCAGAATGGAGAGGCACTGCAGCTCGATGACCTCGGCCAGAATGGAGGCGCGTGGCGGCTTGTTCATGGAGTCGCCCTCTTGCTTGACGCCTGCGACTAGTACAACGTCACCCTGCTGGGCAAGCCAGGACTGCGGGTTGCCCGTGAGGGCGATGATCTTGGCACCATTCTTCTTGAGGCAGGTGACGGTAGCCTTGAGCTCGCCGGTCTCACCAGAGTTGGAGATGGCGATCACAACGTCGCCAGGAAGCACCTGGCCAGCACTGCCGTGAACGCACTCGGTCCCGTGAAGCTCGTAGGTGGGCGTGCCGGTCGACGAGAAGAGCGAGGCTGCATAGCCGGATACGTGGCCGGGCTTGCCGATGCCCGTCACGTGCACGCGGCCACCGTTCTTCTCGGCGTCGAGGATGAGCTGCTTGGCGGCGCTCAGGGCATCAAAGTCGATGCCAGCGACGTACTCGTCGAGCGAGGTCTTCACAATGCCGAGGAACTCCTCGACCTGTTCCTTATCAGTTGCCATTGTTTCCCCTTTCCTTCTATGTAGAAGCCGGAATCGTTCCGGCGCTACTTCTTTTCCTTGACGTGGTGACGCGCCAGAGTCTCGCAGATCTGGGTTTCCAGGGAGTCAAGCGTGTCTGCCATGAACGGGCGCGTGATGCCCACGTAGAGATAGCCAGACGGATGCTTGACCCAATCGCCCCAGAGGAGGAGGCGAATGGAGTTGCCCTGACGCACGGTCTTGTAGAACTTGACGTCCTTGTACGTGACGACCGTGGCCTCCTTGGGGTCTGATTTCTCGTAGATGTAGACGTACTTGCTGCCAAAGTCGACGACCCCGGTCTTCATGAAGAACTTGCCGAGGAACCTGCCCATGCGCTTAGACACGAACCACGCGGCAGTGAGCGACAGGATGAGCGCCAGGAGGAACCACACGTTGCCGGAGGCGTTGGCCACAACGCCAAACCAGAAGGTGAGGAAGAGCAAGGCGAGCACCGCAAGGAGGAGGAGCACGCCCTGAAGCAAGAGCCTCTTCCTGTCCTCCCCAACCGAGAGCTCAAGCTCGTCCTCGGGCAGATCGGGAATGGCTATTGGCTTGGCCATTCCGATGATGTCTCCGAGAACCGCGTCGCTCGCCCTTCTCGCCTTGTCGGCGGAGGAGTCCTGAGCGTGGCCCCCGATCTTCTGCGGACCCTTCGAAGGCTCGGTGGATGCAGCCGGCTTGCTCTTGTCGGCCTCGTCGCGCTCGACGGCTTTGGGGTTGGGCCTCGTGGAGGATGCTTTGCTGTTTTGCTTCTTATGTGCCACTGGTCTCCCTTCGTGTTGCCCACACCGGTGTCGTTGCGTCCGATGGGACCGCTTGTTCCCAGATTGGCGAAGGGGCGCCCGTGGCGTGCCGCGGGCGCCCCTGAAATCAAACGCTAGGGCTGAGTAGGAAGTGCAATTCTGGTTCCCGTACGACTAGGCGAAGAGGCTGCCGATGCCGTAGATGATCGAGCCGACAATGTTGTAGTCGACGTTGGGGAACGAGGCGCCGGCGATTCCGAGCGAGGCGAACGCAGGATAGAGGATCAGCGGGCCAGCGCAGAGGAAGATGCCAACGAGGAACGAGCCGAGCAGGGCGCCACGCCAGCCACCGTAGGCATAGCCGCAGACGCCGCAAGTGCCACCAGAGAAGAAGCAGATGCCGGCAGCAGGAATCATGATGGTCGGGCTGTGGAAGGCGACCATGAGAGCCATGGCAACGAGGCCACCGAGGAACGAGCCGATGAAGCCGATGATGACGGCGTCAGGCGCGAACGGGAAGATGGCGGGGCAGTCGACGGCAGGACGGGCATCGGGGATGAGCTTCTCGGAGATGCCCACGAAGGCTGCGGTGATCTCGGCGATGAACTGACGCACGCCGTAGATCAGGACGGACATGCCAGCGGCGAACTGGAGGCCAGCGAGGAACGGCCAAATCCACCAGATGTCGTTGCCGAAGTAGGAGGTGAAGGGCTTGCCGTTGGCAAGGGTGTCACCAAAGTGACCGGTCACGAAGCAGGCGATGGTCACGATGTAGAAGAGCACAATCATGAACAGGGCCACGGAGAAGACGAAGTCACGGAAGAGCTTGAAGAACTCGGGGAGGTTGGCCTCCTTGACCTCGTTGTTCTCGATCTCCTTCTCGTTCTTCTTGGCGAAGAGCTTGCCGCAGTAGCCGGAGAAAGCGTAGCCGATGCAGTTGAAGTGACCGATGGCGAAGTCGTTGGAGCCAGTGAGCTTCTCAACGAAGGGCTGGCAGAGCGACGGCAGGGCAGCGCCGCAGAAGCCGAGGACAACGCCGCCGCAGATGACGGTGACGGCGATGGGGGCGCCCAGGGCGATGAAGACCAGCGCGAGGACGCAGGCGAAGTACAGGAAGTGCTGACCGGTCAGGAAGATTGCCTTCCAAGGGGTGATCTTGGCGAATACGAGGTTCATGACGAAGCCGAAGACCATGACCAGGGCGACCTCGGTGCCGTAGGTGTCAAGCGCGAGAGAGGTTGCGACCTCGACCTGCGTCACGACGCCCTGCACGTTGAAGGCGGTGGAGAACATGGCGCCAAAGGTGGTGATCTGTGCGGACATGGCGCTGGAGCCGATGTTGAAGATCATGAAGCCGATGATGGTCTTGACGGTGCCGGCAAACGTATCAACCGCCGACTTCTTCTGCAGGAGCAGGCCGACAAGGGCGATGATGCCCATAATCAGCGCTGTGTCCCTCATCTGCATGAGGAATGCGTTCAGCATGTGATAATCCTTCCGATGAAACTGCGGGTTCTCCCGCTCGTGTGGTGCGTTGTCCTACCCAGCTACGTGTTTGCTACCTGCGGGGCTCCTCGCCCTTGTGCTCGTCGAGCCACGCGTGAAGCTTCTCGCGAATCTCGTTCTTGTCGACGAGGTTCTTAATGCCAACCGCAGAGGGGACGCGAGGATCCTGGGAGAGCTCTTCGGTGAGGTCAATCATCGTGATGACGAGGTCGCCGCGGAAGCCGATGATGGAGTCGAGGTTGCCGTGCTCGGTCTCGATGGGAAGGTTGTCCTCCTTGATGACCTGATCGCACTTGATCTTGAGCATCATCGAAGAGCCCATGCCAGCGCGGCAGCACACCAGAGCGTGATACTTGCGGTCCATTACATACCCCTTTCCTTAGCGTGGACAAGGTCCACGACTTCCTTTGCATCCTTGCAGGCATCGAGCTTGGTAAAGAAATCCGGATCGGAGAGAAGCTCGACCAGCGACTGAAGGGCGCTCAGATGCGAGTCGTTATCCTTAGCGCTGAGCGGGAACAGGTACTTAACCGGATCGTTGTCCTCGCTGCCAAACTCGACGGGATTCTTGAGCGTCACAATGCCCACGGCAGACTCGAGAGCACCGCTCTCGGGGCGAGCGTGCGGGAGCGCCACGTGCTCCGTGATCACGATGTACGGACCGAGCTCGTGGACACCCTTGATGATGTCATCGACGTAGCCCTCGGTCACTTTGCCGTTGGCAACCAGGGGAGCCGTTGCCTTGCGAATGGCATCCTCCCAGTCGCTCGCCTCGACGTTGAGCTGAACTAGGCTCTCATCGAGAAGATCGCTGAGCATGCAACCACCTACCCTTCCTTGAATCTCGGGCAACCACGTACGGCCGCCCCTCAATGACCGTTCGTAACTGTGACACTAAACGAACACCTTCGCAACCAATTTTTCATATTCTCGACGCATATTTTCCCCAATTTCGCTCAGCGGTCTATTGAATCATTGTGCATTTATGCTTTCTAGCTGCGGTTTTTCATATTTTATTGAATGATGTATCACTTAATAGTTATATATATGTAACTATTTTTATGTAATTACAAACGAAATTTACGAACGATAAAATATTGTTCATCTTATTGATATAAGCGAAAAATATAGGTATTAGAGCATCAATCTTTATGTTCGATTGACTATCAATAGACATTTTCACTTCGTATAATTGATTCCGTCAGCGCAGTGTTATGGAGGGCGGAGGCGGACGTGAAGAGAAGCAAGGCCTATATTGCCGCTCGCAGGGATGCCATAGTCGCCCTTCTCGAGCGAAAGGGTCAGGTGGGCGTGGCAGAACTTGCCGACCACTTTGGCGTCTCGACCCTCACCATACGGCGCGACCTTGATTATCTGGAGGAGCAACACGTACTGTCGCGGCAATACGGCACCGCGACATTACTCAATCCTCTCGGGCGCCCCTCGGGCTCACGCCAGATTCGTGCTAACAAGGCAATTGCACGGGAGGCGGCCAAGCACGTCAACGATGGCGACTGCATCTTCATCAACGCAAGCTCCACGGCGCTTTCCATCATCTCGAACATCACGGCTCAGGACGTAACCGTCATCACCAACAACGCGAAGGCGCTGCTCCTCACCGAGCGCCCAAACGCATCCATTATCCTTACCGGCGGCGAGATTCGACCCCCAAAGGCCTCCATGACTGGGGAGTTTGCACTCGAATGCGTGAAGCGCATCACGGCAACCAAGTGCTTCTTGGGCGTGACGGGACTCTCGCCCACCTATGGCCTTACCTCCGCAACCGCCCCCGAGCCCGCAGTCAACGCGATGATGCTCGAGCGTTCACGCGTGCACGTGATAGTTGCGGACTCTTCGAAGATTGGGCAGACATCGAGCTTCCAGTTTGGATCCACCGATGAGGTCGACCTGCTCATCACGGATTCCGGCGCTACCGACGAGCAGGTTGAACAGCTTAAGGAGTATGGCGTTTCGGAGGTCATACGGGTCGACCTTGGCCCCAGCTCGATGCAGCTCGCCGAGGATGAGGCGGAGCTGCGGGAACCCTAGAGGTGGCTAGCGCTTCTCGATGCTCTTGAAGCCCTCTCCGTATACCTCGTGAACCTCTGCAATGACCACAATTGCATCGGGATCCGTCTCGGCAACTATCTCTTTGAGGTGTGCTATTTCGCCACGCGAGAGCACGCAAAAGAGAACAGGGCGCAGCTCACGGCTCCACATGCCCTTTGCCTCGAGCTCGGTGCAGCCTCGGTCAAGCTCCATCAGAATCTGCCGGGCGATTCTCTCGTGCTTCTCAGAGATGATATAGGCTGCCCGCTGGACGCGCGGACCATCTACCACGGCATCAACCACTCGTCCGCAGATATACATCGCAACCGCTGCGTAGAGCGCATTCTCTATTGAGAAGACCGGCGCCGAAATGGCCACAATGGCACCGTCGACCACGATGGCCATGCTGCCAACGGACGCACCGGTCCTTCTCGCAATAAGCTGGGCAATGATGTCGGTCCCACCGGTGTTGCCTCCCGTGCGGAAGACCATCCCCAGCCCCACGCCTGTGATAACACCACCCCACAGCGCGCAGAGCAGGAGGTCCCCCTCGCCCAGGATGGGGACAAAGGGAGCTATGACATCGGTGAGTATGCCCGAAACAATGATTCCTGCAGCAGTGAGAACGGCATAGCGTCTGCTCCCCGACTTGACCACGTAGGCAAAGAGTAGAACGTTCATGACAATTGACTGGATGCCCACCGGGAGGTTGACCCCTACCTGGAGCGCGAGGGCATGAAACACCGTTGCCAATCCCGTGATGCCACCAGCTGCCAAACCGTTGGGAACCTCGAAACAGTCGAGGCCAAAGGCAAAGAGGAGAGAGCCAAAGAAGATGAGGGTAGCATCCAGCGCCACCTCGCGCCAGCTGAGCTTTTTCACTGCTCTGGCCTTCCAGCGACCGCCCATCGGTGGTATGCAATGATGAACTTGTCGAGGTCGCCGTCTTGGAGAACCGAATCAACATTGCCAGTCTCAACCCCCGTGCGCAGGTCTTTTACCAGCTGATAGGGGTAGAGGACATAACTCCTGATCTGGTTTCCAAAGCCAATCTCGTGCTTTGGGCCGCGAAGCTCATCAAGCTCCGCCGCGCGCTTCTCAAGCTCCATCTCATACAGGCGGCTGCGAAGGATCTTCATTGCAAACGCCTTGTTCTGGAGCTGGCTTCGCTCGTTCTGGCAGGTGACAACCGTACCGGTGGGGATGTGCGTGATGCGCACGGCGGAGTCGGTGGTGTTGACGCCCTGACCACCGTGACCGGTAGCGTGATACACGTCGATGCGCAGGTCCTTGGGGTCGATATCCACCTCAATATCATCGGGTAGGACTGGCAGCACCTCTACGCCAGCGAAGGTTGTCTGGCGACGCTTCTTCTCGTCTGTGGGCGAGATGCGCACCAGACGATGCACGCCCTGCTCAGCACGGAGCATACCGTAGGCGTTGTGTCCGTGCACCGTGAAGGTGGCATGGTCGATGCCTATGACCTCTGCCTGCGGGGCGTCATTTACATCAACCGTCCAGCCGCGCCTGTCGCAGTAGCGCAGGTACATGTGGAAGAGCATGTCGCACCAGTCCTGGGCCTCAAGGCCACCTTGGCCGGGCGTCACCGTCACAATGGCGTCGCCGTGGTCGAGGTCATCGGTAAACCAGCTGGAGAGCTCAAGCTCGGTGAGGTCATGCTCAAGCGAGGCGGCAATCGAGGCAGCCTCGGCGAGAAGGTCATCGTCCGAGGTCTCCTCCCCAAGCTCGAGGGCCGCGCGCGCGTCCTCGAGCTTGGCGCGAGCCGCATCGATGCCGGCAACGTCAGATTTAGCGGCAGCGAGACGTGCCATGGCCTCGCGTGCTCCATTGGCATCGTCCCAGAAGCCCGGTGCCATGCTCTCTTGCTCGAGCTGCGCGACAGTCCCTCTCAGCTCGTCAACGTGGAGGTAGCCCTCAACCTCGTCGAGCCGCGCGGACAGGGCGTCCAGAGCAGAACTATCGATGTCCGCCATGGCTACCTGTTCCTGCCGTGACAGTTCTTAAACTTCTTGCCGCTACCGCAGGGACAGGGATCGTTCCTCCCCACGCCAACATAAGGGTCGGGATCCTCGTCCTTGCGATAGGTGCGAGGCTTGCCGGCGCCCGCGTTTGCGTTCCCGTTGCCGCCCTGCTTGTGCGCCGCACCCGTAGCGGAGCGGCGGTCGGGTGCGCTGTGGTCACCGTCGACCTCGGCAGGACCGGAGTACTGGGCGCCGCGCAGCTCGTCGGAAAGTGCCTCGTCATCCCCCTGCGGCTTGGTGGAAACCGTGGGCCGCACAGCAATCTCGATGCGGAGTATGGTGCGAAGGAAGTCCTCGTACATAGTGTTAACGAGCTCGGTGAAGGCCGCATAGGCCTCGCTCTTGTACTC
Organism: Atopobiaceae bacterium; assembly: GCA_902834555.1. Lineage (GTDB taxonomy): Bacteria > Actinomycetota > Coriobacteriia > Coriobacteriales > Atopobiaceae > Tractidigestivibacter. The sequence continues at coordinate 113,123 of CADFJN010000009.1, forward strand.
GACGAGCGGGTCGCGCTGGCCGTATCCACGCAGGCCAATGCCCGTCTTGAGATAGTCCATCTCCTGTAGATACGTCATCCAACGGGTGTCGATGACGCGAAGCATGACCTGAGCCGAGAGGTCGCTCATAATCTGGTCACCCAGACGCTGCTCCTTCTCCTTGTAGCAGGTGCTCACAAAAGCGTCGACGGCGTCGATAATGTCACCCTGATCGGAGTCAACAGTAAACGAAGGACCGTCCGTACGACCCGTGAGATCGCGAACCCACTTGTCAAGACCGACAAGATCCCACTCCTCCGGATCAACCGTCTCGGAGCAGTACTCGTTCACCTTACGTTGGACGGTATCGTAGGTAACCTCCTCGACGTGGCTCATGAGGTCCTTGCCGTCCAGGATCTTGTTGCGCTCCTCGTAGATGACCTGGCGCTGCTTGTTCATAACGTCATCGTAGTCGAGGACGCTCTTACGCATGGCAAAGTTGACCTCTTCGACCTTGCGCTGAGCGCTTTCGACCGCGCGCGTTACGAGCTTTGACTTGATGGGCATGTCGTCAGGCATGTCGTACTTGGTCATCATCGCCGAGATGCGGTCCATGCGGTCGCCGCCAAAGAGGCGCATGAGGTCATCCTCAAGGGAAAGGTAGAACTGGGTCTCTCCAGGATCGCCCTGACGGCCAGAACGACCACGCAGCTGGTTGTCAATGCGGCGGCTCTCGTGTCGCTCGGTGCCAATGACGGCAAGGCCGCCGGCAGCAACCACATGCTCGCGCTCCTTGTCGCAGATTGCCTTTGCCTTCTCGAGTGCGGCGGAACGCTCTTCCGCGGTGGGCAAAACCGGCTCTTCGCCCTCTTTCGCCGGCGCATAGAATCCCTGCTCGCGGAGCATGTCCTCGGCCATTGCCTTGGGGTTGCCGCCGAGAAGGATGTCCGTACCACGGCCGGCCATGTTCGTTGCAATGGTCACGGCTCCCTCACGGCCAGCCTGTGCGACAATCTGTGCCTCACGCTCGTGGTACTTGGCGTTGAGGACATTGTGCTTGATGCCGCGCTTGTCCAGGATGCGAGAGAGACGCTCTGAATTCTCAATCGAGACCGTACCCACGAGGCAAGGCTGCCCCTTGGCATGACGCTCCGCCACATCATCGGCAACGGCATTGAACTTGGCTGCGACCGTCTTGTAGACAAGGTCATCATGGTCCACACGAATGACGGGCTTGTTGGGTGGAATCACCTGTACCGGCACGTGATAGACCTCGCGAAACTCCGCGTCCTCGGTCATGGCGGTACCCGTCATGCCCGCAAGCTTGTCGTACATGAGGAAGTAGTTCTGGAGGGTGATCGTGGCGAGGGTCTGGTTCTCCTCGCGCACAAGAACGCCTTCCTTGGCCTCGATTGCCTGGTGCAGGCCCTCCGAGTAACGCCTGCCCTCCATGATGCGGCCCGTGAACTCGTCGACGATCTTTACTTCGCCGTCAACAACAACATACTGCTGGTCGCGGTGGAACATGTACTGTGCCTTGAGGGCTTGCTGGAGGTGGTTCACCAGCTGCCCAGAGGGGTCGGCGTAGATGTCGTCGATGCCGAGGTTGCGCTCGATCTTCTTGAGGCCCACGTCGGTCGCCGCAATTGTGTGCTTTGCCTCGTCCATCTCGAAGTCGACGTCTGGTGTGAGGCCACGAACCGCGCGAGCGAAGTCCTTGTAGGTACCCGCCGACTTGGTTCCGGCACCAGAGATAATGAGCGGTGTACGAGCCTCGTCGATAAGGATGGAGTCCACCTCGTCGACGATGGCATAGTGGTGTCCGCGCTGAACGCGCAGACTGGGTCGTGTGACCATGTTGTCGCGCAGGTAGTCAAAGCCAAACTCGGAGTTGGTGCCATAGGTAACGTCTGCCTGGTAGGCAGGCTTCTTCAGGTTGAGCCTCATACCATTCTGGAGCAGGCCTACGTTCAGGCCCATAAAGCGATAGATCTGGCCCATCCACTCGCTATCTCGCTTGGCAAGGTAGTCATTCACAGTCACGATGTGCACGCCCTTGCCCTCAAGAGCATTGAGATAGCCAGCGAGCGTCGAGACCAGAGTCTTGCCCTCGCCGGTCTTCATCTCGGCGATGGTGCCACGGTGTAGCGCGATGCCACCGATAATCTGCACGTCAAAGTGACGCATGCCCGTCGTTCGACGGGATGCCTCTCTCACTGCGGCAAACGCCTCAGGGAGGATGTCATCGAGCGTCTCACCATTCTCGATCCGCTCACGGAAGAGCTTGGTCTGGCCACTCAGTTCCTCATCATCCATAGCGCTAAAGCGTGGCTCGAGGTCATTAACATGCGCGGTGATGCGCTGGTATTCCTTGAGGTCCTTATCCGCTCCAGCGGAAAGCAATTTGGAGAGAAAATTTGGCATGGGCAGTCCTTCATACTGTTTGATGGGCGGTGACTATCCACCGACACATGCATTTTTCACTTTACCCATAGCAAACTCACCTTGGTGGCGAGGGACGTGGTCTCACTAAAAGCGCACTGTATTCTCGGTGTTAATCGCAGGGAAACCGAGATGCCAGGATAGTTGCTACTTCCCCTCGAATCGAACAGCAGACCCGCCATCTGCTCCATGCCCCCTTGCGCTAATCGCTTTCCTCAGACGCTTGGAGGGCGGCATGTGTGTTCTATCGACAAAGCGGACAGCGTATCTCTTGTAGCGCTGCTCCGCCTCAAATACCCTGCCGCTTGCCCGCAACGCCTGTATGAGAACCTCAACGGCATCCTCACGAAGGTCGTCAACGGCAGTCGCCGCATCGGCAAGCCTGGCGGATATCCGATATCTCCCAAGCCTCAAGGCGGCTTCCGCCCCCGCCACCATTGCATCGGCGTAAAGTTCGCGTAGCTCCTGGCGACGCGCCACAACATATCCCGTGAAGTCCCGTGTGGGCACGAAGAGGTCTCCCGCATAGAGCTTCTCAGCCCTTAGGGCGGCATCCAACGCACGCATGTCATCCCCCTCCGATGCCAGCGCCTCTCTTGCTGCCTCCTCAAACTCCAAAAAGTCACATTCGAGGAGCTCCGAGTCAAGCGAGACAGACCTGTCTCCCCTACTTGAGAGGAATGGATCGACTCCCGGCGCCACCGCAGATATTTCCTTTCTCAATGTGCTCGTTGCCTGGTAAATCTTGTCAAGGCCTGCCTTGTAGTCACAGTCGGGCCAGAGCTGTTCGATGATTTCGTATCTCTTTGCCGAGAGCTTTGGGTGCAGCACAATAAATACCAGCATCGCCTTAGTAGCGCGACGATCGATATGCCATTCAGGCACCTGCTTGTCGTCTACGTCGAGTGAGAATCCGCCGAGAAGCCCAAGTCTCAACCGAGCGCCCGGCATATCCTCATCAGGCTCTTCCTCACTACGGATTCCCGTGACAGGCCTTCTTGGGCGAACAATGATGCTGGAAGCCGACCGGGGCGATGGGATTGGCTGTATCGTAACCGCCCACGGCCGGGGAATCAGGCTCCTCAGACGCTCTGGTACATCGCCTTTCCCTGAAAGCAAGACCCTGAGGAGCCAGATTTCATCACTGGGCAAGGAAACGTCTTCCGCCATTCGCCATTCATCCTGTGCGCCCTCCTCTCCACCAAGCGCGGAGTGCACCAGCCTGGTAACAGTAGACAGCTCCATGGTGTCGCAGGCGTCCTCCCAATCGGGAGGAATCGAACCCAGGCTTAAGCCAGAACCCGCAGCCGCAACGCACAAGACGTTGGCTTCCGCTTCAAGATGTTTAAATCCAGCACGACTTGCAGCACCCGCCGCAACGGCGCTCCTCAATCCAGCGCTTCGGTAATCCCCCAGCACATACTCAACTGCAGCACCCATCAACAGAGAGGCAACGCGAATCAGCTCATTTCCCGAGCGTTCAGATTCGCTCACCAGCGCATCTATCGATGCAAGGTCACATGATCCGTGCGAAATCGCATCAAGCGCCAAGAATAGCGTCTCTTCGTCCCTGATTGCCGAGTAGCCATCGCGCGCTAGGAACTCTCGAGCCGGAACGCACGGTACGCCTTCATCAGCACTGTTGTCTCCTAAAAGCGCACGGGCAATACCCATATCGAGTCGAAGGAGGACTTTTTCGAGCGTCCCCTCGTCACCTGAGAATACGTAGGGCCCCACCAATCGCCGGACAGCGTCGGGATGCCCATCGCGAAGCAGCTGAACTGCCTGCAGATGCTTTACAAGCCCCGCAGTTCCTGGCGCGTCATTGCAACTCACGTGAACGCTCTCGCCAGCAAGAACTGCGCGGCAACCCACGAGAAGCATGTCCTTCCCGAACTCATCGCCACGGCACGACACGTCCGAATCCTTAAGGGGGAGCCAATTCTGAGGAAGTCGAAAAGCAGAGTCTCCCAGAGCCGAAAGAATTGTTCCGACAGACGCGGCTCGCTCGGCGGTTATCAGGGATTGGGCTAACGCAGGACCGACCATCCTCCGAATCAGGCCAACCTCTCCAACACCTATGAATTCCTCGGCATGGCCGAGAACAACAGAAACTGTAGGTTCTGATGGAGAGATACGAGCAATAGCTGCAGCCCGATCAAACTCGCCCCTGCTAACAAGGACTCTAATGGCCGAGTCAAATATTGCAGATAATGTCGCAGCCTTGGTTGAGAGTGGAGAGGCACACGCGTTTACTCCTTCGAGAGTATCAATCCCAAAGCAGCAAAATGACGCCTCATGGCAAGAGACGCCAAATATTGGTGCGCACTCCTCCAATCCCGCTGCCACCTCAGCGGGATCAATGCACGTCACACTCTCAACATCATCAAAAGTCCCATGGCCAAGAAGCAGCATAGCGATGCGCGTCAAGATTTCTTCATCCAGGAGGCCAGGGCGCAAGGTTGCCCCAACCAAGCGTTCAAGCGCCTCGAAATAAGTACTCCCAGCAACGAGCACATTACTACGTGGGGAGCTATTATCACGAAGTAGCGCACTAACAAGAGCCGGAATTCCACCCGTAAGTGATCGAACATCGTAGAGGTCATCGCTTGGCCCCAATTCAAGGACATCAGCAACGAGAAGGTCACGGGCGACAACGCGAATTGCCCCATGAAGCCCCTCAGCAAGCAGCTCGTTCTCAGGCAACAGAGAAACAGCCACTATTGCTCCAGCTGAAACCATTCTCGCAATCGAGGAGGCCTCTCGCTCCACGATCAATTCGTCACCCGAAGGAACATCATCGAGAGTGACAACGACAGACTTGTCACCAAGGCATTCCCGCTCGACTTGTCGTGCTAGCCGAGCAAGTCTACGTGAAGCGGCCAGCCCATCAATGCCAGAAAGTCTAAGAGAGTGCGTCGTTGATGCTTTTCTCCCTTGAGAGACAAGGGAGCGCAGGGCCGTAGATTTTCCCATTCCTGGCTCAGAACACATAACAAGTAAGTTAGAGGCGCGAGAATCGGCCAGGAAAGAAGAGATGGCCTGCGAAGTAAGACTCCAAGACGACAGCCTTGAAAGAATGGAAGAAGATTCGTCGTTTGCGGACTCAATGATAGAACGACGATGAACCCTGATGGACATTGCTCAACACCTCACCCTTCCGAAAGTAAGACGAAGGGGCGATGAGCCGGTTCGATCACCACCCCCCAATGGAAACCGGTGACCGAAACCTATCATTGATATGTCCAAAGTACGGGAGAAACCGGATGAACGGCAAACAAATTTTGTCAGCTTAGTGCAAGTATGCTGCAAGATAACGAGTGTGGTCGCCCGTCAATAGAATCACCCAACAGAAAAGGGGCCCCGCGCCGAGCGCGGGGCCCCTCCCGTGGCGAAAACGCCCCCAGTCGGCCAGCGGCGTCCTGGT
>CADFJN010000010.1 GCA_902834555.1 Atopobiaceae bacterium
GGCGCAGGCTGGGGCTTGCGGGGTAGGATGGTCCAAGAAAACGTCCGCATCCCCTCACAACGTACGATTATGCAGGCAAGACGCAAATGAAGGAGGAACCCATGAACGTTCTCGTTGTCGAAGACGAGCGAAACCTCGCCGACGCCATTGTCCGCATCCTCTCTGACGCAGGTTATAACGCCGAGGCCGTCTATGATGGCACGTCTGGTCTCACGAGTGCGAAAAGCGGTCTCTACGATGCCGTCATCCTCGACGTGATGCTGCCCGGGATGAACGGCTATGACGTGGTGCATGAGATGCGTCGTGCCGAAATCTCAACTCCCGTTCTCATGCTCACGGCGCTCAACTCCACCGAGGACAAGGTCGAGGGGCTCGACTCTGGGGCCGACGACTACATGACAAAGCCCTTTGACGCTCCGGAGCTCCTTGCGCGCCTTCGCGCCGTCACCCGCCGCAAGGGCGAGGTGATGATTGACGAGATCAAGTTTGCCGACCTTATCCTCGACCTCACCACGCACGATCTCTCCTGCGGTGATAAGAAGATTCACCTCTCCGGCAAGGAGTTCGAGCTCATGCGCATGCTCATGAGTGCCTCCTCTCGCGTCATCTCCAAGCAGGACCTGCTTACGAGAGTCTGGGGGGCAGATGGTGAAGCCTCCGAGAACTCCGTCGAGGCGTACATCTCGTTCCTACGCAAGAAGCTTGCACACGTGGGCTCCAAGGTACAGATCACCACGCTGAGAATGCTCGGCTACAGACTGGAGCTTTTCGAGGACTAGCGTGCACCCGCTGGACCTTGTTGTGGGGGAGGTGCCCCGGATGCTGCAGAAGCTTCGCAGGGAGTTTGTCGTCATTACTATGGCCCTTGTTGGGTTCGTGCTTGTGGTTGCCCTTGGATCCACATTGGTGAGCAGCTACGTAAACCAGTCCAACATGGTGTACTCTGCCCTGGCCCATGGCCTCAAGGAGGACCTTGACTTCACTCCGCGCTTTGGGGACCCGGGCGATGGGGACAATGCTCATGGCCCAAACTGGCTCACACTATCCGCCGATGTCTCGGTAGACGGCACAATAATTGCAAAGAGCTCCTACTACATCGACCCCGAAGTTCTCACAAAAATTATCGCCGAGGTGCTCTCATCTACAGAAGACTCTGGCCACGATGCGAACCTTCATCTCTCTTGGATGAGAGCCCAAAACGATACCGGGTGGCGCATCTCGATTGTTGACACACAGTCCGTCGACTCCTCGCTTGCACGCCAAACAATGACAGATGTAGTGATCGTGCTGGTGGCAATGGCCACGCTCTTCCTCATAGTCTGGGTTCTCTCGGCATGGATCATGAAGCCGATCCAGAAGTCGTGGGACTCTCAGCGACGCTTTGTGTCTGACGCCTCGCACGAGCTCAAGACGCCGCTAGCGGTGATCTTGGCCAACACGCAGATCCTGCTCGACGACCCGCAGATGCCTAGGGAGACGCGCACGTGGGTCGAGAGCACCAACGACGAGGCGAGCCACATGAAGGCGCTCGTGGAGGACTTGCTCACGCTTGCCCGCACGGACGAGGCGCAGGCGGACGGTGCCAAACATGTTCTTGCTTTCGATGACGTTGACCTCTCAGAGGTAGTCGACGAGTGCGCCATCGAGTTTGATGGAGTGGCCTACGAACGCGGCTGCTCGATTGAGAGCAACATCGAGCCCAACATCCACATCCAGGCAGATCGCACGCAGATTGCACGGGCCGTGCGGACGCTCGTCGACAACGCAACCAAGTACGCGACAAAAGGGACGGCAGTAAGCGTTCGCCTCAAGAAGGCGGACAAGCGCGTGGTGCTCACCGTGAACAACGCGAGCGCCCCCATGAACTCCGATGACCTGGAGCACATCTTTGACCGCTTCTACCGCTCCGACAAGGCGCGCAGCCGCGAGGAGACCGGTGGCTTTGGCCTTGGGCTTGCCATTTGCAAGGGCATCGTCAACGCTCACGGCGGCTCCATCACCGCAACGAGCACCGCCGAGGAGGGCACCACCTTCACCATCACCCTATAATCGGGACATGGCAGAGAGAGCACACGACATCCTCGAATGGAACGGGCCAGCCATTGGCCTTCTCGACCTCGACGCGTTCTTCGCGTCAGTCGAGCAGCTCGACCATCCCGAATGGCGGGGGCTCCCCGTGATTGTAGGCGGCTCTGCCGACCATCGTGGCGTTGTCTCGACGGCATCATACGAGGCAAGGCGCTACGGCGTCCACTCCGCCATGCCGTCCGCGCAGGCCAGGAGACTCTGTCCCAACGCCATATGGACGCAGGGTAACTTCACCCGCTATCGCGAGGTGAGCGCTGCCGTCATGGACATCCTCACTTCCGAGACACCGCTCGTAGAGCAGGTCTCCATCGACGAGGCGTTCTTCGACGTGACCCCGGGGCGTTTCTCGCGCGAGAACCCCATAGAGATTTGCCGGCGCGTACAGACTCGCGTTGCCACACTTGGAGTGAGCTGCTCCATTGGCCTTGGCGTCAACAAGACCGTCGCAAAGATTGCATCCGAGCGTGACAAGCCACGCGGGCTCACGGTTGTCTTCCCGGGCACCGAGGGAACGTTTTTGGCTCCTCTTCCCACGGGGGCCATGAGTGGCGTGGGACCTGCCACCGAGCGGCGCCTTGCCACCATGGGCATACACACGCTTGGGGACCTGGCACGGGCGGACGCCAAAGAGCTGCGCGCGACGTTTGGCGTAACGGGACCCCGGCTGGTGGAGCGCGCGGCGGGCCTTGAGAGAAGCCGCGTGGCAGAGCGCGCCATGCCCGAGGAGGTAAAGTCCGTTTCGAACGAGCGGACGTTCGACCATGACCTTACGACCAGCGACGAGGTGCGCGCGGCCGTGCTCCACATAGCCGCTATGACGGGGAGAAGGCTGCGCCGAAAGGGACTTGCCGGCAACACCGTCACCCTCAAGCTTCGCTATGCAGACCTTCACGTGCGGACGGCACAGCGGCAGCTATCCTCCCCCACCAACGACGAGCATGTCTTTGGTCCTGTTGCCGTTGACCTCCTTGGTGGGCTCTGGCGCGAGGGAACGCCGGTGCGCCTTGTGGGCGTGGGGATTTCGGACTTCTCGGACGGCCAAGGCCAGCAGGTGGGCCTCTTTGAAGAGACAACCGAATCCGCCGGCGCCCATCGCGACCAGGCAGCCCTCTCGAAGCTCACCGACGCCCTACGCGACCGCTTTGGCGATGACGCCGTGAGCTATGGCCGAGACCTGCGCTTTCGCGACCACACCACAGGCACCGCCCCCATGGGCAAGAACGACGGATGAGACAAAGGGACTGTCCCTTTGTCTCATCCACACGCTAGCGGTCTTCGCGGAAGTAGGGCAAGCCGAGACTCTCCGGAGGTTGGTTCTCTCGCTTGTTCCGCACGCTCGTGATGACGAGCACCACAATGGTGACAACGTAGGGAAGCATCTTGTAGAGCTCCTTGACGGCGAGGTCTGTGCCTGTTGGTATGAAGAGGTACAGGATGTACAGGCCACCAAAGAGGATCGAGGCAAGGATGCTCACGTTGGGCCGCCAGATCGTGAAGATGACCAGCGCGATGGAGAGCCAGCCGCGGTCGCCAAAGGCATCGTTCGACCAGACACCATTGGCGTAGTCCATCACGTAGTAGAGGCCACCAAGCCCAGCGATCATGCAGCCAAGGCAGGTGGCAACGTACTTGTAGCGCGTGATGTCGATGCCTGCCGCGTTGTTGGCCATGACCTGGCCAAACGACTTGCTGATATGCCTCATCCGCACGACTGGTTGCATTTCTGCCACGAGACTTCCCATCACTCGAAGGAATTGCCTGACTAATGAAAGACGGCCTCCGCACTACCGGAGGCCGTCCCCCTCATGGCCACGCCAGCTTAGAAGGCGGTGTCGAGAAGCTCGATGCCGTCAATCTGCACGTCGAAGTACGGCGCCGAGCGGTACTCGGACTCGTGGAAGTAGCCGTCCGAGACGATCTCGGTGTCGGGCGTGTAATTGGCATCGGTGTCGACGTCTGCCTTGTAGGAGTCGAGCTTCGCGCCCTTGACCGTGAAGGTGGAGGTGTCAAAGACGTGGAGGCTGCCATCCTCGAGCTTGCCCTTGACCTCGTCAAGCTTGGCCTGTGTGCCATCGGCGGCGACGGAGGTGTTCAGGTCGGTGAGTTCGACGGAGCCCGTGGACAGGGTTCCCGTCCAGTCGGTGTCGATGCTGGAGCCGTCCTTCACTGCCTGGATTGCGTACTTGTAGTACGGGACCCAGTTGATGCGGGACGAGATGATGTAGGTGTTGGGACAGGCATCCTGCGTGCTGCCGTTGTAGGAGACGTCCGGCACACCGGCGTTCTCGCACGCGGTGGGGGCGCCCATGGAGTCTGCGTGCTGGGAGATGAGGACGCAGCCGTCATTGATGAGCTTGGTCGCGCCCTCCTTCTCGGCGGTCTCGTCATACCAGGAGCCCGTGAAGGTGACTTCCATGGTGACCGACGGGCAGACGGACTTGGCGCCAAGGTAGAACGAGGTGTAGCCGGAGATGACCTCTGCGTATGTGTAGGCGCCCACGTAGCCCATCTTTGCCTGGTCGGCGGTGATCTTTCCGGAGTCGATCATCTCGTTGAGCTTCATGCCGGCGGCAACGCCCGCAAGATAGCGTCCCTCATAGATGGATGCAAAGGCGTTGTGGTAGTTGTCCAGACCCTCGGTGTGCGCCTTAGTACCGGTGGAGTGGCAGAACTGGATATCAGGGAACTTCTTGGCAGCCTGGATCATGTAGTCCTCATGGCCAAAGGAGTCGGCGAAGATGATGTTGCAGCCGGCATCGGCAAGCTCGGCGGCAGCGTTGTAGCACTCCTGGCCCTCGGGGGACGTTGGTCTTCAGCATGTACGTGTCCTCGCTGATGCCTAGCTCCTGGCATGCCTCCTTGGCGGCGTTGATGAAGTTGAGGTCATACGTGGAGTTCTCGTCGTGCAGCGTGATGAAGCCCGGCTTGATGGCTGCAGCGCTCGAGGAGGTGCCGCTCGCGCTGGCGTTGGAGCTGGTGCTGCTGCCACCGCTGGCACAACCGGCAAGGAGAAGAGCTACGGCGCTGCCACCTCCCAGCTTGACAAATTGACGGCGGCTGAAGGTTTGCTCGTTAAAGCTCTTCATGGTACCCATCCCTTCGCATTAGAACCGTGCTCCGTGCCGGACACCTGTGGCGCGGTAATGTGAATACCGTGCCTGCGGTTTCTCGGAAAATAGCACAGACGTTCAAACGAGCTGGGATGACGAGCGCAGCGAACACACAGCAGACCCAAGCGTTAACGCCTATGAAATGATGCCATCGAGGTCCTTGCAAGGGAGCCAGGCACCCGTGTTTTCGCAACAAGGGCACCCAGCCTTACCCAACATAGCTACTCGTTGGTATCCACGCTGGCATCCAGGTCATCAAGACCCATGTCGACCTCGGGCGCATCGCCCCAGAGCTTCTCAAGACGGTAGAAGTCACGGGTCTCGGGCTTGAAGACGTGAACCACGACGCTGCCAAAATCGATGAGCACCCAGTTCCTGCCCTCGCGTCCCTCGGTCGAGATGGCAGTGACACCGCAGTTGGTGCGGACCTTCTCGCGGACTTCGTCGACGATGGCATCGGTCTGCGGGTTGCTGGTTGCCGAGCAGATCACAAAGTAGTCGCAGACATCCGTCTTGGCAGTGAGGTCGAGGACAACGATGTCCTGGGCCTTCTTGGAGTCTGCCGCTATGCTTGCAACTCGTGCGATGTCATAAGGTGTGATTGCCATGTTCTCCCCTATCGGGCCCCGGCGCGCTCACGCGCCGCAGCCAGTCTGTTGTACGTATCGATGGTACCCGGCCAGAGGTACCTTGAGCCTTTGAGCACGTAGATAATGCCACCGACAAAAGATTCCCAGAAGAGGTCGGCAAGCGTGGCGCTCCCCACGAGCGCGCGGGAGGCCTCGATGCCAGGCGTCTTGGGACGGAGCGGTTCGATGCCGTCTGCAACAAAGAGCACCATGTCAAGCGGGCTCATCTGGGGAGCAGCCGTGGTGTGGACCTTAACGGCATGCCACACCTCTGGTGGGACCTCTGGGTAGCTATTTGGCAGGTCGCGAGCGGCCACGATGCCATGGAGCAGCGGAGCAACCAGCTCGAGGTCAACGCCCATGTCAATCCCAAGCTCGCGTGCGCGCGAAACGATCTTCTCGCCAGAGAGTGCCTTCTCCCAGTCGTGAAGGATGCCTGCCAGACGCGCCTTGTAGGGGTCCACTCCATAGAGGAGGGCAAGTCCTTCGGCACAGGAGGCAACAGAGAGCGAGTGCGCAAGGCGGTGCTGCTTGTAAGCCAACTGAACCTTGACGTCTCGCTCCAGGCGCGTGATGAGTTCACGCTGCTCGACGCTGTAGTCCGGCTCTGTGTGGCCAATGACGTCCTTGTAGCCCGTCACGCAACCACCTCGGAGGTGTGCCCGTAGCGGTTGGTCGACATGCCATAGAGGCCGTGCTTGTGGAGGTAGCCCGTAACCGGGTCTGGCGTGAGGTAGCGCAGGCTCTGCCCCGCCTTAACCCGTTCCCTCAGGTGGCTTGACGAGATGGCAAGCGCTGGAACAGAAAGGTATGTGACGTCGAAGGCGAGCCCAGATGCGTCTATGGCGTCCCATGCGCGATCGAGGTCATAGCCCGGCCGCGTCGCCGCGACGAGGTGAGCAAGGCGGGCGATATCTGCAGCGTCTCGCCACTTGACGATCTCGGTGATGGCGTCCGCCCCGGTGATGAAGTAGAACTCGACGTTCTCGGGATAGAGCGAGCGGAGAAGCCGCAGCGTGTCTGCTGTATAGGTAACGCCCTCCCTGTCCACCTCGAAGCGAGAGGCAACAAAGTGCGGGTTGTCCGCCGTTGCGAGGAGTGTCATGGCATAGCGGTCCTCGCCGGAGCTCACGTTGCGGTCCTGCTTGAAGGCGGGACGTCCTGCGGGCATAAAGACCACAAGATCGAGGTCGAGGTCATCGAAGGCCTGCTCGGCGGCAACAAGGTGCCCGTTGTGGATTGGGTCAAAGGTGCCGCCCATTATGCCCAGCCTGTAGGTCCGGCTGTCATCGGTGCCAAGCACCGGCAGGTCGCGCTCCCTGAGCGCGGTCGCATCAACGCTCATCGCACCTGACCATCCCCGCGCACAACGTACTTGGTGGTGGTGAGGGCAGAGGCGCCCATGGGGCCGCGGGCATGCAGCTTCTGCGTGGAGATGCCAATCTCGCCGCCGAGCCCAAAAACACCGCCGTCAGTGAAGCGCGTCGACGCGTTGGCGTAGACCACGGCCGCATCCACCCCGGCGAGAAATGCCTCGCATGCCTCGTAGGAGTCGCTCACGATGGCCTCGGAGTGGCCAGTGCCATAGCGGTTGATGTGCTCGATGGCCTGGGCGACATCCTCAACGCACTTCACGCTCATCTTGAGGTCCAAATACTCCCTGCCCCAGTCATCCTCAGTCGCAACTCCCATGGGAACCTGGGTCTCTGCAGCGACCCTGCGTGCAAGCTCGTCTCCCACCAGTTCCACGCCGTGTGCGTGGAGGGCGCAGAGCACGGGCGGCAGGAGCTTCTCGGCAGCACATGCGTCAACGAGGAGCGACTCCGCAGCGTTGCAGACGCCGGGCCTCGAGCACTTGGCGTTGACCACAATGTTCACGGCCTTCTCAGCGTTAGCATCGCGATGCAGGTAGATGTGGCAGTTACCAGTGCCGGTCTCGATGACGGGAACCGTCGCGTTCTCCACGCAGTAGCGGATGAGCGAGGCGCCGCCACGCGGGATGAGGACGTCCACAAGCCCCGTGGCGTGCACGAGCTCGGAGGTCTGTGTGTGCTCGGCGTCGTCGTCAACGTACTGCACGGCATCTGCGGGAAGGTCCGCCTCGACAAGAGCATCCCTGCAGCAGGCGGCAAGCGCCATGCAGGACTCACGGGCAGCGGAGCCGCCCTTGAGGACGCAGGCGTTTCCAGAGCGCACACAGAGGGCAAACGCATCGGCCGTTACGTTGGGACGGGCCTCGTAGATGATCGCGACAACGCCCATGGGCACCGATACTCGCTCAACGCGAACGCCGGAGTCGAGGGTGCGACCCCAGCTCACCAGGCCAAGGGGATCCTCCTGCCGCGAGATTTCCTCAAGCGATGAGGCAATGCCATCAAGGCGCTCGGCGTCGAGCATGAGCCTGTCGAGAAGGGGGCCCGGCATGCCGGCCCTGCGAGAGCGCTCCATGTCGTGCCCGTTGGAAGCCACGATGGCGTCCGTCCGCTCTCGGATGAGCCTTGCGGCGGCAGCAATGGCAGCAGACCTACTGGCAGCGGCAGCCTGCCCCAGGGCATGCGAGGCCGCCCTTGCGAGTCCTGCCTTGGTACGAGCCTCAGACATGTGGTGCTCCCTTCAAAGTCCAGTCGAGTACGCCTATCCTAGCAGCACACGATTTGTTTGTGGCAACCCGTAACCAGCTAGAAGACCAGGAGCTCGTCGCGATGGATTGCGGGCTGGGCCGCGTCCTCGCCCAGGAAGCGAGAGATCACGTCAAGCTTGAGTCCGCGCACACGTGACATGTCCTCGGAGGAGTAGCGCACCGCTCCCCTGCCCAGCAGCGTGCCGGCAAGGTCACGGACGTCCACCACGTCTCCGGGGGCGTAGGTTCCACGAGTCTCCACCACACCAACGGGAAGGACCGAGGCGCCGCGCTCGGTGACGGCACGCGCGGCACCGTCATCCACAACGAGCGTGCCGCGAACGACCTCGGCAAGGCCAATCCAGAGCTTGCGTCCCAGCTCGTGCGGGGTCTCCTTGGCGCTGGCCTCGAAGCGCGTGCCAACGCTCATGCCATGGGCGGCGTCAACGAGAGCACGCTCGCGCCTGCCTCGGCAGATGACCGTGGGGATACCGGCAGCGAGCATAGCGCGGGCTGCGCGAACCTTCGATGCCATGCCGCCCGTGCCGTAGCTGGTCCCCGCACCCCCCGCCATGGAGGAGACGCGGCCGTCCACCTCGCTCACGCGCTCGATGAGCTTGGCGGTGGGGTCGGTCTGGGGGTTGGCCGTGAAGAGGCCGTCAACGTCAGAGAGGATCACGTACAGGTCTGCCGAGACGAGCCCGGCCACAATGGCGCCAAGCATGTCGTTGTCTCCAAAGGCGAACTCGGCTACGGAGACGGTGTCGTTCTCGTTGACAACAGGCATGGCACCGAGCTCGATGAGACGCATCAGGGTGTTGCGCGCGTTGAGGTACGCCTCGCGATCCACAACGTCGCGGCGCGTGAGCAGGACCTGCCCGCAGGGGATGCCGCGCTCGGCAAGGACGTCTGCGTACGCCTCGGTGAGCTTTGCCTGACCCGCGGCCGCACAGGCCTGGAGCGTCATGATGTCAGAGGGACGCTCGGAAAGCCCCAGCTCGTCTCGACCGGCCGCGGCGGCACCCGAGGAGACGAGAACCACGTGGGTACCCTCGTGAGCGAGCTCGACCACCTGGTCGCAGAGCGTGCGGATGAAGGCGCGATCGAGCGCGCCATGCTCGTCCACGAGGGTGGACGACCCCACCTTGGCAACAACGAGCGAGGGGGCGTTGGCCATTACTCCTCGCCCCCGTCGTCGTGAACGTCCGGCTCGTCCTCGGCAAGCTCAGCGTAGTCATCCTCGGCAGACTCGCCCTCGTAGGTGAAGGCAAGCTCGAGGATGCGCACCTCGTCTCCGGGGACGCAGCCAGCCTTCTCCAGGCGGTCGTCCAGGCCCGCGCGGTCAAAGCGGTGCTGCAGGTACGCCACTGCCTCGTCGTTATCCCAATCGGTCTGGATGACCATGCGCTCGATGGCCGCTCCAGTCACGCGCCACACGTGCGCGCCCTCGCGCTTGATCGACATCGTGCGATCACGCTGTTGGCGGCGGCGCTCCCACCGTGCGGACGCCTCGTCCGCCTCGCCCGTAGGCGCGGGCGCCTCGGCACGGAGCTTGGCAACGGCATCTGCCGTGTCGCTTACCAGGGCGTCAATGCCCTCGCCCGTAACGGCAGAGATGGCGTGGAACGTGTGCCCGTCTGCCTCTGCGGCCTCGCGGAGGGCCTTGACGGCATCCTCGGTACCAGGCATGTCGCACTTGTTGGCAACCACGATCTGCGGGCGCTCGGCCAACTCGGAGGCATAGGCGGCAAGCTCCGCGTTGATGGTACGGTAGTCCTCTACGGCATCGCGGCCCTCGAACCCACCCGTGACGTCAACCACGTGCAGGATAAGAGCCGTACGCTCTATGTGGCGCAGGAACTCGTGCCCCAGCCCCTTGCCCTCCGAGGCGCCCTCAATGAGACCGGGGACGTCGGCGCAGACAAAGGAGCGGCCGTCACGCGCTCGGGCCACGCCCAAGTTGGGGACGAGCGTGGTGAAGGGGTACTCGGCGATCTTTGGACGCGCAGCCGAGATGCGCGCGATGATGGAGCTCTTCCCCACCGACGGCATACCCACAAGCGCGGCGTCAGCCATGAGCTTCATCTCGAGCTCGATCCAGTGCTCTTGGGCGGGCTCGCCCTTCTCAGCAAACGCAGGAGCACGGCGCACTGAGGTCACGAAGTGCGTGTTGCCAAGGCCCCCCATGCCGCCGGGGGCCACCACGACGCGCTCGCCGGGCCGGGTGAGGTCAGCGATCTGATAGACGGGCTTCTGCGTTGCCGGATCAAGCTCGCGCACCACGGTCCCCAGCGGAACGCGAAGGACGAGGTCTGCACCGTCCTTGCCATGCATGCGCTTACCCTGGCCATGCGTGCCGCGCTCGGCCTTGAAGTGATGCTTGTAGCGATAGTCGATGAGTGACGAGAGCTGCGGATCCGCCTCGACGACCACGTCGCCGCCATGGCCACCGTCGCCGCCGTCCGGGCCTCCCTTGGGGACGTACGCCTCGCGACGGAAGGACATGCATCCCGCGCCGCCGTCGCCGCCCTTGACATTGATGTGAGACAAGTCTGTGAATGTGACCATGGTTTCCTCCTCGGTTGCCCCTGATGGTACGGCAACTCACAGGGGACGTGCGCATGGCGCGATATGAAACGGGCCCCGCCGAAGCAGGGCCCAACAAAATACGTATGACGCGCGCCGCTACTCCGTGACGACATTAACGACGTGCTTCGTGCCCTTCTTAAACTGCACGACACCGTCGGCGAGTGCAAACAGGGTGTCGTCCTTGCCACGGCCAACGTTATCGCCGGGGGTGATGTGGGTGCCGCGCTGACGAACGATGATCTGGCCAGTCTTGATTGCCTGACCGCCGTAAATCTTCACGCCAAGACGCTGGGCGTGGGAATCGCGGCCGTTGCGAGACGAGCCGAGGCCTTTCTTGTGTGCCATAGTGCTACCTGCCTATCTGAAGTGGACGGAGTGGGTGAGGCTACGCGGTGGGGAGCTCGGAGATCCTCAGCTTGGTGAGGTTCTGACGATGACCCTTGGTGCGGTGGTAGCGCTTACGCTTCTTGAACTTGAAGACAAGAACCTTCTCGCCCTTGTGCTGGTCGATGACCTCAGCAGTGACCTTCTTGTCCTCGAGGGCGGCAGGGTCAACGATGGTCTTCTCGCCGTCGTTCAGGAGGAGAACGTCGAGCTGGACCGAATCGCCAGGCTGCGCGTCGAGCTTCTCGACGTCGAGGACGTCGCCCTTGGCAACCTTATACTGCTTGCCACCAGTTGCTACGATTGCGTACATGTGTGTAACCCTTCATTGCTGGCGTGAGTGCAACAGTAAGTTATCTTACTAGCCGCGCGGAGAACCGTCAACGAAAAATCGCCTTGACCTGCGGTGCCGCAAGGGAAACTGAATCGGGTGGCCGAGGCCTGACGCTTTTCCGCACAACCTTGATAAGTCTAGCCCGCTAGGAGCCCAAGGAAAGACCCACTACATTGGCTCCACAAGACTCCCATCTTCATCCTCGTGCCACTGCGCGACCCTGCACACGGAAAGCGCCGGCATGTCAAGCCCCGCCTCCCGAGCGGCGGCACCAATCAGAATAGCCGGCCTGAGCGAGCCCGCCTCGGTGGAACGGCAGTCGAGAAGAAAGCCGTTGCCACTGGGGCGCACCTCGCACGAGACAAGAGTGCGCCCAAGGTCCACGTGCTTTTCCTTCTCGCCGCGGAAATATGTGAGGTTTCCCTTTGCGCGTGCGGCTTCTACGCCCCGGGCAAGCGCCCCTACGCTGGTCTCGTCAATCACGTTCACGCTCCATGTGGAGCGCGTGAGCCATGCCTCAAGGGCAGGCAGGCCATAGGGAACATAGGCAGCCGCCGTTGGTGCCAAGAGCGTGGGGCTCGACGCGACAAGACGTTCAAGCGCCACCCTGGGGTCCATCTCCTCGGTGAGGAAGAGGTCAAAGTACTCCCCCATCGACGCCGCCCCCACGGGAAGGGCCTGCGAGAACTGCAGGCGCATACGACGCGCGAAGCCGTTGCCAACCGCAAAGGGAAGCTGCGAGCGACGCACGCTTCGGTTGATGGTGTTGATGACCTCGAGGTGCCCCAAATGCGCGAGCCGGCCGTCCTTGCGGTAGCGCACGCGCAGCCGGTACTGGTTGAGCTTGCTGTTGGTGATTGCGACGGTGTTAATCATGCGCGCTCACCCCAAACCACGTTGGCCACGTCAAGCGTGGGGCACACACCGCAGCCCACGCAGGAGTCGCGCGTGCAATCCGGTGTGGTGACACCCTGGGCCGCACGTCGCCACTCGCGCTGAAGGAAGCCCTTGGAGACGCCGGGCGAAGTGTGGTCCCACGGAAGCCTCGCGTCAAGCGGGAAGCCCTCA
The DNA here is from genome assembly GCA_902834555.1 of Atopobiaceae bacterium. Classification (GTDB taxonomy): domain Bacteria; phylum Actinomycetota; class Coriobacteriia; order Coriobacteriales; family Atopobiaceae; genus Tractidigestivibacter. The sequence goes on from CADFJN010000010.1 coordinate 12,823, forward strand.
GACGCAATGGAAGGCAGGTCGTAGCCAAGCTCATGCGCGGCGGCATCCCAGGCGTCATAGTCGAACTCGCTCGTCCACGCGTCGAAGCGACACCCACGGCGCCATGCAGCAAGCACCAGGTCAAAGCCGGCACGCCCCATCTTGGAGAGTGCCCCCTCCACAAGCGAGGTCCTGGGGTCGTGATAGGAGATCTTCACGTCGCGGTCGGTGTTGGCGCCAAGGAGCAGCCTGGCACGGCGCTCGACCTCTCCCACCTCGAGCTGTCCTGCCCACTGAAACGGCGTGTACGCCTTGGGAACAAAAACGGCAACGGAGGCCGAGACCTGGACCTTGCTCTTCTTGCCACGCCCCACGACCTCGCGGCCTATCTCGAGAACGCGGTGAGTTGCAGCGGGTATCGCCAGGATGTCATCGTCCGTCTCGGTGGGAAGCCCCATCATGAAGTAGAGCTTGACGCGACGCCAACCGTGCTCGAAGGCGTTTCTCGCAGCGCGCTCGAGGTCTTCCTCGGTCACGTTCTTGTTGATGACGTCGCGCAGGCGCTGGGTGCCCGCCTCGGGCGCAAAGGTGAGGCCGCCGCGCTTGGAGCCAGAGGCGGCGTTCGCCATGTCAACGCCAAACGAGTCGAGGCGCTGAGAGGGAATGGAGACGCGGATGCCGCGGCCCGAGAGACGCGCGTCGAGCTCGTTCAGCATGGGTGCGCACTGGGAGTGGTCTGTGGTCGAGAGTGACGTGAGGGAGAGCTCGTCGTAGCCCGTCTCGGCAAGGCCGCGCTCGCTCGCCTCAACAACCTGGTCCATGGGACGCTCTCGCACGGGACGGTAGGTCATGCCCGCCTGGCAGAAGCGGCACCCGCGTGCGCAGCCGCGCAGGACCTCGATGGCAAGGCGGTCCTGAACAATCCCCATGTAGGGCACGATGTGCTCCGCACACGGAGGCGTAGACGCAAAGTCCGCGACGCAGCGCTTGAGCACGACCTCTGGTGCGCCGGTACCAGGCTTGGGCACGGCATAGCCCCAGCGCGTCGATGTGTTGTCCACAACCACGTCGTAGAGCGAGGGAACGTAGACTCCCTGAATGCGCGAAAGCGCGAGCAGGACGTCTGCGCGCGATGCCCCTGCCGCCCGGGCGTCACGCACGCAGGCGGCCATCTCAACGATGGCGTCCTCGCCGTCGCCCAAGAGTATGGCGTCAAACATGGGGGCAAGCGGCTCCGCGTTCCACACGGAGGGGCCGCCGGCAATAACAATGGCGTCGTCCTCGGAGCGTTCCGCCGCTCGAACGGGAATACCGGCAAGGTCGAGGGTCTCGACTATGTTCGTGGCCACAAGCTCGTGGGCGAGCGTGAAGCCCACCAGGTCGAAGGAGGCCAGGGGGGCCGCAGACTCGAGAGCCAGAAGGGGCACGTGTCGCTCGCGCATGAGGTCCGCCATGTCATGCCAGGGCAGATAACAGCGCTCGCAGGAGATGCCGTCAGCGGCGTTGAGAGCATCGTAGAGAATCGAGATGCCCAGGTTTGGCTGGCCGACCTCATAGGCGTCGGGATAGACGAGACACGCATGGAAGGGTCCGGGCTGCTCCTCGACGGCGCCCCACTCGTGATCGAGGTAGCGCGAGGGCTTCTCGACAAGCGGCAACAGGGGCTCGATGAGCCTAAAGAGGTCTTCTCGGGCTAGACGCACAGCTACTCACCCCTGCCCACAGAGCCGTCGGGGCAGAGCACCACGTACGACGGAGCGGATGCGCGCCCGACGCGGGCATGACTGCCCACCCCCTGCTTGCGAGCGTGGTCACCAGCCTTCTTAGGAAGTTCGAGGTGACGGGCCGGGGCCTGTCGAGAGATTTCCTCGCCGTGGGGCCGAAGCGAACCATCCTCAAAGTCAAAGCGAACCTGGAGAGCGCGAGCCGTCGCGACGGTCCCGACGTAGCCCATGGCACCCTTAAAGGCCCATCCAAGCCCAGGGGCAAGACGAGAGACAGCGCGCGCGAGCGCCCGGTAACCAAAGCCGGCCCCCACCACGCCCGCAAGCTCCAGCGCACGCGAGAGGTCAAGACCGCGCCCGTAGGCAACGGCGATGTCGAGGGCAAGTTTTGCCTGGTTTGCCGTCATGATGGCCATGTCCGAACCAGGAATGAGGGTCACTGCACCCACGGCGGCATTCTCCATGGCGCAGCGCCTCACCAGCAAGTCAACCTCCGCGGGACGGCAGAAGGGGAAGTTTGCGGCAAGCGCCAAGCCCTTGTCGGTTGCGCTCACAAGCCAAGTTCCAAGCCGAGGCACAAGGGCAAGCGCATCTGCGCAAGCCAGCACCTCAAGGAAGGGAGCCGCCTCTTCTGGAAGTTCTACATCGGGAACCTCAACAGCCGACTCGGCGACAAGTGCTACCGGTACGCCTCGGCGAGCGGCATCGATGGCAAGCGCGGCTTCAACGGAAACCTGACCTCCGCACACAACGATGACCGCATCCGGTGCAACGTCATCGGGAGCGGACGCGTCAACTGGCCTGACGTCTACGATTCCGGAAGCCTCACGCGCTACAAGCGCTTCCTTGACGGCAAGGACAAGGCCACGAGGCGCACCGGAGGAGACGCGCACCCAGAGGCGCACCGTCTGAGAGCCGCCCTCGCAGGCGTCTTTGCCCGCTCCAGCAACCTCGAGGATCTTTCCCCATGGAATCTTGCGCGACATAATCCTCCTTACGACAGGCCGCCACTAGGCGGACTTCTGCCGGTGTCTCCATACAGACTGTACCATCCCCACAGCCATGAGCTGTGCAATCATCGACGTGGCACCATAGCTAATGAAGGGCAGGGGGATGCCCGTGATAGGCATAATTCCCATGCACATGCCAACTTCCTCAAGCACCTGAAACGTCCACATAGCCGCGCAGCCCGCGCACACGAGCTTGCCAAACATAGACTCGCAGCGCATAGCAAGCAGTACGGTCGAGAGAATCATCCATGCAAAGAGCCCCAGCAGGACAATGCCCCCCACAAACCCAAACTCCTCGGCAAGAAGCGCAAAGACGAAGTCGGTCTGCGCCTCGGGGAGAAAGCCGTTGCCCGCCTGCGTAGCACCGCCAATTCCCTTGCCAAGAAGCCCGCCGGAGCCCACGGCGATTTTTGCCTGCTGGAGGTTGTACCCGTTGTTTGTTGGGTCAACAGAGGGGTCAACAAAGACGATAAGGCGGTTAAGCTGATACGTCTTCAAGAGGTGCGGGAAGCCGTCGAGCATTGACGTCACAATGATCGCAGTGGCGCCGGCAACGATGAGCGCAATGGTCACAAGCACCCAGCTCCGCTTGGCCCCTGCGCAGATAATGATGGTTGCGCCAAAGACCAGAATAACAAGACCGGTGCCAAGGTCTGGCTGGAGAAGAATGAGACCGAACGGGATGAGGAGGATGGCGCACAGTCGAACGTAGTCGCGAAGCGACTCGATCTTTCCGTTGTACTGAGCCCCAAGCGCGGCCATAAGGTAGATGACCACGAGCTTTGCAAGCTCAGACGGTTGGAACGTAATGCCTATGCCCGGAATTTTCACCCAGCCCGTAATGCCCTTGGCGGAATAGCTAAGGCCGGGAATCTTGGGCGCAATCATGAGGATGCACGCGATGATAAGGAGCGTCCGCGTCATACCCTGAAGGTTGCGGTAGTCATAGCGCCAAACAAGGACGGCCCCCACAAGCCCCATAGCAATGCCCAAAAGATGCCGAGGAAAATTTGCCTCGGGGATGGTGAGCGACGCGGACCAGATGACAACCACACCGTAGACCACAAGCAGGAGCGCAGGTATGAGCTGGGACAAGTACAGGCCGCCCAGGCTCTTGCCGAGACGCCCAGAACGCGAGGAAGAAGCCCTAGACGAGCCCTTGTTGAGATGACTGCTCGCAGAGTTGAGAAGCCCCTGTCTCCTTGCCATGTTGGCCATGAGCCTTCCTCCTCCCTATCGGTCGACGTTCGACGAATCAGGCGATTGGTCATCTGGCTGCCCGTAGATGGCACCGATGATGTCGCGAACCACATACATGGCTGAAGTGGCTCCGGAGAGGACGCTGTCGACGTTGGCCCCAACAACATACTGTGGGTTTTCCGCTGGCACAAAGGCCATGAACCAACCAACCGGCTCGCCTACCGAGGTCTGCTCCGCCGTGCCCGTCTTGCCGCAGACGGCCACGTCCAGGTTTGTCCAGTGGGTCGCCTGCGTTGCAGACTCCTTGTAGATAACCCCCGAGAGACCCTGGTCCACGATATCCAGGTTAGCCGAGTCCTCATCTGCATTGATGATGACCTCAGGGCTGTAGTCGATTACCGAACCAGTACCGGTCGCGCTCTTGACGCTCTTGAGCACATGCGGCTTGTAGATGGGTCCTCGGTTAGCGATGCCCGCATAAGCGTCGACCATCTGCATGCAGGTGACGAGAAGATCCCCCTGGCCAATGGCAAGGTTGCAGTTGTCACCGCCTTGCCAGGTGCGCTGCTCGTCGGTGGCGCTCGACCAATAGTTCCACTTCCATTCCGCGTCGGGGACGCGTCCCTCAACCTCGCTGGGGAGGTCTATGCCGGTGATCGATCCAAGCCCAAACTTCTTGAACGTGTCCTGCATTCCTTCGGGGTTGTTCTGATCGTAGAAGAAGCCCTTGCCAATTTCGTAGAAGACAACGTCGCAGGAGTAGGTGATGCCCGTGACAAGGTTCATCTCCCCGTGACCTGAGGTCCACCAGCACTTCATTCCGTAGGCCTCGCCAAAGCCCGTCCACCAACCTGTGCAGTACCAGGAGGAGCTAGCGGTGGCTATACCGTAGCTCAGGGCGGCAAGCGTGGTGAGCGCCTTGATGATGGAGCCGGAGGGATACTGGCCAGCAATGGCACGGTTCATGAGCGGATAGTGGGCATCTTCAGACTGCAGTGACTCCCAGTCGCTCGTCGAGATGCCGCCAACGAAGATGCTCGGATTGTACGTGGGGTAGCTCGCCATGGCGATAACCTCGCCATTTGTGCAGTCGAGGGCAATGGCGGAGGCGCCAGTTGCAGAGTAGCCAATCTGCTGCTGATACTCCACGACCTTGACGATGGACTCCTCCGCCGCCTTCTGGACATTGATGTCAAGCGTGAGCACCACATCCGAACCGCTCCTAGGTTCGACATAGGTGGAGTAATCAAGAACGTTTCCGTCCGCATCGACATAGACGGTCTGCTCGCCCGCAACTCCCTGGAGAACGCTCTCGTACTGGAGCTCGACACCGGACTGGCCCACCGTATCGCCCGAGTTATAGTGAACGGCCCCCTCGTCAGTGGAATCGGTCGAGTTAAGCTGATCGGAGGTGACCGTTCCCGTGTAACCAACAACGTGCGCCGCAAGCGAGCCATACGGATAAGAGCGCTGCGTGCGCTGCGCAACAGAGACGCCCGAGAAAACAGTGGGGTGCTCCCCAAGAAACGCCACAACGCGACGAGAAACGTCTACGGCAACCGAGCGCAGGTTCTGGGCACCGGCAGAAGAGTCCTCGACCTTGCGTTTAACTGCCAGCGCAGGCATACCGATGAGGTTTCCTATGAGCGTGACCTCTATGTCGTCGTTGGCAACGTCCGCCTCGGCAAGAACCGTGAGGCTCGAACGATTTGTGACAATCTCGTTGCCATTGCGGTCAAGGATTCTGCCACGAGGCGCCGGCACCGCAACGGTACGGGTGCGGTTGGACTCCGCCTGTTGCGTGTACTCATCGGACGAGAGAAGCTGCATCGACCAAAGCTTGGCGAGAAGAACCGCGAAGATTCCGCCCGAGAAAGCAGCCTGCCCCACAAGACGACCCTGCATGGTCGTCTCGGCAGATGTATCCGAGCCGCCCGAAGCCTTGGGGCCGTTGCCTCCAATATCAAACTTGAAATTTGTCTCAGAGCGCCCAAAGACGAGAAACACGGCAACGAGTGCCGCCGCAACAGCGAAGCAAATGATGATAATTATGACCGTAAAGCTCATGACGCGACCCTAAAGACCCCTGGTGCTAAGGTGGGAGCCGCCCCCGCGGTGCCTTCCGCCCATGGAAAGGCTCGGTCCGCCTCCAGTGGAGCGCGAGTAGAACCAGGCAAACGGCAGGAAGGCAACTATTGTGAGAAATGCCGTGGGAAGCGTACGCAAGACGAGCACGTCAAACAGGGAAGAGGACTGCCCAACCATAAGCATGGCAAAGTGATAAACGAGCGACACCACAAGCGTGGCAATGGAGAACTCTGCGACAGTGGCGGCAAACTCACCCGCCATGCGGTTCCTCCCGTCCTGGCCAAGGAGGTAGGCAGCAGCAGCACAGCACCCAGCCATGAGGCCAACAGGCCCCGTGGTAGAAAGGTCAAAGAAAAGACCCGCGAAGAAGCCCGCGAGAACCCCCCTCCTCCCACCAACATTAAAGGCGATGCAAGCGGTAAAGATAAGGCCAAAGTTAGCGCGTCCGTTGCCGATGCCGATGTTGGGAGCAAGCGCAAGCTGGCAAACAGCACACACTACGGCAAGGATAAGGGTGTCCCGACGGTCCCTGTTTTTGTCAGCAACCTGCATGGTACCCCCCTAATTTCCTGTGGTGGTAGACGATGTGGTGGACGTCGAGGTAGATGACGAGCCAGAGGTAGTCGTACTCGAGCTTGAGCTCGACCCGCTCGAGTCCGAGTTGCTGGTGCTCGAGGTGTCCGCACTCGCGGTGTCCGAGGTGCTCGTAGTGGTCGATGGCGTCTCTTGCGCATCCGCCGCCGCAACGTCCTCTGAGGTTGCAACCTGAGAATCAGTAAGCGAGGTTATGACAAGGACCTCTTCCGCATTCTCGGTATGAGCGTACGGCTCAACCACAATGGTGTAGTACATCGAGCCCGGGTTCTTCTCGACGCTTGTGACCTTGCCAAGCGGGAGGCCCTTGGGAAAGACTCCACCGAGCCCGCTGGTGACCACGATGTCGCCCACTTCAACGGTCTGATCAGTTCGAATCATGTCAAGGCGAACCTCGCCAGCCGCGGAGCCATTGAGCATGCCCTGCGCCCTGCTTGACTGGATCATGGCAGAGACGCTTGATGACTCGTCCGTCACGAGCAGGACCGTTGAAGACGTGGCGCCGCACTCAACAATCTGCCCAATAACACCGGAAGACGAGGTAACCGCCATACCAACGGAAAGCCCAGAGGCTGTGCCCTTGTCAATGGTGACCGTCGATGACCAAGAGTCGCTCGACCCGGAGATGATGTGAGCAGCCGTTGACTGTAGGTCGTACGTGTTCTGGAGATCGAGAAGACCCTGCAGACGGGTAGCCGTCTGCTCCGCCTCCTCAAGCTCGGCGTTCCTGCTGCGAAGCTGGTCGTTCTCGGCCTCAAGCTCGGAGAGCGTAGCCTGGTCAGCGGTAAGGTTGGAGAAGATGTTGCCCAGGCCTTGGAAGGGCAGCGAGATGGCAGACCCAACGAGCCTCACGGGCGTGGTTATGGTCTGGAAGGCGCCACGAACAGCCCCCAGAGGACCAGAGTCACCCGTGCGGACCCCTACCGTGAAGAGCACGATCGAAATGATGAGGCACACGACAAGCTCGCGCCCGCCCGTGCCCTGGTTGTTGTTCCCAAGCCCCGAGGACGGGACCCTGTTGTTCCCGAGCGGCACGCCTACTGTCCCGTACTCTGAACAAAGCCACCCGAAAGCGCGTTGGCCTCAAGAACCTTGGCGCAACCGGTGACGACATTCTCAAGGGCAGTGGGGCTGACGTTAACAGGCACGCCCGTCTCCTCGCGAAGACGCTGGTCAAGACCACGAAGAAGGCCTCCGCCACCTGTAAGCAGAATGCCGTAGAACATGAGGTCCGAAGCAAGATCTGGCGGCGTCACGTCAAGCGCATCCTTGACGGCCTTCGTGACCTCGTCGAGCGGGCGATCCAGGGCACGACGAATCTCCTCGCTCTCGATACGGACCGTCTTGGGAAGGCCGCTCATGACATCGCGGCCGTTGACCTCAACATCAAGCTCCTCGGCAAGTGGAGCCGCCGAGCCAACCTTGATCTTGATGTCCTCTGCCGTGCGCTCGCCAATGGAGAGGTTGTATGCGTCACGAACGTGCTCGAGAATGGTCTGGTCGAACTCGTCACCCGCAGTACGGATGGACTGAGAGACAACTATGCCGCCCATAGAGATGACGGCGACCTCGGTAGTGCCGCCACCAATGTCGACAACCATCGAACCGGTTGGATCCTCAATGGGCAGGTCTGCGCCAATGGCGGCTGCCATGGGCTCCTCGATGAGGTACGCCTGGCGGGCACCTGCCTGGATTGTCGCCTCAAATACCGCGCGCTTCTCAACGGATGTGACGCCGGACGGGACACAGACAACCACACGAGGACGCGGCGACCAAGGGTAACGACGCTCGCGGGCCTTCTCTATGAAGTACCGAAGCATGACCTCGGTTACGTCGAAGTCTGCAATAACGCCGTCCTTGAGTGGCCTCTCGGCAATGATGGACCCAGGCGTACGACCAATCATGCGCTTTGCGTCGGCGCCAACGGCAAGGACGCGGCTCTCGCTCTTGTCGATGGCGACAACCGAGGGCTCGTTGATGACGATGCCCTGGCCACGAACGGCCACGAGCGTGTTGGCGGTACCCAGATCAATAGCCAGGTCGCCGCCATATTCGCCGAACAGTGAGTCGAAGATCGACATAGCTTCCTTATCCCGTCTGCGCGCCCAGGAGGCGCGCACGTTGCGTGGTGCGAAGTGTTACTGGCCCTGCGAAGCGGTCCCTGTGGTCGTGGTCGTAGTTCCCGTAGTGGTCGATGTGGTACCAGACGAGGTTGTAGACGTGGTGGCAGCCGTCGATGCGGAGGCAGCCGCATCACTCGTCACGTTAGTCACCTTCCAAGAGATGCCATCGCGTACGAGAGAGATGGTGTAGGTCTGGGTGTCACCCGTGGGGAGTGCAGCCGTGACCGTCACCGTAGACTCGGTCATGCTCCTGTCGACCTCGGCGGACTTAATGGAGGCGCCGGAGGGAACGGTTGCCTCAATGGTCTCGGCATCAGAAGCGGGCACAGAGGCAGATAGGAAGCTACCGAGGTCCGCGCCGGAGGTCTTAGCATCGAAGAGCTGCTCGACCACGGCCTCTTGCGTTGGCCAACCATACCCGCGGTAATAGGCGTAACCCGCTGCGCCGAGCGCTACCACAAGGATGACAAGTATGGTGACAAAGATCTTGAGGCCGCGATGATTGTGCTTGCGACGAATCTTGCGCTCCTTCTTGTCCTGCTCGACAAGATCCTCCTCTGATACGGAGAAGAAGCCCGTGTCGTCTGCGGAGGGCATGAGCTCGCCAGATGCACCAGTAGGGTCGAGGGGGTCGTACCCACCGCCATAGCCAGCCGCTGCAAGGAGCGCGTCGGTATCGGAGGGGCGCTGCTTGCCGGCAATGGCGGCCATCGCCTTGCGGGCGGCATCATAGGACGCCTGCGCCTCGGGAGAAAGCACCAGAGTGCCATCTGCAGTAGCGTGATCGAAGGCGTCAACCGCCTCGGACATGCGGTTGGCGGCAACGTAAGCTAGGCCGAGGTCGCAGTAGACCTGATTCTGGCTCTGAAGAGGGGCGGAGAAATCAAGGGCAGTGCGATACGCCTCGACAGCATCAACCGGACGGCCGAGCTGCATAAAGCAGCCGCCCAGGTCGCATAGAGCGGAAGACGGGTTGGGGTTGGACTCGTCAATTGCAGCGTTCCTGTACGCAATTCCCGCGTTGCGAGGGTCACCAAGACGCTCATAGGCGGTACCGAGCGCCATGTGAGCCTTGTATGGGGTGGTGTAGGAGGTGTCGGCGAGGGCCTGCGTGAGAGCGGTAACCGCCTCAGCTGGATGTCCCGCGGCGAGCAGGGCGCGACCACGGTTGCAGGAGAGCGGCCCCACCTTACCGTAGGAAGTGTCACGCAGGGCGCTCTCGTACGCAGCGGCGGCAGCCTCGTACTGTCCAAGCTTCATGTACGAGTTCCCCACGAGGTGGTCGACGGGACCAGAGACCTCGCCAGGATTCTTTGCCTGGGAGAGCCTGTCGACTGCAGTGAGCCAGTCACCCTGCTGATAGGCGGACTTGCCCGCCTCGTATGCCTGTTGATTCACGTGAGACCCCCTCGCTTAGGCACCGGCAACAATCGCTACGCGCGGTGCTCGATCGTAATCGAGTTGATGACATCGCCCTTGCGTAGGGCGGCAATGGTATCGAGGCCTTCGATGGTCTGTCCGAATACGGTGTAGCCCTTGTCCAGGAAGTGCTGCGGACCAAGACAGAAGTAGAACTGAGACCCCGCAGAATTGGGGTCGGACGCACGCGCCATGGCAAGGGCGCCGTTCTCATGGCTGTTGTGCGGGTTGGTGGTGTACTCCTCGTGGATGCAGTATCCGGGACCTCCAGTACCGTTACCCGCGGGATCTCCGCCCTGAATCACAAAGCCGGGCTCGTAGCGATGGAACGTGAGCCCATTGTAGAAGCCCTTCTCAGCAAGCTCACAGAAGTTGGCAACGTGGATGGGCGCGCCCTCGCCATCAAGGCGCACCACGATAGTGCCCTTACTGGTGTCAAACACTGCCACCTCATCGCCCTGCACCTTATACGCGGGAGTGTAGAGCGGTTTAGAACCAAAGAGACCCATGTCCCCCTCCAAAGTGTCAAGCACACGATGCCAATGCGACGTCGGCAGAGTCGCGGCAATCATCTATCTATACGATAGTACCAGCAAGCGGCCGCCTGCACGCAATCGTCAGACAGACCGCCTGCCCTTTGCCTACTGTTCGACGGGTTTCCACTCGTCGTAGTTCTCCTCGAAGAGCGTCTTGTAGTTGTCAGTTCCAGAGGAGTAGCCAATTTTCTTGAGCGGGGCCATGATCTTCTCTTCCGTTGCCATCGTTACAGAGGAGTCCCAAGCCTCACAGATTGCGTCGGAACGGTTGCGCAGCCAGTTTCCCAGGGTTGTAAGGTTGGCAATGTCGTTGGAATACATGCCATCGCCATCGTTGAGCGAGGCAATGTCGTCGATGAGGTTGGAGATGTCGATGGCGGTCTGCTCAGCCGTGGACTGGCCATCCTGACGCTCGGCTGCGGTGCCGCTAACGCCCGTAGAAGCAAGATCCGACACGCTCTGGTCGAGCTGGTCCGCATAGGTGCCCAGCTTGTCGTAGTCATCGAGAATTGCCTGATAGGCGGTGGAGCCACTCGATTCCGAGTCGGATGTAGCGCCGTCGGTCGACGTGTCCGTCGCAGAGGAAGAGCCGTCCTGGCCGGTAAGGGCCGTAAGATAGCCCGGGTATCCGGCCATCGACGTATCCGCGTCGGTCTGCGAGTGGGTGATGTAGAGGTTGGGATCCCACGGATGCGTGATCCAGAGGGCCATGCCACCTGCAAGGGCAATGGCGGCCGCCGCAGCTACCATGAGCACACGCGTGCGTGGCATGCGATCGTGGCGCACCGTGGCAGACTCCGGACCAGGCTCCGATGGTATGGCGCTCTCGATGCGCGGCATGGCTCGCGTGGCATCCGCACCGCCCTCGTCGGCATCTGCGCCCTCCGCGTCTCCGGGCCCCTCGATGGTTGGGATGGCAAGATCTCTCACGGCGTGGCCGCTCCTCGAGCGAGCCGGCGCGCCGACAGGAGCGCCGCACTTAGGACACGAGTGAGCGTCTGGTGGAACTAGGGCTCCACAAGAAGGACACCACGCCACCTTGGTGACAGGAATCCGCTGCGTAAGGCCAAGATCATAGTGACAGGCGGGGCAGGCAGCGGTGCCAGCAGGCACCTCCGCACCACAATTTGGACATCTCATGCAAATCCCTCCCGTCTGACTCTTACCCAGCCGAGCAAACCCAGGCGCACATTCTCGCCGTTCCGTCGTTCGCGCACAATACCGTCAAGCAAGCTCTCACAAGGCTTATGAAATCTCGTCCAGGACGTATGGCAGGATGCCGCCCTTCGCGAGGAAGCGTCCCTCCATGGGCGTGTCAACGCGCACGATGCAGGCAAAGGTCATCGCCGTACCATCCGGCCGCGTGGCCGTGACCTCGACCTCGCGCGGGCTGGGAAGTCCCTCGGCAAGGCTCACGGGAGCGATGTCGAATGTCTCCTCGCCCGTGAGGCCAAGCGTGGCGGCATTCTCGCCCTCCTTGAACTGCAGTGGGAGCACCCCCATCTGCACCAGGTTGGAGCGGTGGATGCGCTCGAAGCTCTCGGCGATGACGGCCTGCACGCCCAGAAGCAGTGGGCCCTTGCCCGCCCAGTCGCGGCTGGAGCCGGAACCGTAGAGCTTGCCCGCAACAACCACGAGAGGCACGTCATGCTCGGCATAGTCCACCGCGGCATCGTAGATGCTCTTGACCTCTCCATCGACAAAATCTCGGGTCCAGCCGCCCACACGGCCATCAGCCAGCGCGTTCTTGAGCTTGACGTTGGCAAAGGTACCGCGCGCCATAATCTCGTGGTTGCCCCTGCGGCTGCCGTAGGTGTTGAAGTCCTGCTGAGCAACGCCGTGCTCGGTGAGGTAGCGTGCCGCCGGCGAGTCAGGCGCGATGGCACCCGCGGGCGAGATGTGGTCCGTGGTCACAAAGTCACCGAGAAGTGCCAGGGCACGAGCGTCTGAAACCTTGACGGTCTCGCGCTGTCGCGCGATGTCGAAGTAAGGCGCGCGACGAACGTAGGTGGACGACTCGTCCCATGGGAAGGTCGAGGAGGATGAGGACTCGATGGCCTGCCAGGATGCCGAACCCTCCTTCAGCGACCCCTGAGCGTCGGCGAAGAGCGCCGGCGTGAGGACGTACGAGAGGACCTCGGCAACCTCGGCGTCGGAGGGTACCAGGTCTGTGAGCATCACGGGCTCGCCGTTGGCACCCGTGCCCACGGGCTCCTTGGCAAGGTCCACGTCCATAGTGCCCACAAGCGAGTAGGCAACCACGTAGGCAGGCTGGCAGAGGTAGTTCTGGCTCACGTAGGGCGAGATGCGGCCCTCGAAGTTGCGGTTGCCGGAAAGGACGCTCGTGAGCTCCATCTCGTCCGCGCGCTCGCGCAGCGCCGGATGGATGTCCCCGGAGTTGCCAATGCAGCTCATGCAGCCAAAGCCACAGGTGAAGAAGCCGAGCTTGGCAAGGGGCGTTGTGAGGCCTGCGCGCTCGAGCAGCAGCTGCGTAGCGTGGCTGCCGGGGGCGAGGATCTTCTTGACCCAGGGCTTGGGAGTGAGGCCGCGCTCAACGGCGCGCTTGGCGAGAAGACCGGCGGCAACCATCATGGCCGGGTCGGTCGCGGTGGTGCAGCTGGTGATGGCGGCAATAGCAAGTGCGCCGTGGTGTAGGTCGTAGGTATTGTCGCCGCACGTGACCGAGAAGATCTGGGCGAGGTCACCGTGGCCGTTCTTCTCGGCACTCTGCTCGAAGCGCTCCCGCAGGCCAGCGATGGTCACGCGGTCGTGCGGGCGAGAGGGGCCGGCGAGGCTCGGTTCGACAGAGGAAAGGTCGAGCGTGACGGTACGTGCATAGATGCGGCCGGTCGTTGCGCCAAAGGTGCCCTGGCGCTCTAGATATGCCTGGGCGAACGCCACGTCATCGGCGTCGCGGCCGGTGAGCCTGAGGTAGTCCAGGGTCTTCTCGTCAACCGGGAAGAGCGTGGTGGTGGCGCCATACTCCGGCGTCATGTTGGCGACGCAGGAACGCTGCGTGGCGGTGAGGGTTGCCACGCCCTCGCCCGTCACCTCCACGAGGCAGCCGACGACGCCCGCAGCGCGCATGAGCTGCGCCACCGTGAGCGCCAGGTCCATACCGGAGATACCATCACGCAGGGCACCGGTGAGCCTGAGCTCCACCACCGGCGGCACGAGCATCGAGATGGGCTGGCCCAGTGCCGCGGCCTCGGCCTCGATGCCGCCAACGCCCCAACCCATAACACCAACGCCGTTTGCCGTAGTGGTGTGGGAGTCGGTGCCCACGAGCGTGTCGAAGCAGGCAACGGGCTCGTCAAGCTTCGAGAGCGCGTCGGTGGTCACCACGCGGCAGAAACGCTCGATGTTGAGCTGGTGGCAGATGCCGCCTCCGGGCGGAACAATTTGAACGTTTTCGAAGGACTCGCTCGCCCACTTGAGGAAGGCGAAACGCTCGTGGTTGCGCTTAGCCTCAAGCTCCTGGTTCTTCTCGCACGCGTCCTTCTCGCCTGCGACGTCCGCAATGACCGAGTGGTCAACAACGAGCGTGCAGGGGATGTGCGGGTTCACGCGCGAGGGGTCCCCGCCACGGGTCACCATGGCGTCGCGCATGGAGGCAAAGTCGACAAAGACGGGCACGCCGGTGAAGTCCTGGAAGAGGACGCGCGCAGGCATGAACTCGATCTCGGTGCCCTGTTCACCGGCAAGGCCAGCCTTTACCACTGCCTGGGCCTGGCGCACGGCGTCGTCATCTGTCGCGGAGCGGCGCACGACGTTCTCAAGAAGCTCGACAAGGGCGCGGGGCAGACGATTGGCACCAGGAATGCCAGAGACGTTGTAGACAAGGGCGTCTCGTCCACCAGCAGAGATGCGGACGGGATGGCGAGCAGCGAGAACGGCGTCCCTAAACTCCCCGGTGTTTGACGTTCCTTCTGTGAGTGACATGGGTCTCCTCCAGTCTGTCCGCAAGGCGGGCGATGCCCCCGCCGGCATTGGCAAGGGCAATCGAGCGGTTGTAGAGCATATCGAACAGGACGCACGAGAGCACGCCCGTGACGATGACCAAGACACACATACTAAGCGTGAGGGGGGCAACCATGAAGAAGGCACCAAAAACCGTACACCCGACGGCAACAATCGCCGCAACCGTTACGAGAAGCGCAGTACGCAGAGGCGTCAGAGGCTGAGAGATGCGCCAGATGAGGCGTATGCCGACGATTGCAACGAGCAGCATGCATACGGTGGAAGTCTCGGCAAAATCCATGGGCATGATGCGCTCGGCGGCGAGAGCCACGACGAGCGCCACCGTGATGCCAGCCGAAGCGGGAAGTGAACGTGCCAGTACGTGACCAAGGAAGCCGCCACTCACGCGGTCGTGGTTTGGTTCAAGCGCAAGGACGAACGACGGAATGCCGATGATGGCAGCCGAGATAAGCGACATCTGTATGGGAATGAAGGGATACGGCGGGAAGAAGATGCACACTAGCGCGAGAACTGCCGTGTAGACGGTCTTGACGAGGAAGAGCGAAGCCGAGCGCTGGAGGTTGTTGATCGAGCGGCGGCCCTCGGCAACGACCTCGGGCATGTGGGAGAAGTCATTGTCGGCAAGGACGATCTCTGAGACGTTGCGAGCCGCGGCAGAGCCGGAGGCCACCGAGATTGAGCAGTCTGCCTCGCGCAGCGCGAGCACGTCGTTCACGCCGTCGCCAGTCATGGCAACCACGTGGCCGTCCGCGCGGAGGGCACGCACGAGCGAGCGCTTCTGCTCGGGTGTCACCCGACCAAAGACGTGGTAGCGGCGTGCGGCGGCAGCGAGGTCCTCATCGGTCTTAAGCGTCGTGGCGTCAACGGCTTGCTCCGCGTGGGGCACGCCCGCTCTTGCCGCGATGGCCGAGACGGTCGTAGGGTCGTCGCCAGAGATGACGCGCAGGTCAACGCCCTGCTCGATGAAGTAGCGCATGGTTTGTGGGGCCGTAGCGCGAAGCTCGTCCTGTATGCCGACCACGCCGAGAAGCGACGCCTTGCCAAGGGGAGCCCCCTCGGCGTCGAAGCCCGTGACCTCGCAGACAACAAGCACGCGCTCGCAGGGGTCAAAGCCGGCCGCAAGGTCTGCCGCCTGAGCCACGCCCGTCTCGTCCAGCACAAAGCGCGCGGCTCCCAGAACAAGGGCCTGGCCCTCTGACGTCACGCAGCCAGAGCACTTGCGCCGCGAGTTGAAGGGGACCACGCGCAGCGGAGCCCCTCCCCTCTCGACGCCAGCTTTGTTTGCGTAGGCGAGAAGCGCCTGCGCCGTGTCGTTTGCGTCGCCCTCGGACGCGCGGACGACCTCTGCCAGTGCCTTGTCGACCTCGGACAGCGTGTGGCCAGGCGCGGGCTTGACGTGCGAGACCTCCATGCGGCCTGTGGTGATGGTCCCCGTCTTGTCGAGGCACAGCGTGTCCACGCGCGCGAGCGTCTCAACGCAGTAGGTCTGCTGCACGAGGACCTTGCGCGAGGCCAGGCGCGTGGTGGCAATGGCAAGGACGCTCGATGTGAGAAGCACCAGACCCTGCGGAATCATGCCTACCACGGCGGCAACAGCCGAGAGGATGGCGTCATCGAGCGTGGCGCCGTCCATGAAGAGCGTGCGCAGGAAGAGGCCAATACCAAGCGGGAAGAGCGCATAGGTGCCCAGTCGAATGATTGCCCTCAGCGAGTCGAGAATCTGGGAGCGCACGGGCTTCACGTACTTGGCCTCGGCGTTGATACGCGCGGCATAGCCATCCTGCCCCACCTTGGTCACGCGGGCGAGAAGGTCACCAGAGTCAATGAAGCTGCCGCTTAGAAGCATGTCGCCGGGTCCCTTTGGAACGGGGCGGCTCTCGCCCGTGAGGAGGGACTCGTCCATGTGGACCTGGCCCTTGAGCACCACGGAGTCTGCGGGGACCTGCTCGCCATGCGCCAGGAGAATGCAGTCGTCGAGCACCAGCTCGGAGGGAAGCATCTCCACCACCTGGCCGTCGCGCATCACGCGGACGCGCTTCTCGGTTAGGATCGAGAGCCTGTCGACCATACGCTTTGCACGGATCTCCTGGAAGACACCGATGACCAGGTTGCAGATCACCACGCCCATGAAGAGCAGGTTTCGCCACTGGCCCGTGATGGCCACGAGAACCGCCATGCCAACGTTGACACCGTTGAAGAGGGTGAACGTGTGCTCGGCCAAAATCCGGCGCACGGATTTTGTCTTGACGTCGGTGTTGGCGTTGGTCTTCCCGGCGGCAACGCGCTCCTCGACCTCGGCGGAAGAGAGACCCTCGACGTTTGTCTTGGGCTTGTCCCCGGTGGCAGGTGTGGTGTTGCGCGTCATGGTCTCCCCTCGCTTAGGCTGCCGCAGGGCAGCGGGTGCCGAATGTCCATTGTATGCGAGCGGCCCAAACGGGCGCGGATCGACTTGGGTGTTGTGGGCGAGTCGTGACGATGTCAATCCACGGTGACGGTAGCCAAGTTTGGAAGATTGCCTATAATCAAAGGCCGTTGGCCCCGTAGCTCAGTGGATTAGAGCGTTCGCCTCCGGAGCGAAAGGTCGTGGGTTCGAACCCCACCGGGGTCACCAGGTGCACACGCAGCCCAGGGTGCTTGTCACCCTGGGTGTTTTCTTGGCAACGGAGCGAAGTTCT
The DNA here is from genome assembly GCA_902834555.1 of Atopobiaceae bacterium. GTDB lineage: Bacteria > Actinomycetota > Coriobacteriia > Coriobacteriales > Atopobiaceae > Tractidigestivibacter. Next base: position 30,152 of record CADFJN010000010.1, read on the forward strand.
TCTCGCCAGTCCCCTCTCGACAGCCCCGTCGCTGCCCCTCTCGGCAGACTTTAGCTCCTTTTCTTAATAACGCCATGCGTTACCTGGTCAAACGTCGACTCGTTTTAAGAAAAGGAGCTATTCTCCGAGAAATAATCGGGGCGCAGCCGAGAAACAAACGAAGCGCGGGCGAGAGGTGCCTCGGGAGCATACGGGCGCAGCCCAGCCACAGCCCAGCGAGCGTGCCCCAGCAATAGTTCACCTTTGTTAACGCCGCAGGCACAAGCCCTGCAAAGAGACTCCCCCGTGGTAGCATTCCAATCCCTATGTGACAAGATGGCCGCTGTCTACACGCGGCCTCGGAAAGGTATGCCACCATGATTGCAGTAGTTAAAGAGACAGCCACCCAAGACCAGCTTGACCACTTCGTCAAGTGGATCGAGGGACGCGGCTTCAAGACCAACGTCTCCCAGGGCGACAACGAGACCATCGTCGGGATCATTGGAGACACCACCCAGATTGACCCGTTCCTTCTCGAGTCCATGGACATCATCGAGCGCGTCCAGCGCGTCTCGGAGCCCTTCAAGAAGGCCAACCGCAAGTTCCACCCAGAGGACACGATCGTAGACTGCGGTCACGGCGTCAAGATTGGCGGCGGCAACTTCCAGGTCATCGCCGGGCCGTGCTCGGTGGAGGGGAAGAACCTCTTCGACATCGCCCGCGCCGTCAAGGCATCCGGGGCAACCATGCTCCGCGGTGGCGCCTACAAGCCCCGCACCAGCCCGTACTCCTACCAGGGCATGGGCGAGAAGGGCCTCGACCTTCTCGTCGAGGCGTCGGCCGAGCTAGACATGCCCATCGTGACCGAGGTCATGGACCCGCGCGACGTCCAGCTCTTCCTCGACAAGGGCATCGACGTCATGCAGATTGGCGCTCGCAACGCCCAGAACTTCCCGCTGCTTCGCGAGGTGGGCAAGACCCAGGTGCCCGTCCTCCTCAAGCGCGGCCTCTCCGAGACCATCGACGAGCTCCTCATGGGCGCCGAGTACATCATGAGCGAGGGCAACCCCAACGTAATCCTGTGCGAGCGCGGCATTCGCACGTTTGAGACGCGCACGAGAAACACCTTTGACGTGAACGCGATCCCCGTCTTGCACCACCTCTCCCACCTGCCGGTTGTTGGCGACCCCAGCCACGCCACGGGCTACACCCGCTACGTGCGCCCGGCTGCCTACGCCGCGACGGCCGCAGGCGCCGACGGTCTTGAGATCGAGGTCCACAACAACCCCAGCGAGGCCTGGTCCGACGGAGCCCAGGCGCTCACCCCGGCCCAGTTCGAAGACGCCATGCGCCGCATCCGCCTCATCCGCGAGGCTGTGACCGCACCCGTCGAGGAGGCAAAGTGATGGCCGAGAATAACCAGCGCTCCGGTTCCTCCACCTTTGTCCCCGACCGCGTGGGCGTCGTTGGCCTGGGCCTCATGGGCGGCTCGTTTGCCAAGGCGCTTGCGGCTGCGGGGCGCGAGGTGTACGGCTGGAACCGCACGCATTCCGTCACCGAGATGGCAGAGATAGAAACCATCGCCGGCGAGCTCACCGACGAGGCGATTCCCACCTGTGAGCTCATCATCCTCGCGGGCTACCCACAGGTGAGCATCGACTGGCTGGGAGAGATGGCCAACCTCATCTCGCCGGGTGCAATCGTCATTGACACCGTGGGCGTCAAGCGCATCATCTGCGAGCGCTGCGACAAAATCTCTGAGGACCAGCCCTGGACCTTCGTGGGCTGCCACCCCATGGCAGGCACCCAGTACTCCGGCTTTGCGCACGCCCGCGCGAACATGTTCCACAACGCGCCCATGGTCGTGGTGCCCCCGCAGATGGACGACTTCGAGCGTGTGGCCATCCTGGAGCGCCTGAAGCACCTGCTCGAGCCGTGCGGCTTTGGATCGTTCACGCTCTCAACTGCTGAGAACCACGACCGCATGATTGCTTACACCTCGCAGCTCGCGCACGTGGTCTCCAACGCTTACGTCAAGAGCCCCACGGCGCAGGAGCACAAGGGCTTCTCGGCCGGCTCGTACAAGGACCTCACGCGCGTGGCTCGACTCAATGCCCCCATGTGGACCGAGCTCTTCCTTGACAACGCCGACAACCTCTCGCGCGAGGTGGGCACCATCATCGAGAACCTCCAGGCCTACAAGGACGCCATCGACGCTCACGATGCCGAGAAGCTCCAGGCACTGCTCGCGGAGGGCGACCGCCTCAAGAGGGAGGCCGAGGCCCGATGAGCGAGATACACGTCATCCCCGTACACACGCCCTCCCGCTCGTACGAGGTCCACGTTGGCCGCGGGCTTCTCGGTTCGATGGGCTCTCTTGTCGCCAAGGCATGCCCCAAGGTCACGCACGTTGCCCTCGTCTCGGACTCAAACGTGGCACCGCTCTACGCGGGCCCCGTCAAAGAGTCGCTTGAGGCTGCGGGCATTGCAGTCTCGACCATCACCTTCCCCGCGGGTGAGGAGCACAAGCGCCTCGCGACGCTGGGGTACATCCTCGAGCGCATGGCGCAGGCGGGCCTCACGCGCTCCGACGCCGTCGTGGCCGTGGGCGGAGGCGTCACGGGTGACATGGCCGGCCTTGCCGCAGCCCTCTACCAGCGCGGTATTCAGGTGGTCCAGGTGCCCACGTCGCTTCTCGCGATGGTCGACTCTTCCGTGGGCGGCAAGACCGCCGTGGACCTGGAAGCCGGCAAGAACCTTGCCGGGGCCTTCCTCCAGCCTTCGCTGGTCGTTGCCGACATCGACTGCTTGGCCACCGTCTCGCCCGAGCTGCTGCGCGACTCGTGCGGCGAGATGATCAAGCACGGTGTGCTTGCAGATGAGAAGCTCTTTGACCAGCTATTCGAGGACCCCGCGTGCGCGGCCGGCTTTGACCCCGACAAGCTCGTGGACATTGTTGCCAGAAACGTCCAGATCAAGCGCGACGTGGTCGACGCGGACGAGCAGGAGCACGGGCGTCGCCAAACGCTCAACCTGGGCCACACCATCGGTCACGCCATCGAGGCGGCAAGTGACTTCAAACTGGGCCACGGGAGCTGCGTCGCTGCAGGCCTCTGCTGCGTTGCCCGCGCCTCCGCACGCCTTGGCTGGTGTGAGCAGAACGTCGCGGACCGCATCGTGGCCTGCGTCGAGGCTTACGGGCTTCCCACTAACACGGACATCGACCACGAAACGCTCCTCGAATACGCGGCACGCGACAAGAAGCGCCGCTCCGACGGCGTGACCCTCGTGGTGCCCGCGCGCATTGGCGCAGTCGAGCTGCGCAAGATCTCACTCGAGGAACTCCGCCACGTGATCGACCTCGGCTGCGGGGAGTAGCGCATGGACGTGACCATCCATCCCGCACCGCTTCACGGCACCATTCCTGCCATCGCCTCGAAGTCGATGGCACACAGGCTGCTCATCACGGCAGCGCTTTGCCCTGGGACCACAGACATCAATTGCAACGCAACCTCCAAGGACATCGAGGCCACCGTCAGTTGCCTGGAGGCGCTTGGCGCACGCATCGCGAGCACGCGCTTGGGCTTTAGGGTGAATCCCCTTCCCGGCACGAGCGCCACGGACAACATCCGGCAGGCCACGCCGGGGGCGTACCTAGACTGCGGCGAGTCTGGCTCGACGCTTCGCTTCATGCTTCCGGTCGTTGCAGCGCTTGGACGCGGGGGCAGCCTCGATGGTCACGGCCGCTTGGCCGAGCGCCCCCTCTCGCCCCTCTACGAGGAGCTCGTCTGCCATGGTGTCACGCTCTCCACGCGCGGGAGGCTTCCCCTCGAGGTCTCGGGCACACTCCTGCCGGGTCGCTTCTCCATCCCCGGGAATGTCTCGTCCCAGTTTGTGAGCGGCCTGCTCATGGCAGCCCCGCTCCTCTCGGCGCCCAGCGAGATCGTAGTCACTGAGCCCGTTGAGTCGCGTTCCTACATCCGCCTCACCATTCGCGCGCTCGCCGAGTTTGGCGTCGACGTGGGCGTGACGCACGAGACCGTGGACGGCGACCGTGCCACGGTCCTCTCGGTCTCCCCTGCCCGCGGCGCCGTCTCGCCGGGCACCGTGACGGTCGAGGGCGACTGGTCCAACGCCGCCTTCTGGCTTGCAGCCGGTACCGTTGCCGGGGGCGTCTCGGTGAGCGGGCTCGACCTTGCGAGCGCACAGGGCGACCGTGCCATCATGGCCTGCGCCGCCGCGTTTGGCGCGCGCGTGGGACGCTCTGGCAACGTTGCCTCCACGACTCCCGACGCTCTGCGCGGCCGCACCATCGACGTGCGAGACACGCCTGACCTCGTGCCCCCGCTTGCCGCCATCGCCGCAAATGCCACGGGCACCACCGTCATCGCCAACGCCGGCCGCCTTCGCCTCAAGGAGTCAGACCGTCTGAAGACCGTGCGAGCGGCCCTCACGGCCATGGGGGCCAGCGTCGAGGAAGAGCCCGATGCCCTTGTCATCCATGGCAAGGGGCCGCTTTCCGGTGGCACGGTGGACGCGGCGAACGACCACCGCATCGCCATGATGGCGGCAATTGCCGGTGCCAACGCAACAGGCCCCACAACCATCCGCGGCGCCGAGTGCGTCGCCAAGTCGTACCCACGCTTCTTCGAGGACTTCCGCGCCCTCGGAGGCATTGCAGAGGAAGGATAGAGATGCCCTCGAGCTTTGGACAGACGCTTCGTGTCACCGTGTTTGGACAGTCTCACTCCCCCGCCATCGGCTGCGTTGTCGAGGGTCTGCCCTCAGGCATCGTTGTTGACCAAGACGCCCTTGCTGCCTTCATGGCACGTCGCGCGCCCGGCCAGGGCAGCTGGACCACGCCCCGCCGCGAGGAGGACCGCCCCCGAATCGTAAGCGGCCTGAACGTCCATGGCGCCACATGCGGGGCTCCCCTTGCCGCCATCATCGAGAACACCGACACACGCTCGGGTGACTACGACAACCTCCTCAAGGTGCCGCGTCCCGGCCACGCCGACCTCACCGCATGGGAGAAGTGGCACGGCAACCAGGATGTCCCCGGCGGCGGACACTTCTCCGGCCGTCTTACCGCGCCCCTGTGCGTAGCGGGCGGCATCGCCCTCCAGGTGCTCGCGGCGCGCGGTGTGCGCATTGGCGCCCACCTGCTCTCCGTTGCCAGCGTCGAGGACGAGCGCTTTGACGCCCTCGACAACTCCCCCGCTGCCCAGGCGCACCTCGCCGAGCAGCTCGACATGCTCGCGTCCGGTCCGCGTTTCCCCACGATCGACGCGGACGCCGGCACGCGCATGCTCGCAGCCATCGATGACGCGCGTCGCAGCCTTGACTCCGTTGGTGGCGTCATCGAGTGCGTTGCCTGCGGCATGCCTGCGGGCGCAGGCTCGCCCATGTTCGACGGCATCGAGAACATGCTCGCCCGGGCCGCGTTTGGCATCCCCGCCGTCAAGGGCATCGAGTTCGGCCGCGGCTTTGAGGTGGCCCGCCTCCATGGCAGCGAGAACAACGACCCCTACGAAATGCGCGACGGCGTCCCCACGCCCAAGACCAACAACGCTGGTGGCATCCTCGGCGGCATAACCACCGGTGCGCCCGTGCTCTTTAGGATCGCCATGAAGCCAACCTCGTCCATCGCGCACGAGCAGGATTCCGTCGACCTCGAGAGCGGCACCAACGCCAAGCTCAGCGTGCACGGTCGCCATGACCCGTGCGTGGCCACGCGCGCCGTCCCCGTTGCCGAGGCCGTCTGCGCCCTCGTGCTTCTCGACGCCCTGCTCAGCTATCCAGCCGAGTAGCCGCCAGACCAATGCCCCACCAAAGCGAACCGGAGATACGCACCATGGAAGACCTCTCGGACATCCGTCATGAGATCGATGACATAGACAACGCCATCCTCGACCTGTTCCAGCAGCGCATGGACTGCGCGGAGCGCGTGGCCGCCTACAAGCGCGCAAACAACCTCCCAGTCCTCGACCGCTCGCGCGAGCGCGCACACATGGCGGCGCTCGCGGACAAGGCTCCCGAGGATCTGAGAACCTACACCGAGGTCCTGTTCCAGCTCCTCATGGAGGCCTCGCGAGCCCGCCAGGGCAAGCGCCTGGCGGCGGAGCATGCTCCCAAGGCGCTTGCAGCCATCGATCAGGCATGCAAGACGACCGCAGACCTCTTCCCCCGCGAGGCCTACGTCGCCTGCCAGGGCGTAGAGGGCGCATACTCCCAGTTTGCGGCCGACCGCATCTTCAAGCACCCGCTCATCTCATACTTCGAGTCCTTCGAGGGGGTGTTCCGCGCCGTCGAGACGGACTTCTCGCGCTACGGCGTGCTGCCCATCGAGAACTCCACGGCCGGCTCGGTGAACAAGGTCTACGACCTCATGATGCAGCACGATTTCCACATCGTGCGCACCACGCGTGTGAAGATTGACCACAACCTCCTGGCCAAGCCCGGCACCACGGTCGAGCAGATCCACGACGTCTACAGCCACGAGCAGGCAATTAACCAGTGTGCCGGGTTCATAGAGCGCATGGGGCTCACGCCCCACGTGGTCGAGAACACGGCCATGGCGGCCAAGAGCGTGGCCGACAGCGACCGAACGGACGTGGCGGCCCTCTCGAGCCGCGCATGCGCCCAGCTCTACGGCCTTGACGTGCTCATGCGCGATGTCCAGGACCGAGACGACAACTATACGCGCTTTGCCTGCATCTCCAAGCAACTCGAGATCTACCCCGGCGCCGACCGCACCTCGCTCATGATCGTGGTGGATCACCGGCCCGGCACGCTCTTCAAGGTGCTCGCGAAGTTCTATGCGCTCGACATCAACATCATCAAGCTCGAGAGCCGCCCCATCCCCGGTCGCGACTTCGAGTTCATGTTCTACTTCGACGTGGAGTGCCCCGTCACGGCGCCAGAGTTCCGCACCCTCATGGCAACCATCGGCGACGCCTGCGAGGAGTGCCGCTACCTTGGCAGCTACTCGGAGGTGCTCTAGATGGTCATCACGCCTGCACAGCAGCCACAAACCGCAACGGCACCCTTTGGCCTTCTCGGCAGAAAGCTCGGCCACAGCTGGTCTCCACGCATCCACACCACCCTGGGGAGCGCCCCCTACGAGCTCTTCGAGCGCGAGCCCGAGGAAGTTGAGGCGTTCATCCGCGAGGGTGCCTGGCGCGGCATCAACGTGACAATTCCCTACAAGCGAGACGCCGCTCGCCTTGCTGACGAGCGCTCCCCTCGCGTTGAGCGCCTTGGCGCCGCCAACACCCTCGTGCGCCGCCCGGACGGCACGATCTTTGCCGAGAACACCGATGTCCTGGGCTTCTCGCTCATGCTCCAGCGCTTCTGCGAGCGCAGGCTAAAGACGACCGAGCAGGCCCTTCTCGCAGGCAAGCCCGCCCTCGTGCTGGGAAGCGGCGGCGCCAGCGCGGCCGTCCAGGCTGCCCTCGAGGACGCAGGGGCGCGAGTCTCCGTCATCTCGCGATCGGGAGAGGACACGTACCAAACGCTGGTGGAGCGCCACGCGGATGCGGTTCTCGTGGTCAACGCGACGCCCGTGGGGATGTATCCAAACTGCCCCGCGACGGCTGTGCCCGAGAAGGACCTCGCTCAGCTCAAGAACCTCGCCGGCGTGCTCGACGTGATCTACAACCCAACGCGCACGGGCATCGTGCTTGTGGCAGAGCGTCTGGGCATTCCCGCCGAGACGGGCCTTTCCATGCTGGTAGCACAGGCACTGCGGTCGAGCGAGCTCTTCCAGGGCCGCCAGCTGGACGTCTCCCTCGTAGACCAGATCGAGGCCCAGATTCTCTCCGAGACGGGCAACGTCGTTCTCATAGGCATGCCGGGCTGCGGCAAGACCACCACGGGCAAGCGCCTGGCGCGCATGCTTGGAAGGCCTTTCGTCGACATCGACGACGCAATCGAGGCAGGTACGGGAGAGAGCGCCGCACACATCATAAGCACCAGGGGCGAGCAGGAGTTCAGGCGTGTCGAGTCCAAGGTCACGGGCGAGTACGGCGCACGTTCGGGGCTGGTGATTGCCTGCGGCGGTGGTGTGGTCACGGTGCCTGCCAACTACGACCTCCTCCACCAGAACGGCACTATCGTTTTCATCGACCGCCCCATAGCGGAACTCGAGACTGCAGGACGTCCCGTCTCTGCCACCAAAGGCGTTGAGAAGCTCGCCCGTGAGCGCATGGATATCTATCGTGCCTGGTCAGACATCACAATCTCCTCGATGGGGTCTCCTGCCGGAAACGCCCACGCGATAAGGAACCAGCTTGGCCTCTAGTGCAACTCGCAACGCCAACCGAAAATGGGCAACGTCTACGGAGTCATGACCAACCAAACACCGTGACGTGCCTGCGATAGCCCTATACTCTGCTCAACACATTTAAACAAGTGGGGCAGCGATGGAAGACCTTGGGGAGAAGGCCTTTTTGAGCAGTGCGCCGCAGGAAGAAAGGGTTTGGCGCAAATGGCAAAGACGGATGTCGCCGAGCAGGTCCTCGACGCCCTTGGTGGCAAGGACAACGTGAAGGCGAACGACATCTGCATGACAAGGCTCAGGATTCTCACCGAGGAACCAGACCTTATCGACCTCAACAGGCTCCGCTCCATCAGGGGCGTCCTTGGCACCGTGCGTCGCGGCTCAAACGGTGTCGAGATCGTCTTTGGCCCCGGCTCCATTAACGAGGTCAGCAATGACATCGTGCGCCTTACCGGCATCGAGCCCAGCTACTCCGCCTTCCGCGGCTCCTCCTCCGCTCCGGAGGACTCAATCAGCGTGCAGATCAACGGTCACGCCCCCATCCCCAAGGCGGTGCGCGCCGCCGTTGCCGCAAAGAAGCCGCTGGCTTCGACACACATCGAGCCCAACGCAAGCTCCGAGGAAGACGGCGAGGACGAGATGGAGGAGCTCGCTTCCCTCCTCGAGGCAACGGATGCCGCTAGCGCAAACCGCCTCCTGGTGGTCAACGGCCCCAACATCAACATGCTTGGCGTGCGTGAGCCAAAGATCTACGGCTGCAGGACCTATTCCGACCTTGTCCGCCTTTGCCGAACGGCCGCACGCGAGGCAGGCTTCTCAGAGTGCCGCTGCTTCCAATCAAACCACGAGGGAGACCTCATCGACGTGATCCAGGCCGCCTACGGAGAGTTCGAGGGCATCGTCATCAACCCCGCCGCCTACACGCACACCTCGGTGGCACTTCTCGACGCGCTCAAGTCCGTGGCGCTCCCCACGATCGAGGTCCACATCTCCAAGGTTGACGAGCGCGAGGACTTCCGCCAGGTCTCCTACGTACGCGCGGCGTGCTTCGAGACGATTGTGGGCATGGGCCTCGAAGGCTACCGCAAGGCGATCCAGGACATGGCCGCCTACCTCCGCGAGCACAAGGACACCGAGAAGGACTAGCAACCGTCGTCCAGAGGTGCAGCTAGCGCACCATGGGGTTGCAGCACCACGTCCCGGACTCACTCACAAGCCAGTCCACGGGCACGTCGTGCTCGTCTCTTGGCAGCGGGTTTCCCGAGAGCTGCCGCGAGCGCACCAGCGCGACCTTCTCGCCAGGGTAGAAGGCAAGGAACCTGTCGTAGTAGCCGCCACCGTAGCCAATGCGGTAGCCGTCGGCATCAAACACAAGGCCAGGCACAATGCACAGCGAACCCACCATCTGCGGCGGTGTGAGGGGACGGCCACAATCTGGGGAAGGCTCCATGAGCCCACGGAGGCCGGGCTCGAGGTCATCCTCCGAGGAAATCACATAGAAGTCGAGGGAATGGGAGCGGCGACAGCGCGGGACCGCGACCTGCTTGCCGGCAGACCAGGCGGCCTGCATGAGTGCGTGCGTATCCACCTCGCTGCCAAACGAGACATAGGTGAGGACGAGACGGGCCTCTCGCCACGTGGGAAGCTCCTCGAGCCGCTGGAGGATGCGTGCGTCTGTTGTTGCACGCAGCGCAGGGGAGATTTTCGTGCGAATGCGCACGTACTCCGCGCGGAGGGCGGTCTTGCCAGCATCTGATCCTTGGGAACTCGCCACCGTACCCTCCTTCTCCATCGAAGTCCACTTTACCCCATAATCGTAAGCGGCCAGGCAACGTTACCCATCTTGCAACCCTGTGGCAAGGCATGGGTCCCAAATACCGGTCTTGCAAACCCAGGGCGGACAGCAAGGTCTGGTTGCCGTAAGATGGATGTCTATGAACCCACGTGCCGCCCTGCGGCACTTCCACGCAAAGGACCAGGAGACACCATGCCCAACGAGGGAAGCTACGAAGCCGCGCTCAAGCGCAGCGACCAGATTCAGGCCGATCTGCCCCAGCACCCCGAGAACTACACCATGCTCACGGGCGACAGGCCAACGGGCCGCCTGCACCTTGGCCACTACTTTGGCACCATCAAGGAGCGCGTGCGCCTCCAGGACCTGGGCGTCAACACCAACATCATCATTGCTGACTACCAGGTGATCACGGACCGCGACACCACCGAGCACATCCGCGACAACGTGTATAACATGGTCATCGACTACCTTGCCTGCGGCATCGACCCTGAGAAGACCATGATTTTCACCCACTCCGCGGTCCCCGAGGAGAACCAGCTCATGCTGCCGTTCCTCTCGCTGGTGACCGAGGCCGAGATGGAGCGCAACCCCACCGTGAAGGCAGAGCAGGCCGCCTCCGGTCACGCGCTCACGGGGCTGCTCCTCACCTACCCCGTGCACCAGGCATGCGACATCCTCTTCTGCAAGGGCAACATCGTGCCCGTGGGACGCGACCAGCTCCCCCACATCGAGATCACCTCGAAGATCGCCCGTCGCTTCAACGAGCGCTACGGCAAGGTCTTTCCCGAGGTCGCAGGGCTTCTCACCTCGACGCCGCTCCTGCCTGGCCTTGACGGCCGCAAGATGAGCAAGTCCTACGGCAATGCCATCTCGCTCTCGATGACCGCGGAGGAGACCGCCAAGCTCATCAAGAAGTCAAAGACCGACTCCGAGCGCAACATCACGTTTGACCCCGAGGGACGCCCCGGCGTCTCGGCGCTGCTCACCACGGCCGGCATCTGCAGCGGCCGCGACCCCAGGGAGATCGCAGACGAGATTGGTATGGGCGGCGCGGGCCAGCTCAAGCGCTACACCACCGAGGTCGTAAACGAGTACTTTGCCCCCATCCGCGAGCGCCGCGAGAAGCTCGCCGGCGACCTCGACTACGTGAAGGACGTGCTTCACGACGGCAACCGCCGCGCGAACGAGATTGCCCACCAGACCCTAAACGAGGTCCGCGAGGCCATGGGCATGGTGTACTAGGCGCAGCCCATCAAATGACTGTCCGAGACGAGCGGGGCCTCCCAGTGAGGTCCCGCTCGTATCATATCTTTAGAAACCAGCGCTATTCTGCCGAGATGTGCGCTAGCACGTAGGCTGGGGCGCAAACATAGGTGCGGCCCCAAGCATCTCGCAACTCGCAGCAGCGCTTGGGTCTCCCGTTGAAGCCGGTAAAGGTATAGCGCTTTCCTCGCACAAAGAACGACACGCCGACAAGGCCTTCAACCTGCGATTTATTTACGGTCGGCACCTCTCGCGAGGGCTCGCGGCGCGTAGCGCGAACATCGGTCCCATACGTTGCGTTGACCTTGGCGGCAGCCTCACGGAAACGACTACCGTGATCAAAGCAGCCAGGGAGCGTGTGGATGAGCTCGTGGAAGAGAACGTCCCGTACCTGGGCGTCGGTCTTGCACGCATCCATGGAGCACGAAATCTGGAAGAGCGGTTTGCGCCCGCCACGCAGCTTCTTGCAGCTACCAATGCGCGAGCGGTTGTGCGTGAGCCTCACGGAGGGAAGGTACTCGCGCGGAGAGAGACCAATGCGCCGCAGGCAGAGATCACAATCTGCGAGCAGTGCATCAAACCTCTCCTGCGGCTCCGCGTCCCCCACCAGTTGCCCTCCCGACGGTGTCATACATTGCCCTTAAGAAGCGTGGTCCGCTGCATGCCACGACGCTCAAGCAGGCCAACGATAACGGAAGGCAGGGGTTGGGCTTTCCCTCGGAGGGCGTGTCCTTGATGTCCTTCGCCCTCCGAGGGAAAGCCCAACCCCCCGCCCAACAGCTACGTCCGCCTACTTGAGCGTCGCGTACATCACGGCCTTTATCGTGTGCATGCGGTTCTCGGCCTCGTCGAAGACACGGGAACGCGGCCCCTCGAAGGCCTCGTTGGTAACCTCCATCTCGGCAAGTCCGAACTTCTCGTAGATGTCCTCGCCAATGGTGGTGTGACGGTCGTGGAAGCTGGGCAGGCAGTGCATAAAGATGGCGTCGGGAGCGGCCTTGGCCATCACGTCAGCGGTGACCTGGTAGGGCTTCAGGAGCTTGATGCGCTCGGCCCAGAGGCTGTCGGGCTCGCCCATCGAGACCCAGATGTCCGTGTAGATGACGGAGGCGTTGCGCGCGCCCTCGTCCACGTCCTCGGTGAGGGTGATCGTGGAGCCGTTCTCTGCCGCGATTGCACGGCACTGCTCGACAAGCTCGGGTGCGGGCATCTGCTTCTCAGGCCCGCACGCGCAGAAGTCAATGCCAAGCTTGGCGCACACAACCATGAGGGAGTTGCCCACGTTGTTGCCCGCATCGCCCATGAAGGTAAGCTTGCGGCCGGAGAGGTCGTTGCCAAACTCCTCGCGCATGGTGAGGACGTCGGCGAGCATCTGCGTGGGGTGGAACTCGGTGGTAAGGCCGTTCCACACGGGGACACCAGCGTAGTCGGCCAGCGTCTGGACGATGGACTGCGCGTAGCCGCGGTACTCGATACCGTCGAACATGCGGCCAAGCACGCGCGCGGTGTCCTCGATGGACTCCTTCTTGCCCATCTGGCTCGAGCCGGGGTCGAGATAGGTCACGTTCATGCCCAGGTCGTGGCCAGCGACCTCGAAGCTGCAGCGCGTGCGCGTGGAGGTCTTCTCGAAGAGCAGGACGATGTTCTTGCCCTCGAGGTAGCGGTGCGGCTCGTGCGCGTGCTTCTTTGCCTTGAGGTCGGCAGAGAGGTCGAGGAGGTAGCGAATCTCCTCGGGCGTGAAGTCGAGCAGCTTGAGGAAGTTGCGTCCAGAGAGGTTGACGGCCATGGATGGTCCTTTCTTCCCGTACGCGGGATGAGGGTGTGGTGCCCGCTGCGCAAGGCAGCAAGTCAAAGTCTAAACCCTCGTCGGCACGAGAAGCCCACCGCCCGCCTACTTCACGGCATCCCTCCAGAACGCCATGCTCATGCAGTGCGGGCCGCCCCGTCCGCGCGAGAGCTCGGCCGAGGGAATCTCCAGAAGGTTCACGCCCGCGCGGTAGAGGATGTCGTTGGTGACGGCGTTTCGCTGGTAGACCATCACGGTGCCAGGACGCACGGCCAGGGTGTTGGAGCCGTCGTTCCACTGCTCGCGCGCCGCAGCGATTGGGTCGTCTCCCCCGCACTTGATAAGCCGCACGGCAGGGAGCCCAAGCGCGCTGGCAAGCATCTGGTCGAGCGTACCCTCCATCTGCGAGATGCGCGTCTCGCCCTCGTGAGCGCCACGCGTGATGGAAAAGACCTTGAGCGTACCGAGAATACCGGGGTGAACCGTGAAGGTATCGACATCCACCTGCGTGAACACGGTGTCGAGGTGCATGAATGAGCGCTTGTGCGGAATCGAGAAGGCATACACCGCGCGCACCGGGGACTCCTCGCTCCAGAGCAGGTGCTTAGCAAGCCGGTCGATTGCCGCCGGCTGCGTGCGCTCGGAGATGCCCACGCCAATCACGCTGGCGCTCAGCACCAGGATGTCGCCGCCCTCGATGTGGTAGGGGCTCGCGGGGTCGTACCAGATGGGCGCGTGCGCGTACTCCGGGTGGTAGGTGAAGAGGTAGCGGCCAAAGAGCGACTCACGACGCCTCGTCGCCGAGCGCATGCGGTTGAGGCTCACGCCAGAACCAATGACCGAGAAGGTGTCGCGCGTAAAGTAGACGTTGGGAATGGGATCCACCAGGATGGGGTTCTCGTCTCCTCCGCCCGCCTCCATCACGTCTGCAAGCGAGGCATCCTTAACCGAGGCCAGGTCGACCTCATCGGCACGCACGCCGGTGATGGCCTTATCGACAAGTTCGAGGGGGTCGTCGATGACCTCCAGGCGCTGGCGCACGGCCTCGCGCACGCCTGGCCCGTCTATGCCGCACTCGGCCACGTAGTCGCGAATGAACGACTCGCGCGCCATGGGGTTTGCAGCAAGCGCCTCCGCCACGAGTTGATCGAGGTAGAGCACCTCGACGCCCTCATCGCGAAGCATCTGGGCAAAGCGGTCGTGCTCTGCCTGGGCTGTCTCCAGAAACGGGATGTCATCGAAGAGGAGGCGACCGATGTTGTCGGGCGAGAGGTTGAGAAGCTCGTCACCCGGCCTGTGGAGCATGACCTTGCGAAGCTCGCCAATCTCAGAGCAAATGTTGAGACCCGTTGTCATCGCATCCTCCGTAATGCTTTCGTAAGCATCTCCCTACCTCCTAAACGATACCCCATGAGAGCCGGCTAAGTCATTTTGACCCCTGCTAGAATCAGGACCAGAACAATCAATCCATTCGCGCGGAAACGTGCGCGGGGAGGAATGATCATGTCGGAGCAGCAGATGACACCTTCGAAGAGTGCGGAATCCCTAAAGGAAAAGACGCGCGGCAACGCCCTCGAGAAGGCAGCCGCAGAGTTTGCCGACGACGCAACCGAGAAGGACGAGACGGGCGCCCGTCGCAAGCGCGACTTCTCCTACACCCAGAACCGTGAGCTCAGCTGGCTGCGCTTTGACAGCCGCGTGCTCGACGAGGCATTCGACGAGACGGTCCCCCTCTTCGAGCGCCTCAAGTTCTGCGCCATTTTTGGCTCCAACCTCGACGAGTGGTTCATGATCCGCATTGGCGGCCTCTCCGACCTCGCCTCCCTCAAGAACCAGCCGCGCGACAACAAATCCAACAGGACGCCAGCCGAGCAGCTCGATGACATCTTTGCCGCCCTACCGGCAGACGTGGCACGCCAGCAGGAGGCGCTTGCGCTGGTCGAGGGCGAGCTTGCCTCCCACGGTCTTGCCCGCGTGACCCCCGACGCGTACACGCCGGAAGACCGCACCGCACTCTCCAAGTACTTCGATTCCCGTCTCGCACCCATCATCTCCCCCATGGTGGTCGACCCGCGCCACCCCTTCCCCAACCTGAGGAATGGCCGTCTCTTTGTGGCATGCACGCTCAACGGCCCCGACGAGACGGGCGTCCTAGGCATCATCGAGGTGCCTGCCTCCGAGTCTCGCGTGGTAGCCCTGCCCTCTGGCGCTAGGACCTTCCGCTACACCCTCATCGAGGATGTCATGCGCACCTTCCTCGACCGCAGCTTTGGCGACTACGTCCCCAAGAAGTCTGCCGTGCTGCGCGTCACACGCAACGCAGACATCGACCCCGATGGCGAGGGAGTCGAGGAGGAAGAGGACTACCGTCAGCACATGAAGAAGGTCCTCAAGCTGCGCCAGCGCCTGCAGCCGGTGCGGCTCGAGGTCTCCGGCGAGTTTGGCCGCAAGTGGGAGGCGCTTGTCGCGCAGGAGCTTGGCCTTGAGGAGCGCCGCGTCTTCCACGTGGACATGCCGCTTGACCTGGGCTACGTCTATGGTCTCGAGGCAAAGATCCCCGACTGGGCCCACGCCGACGTAGTCTTCCCGCCCTTCGAGCCCCAGCCCTCCCCCATGGTCAACGCCAAGCTCCCCATGCGCGGCCAGGTGGAGGACCACGACGTTCTTCTCACCTACCCGTACGAGAGCATGTCTCCGCTGCTTCGCCTTGTGCGCGAGGCCTCCTCGGACGACCAGTGCATCTCTATCAAGATCACGCTCTACCGCGTGGCTAAGAGCAGCCACCTCTGCGAGAGCCTCATAGCCGCCGCTGAGGCAGGCAAGGACGTCACCGTCCTCATGGAGCTGCGCGCCCGCTTTGACGAGGAGAACAACATCGCCTGGGCAGAGCGCCTGGAGGACGCCGGCTGCACCGTGATCTACGGCTCCGAGGGCTTCAAGTGCCACTCGAAGATCTGCCAGATCACCTACCATGACAACGCCGGCATCAGCCGCATCACCTGCCTGGGAACCGGCAACTTCAACGAGAAGACCGCCAAGCTCTACTCGGACTTCATGCTCATGACGGCCAACCCCACCATTGGCGCGGACGGCAACACGTTCTTCCGCAACCTTTCGCTGGGCAACCTCCGCGGCTCCTACCAGCTGCTGGGCGTGGCCCCGGCAAGCCTCAAGCCGCTCGTGATGCGCGGCCTTGACCGCGAGATCGAGCGCGCACGTGCCAACCAGCCCGCGCAGGTCTTCCTTAAGATGAACTCCCTCACCGACCGCGACGTGATCGACAAGATCGCCGAGGCCTGCGAGGCCGGCGTGCGCGTGCTCATGATTGTGCGCGGCATCTGCTGCATCCGCGCCAACGTCCCCGGCAAGACCGACGGCCTTGTTGTGCGGCAAATCGTGGGACGCTTCCTCGAGCACGCCCGCGTCTACGCCTTTGGTGCCGAGTCCGACACGATCTACCTCTCCAGCGCCGACATGATGACAAGAAACACCGAGCGACGCGTGGAGATTGCCTACCCGGTGCTCGACCCCACCTGCCGTGCGCTGGTCACGACCTTCGTGAACCTCCAGCTTGCCGACAACGTGAAGGCGCGCCAGCTCACGGCCAAGGGAACCTGGGAGAAGGTCCCTCGCGAGAAGGAGGAGCCGCCCATCAACAGCCAGGAGGTCCTGCTCGCGCTTGCCCGCGTTCGCGCGCACACCAAGCGCTCTGAGGCCGCCGCCCTCACGCCCTTCTCGCGCATCGAGAAGATCCCGCACGGCCTTGCGCAGGCACTCTCGTCGCTGCCGGCAACGGGCGGCTACAACCACCCGCATGTTGCCGAGAAGCTCGTTGCCTCGATTGACCCTACGTCCGAGGCCACCGCGCGCATCACCGAGCGCGAAGCGAAACGCGAGGAGGAGAAGCAGCGCGAGGAGCAGCACGCTGCGCAGGTAGCCGAGCGCGTGCTCACCGCTGCCGAGGACGCCGAAGTGGAAGAGGAGAGCCGTCCGGACGAGGAGAATGCTGGGGCCGAAGCGCCCGCGCCGCAGGAGGCTGCGGAGACGGCTCCCGTAGCCAAGACGGAGACCCAGCCGTCACCAGAGCCCGCTCCCGCTCCGGCGCCCAAGCCCACGCCCGCCGCAACGTCCCCAGCACCCGCGCAAAGGAAGCGCAGCCGCCTTGCCACAGCTTTCTCACTCATTGGTCGCGGATTTGGCGTACTCTTTGGCGGACCGATGGACGAGGACTAACGCAAGGACGAGCGCATGACAACAAAGAGGCTAAAGATCGAGCGCATGGGCTACGGCCCAGAGGCGATCGCGCACGATTCCGATGGCAAGACCGTGTTCGTTACGGGAGGCGTGCCCGGTGACACCGTGGAGGCCGAGACGGACGCCGAGGAGGCGCGCTTCTCTCGTGCGCACGTGACCACGGTGCTCGAAGACTCGCCTGACCGCGTGACACCGCCCTGCCCATTTGTGGACGTCTGTGGCGGTTGCCCCTGGGCGCACCTCTCCTACGAGGCGCAGCTCGCCGCTAAGCGCTCCGGCGTTGTCGACGCGCTCACGCGCCTGGGGGGCTTCTCGGCAGAGGATGCCGAGGCCCTCGTGGCGCCCGTCGTGGCACCCGGAGAGCCCTGGGGCTACCGCAACAAGGTCGAGCTTGCCGTGGGAAACCAGCGCGGGCGCACCATGGTAGGCATGCATGCGGCCGGCTCTTCTGACGTGGTGAAGGTTCCCTCCTGCCCGCTTCTGGACTCCAAGTTCAAGGGCGTCGTGAAGGCCGTGCAGGGGGCCATGAACTTCCTTGCCGGCTCTCGCGACCTTGGCCTCGAGCGCGTGGGCATTCGCGCTTCTCGGCGTACGAAGGAGCTTGAGGTGGCCCTTTGGGGCACGCCGGGCCCCTTCCCGCGCCCGCAGGTGGCCAAGGTGCTTGGCGACGCCACCAAGGTGACTTCCGTCGTGCGTGTCATGCAGAAGGGGCCGGCCAAGGCGCGCCGCATCGCCGGAGTCGAGCGTCTCTCGGGCAAGGGTTCCTGGGGAGAGCTTGTGGGAAGCGAGGCAATGCGCGTCTCGGCGCCCTCGTTCTTCCAGGTGAACACCAGGGGCGCGGACAAGCTCGTCTCGCTGGTGATGGAGGGTCTCTCCCCCAGCGAGGACGAGGAGGCCATGGACCTCTACTGCGGGGCAGGCACCTTCACGCTGCCGCTTGCACGCAAATCTGGCTTTGTCTCGGCAGTCGAGTCCTACGGTCCGGCCGTGCGAGACCTGCGTCACAACCTTGACGCGGCAAACCTCACCAACGTCGACCCCATTGGCGGGGACGCGGGCATCGAGTTCCCAGACGTCGATGCGGACGTTATCGTGGTCGACCCGCCGCGTGCGGGCCTCGCGGCCGACGTGGTGGCGCAGCTCTCCGACCAGCCTGCGCGCGCAATTGCGTACGTCTCCTGCGATCCTGCGACGCTTGCCCGCGACCTCGCACGATTCCGCGACGAGGGCGTGTTCAGGCCCGTGAGTGTAACGCCCGTGGACCTCTTCCCGCAGACCTTCCACGTGGAGAACGTGACCATCCTCCACAGGCAATGAGACAAGGGGACAGTCCCTTTGTCTCATTGCAAAAGCACGCAGGTCGCGCAATAGGACCTAAGCAGGAGGATCTAGCTTGGAAATTCGCACGTATCGCTCGCTTCCGCAGGAGGCGATTCTCGTCCGCACGAAGGTTTTTGTGGAAGAGCAAGGCTTCAAGAATGAGTTCGACGAGGTGGACGGCTCCGCGCTGCACCTTGTTGCCTTCGAGGATGGCACGCCAATAGGGACCTGCCGTCTGTTCTCCTCGGATGAGCGCGAGTGCCTTGTGCTTGGAAGGCTTGCGGTGCTCAAGGCCGGCAGGGGTAAGGGCGTAGGCCAGGCGCTTGTGCGCGTGTGCGAGAAGCGCGCGCTGGAGCAAGGCAAGCACCGCATCGAGCTGCTGGCACAGGTGAGGGCAAAGGGCTTCTACGAGAAGCTTGGCTTTCACGCGCTTGACGAGAGGTGCGACGACGAGGGCTGCCCCCACGTCTGGATGAGAATAGACCTCTAGGGATGCTGCTGCTTGGGCACTGTCGTTGGGACGCTGCGGCTGCCAGAACGTGCCAACCGATGACGATTTGTCGCCGGAGCAGCGGTTTTGATGCAGATTGCAACAAGACGCGCCCTGCGGAGACACCCCAATCGCCGGGGGGCTTGTTGTCGCGGCAATCACATACCGTTCCCCAGCAATCACGTACAAAGATGCCGCTCCGGCGCCAAATTCACGCCGGAGCGGGCGTTTCTGTCTTCCCCTCGACACACCGCGCGCCACGATGCCAAATACCCCTAAGCAGCTAGGAATAAACCGCAGCTCAACGGCCCAATTCTGTGCCTCGCAGCTCTTTTTGGACCGTAGGCAGAATTACGTTGCGCACCGCTGCGGAAACGTGTAAAAAGATTAAGACCTTGGGTAAGGGGCCCAGGGACGAGAAGTTCAAGTGAGAGGAACGCAACATGAAGGCTTCTGTCAACGAGGATTGCATCGGCTGCGGTCTTTGCGAGGGCACCTGCCCCGACGTCTTCAGCATCGGCGACGACGGCGTCGCGCACGCCATCGAGGGCGACGTGCCCGAGGATGCCGAGGACAGCGCCCAGGAGGCGGCTGACAACTGCCCCGTCTCCGCCATCACCGTCGAGTAGCCCACACGGCTCATACGGCTCTGGCACAGGCGAGGGGGTCGCGTATGCGGCCCCCTCGCTTTGTCTTTGCTCGACCCAGACCACGGGCTACCGCAGAACGGCTATGCTACCAACGAACACACCCCAGCGATTGGAAGCGCATGTACCTGGCATCGCAATCCCCCAGACGGCGTCAGCTCCTCGAGGCGGCGGGCTTCTCGCTCATCATCGTTCCCGCAGACATAGACGAGGCACGCCAGGAGGGCGAGACGCCCACGCATCTGGTGGAGCGGCTTGCCCGCCAGAAGGCCGAGGCAACGCGCACTGCGCTGGCGCTCGAGGCAACCGAGGACGTGCTTCTTGCAGCAGACACCATCGTCTGGACCGAGAACGGCGACGTTCTGGGCAAGCCCGCAGACGAGAAGGCCGCCTGCGCCATGCTGCGGGAGCTTTCGGGACGCACGCATCATGTCTCAACGAGCGTCTGCCTCATGCACCTTGACCCCATGGCAAAGGCGCTTGCAACCCGCTCGTTCGTCGAGACCACGCGCGTTTCGTTCTTTGACCTCTCAGACAAGGAGATCCGTGCCTACGTGGCCTCCGGTGAGCCCATGGACAAGGCGGGCGCCTACGGCATCCAAGGGCGAGGCAGGCTGCTTGTGAGCGGCATAGAGGGCGACTGGGCAAACGTTGTTGGACTGCCGGTGGCCCGTGTTGTGCGAGAACTTGGGGTACTTCTCGGCAGGCAGGACCTTGTGGCCCGCTGCCTGGGTTCGCAGAACTAGCTGACGAGAGGAACAACCATGGCAAGCATCGATAGCATCACCCAAATCCCCGGCATCTTTGCCGCGCATGCAACCAATGTCGATGCCGGCACGGGCTGCACGGTCATCGTGTGCCCCAAGGGCGCCACGGGTGGCGTCGACGTGCGCGGTGGAGCCCCGGCAACACGTGAGACGGACCTTCTCCGCCCCGAGGAGACCGTCCAGACGCTCAATGCCGTGGTCCTCTCCGGCGGGTCTGCCTACGGCCTGGCGGCGTCCTGTGGCGTTGCAGAGGAGCTCGAGCACCACGGAATTGGCTTGGACGTAGGCGTTGGCGTAGTGCCCATTGTCTCGGGTGCCTGCGTGTTTGACCTGGCGTGCGGAGACCCCCACGTGCGACCCACGGCAGAGGACGGGGCCCAGGCCACGCGCCTGGCACTTGCAGGGAACGGAGAGCCCCTTCCCCGCGGCAACGTGGGCGCCGGCACTGGCTGCACGGTTGGCAAGGTTGGGGGACCTGCACGCGCCATGAAGAGCGGCCTTGGCGAGGACGTGGAAAGCGCCGGCGCGCTGGTCTGCGGCGCCGTGGCCGCCGTGAACGCCTGCGGAGACGTGGTCGACCCCGCAACCGGCGCGGCAATTGCAGGTCTTCGAACCAAGGACGGTGAGGCCCTTGCAAGCACCGAGGAAGAGCTCCTCTCGCTGGCAGCCCAGATGCCGCTCGAGCGTCGCACCAACACAACCATCTCGTGCGTGGTCACAAACGCCCGTCTCACCAAGCCGCAGGCCACGAAGGTGGCCCAGATGGCGGCAGACGCCTACGCCCACGCCATCAGGCCCACGCACAGCACCAACGACGGCGACACCATCTTTGTGATGGCCACGGGCGAGGTCGAGGCGCAGGTGGACGTTGTGGGGGTTCTCGCCACCCGTGCCCTCGAGCGGGCGATTGCGGATGGGGCGAGAAGCGCCACCGCAGCGTATGGCCTTCCTGCTGCTCGAGACCTGGCGTAAACGCTGCGGCGACTAGCCCCGTGCCCGATGCGTCCCTCTCGCCATTCTCGCTTCCCACGTCACCATCGCGGAGAATAGCTCCTTTTCATAAAAGCCCCTCGCGTTTGCCCTGTTGGCGCGAAGTCGTTTTAAGAAATGGAGCTGTTCTCCGTAAATGAGCCCAAGCCCACACCCCCGGGCAAGACGCGCCAAGGGAATACGCATGCACCGGGGCCCTGTCTGCTTAAGGAGTTCTTCGCGCAGCGTAACTCCAAAAGCAGACAGGGCCCCGGTGCTTCAGGTACGTCTCCCCTTGGGCGTCCCTAGTTGAATTTCACGTGCTTCTGCGCCACGCGATAGCCCCAGAGCGTGATGTCCTTGCCCACGAGGCCAGGCAGGTTGGTCGCAATGCCCACAACCCCGTGGCGCGCGCGACGATACATCTTGGGGTCATAGGCCTTGAGGTCGTCCCAGAGCTTCTTGAGCTGCTCCTCGGCATCGGACCTGTCGGACTTCTTCGAGAAGACCGAGCAGATCGCCATGATGATCGTGAAGTAGCTCATCATGTACTCGCGGAGCTTGCGCGGCTGAACGTCGTCGTAGAGGTGGTAGGCCTCCCACATGACGCGGGCAACGCGCCAGTAGTGGTCCACGCGGCTCGTGAGCACGGCGTCGTTCACGGACTGGTCCTCACGCCCAATGAAGTAGCGATAGAGGTCCACATCAAGGTAGTAGAGGTTGTGGCACCTGGGGAACGGCACGTAGGCGTAGATGTTGTCCACATAGAACGTGTGAGCCGGCATCTGGAGGTTGGCTGCGCGCAGCGTCTTGGTGCGGTACGTGAGCGCATGCATAAGCAGGTACTGCGTCTTCTTGAAATGACCAATGTCGCTCCAGGTAAAGACGCGGCCCACCGGCAACACGTGACGGTAGTCGACCACGTTCTGGGTGCCGTCCTCGACGTGCTCGTACACGTAATTGGTGATCACAAGGTCGACGCTGTCGCCCAGCTCAACAAAGCGGCGGAGCGTGGTGAGAAGGCGCTGGAGAGCCTCTGCGTCAAACCAGTCGTCCGAGTCGATGTTCTTGAAGTACGCACCCTGAGCCGCGCCCACGGCAGCCATCACGGCCTTACCGTGGCCACCGTTCTCCTGATGGACCGCACGGATGATATTGGGATAGCGCTCGGCCCACTCATCGGCCTTCTGTGGCGTTTCGTCCTTGGTGGAGCCGTCATCCACAATCACAATCTCGACGTCCTCGGCGTAGCCGGACCCCTCGAGGATGGAAGTGATGCATTTGTCCATGTAGGCCGCCGCGTTGTAGCACGGGATGCCAAAGGTGATGGTCTTCTCCATGTGTGTCTGCCGTTCTCAGTCGGTGGTGCGTAAAAGAGCTTAAGCGAGGGAGACGCCCCCCGCCCCGGTAGAAAATGAGGGCGGGGAACCTCGTTCTCCCCGCCCCAGCATACTAGTTGTGTGCCTGGATGAGCTCGTCAGAGAGGTTGAGTGCCGAGGCAACCACGCCGTCCATGTCGTAGTAGCGGTACTCGGCAAGGCGGCCCACGCAGTGGAAGTTGAGAATGCCGGCCACACGTTCACGATAGCGGCGGTAGAGCTCGAGGTTCTCGTCCTCTAGGATGGCGTAGTACGGCGTCTGCCCGCTCTCGGGCACATACGCCTTTGAGTACTCACGCATGATGGTGGTGCGGCCGGGAGCCACCTGACCGGTCATGTTCTTGAACTCCGTAATGCGCGTGAAGTCCTCGGACGTGGTGTAGTTGACGGTACCCACGGGCTGGAACTGGTCCACGGGCAGAGTCTCAAACTGCATGTCCAGCGTGCGGTACGGAAGCGCGCCCAAATCAAGCCCAAAGAGCTCGTCGAGAGGACCGGAGTAGACGATCTCTCCACCATAGGGGCGCCCGCACACGAGCACGTTTGAGGTGCCAACCTTGAGGATGTCGCGAACGTCGACACCAAGGAAGACGGAGACGAGGTCGTGGTTGAGCATGTTCTCGAAGAGCTTGGTGTAGCCCTCGGCAGGCATGCCCTGATACTTGGCCGTGGGGAAGTAGCGGTCATCGTCGCCCACAAAGACGGGAACACGGCCGGTGATGGAGGGGTCGATCTGGTCGGGCGTCTTGCCCCACTGCTTCATGGTGTAGTGGAGGAAGACATTCTCGTAGACGTAGTCGGCCACCTCGGAGAGCTCGGGATCGTTCTTCTCGCGCAGCTCCATGATGGGGACCTTCTTGTTCTCGCCGAAGGTCGCCACGAGCTTCTGGTAGAGCGCCTCTCCCCTCTCGTCACCAAAGGCAAGCTTGAGCGAGGTGTGGTTGAACGGAACCGGCATGAGCGTGCCGTGGATGTTGGCGAGGACCTTGTGCTGGTAGCCCGTCCACTCCGTGAAGCGCGAGAGGTACTGGTTCACGCGGTCGTTCATGGTGTGATAGATGTGCGGACCGTACTTGTGCACAAGAATGCCGGCATCATCCACGTAGTCGTAGGCGTTGCCACCAATATGGTCGCGCCGCTCGATGACGGCGACCTTCATGCCGCACGCCTCGGCAAGGCGACGGGCGCAGACCGCGCCCGCGTAGCCCGCGCCCACGATGATGGCGTCATATACATCTGGGTTGAAGCCCGCAGGCAAACCGTTTGCGATTCCCATGAAAGTCCTTCCCAAGCGCCCCGTGGGGCCCCGATACCTCGAACCGCGAAGCGCGGCCAAAAAGAATCGAGAGTGTGCGCAGGGCGCAACGCATCTCGATCTGGCTGTTGATTCTAACACTCGCTCCTATAATGGGTGGTGACCCTTGCGGCCAGCCGGGCACGGTCTCACAATCTACAGGCCAATGCCCGCGAACGGCCCGCACGAGGGGCGCAAACGGCACACCACAAGACAAGAGGGAGCAGCATCAATGAGTGAGTTTCTTGACCGCATGAAGACCGCCGCCAAGGCCGACAGGAAGAAGATCGTCCTTCCCGAGGGCGAGGATCCGCGAACCATTGCGGCCGCACGCCAGATTATGGACGAGGGCATCGCCGACCTTGTCATCCTTGGCGACCCTGCCAAGATCGACGTCCCCGGCGTTACTGTGATCGACCCGCGCACTGCCGAGAAGCACGACGAGTACGCTGCCGCCTTCGCCGAGCTGCGCAAGAAGAAGGGCGTCACGCTGCCCGAGGCCATGGAGCAGATGAACGACGCCACCTACTTTGGCACCATGATGGTCAAGATGGGCGACGCCGACGGCCTAGTCTCCGGCGCATGCCACTCCACCGCCAACACGCTGCGTCCCGCCCTCCAGATCCTGAAGACCGCCCCCGGCACCAAGCTTGTCTCGGCGTTCTTCATCATGTGCACCAACAAGGCCGAGTACGGCGAGAACGGCACCCTGCTCTTCGCTGACTGTGGCTTGAACATCAACCCCACGGCCGACGAGCTCTCCGAGATTGCCATCGCCTCCGCGGGCTCCTGGAAGAAGTACATGAGCTCCGAGCCCAAGGTTGCCATGCTCTCCTTCTCCACCATGGGCTCCGCCAAGGGCGACGTGCCCACCAAGGTCCAGGAGGCAACCGCGCTGGCTCACGAGAAGGCGCCCGAGCTTGCCGTCGACGGCGACCTGCAGCTTGATGCCGCCCTGGTCCCGAGCGTAGCCGAGCTCAAGGCACCCGGCTCCACCGTTGCCGGTCACGCAAACGTGCTCGTGTTCCCCGACCTCGAGGCCGGAAACATTGGCTACAAGCTGGTCCAGCGCTTCGCCGGCGCCGAGGCCTACGGCCCGGTGCTTCAGGGCATTGCCAAGCCCGTCAACGACCTGTCCCGTGGCTGCTCCGCCGAGGACATCGTGGGCGTCGTTGCCATCACCGCCGTCCAGGCGCAGATGGCAGAGTAGGACCCCCTCCACAACCCGTTGGGGACCAAGTCCCCCGCCCTTCTCGCAAACTGCCGCCCCCGCCCTTCAAGCCTTGCGCCCACGCAGGCGAAGAAGGGCGGGGGCGGCCTCTTTGTGGCGCCCACGCTACTGGTTGGGACTACGCGGTTTGGGCGCATTCCACGAACTTCCGATACCTCTCGTACTCGTCGTTCCACGAAGAGTACGAGGCGTCTTCCCCGTGGTCTAGCAATCCGTATCTGGACGATAGGAGCCCCCAACGTAGCCGGAGACCTTGACGGCTCCTCTGCAGTTGAGATGGTCTCCCCTGTCGCGAGTGTCAGCGCTCCAGTCGATGGCGACCTTGTCCTTGCCCGTGTTGAGGTCAAAGTAGTCGATGCCAAGGCTCTGTGCGAGCTGTTGCACCGCGTTGTGCCGGGGCATATTCCAGTTGACAGCACTTGGCGTGCTCACGAGCACGGGGGTGGCACTGGCCTCCTTGCAGAGTGCCACAATCTCCTCCAGGCACTGTCTGCTCAGCTCGGGCACCTCCTCGACCTTGTTGGTGGGTCCCGGGCACACATATGAAGGTACGGCGCAAACCTATGTCACTCCTAAGCGCGACCTAAAGGTTCCCTTAGGTTAGGCATGACCTGTGGCCAGGGGGAGCTCAATGCAGATCTCGACTTTGAACGGAGGAGCGGGTTTGTCCACGAGACGGATGGCCCCTCCCTGGAGCTCAACGTATCTCCTGGCTATTGCCAAGCCAAGGCCGCTGCCATGCTCTGGGTTGCGAGCGCCGTCGCCTGTGACGAAGGGCTCGAATATCGTCTCCCTGATATCCTCGGGTATGGAATTGCCCGTGTTTGAGACGGAAAGCCTGGCGCTCCGGCGAGTCCTCGAGCACACGACACGCACGACAGTGCCGCGGGGGTTGTGCTTCAGGGCGTTGTCGATGAGGTTATCCGCCGCCTTGGTGAGAAGTCGCTCGTCTGCCAGAGCAATAATCGGGGCATCGGGAATCTCCACGTCAATCTGTCACCCGAAGAACTCGGCGTCGTCCTGCCTGCCGATAACGCAGAGCCGAGTGAGCTCGCACACGTCAACGGGGCGGTTGCACACCTCGAAGTCGGGATGCTCCGTCTTCGCGTACTCGAAAAGCGTCTCGGTCAAACCAGAAGCGACCTTCGCCTTCTTGGCGATTGCCTCGAGGCATCCTTGCTCCTCGTCCTTCGCCACCTTCCCGTCGAGCAGTGCTGTGGCGTAGCCGAGAATGACCGTCAGGGGTGTCCTGAGGTCGTGGGACACGTCGGCTATGGTGCGCTGCTTGTCTCGGCGTTCCTCCTCGAGCTCGTCCATGATCTCGACGAAGTGCCCGAACGTTGGTCTCAGCTCGTTGGGGATCTTGTCGGAATCTGTCCGGACGTCCCCTGAACGTAGACGCGCGGCGATGGCGTTATCCAGTGGTCTCACCCCATTCTGGATGACGCGCGAAATGCAGTAGGCGGCGGCGATTGTCGCGGCAATGGCGAAGGGCACGGCAGCAAGCCACAGGGACCTCGCCCTAACGGCAAGCTCGTTCACGCTCGTCTCGTTGTAGCTGGGGGAAACGAGCACGAGCGTCCTGGCCTGCCCTTTGAGTTGCTGTACTCGTACTTGTCAATCAGCATGTCCGTGCCGTAGTTGCCCTGAAGGAGGGAAGATCGCGCGGGGAGAGACGCTTCCTTCCTGGGAATAGCGACCCGGAGACAATCGTGCCGTCGTCGTCGCAGAGACAGGTCCCGAGGACCGCCTTCGACTTCCCGTCATCGGAGTTCTTGCAGAGGGAGACCTCGTACCATGTCGAGCCAGACTCGTCGGTGCGAAGAAGGACCTCGTAGAACCAATCGTTGCCAGAAGCAATGAGGTCGAGGTCATCGGGGCTTATCTCCTCGGCGATTTCCGCGCTTGACGAGTACAGCCTGTTCCCCTCGCTGTCGAAGACGATGATCTGGCTTGGGGCGGAAAGCGCTGCGGCGACCCGCGAGAATTCATCCTGTTGCAGCTCGGAGGAATGCTCCTCGACCGTCTCGATGCTGAGGTAGAGACTCGCGATCATGTTGTCCACAACGGTGAAGAGCACCACGAGTACAAGTGCGTAGACGGCAACGACGGAAAGGCAACGTGGGGCGATGCCGTTGAGCGGATTGCGCCTGGGAGAAGAGGCGGTACTCATCTTTGCACCAGCTTGTACCCAAGCCCCCTCACCGTGACAATGTAGGCGGGTTTTGCTGGGTCATCCTCGATCTTGACTCTGATGTTCGAGATGTGCACCATGACGCTCTCGGAGCTCACCTCGGTCGAGATGCCAGATGCGGCCTCGTAGAGTTGAGCCTTGGTGAAGATTCTTCCCGGTGCGGACATCAGTCTCATGACGATCTTGATCTCGGAGACGGTAAGGGGCACGACCCTTCCGCGCTTGCGCAAGACAAGGGCCTCCCTGTCGAGTTCTAGGTCGCCACAGGAGAGAATGCCGGGTGACGTGGAGGGTTCATCCTCGGATCGCAGGCTTGCAGACAAGCCGTTCCTGTACCTTCTCAGCACCGCCCTGACATATGCCAGCACCTCGGAGGGGTCAAACGGCTTGGTGATGTAGTCGTCCGCGCCCAGGTCGAGGCCAAGTGCCTTGTCGGCAGGGTTGCCTCGCGCAGAGACCACGATGATGGGGACGTCAGCCATCGCTCTGGCAGACGAAATGAACTCGAACCCGTTGACGTTGGGCATCATGAGGTCGACCAGGGAAAGGTCAACGCGCTCACGGCCGAGTGCCTCAAGACCCTCGACCCCATCTGAGGCCGAGAGCACCACGTAGCCGCTCCCCGCGAGGTAGAGTCTGAGAATCTCGACGATGTCCGGATCATCCTCGACGATAAGGACAATGGCAGAGGACTCGTCACTCTACGATAAAGCACGGTCGCGCATGACGGCCTCCCCGAACGACTTTTGATTCAACTCCTCAAGGATATATCTGCAGGAATGCTCCCTCCGGTGAGAACGTATCGCCCCGGCTGCGGAAATGCTTCTTCCGGGGAGAAACGGGCGCAGGAGCTGAGGTTTCAGACAGGATTCCGTACGAGATGCGCCCTCCGGCGTCGAAATGACGCCGGAGGGCACTCGTTGGAGCAACCGTTGTCGAAAGAGACGCCTATGGGTTTCACCGAGAGCGTGCGGACACCGAGGACGCACGTTCGCGAAAGGCGCGCAAGCAATGATGGTCTCTCAGCTCGTTCGATGGGGCCGGGAGCGCACCGCGGGAACTGCCGGGAAGTCTGCCAAGGCAAAGGCCTACTTGCTGGAGACGACCTCCTTGCCGCTTGTGACCTCATCCCACCTGGCGAGCGTCGCATCGCGGTCGGACCCAAACCTGCTCAGATCCTCAGTCATGAGCTGCGATGGGTCAAAGTCAAGATCGAGGCCGTCGATCGTAGGCAGCGCAAGCAGCATCGTTGACTTCTTGTCGATGTCAGCCAGAGCCCGGAGGTTCTCGTCAGACGAGAAGAGCCACTGGATGAAGAGCTTGGCGTCCTCGGTGTCGTCCGCATTGGCAAAGGCCGCAACCCCATCAGGAATGTAGGGCATGCCCTCCTCGGGGTAGACGATCTCGAGCGTACCGTCGGCCAGAATGTCATCGAGCGTATTGTCGATGTAGGTGATGCCAACAGCCGCCTCGCCTGCAGCCACGCGCGTGGAGGGGTCGCTGCCGCGCTTGGTGTAATACGGGATGTTCTCGTTAAGGGCCGTGAGGTACTCCCAGCCCTTGTCCTCTCCCATGGTCTGGAGGATGGCAGCAACGGCCGCGTAGTTCGTGCCCGAGACCGCAGGCGAGGACATCATGATCTCGCCCTTGTAGTCGGAACTCGCAAGGTCCGCCCAAGACGCTGGCTTCTCGGCGCCAATCTCGTCAAGGATGTCATTGTTCACGATGAAGCCGACGATGGTGGCACCCTTGGAGAACCAGTAGTTGTCCTCAGACTTGAAGCCTTCGGCAAACTCGGAGGCACGGTCGAAATCGACCCTCTCGAGAAGGCCGGAGTCAGCCGCGCTCATGAACGAGTCGATTCCGCCTCCAAACCAGAGGTCCGCCGCTGGCTTGCCCCCCTCGGCCTTGAGCTTGGAGAGAACCTCACCCGAAGACATCGAGATGTACTCGACGGGAGCACCCACCTCGGAGGTGAACTTATCAAAGAGCGCCTTGTAGCTCTCGCTCGTGCAGAGGACCTTGAGCGTCTTCCCCGAGGTGGACGTAAGCCCCTCGGTTGACGTGTCGGCCTTGTCCGGCTCGGCGGACTCTCCCCCGTTTCCCTGAGAACAGCCCGCAAGGCCAAGAAGGCCCGCCGCCCCGGCAATGCGAATGAATCCCCTTCTCGAAATGATGTAACTCACCTTGTCTCCCTCTCTATACGTCGATGGTCTGGTCTATGACAAAAGGCACTGTCGCACCCCTTGCGTAGCGTTGGTTTGCAGGAGCGCGAACGTACACGCGCGATTCCCCCACAAGCAGCTCATAGCGCCAATAGCCGCCAAGGTAGGTGGCATCCCCGACGACGCCCAGGACCCCGCCTTCCTTGCCAAGGGTCACCGCCTCGTCTCGGAAGAATCGCGTTACACCTGGCACGTCAAGTTCGTTTACGTGGCCGAGAAACCTTGCGCAGTAAAGGTCGGCGGGATGGTCGTATGCCTCGCGCGGGGTAGCAACTTGGAGGATCTTGCCATTGCGCATGATCGCCAACCTGTCCGCGAAGGACATGGCCTCCTCACGATCGTGTGTGACGAAGACCATCGTCACGCCGAACCGACGCTGGATTTGGCGTACCTCCTCGCGCATTCGGATGCGGAGGTTGGCGTCGAGGTTGCTAAACGGCTCGTCGAGAAGAAGCACCTTGGGCCCCAGAACGAGTGCCCTTGCAAGCGCGACACGCTGTTGTTGGCCACCCGATATGTCCTGGACACGGCTGGACGCGCATTCCGAAAGCCCTACGGCCTCGAGCATCTCCATCGCCCGTTGCTTGGCCTCGGCGCGCGTTGCGCCAGAAAAACGCACGCCATAGCCAACGTTTTCCACCACGCTCATGTGGGGGAAGAGCGCGTAGGACTGAAACACCGTTGCCGTTGGACGAATTTCGGGCGACATTCCGGTCACGTCCTGCCCATCGATGACCACCCTGCCGCCATCCGGAGCGAGAAACCCCCCAACCAGGCGGAGCGTCGTTGTCTTCCCGCAGCCGGATGCCCCGAGAAGGCACATGACTTCGCCCTTCTCGACGCTGAGACAAAGGTCATCGATGACCTCGTGACTCCCAAAGGACTTGGAGAGGTGGGAAAGCTCAAGAAACATGCTAGCTCCTACGCTTGACGAGAAGGCGTCCGAAGGCCGCGCACACAAGGGACGTGATGGCCACCAGCGCGAGCGAGATCATGGCGGCTTCGCCGTACTTTCCGCCGGAGAGAGCATCGAACAGCTCGAATATCGCCGTCTTGTGGCCAGGGACTATGAGGAAGAGGACGGCTGCATAGGCCATCATTGAGCCCGTGAAGCCGTTGATGAGGCTCACGCCAAAGGCCGAGCGAAGGTTGGGGGCGAGGACGCCCCAAAGAACCGAGGTATTTGGTGCGCCCAGGTCCTTCGCCGCCATGTCAAGCTCGGGGGGCACCTGGGCAAGGGCGGCCGTGAAGGCCCTCGTTGAGATGGCGATCTCCTTGGCGGTGAGGACAGCAACGATGATCGTGGACGTTCCCACAAGCTCAAGCGGCAGACGGTTGAATGCAAGGATGTAGCCCAAGCCAAGGCAGATGCCTGGGATCGTATAGGGAAGCGAAGTCAGGAAGTCGAGCAGAAAGCTTCCGGCAACACGGCGCCTGTGCACGAAGTAGGCGGCAAGAAGCCCGATCAACGTTGATGCGCCAGCGCTAAGCAGGGCATAGAGGATGCTTCGGCCGATTGCATCGACGTTGTACTCCATGAGGTGAGTAAGGTTGTCCAAGGTGAGCGGCGCAGACCACCCCATGCCCTTGGTGAACGCGGCATGGACTATCGTCGCGTAGACGGCCACGATGGCAGACGAGAATGCCGCCGTCACAACGTGGGCGAAGACCCCGAGCGCGCCCCGAAGTCTGAAGCCCGCCTCGTCGTCGGCCGGCCGGACGGACGCCCCCAAGGACTTAGACGCCACATCGAGGGTCGACCCAAGCCGACGGTATGCGATGAAGGCGACAAAGGAGGCAGCAAAGAGCACGAGGTTCAGCACGGCCGCCGCACCAAGGTCAGAGTAGCCAACGACGCGCACGTAAATCTGGGTAGAGATGGTCTCGAACTTGCCACCGATGACCACGGGCGTGGCGTAGTCGGCAATCGAGCGCACGAACGTGAGCAGCAGGCACACCGCGACGCCCGGCCTCAGGAGCGGAAGGATGATGTCCGCGAACACGCGGCGCATGGGCGCGCCAAGGTCAAGCGCAGCGCTCACGGCGCCCTTGTCAACGCGTTCGAGCACGCTGTCAAAAGCAGGATGACGTTGATGCCGGTGAAGAAGAGCGCCTCCATGAAGACTATGCCCTGCCAGCCATACGGGCTCACGGAAAGGCCAAGGAGCCCGTGTGTCACGAGCCCCCTTCGGCCAAAGAGCTCGATGTAGGCAAGAGACGCCACAAAAGGAGGAGAGGCCAGGCTCAGCGTGACAAGCCCCGTCACCAAGCTCGCCCAGCCTCGCCGGCCAAACGTAACGACAAGGGCGACTGCCAGCGCAATGGCACACGAGAGAAGGCTTACCAGCACGGCAACGAAGACGCTGTTGAGTATGGCCCCAGAGTTCTGGGCAAGAACCTCGAGCATGTTGGGCGCAGAGCCGGAAAAGGGCAGTGCCTGCCAGACAAACGACCCTATGGGCCAGACAACGAACACGGCGCAAAAGGCGGCAAGGACAAAAAGAAGGGCAAAGTCCAAGGCACTTCCGCACCTACGGCGAATAGTGCTTCTCACGCTATGTCTGCCTCCCTCAGGCACATGAGCATGCGCGAGACGACCTTGTCCCATGACGTATGGGTCACGTCAAAGCTTGGCTGCGGCGTCACCAATGAGTTGACGATGGCATCCGCGAGACGCCTCTCGAACGCCGGCAGACTGCCTGGGTCTGGCGTATCCACATCGAGCATGGCAGGAGGCTCAACCCATTGGATGGGGTTTCCGGGAAGAACGTCCCCCATACCCTCCCTCACACCGGGAAGCGCCGTCATGACGACCTTGTCGCCGCAGGCCAAGGCCTCGATGCCCACAAGGGGCAGCCCCTCGTAGAAAGAGGGCAGCACAAATACGTCGCTCGAACGATAGATTCTCACAAGCTCCTCAGTGGGGACGCGACCCGTCATTCTCACCGGCCAGGCAGTGGCAGCCCCAACCTTCGCAGCTATGCGACGGTAGTCCTGGGAGGCAGGGTCATGGCCGCCTACCAGCACGAGCTCCAGGCTCCTCCCGCCGATTGCGGCTGGGGAGATGAGGTCCATCGCAGAGAGGAGCGATTCCACGCCCTTCTTAAAGCTGACCTTGCCCACGAAGCAAATCCTGCCAGCCTGCCGGGGGACGCGCGGACCTTCCTGATTGAAGACGCAGGAATTGTAGCCCGTTCCTGTCACATGGACTCGCAAGGGATCAATCCCGTAGACGCGCACGACCTCCTCGGCTTGAGCGCGATGGAGGCAGAACACCGCATCCGCGCACCGCATGGCAGAGATGATGCGTGGACGCTCGAGGTCGTGGGTCGCCATCTGCCTAAGATCGGTCGAATGGCATATCACGGCAACGGGGATTCCCTTGATTTGCTCGCGCACAATTGAGGAAAGCAGATACAGGTGATGGCAGAGCACGACATCGGGGGCAAAATCCGCAAGGGCGCGCTCGAGTGCAGCAAGGAACGCGGCCTCGAACCGTGTTTCCATGGCAGGGGTGAGGTCGCGGTAGCGCGTGGCGGAATAGGGCATCTCATCTGACATGCCGCACACATGGAACGGCAGCTCCGGGGTCATAAACCGCACGGGAAACACGGCCGTCTGCCCCGGTAGCGCAGACGTTTGGTCGCCATCGTCAATGCCGCAGATCACGGCCGTCTCGTAGCCCAGCTCAACCTGCGAGGCCACGGTCTGCGCGAGGAAGGTGCCACTGCCTGTGCCATCCGGCTTCTGAGCGCTGACATTGAGGATTCTCAAGGATGGTACCTTCCAAAACCACGAAATGCCCTGGCCGTGAGGACATCGAACATACTTACTTTATGTAAGCCTAACAAAATATTAGTCGTTATACAAGCTTGAGGATAACCCCTATTCGAAAGCGCCCAGGCACAAGCGATTGAACAGCAGGTGAGAATTCGTGGCTGCGGACTTCACCCAATAGCGGACAGCGTCCTAATTGCACTCATTCTGGGAAAGAGCATGTCCTGGGGCACCGAAGTGCCACCGCTATCTGCCGAAATGCCTCTCGGACGAGAGCATGACACCGAAAGGTGGGTCCCGACGTCTTTCCCTACAAGACGCGCCCATCGGCGCAAAAGATGGAGCCGGAGCGAGGTACTTGTCCGCCATTGCCCTTCTCGTCCGATACACATTCGTGAACGAATCTGTGTCGCGCCCAGGTCGATACACATTCGGGTGACGAATATGTATCGACCTCCCAACCCTCCCCTGGGATGGGATTCGTTTACCGGGCAACGGGATTCCATTTCCGGATGGTAATAGCCCGCGCTGTCGTAATTGCGTGCATGAAATGCCCTCCGGCGTCGAACTGGCGCAGGAGGGCACTCTTCGGAGCAATTTTTCCACGAGGAAGGGCAATCAGACGTCAGTGCAGAGACGTCAGGGCGTAAAGGCGAGACCCCCCTACTTCCCCAGCGGGTGCGGGCCGGCAGCGCGCACCTCGGGAGTCATCGACTGCAGGCGCTTCTCGGCGTTCTCGACGAACATCTGAGCGAGCTTCTCGGCAGTGGTGTCATAGGCGTCCTTGTCCGCCCAGGTGCTGCGCGGGTTGAGCAGCTCGTCGGGCACACCGGGGCAACTCGTGGGCACGTCGAGGTTGAAGCGCTCGTCGTGCACGAACTCGGAATCGTCGATGATGCCGGACTGGGCGGCCTCGACCATCTTGCGCGTGTACTTGAGCTTAATGCGGCTGCCGATGCCGTAGGAGCCACCAGACCAGCCGGTGTTGATGAGGTAAACGCGCGTACCGTTGTGCTCGATCTTCTCGCCAAGCATCTTTGCGTAGACCATAGGGTCAAGCGGCATGAACGGCTCGCCAAAGAGCGACGAGAAGGTGGGCGTGGGCTCCTTGATGCCGCGCTCGGTGCCGGCAACCTTGGAGGTGAAGCCGGTCATGAAGTGGTACATGGCGGCATTCTCGTCCAGCTTTGAGATGGGGGGGAGCACGCCAAAGGCGTCTGCCGTGAGGAAGATCACCACGTCGGGCGTGCGCTTGGCGCGACCCTTGACCACGGCGTTGTCGATGAACTCGACCGGGTACGCAACACGGCCGTTCTCGGTGAGCGAGTCGTCGTCGTAGTCTGCCACGCGGCTGTTGGGATCGAGCACCACGTTCTCGCAGAGCGAACCAAAGCGGATTGCGTGCCAGATCTGGGGCTCGGTCTCCTCGGAGATGCGGATGGTCTTGGCGTAGCAGCCGCCCTCGATGTTGAAGACGGAGTCCTTTGCCCAGCCGTGCTCGTCGTCGCCAATGAGCAGACGGCCCTCGGCGGCAGAAAGCGTGGTCTTGCCGGTGCCGGAGAGGCCAAAGAAGACCGTGGTGCCGTGCGACTGCGGGTTCATGTTGCAGGAGCAGTGCATGGTGAGCACGTTCTCCTCAACAGGGAGCAGGTAGTTCATGACCGAGAAGATAGACTTCTTGATCTCGCCGGAGTACTGGGTGCCGGCGATGAGAACAACGCGCTCCTTGAAGTTGATGATGACCGCGGCCTCGGAGTGGGTGTGGTGCACTGCCGGGTCGAGCTTGAGGCCCGGGCACGCCATGACCACGAAGTCCGCGCGGCCGTAGTTGGCAAGCTCCTCCTCGGTGGGGCGCACGAGCATCTGGTGCGCAAAGAGCGCCTGGCTGGCAAGCTCGGTCAGGACCAGGATCTTGCGAGAGTAGCGCCTGTCGGCACCCGCGATGCCGTGGACCATGAAGATGCGACGCTCGGAGAGGTACGAGATGACCTCATCATGAACGAGCTGGTAGTCCTCCTCGGAGAAGGGCACATTTACGTTACCCCAGGCAATCTTGTCGTGGACGTCGGGGGTGTCCACGATGAAGCGGTCCTTTGGCGAGCGGCCCGTGTACTTGCCCGTGGTGACCGCAAGCGCGCCCGTGCTGGTGAGAATGCCCTCCCCGCGCGAGACGGCCTTCTCGATCAGGCGAGCGGGCGACGGGTCTATCGCCGTCCTGTCATCGGTGTGGTGAATCCCATACTGCTCAAGTTCCTCAACTACCATGCAGACCTCCTAGGTGCAGCTTACGTGCGCCGAACAAAGACAAGCATGCGAGCGGTGGCGCAAAACGGGCGCTCACCGTGTGGGATTGGCAGGAGCCCGGAAGTTAGCTCCGGGAACCGCGCCCCGAGGGTTGATTCTACCCGTACCTTTGATGGACTGACTATTTGTTAACAATCGCGGCACCTTGTCGAATCCTTGATGAACTTCTGCCCCTTCTGGCCGGATATGTCGAAATGATCCCGTCAAGGGGTGGGCGCTGTCCGATTTTGGGAATAGACAGAGCAGGCACCTGAGGTGCTCCGGCCAGGCATTCGTCTGGGACGCATGCGATGTTTGGGGGAAGAGATGTCGACCATCACCACAATACGTAAGGGCGCACTCGAGGCCTCGATAGACTCACAGGGCGCGCAGCTCATGAGCCTCAAGCTCAATGGCAATGAATACCTCTGGCAGGGAGACGAGAGGTTCTGGCCGAGAAGGGCACCCGTCCTCTTCCCCATCGTGGGTTGCCTGCGCAACAACTTCGCCAAGAGCGCCGCGGGCGAGATTCACCTTGGACGCCATGGCCTGGCGAGAAACTACGAGCACCGCATTATCGAGAAGACCGACGACTCCGTGTCTTTCGAGCTTGAGAGCACGCCGGAGACCATGCGCTCCTATCCTTACGCCTTCCGACTCAACATGACCTACACGGTCGATGGCGAGCGCATGCTGCAGCGCTTCACCGTCACCAACACCGGTGACGAGATCATGCCCTTCACGCTTGGTGGCCACCCAGCGTTCAACGTGCCCGCACCAGACGCGAACGGCGAGTCGTTCGATGACTACGAGCTGCGCTTCACACGCCCCTGGACGGCCGTCTCCCCCGCCATCGACGCCGATGGGCTCTGCGACTTTGACCGACCCTTCACCCTCTTCGAGGACGCGGATGCACTGCCTCTCTCGCACGGGCTCTTCGACAAGTACCTCACCCTCACGTTCCAGGACGTCCCAGGCCGCACGGTCACGCTCTTGGGTACAAAGAGCGGCCACGGTGTCGAGCTTGACTTTGACGACTTCCCCTACCTGGGCGTGTGGTCGGCGCCTGGCGCGCCCTTCGTTGCCATAGAGCCCTGGCGCGGCGTTGCCACCTGCCACGACGAGTCGGACATCTTCGAGGAAAAGCGCGGCATGGAGTCGCTCGACCTGGGCGAGAAGGTCTCCTACGAGTTCTCGGTGTCCCCTTTCTAAAAGCGCGCCGTCCTGAGCGCAACCGTACCCCGCACACAAAGAAAGCCGCCCTGGGAACCAGCCCGGGGCGGCCTTCTCGTTTGTCTCGATGTGCTGAAGGCGCTACTTGGAGAGCAGCTCCTCGACGTCGAGGGCAATCATGTACTCCTCGTTAGTGGGAACGACGAGCACCTTCACCTTGGAGTCCGGCGTGGAGATGACACGCGGGTCATCGGAGCGGACCTGGTTGGCCTTCTCGTCAATCTTGACGCCCAGCCACTCGAGCTCCTTGGCCACGCCCAGGCGCATCTCGGCGGAGTTCTCGCCAATGCCCGCGGAGAAGGCCATGGTGTCAAAGCCGTGCATGGACTGAGCCATCTCGGCGATGAGCTGAGAGGTGCGGTAATAGAACATGTCAAGTGCCATCTGGCAGTTCTTGTCGCCCTTCTCGGCACCAGCCTCGATGTCGCGGGAATCAGAGGAGACACCGGAGAGCGCAAGCAGGCCGGACTGCTTGTTCATCATGGTGTCGACCTCGTCGATGGTGTAGCCGCCCTCGCGCACAAGGTAGCAGACGGTGGCAGGGTCAATGGTGCCACAGCGGGTTCCCATGATGAGGCCGTCGAGCGGCGTGAGGCCCATGGTGGTGTCCATGTCGTGACCGTCCTGGATTGCGGCAAGCGAGGCGCCAGAGCCAAGATGGCAGGAGACCAGCTTGTGCACGTCACCGTTGAGGAACTGGTTGGTGGTGCGCCAGATGTAGCGGTGAGAGGTGCCGTGAGCACCGTACTTGCGGATGTGCAGCTTGTCCACGACGTCACGCGGCAGGGCGTAGCGCCAGGCCTTCTCGGGGATGTTGTAGTGGAACGAGGTATCGGCCACGATCACGTTGCCGATGGAGGGGAACATGTCGCGGCAGATCTCGATAACGTCAGCCTCGGCGTAGTTGTGCAGCGGCGCGAGCGGCGCGACCTCGCGGACCCAACCAAGGGTCTCGTCGGTGACGACCTTCGACTCGGGGAAGTACCAGCCACCCTGAACGACGCGGTGACCAATGCCCTCGATCTTGGCGGTATCGAAGCCGGCCTCGTCGAGAATCTGGAAGACGTACTTCACAGCCGTCTTGTGGTCGGGCAGGGCCACCTCGAGCTTCTGCTTCTCGCCGCCGCGCTCCTCGTGGCCAACGAATGAGCCGTCGATGCCGATGCGCTCGCAGTTGCCCTTGGCGTAGACCTCGCGGGTCTTGGTGTCGAGCAACTGGTACTTAAGAGACGAGCTGCCGGCGTTGATGACAAGAACGTTCATGAATCTCCTCTCGAAGGGTGCGATGCCCCAAATGCACACGCAACAAGGGCCATGATAGCGCCGCGCGGGCCCGTTGCCACCCAGATGGCCGCGAACCCGCGCGGAAGGCGCAGAAAACCCTGTGAGGCTAGGCGTCCCTGCCCGAGAAGAGCGTCTTCTCGACAAGGTCGCAGGCAATCTCGATGCAGCGCGGGCAGGGGGTGAGAACAACGCCCGTCTCACGCCCCTTGAGGTCGTGGCACGCCGTGGCGCCGGCATCACTTGCAAACTGGGACACCATCTGGCGCGAGAGCGCGTAGGTGGAACCCTTGCTCGTGGGGTGCGCAAGGTCGCCCGTGCTGTTGACAAGACCCGCCAACATGCAGGCGCCCGAAAGTGCCCCGCAGGTGCCCTCCATGCCGCCCATGCCAAGACCCAGACCTTCACACGCCTTGAAAAGCGTTATTTCGTCAACGCCCACGAGGTCCGCGTACGTGCAAGCAACTGCTTGGGCGCAGTTGTAGCCCCGTACGTGGCGCTCGGCGGCAAATTGGCTTCTTGACTCCACGCTACTTCCCCTCCCCCGCATTGGGGTCAAGCTTGCGGCCACCAAGTACGTGGACATGCAGGTGGTGCACGGACTGGCCGCCGTCGTCACCGGTATTGGTAATGCAGCGGAAGCCGGTCTTGTCGATACCCGTCTGCTCGGTGACAACCTTCACGGCGTGCGCGATGGCGGCAAGCGTCTCGGCGGGAACGTTGTCCGTAATGTTCTCGTAGTGCTTCTTGGGAACCACGAGCACGTGGGTGGGCGTCAGCGGGTTGATGTCCGGGAAGGCAACAACGAGGTCGTCCTCGTAGAGGAAGTTGGTGGGAATCTCGCCATTGGCGATCTTGCAGAACAGGCAGTCTGACATTTCTTACTCCCTTTCTTGTCCTATGTGTGCGGGATTTTTATACCAGGTAACGGAATCCCACTACCAGGTAACGGAATCCCACTGCCGGGTAAATCAATCCCGTCAATCAATCCCGTCGTGAGTCTACTCGTCTAGGTAGGCCGTGGAGGGCGCGGCCGTGGTATCGGTGACGGGCGCGTCCTCGTCGGTTGCGTCGAGAAGCACGCGGACCTTCTGCTCCGCGTTGGCAAGGCGCTCGCGAAGGCTCTTCAGGAGCTCAACGCCCCTGCTGTAGCGCTCGAGCGACTCCTCAAGCTCGAGGTCTCCCGCCTCGAGCGAGCGAACAATCTGCTCGAGCTCCACGGAGGCCTCCTTGAAGCTGAGCTCCTCGACCTTCCTCGTGTCCTTGGTGGCGTCTTCTGCCATCTTTGTCTCCCTTCCTCGCGAGCAAGCCGCGTGTTTGTACTGCAGTTGGTAGCAAGGCACCCTATGAGGCTACCTTGCCCGTGCTTGTGACCGTTGCCCCAAGTTCTCCTTCGCCGAGAAGGACTGAGATGTTGTCGCCCACCTCTACCTGGGACGCGTTTGAAAGTATGTGTCCCTCGGCGTCGCGTGCCAGGGCGTATCCGCGGCCCAGCACCTTGAGTGGCGAGAGCGCGTCGAGCGAGGCAGCGTAGCGTGCCACAGAGGTCTGGTACGGGCGCAGGAGCCCCCTTCCCGAAACCGAGAGCCTCTGAGCGTCTCCGTCAACGCGCTCTCGCGAGCGCGCAAGCGATTTGGGGATTGCACCGTGAAGGCGCTCCTCCGTAAGGTCAAGCGTACGAGCGCGGTCCTCGAGCGTTGCCATGGGGTCAGTGAGGCAGCGCCGAGACGCCAGCGAATCCACAAAGACCGTGAGGTGAGAAAGGCGCGCCTCCATCGAGCGGGCGGCCCTCTCGCCAAGCGCGTCAACCTCCCGGCCATCCGCTTGCAGCATGGCCGCCATGGCGTTGCCCAGACGAACGCCGCGCTGGTTGATGAGGGTCTCAATCTCATTCATAGCAGGTGCCACAGACTCTGCCGCTGCCGTGGGCGTAGAGCAGCGCCTGTCCGAGACCATGTCGCAGATGGATGTGTCCGGCTCGTGGCCAATGCCCGTGATCACCGGCACGGGACAGGCGGCGACGGCGCGAGCAAGCTGCTCATCATTGAAGCACATGAGGTCCTCGAAGGAGCCACCACCGCGCACGAGCAGGATTGCGTCTGGCTTCGACGCCGCGGCGACCTCAAGCGCGCGGATGATGGTTGCCGGGGCATGCTTGCCCTGCACGGCACAGCCCACCGCGTCTATCTGCACGAGCGGGTTCCTTCTCCGCAACGTGCGCTTGACGTCCTCGATAACGCTGCCGGAAAGCGATGTGACCACGCAGACACGCGAACAGAAGGCTGGGATGCGCCTCTTGCGCGCCGGGTCCATGAGACCCTCGCGCTCAAGCTTGCGCGCGAGCTCGGCAACCTGCTGGCGGAGAAGCCCCTCCCCAGCCACCGTGATGTGCTTGGCGACAAACGAGAGCTTGCCCGTGTTCTGATAGACGTCGAAGGCACCCGTCATCTGGATCTGGAGGCCGTCGCGCAGCTGCGTGCCAGAGGTCTCGACAAAGTCACGGTAGACGCCGCGCCAGGCGATGGTCGACATGGCCGCCGTGGCATCTTTGACCTCGAAGTAGCAGTGTCCGGAGCGGGCGTTTGGCCCGCGGAAGCCACTTACCTCGCCCATGACCGAGAGGGTGGGAATCTGCGCCACCTGGCCCTTGGCCACCTGAACCGCCTCGGTTACCGAGAGCGGCTCCTCCTTGGTGCCCGCCATGGACTAGTCCCTCCTGTCTGTGCGGCCAATGAGGTAGAGCAGCTGCACCACCGAGACGAGCGCCGCGGCGACGTATGTGAGCGCGGCCGCCGTGAGCACCTCCTTGGCGCCCTGGCGGTCTATGCCCTGGCCGTGCGTCTCGAGGAACTGGACGGCGCGCCTGGAGGCGTTTATCTCTACCGGGAGCGTGACAAGCTGGAAGATGACCGAGAAGGCAAAGAGCGCAATAGCGATGCGCACGAGGCCGACGGCGTTCATGAAGACGCCGGCGAGAAACACGAGCATCCACACGTTCTGCGAGAAGTTGACCACCGGCACGAGTGCCGTACGCACACGCATGGGGGCATAGTCCTTGGCGCGCTGCACGGCATGACCCGCCTCGTGACAGGCCACGGCAACGGAGGCAACGGAGCCGCCACGCATGTTCTCCTCGGAGAGGTGCAGGTTGTTGTCACGTGGGTCATAGTAATCCGTGAGGTGCCCGGCAACCGAGGTGATCCCCACGCTCGATGCGCCACCCTCGTCGAGCATCTGGCGCGCAACGTCTG
Organism: Atopobiaceae bacterium; assembly: GCA_902834555.1. Lineage (GTDB taxonomy): Bacteria > Actinomycetota > Coriobacteriia > Coriobacteriales > Atopobiaceae > Tractidigestivibacter. The sequence continues at coordinate 71,851 of CADFJN010000010.1, forward strand.
CGCCGGTGCCGTCAAAAGATGCGTCGACCTTGGACCAGCGCTCGTACTTTCGCTTGATGTAGGACTGGGTGATTAGACCCAGGAAGAGGGAGAGGAGCACGATACCGTAGTAGGCAAAGTCGATACCATACCCGTAGTAGTAATAGCCCATAAGGGAAGCTCCAATCGTTGGGGGCCGTGGGGCATATGTACCCAAGGCCGTCCGGCACCAACGATGATACAAAAGCCGCGCGACACAAATAGCATGCTCACGAGAAGGCCGCAGCTGCGGCAGCTTCGCCTTGAAGCTCGCCTAGATGACCTCGATGCGGCCGTCGCGCACCGTGAGGCCCACAGAACCCTCGAGCAGACTCTCGAGCTGCTTGCCGGCCAGCTCGTGTCGCCAACCGGTCGCAAGACGCGACTTGGAGCGGTCTTGCGCGAACTCCACCAGGTCATCCCTTGTGGCTATGAGCTGCGTGGCAATGCCGGACTTCTCGGAGACAATCCTCACCAGCGCAACCATGAGGTCCACCACGCTCTCCACCTCGGCGGAGGGGTGCACATGGCGCTCCGGCTGTGGGCAGGCAGAACCGGGGACTTCCTCCCCTGCGCGGACGGCGTCGAGAAGGTCGCGCACGTCCCTCTCGCTAAGCTGGTCGGTGCCGCGGATCTTGCGCAGGCGGTCGCGGTTGCGCGGCGCACGCTTGCAGACCTCGACCACCACCTCGTCCGAGAGAACCCACTTGCGGGGAACGTCGTGGCTTGCTGCCGTCTGCTCGCGCCACGCGCAGACCTCGCGCGCGATGGCAAGCTGCCGGCGCGTGAGGGAGCTCGAGCGCTTGAGTCTGAGATAGGCCTCTCGAGGGTCCCTGTGCATGTGGGAGGGGTCGGTCACCTCTGCCATCTCGGGCTGGACCCAGGCCAGGCGGTCCTTCTCGACGAGCTGCTCCATCATGCGGTCGTAGATGGCAGGCAGATAGCGCACGTCATCCTCGGCGTAGGTGAGCTGCTCTGGGTCGAGCGGACGGCGCGACCAATCCGTGAGGGACTCTGCCTTGGGAAGCCTCACGCCTGCGTAGGCCTCAACCAGCGAAGCGTAGCTCACCTGCTGACGCATGCCCAGAAACGCGGCAGCGACCTGCGTGTCGAAGACCGAAGCGCAGGTCACGCCCATGCCGTCGAGAATGACCTCGAGGTCCTGCCCGCAGGCGTGAAAGACCTTAGTGACTCGCTCGTCTGCAAAGATGTGCGCCAAGGGCGAGAGGTCCTCGATCAGGATGGGGTCGATGGCACCAATCTCTGTGGGCGTACCAACCTGCACGAGGCAGAGCTTGGGATAGTACGTCCTCTCGCGGAGGAACTCCGTGTCCACGGCAATGACGGGCTCGTTGCCAATTCGCTCGCAGAAGGCACTCAGTTCATCGCTTGTGGATATGTACACTCGACTCTCCCAGCTCAAAGGTGTTAGCCAAAGGCCCCAGCGTTGGGCTACCATGTGCATGTGGCCCGGCGGGGGGCCGGCGCCCGGAACATGATACATGCTATCCCTTGTTGGGGGACCGGGGAGGACATCATGCGCAGCGTCATCATCCACAACCCCATGTCGGGGTTTGGCTCGGATGCCATATTCGAGTTCGAGCGGGCCCTCGTCCACGCTGGCGACGAGTGCACGTTCCGTGCGCTCGCACCGGACTTCGTTGCCGAGGAGGCTGTGGCAGACGCCGAAGACTTTGACGTCTGCGTGCTCTCCGGTGGTGACGGCTCCGTGACGGGACTGCTCTATGCCCTGCGTAACCGCAACGTTTCCGCCTGCGTGTTTCCCTCGGGCACGGCAAACCTGCTCTTCGCAAACATTGGCAACGCACCCGAGCCGGCGGCGCTCGCGCGTGCGTGCCGCGTAGGACACACCGCCTGCATCGACCTCGGAGAGATCTCCTGGCTAGACGAGCAGGGCGTCCAACATGTGAAGGGTTTTGGACTCATGTCAGGAACGGGCTTCGATGCCCAGCTCATGGAAGCAGCTCTGCCAAACAAGGCGGCCATGGGACAGGCGGCATACTTCGCCGCGGCGTTTGCCAACCCGCGCCCCACGGTTGAGGAGTTCACCATCATCGTTGATGGCCAGGAGTACCACCGCCGCGGCATCTCCTGCATGGTTGCAGACAATGCCATGATGCAGGGAGACATCCAGATTGTGCCCGACTGCCGGATGGACGATGGTCTTCTCGACGTCATTGTCATCGAGACACAGGACGCAGCCCAGGTGCTGCGCCCGCTCTTCTCGGGCATCGTAGACAAGACAGGCAAGTCCATTGGTCGACCGCACCTCGAGGCATTCCGCGGCCGCCAGATCACGGTGCGCACCGAGGAGCCCGTGCCGCTCGAGATCGACGGAGACGTTGTGAGCTCGGGCGTCACCGAGTACCACGCGAGGGCCCTTCCTGGAGTTTGCAACATCGTGGTGGACAGCATGAGCTCATACCAGCCAAGCTCAGACGCACCCGCCCGCTTTGCGGACGCGGACGAGATCGCATTTCCCAAGGAGTAGCGGGCGCCACAAGGGCGCCCGCCGTCTTTGCCGAAGCTATTCGGAGAGATTCAGGCAGTAGTTCTCACCCGTAAGCGCCACCTTGGCGCCAGCCGAGGCATCGGGGCTCTCTGGATGGGCAAGGACGTACTTGCTGCAGCCAAAGAGAAGCCACGCGTCGCCGCACGTAACCGAGAGCTCGGGCTTCTCAGTGTTGACGCCACGCGGCAGGATCACTGCAATCTTGTAGCCTGCCCCCGCGATGTCAATGGGCGCGTAGTGCAGCGTAGTGGCATAAATCTCGACCATCGTGCGCGCGGGCACGCGAAACGCGACCACGTTCGAGGTGTCGTAGACCCCGTCGCAGATGTCCCACTGGTGACCAAAGAGCATGACGCAATCTGTGGAGACGGGCATGTTGAACTCGCTCGTGCGGTGGTACTCGAGGGAGTTGAGATAGGTATTGTGACCAGCGACAGCACCCACCTGCACCTCAAGGCCGCCCACCAGGGTGCGGGCAAGCTCCCCCACACCCGGAGCCTGGTGAATAGCCTCGATCTCGGGCGTGTAGGCAAGCCCCTCGGGCATCTCAACGCTCTTCTCAACGGCATCTGCCAGGGAGTCGACGATATCCTCCGGGATGTCATCCCACACCGCACCGTACTCGCGAAACTTGGGGTCCCTGCATGAGAGAATCTCCATGCTCTCCTCCATCCATACCAGCCGACGTGACCATGCCACATCCTAGGTCTGACACGATGGGATACGGCCTAGAGTCCGGCGTGTGGTGCCGGATGGCGGAAGGACGGCCTAGGCCTCGTCGTCTGCGGGGAAGCGGATGCCGGCCTGTGCGCGGGCCTCGTCCATCACTTCGAGCGACGCCAGTGTGACATCTGCCCACATGCCCGCGTGCTCGATCGCCACGGCATCGCCGTTGACCGCTTCGCAGAAGTCGGCGAGCTCGCAAACCATATCGTTCTCGGGATTCTCGACAGCAACCGTGCGCTCGTTGCCGCCTACGGTCCCCCAAGTCATGCCACGGTCGACATGCTCGACCACACGGAGGTCGTGCGGCTTAGTGATGTCCTGATAAATAAGGGTCGCCCGCTCGCCCTCAACCTGGCACGGTGCCAGGTCATCCGAGACCTTGCCAAACGAGAGCGTCACGACCTTGTCGCCATACCCAAGGAGAATGGCACCGGCAAGGTCCACCGTCCGGTACGGTGAGCCCGCAGGCTCCCCAGGCACCGGCGTCGTGACCAACGATGCGCTCACAGTGGAGGGGCGTTCAAAGAGCGCCATGGCGGGCTCGACGCAGTAGATGCCAATGTCCATCAAGCTACCCCCGGCAAGCCGCGGGTCAAACACGTTGAGGCGCTCCCCCGCCCTCAGCCGCGAGATGCGCGACGTGACCTTTGCGAAGCCCATCTGGGCGAGACGGACCTCGCCAAGCTGCGGCAATGTCTCCACGACGGCGCGAAATCCCGGCGTGTGGATCGAGCGCATGGCCTCCATGGCAACAACGCCCTGCTCGGAGGCTGCGTCAAACACGCGCTTGGCCTCGCGTGCGTTGGAGGCGAAGGCCTTCTCGACCAGCACATGCTTGCCAGCGCGCACGCACGCAAGCGCCTGCGAAGCGTGAACTGCATTAGGGGAACTAATGTAGACGGCATCGACATCGGGGCAGGCGCAAAGCTCATCGAGGGAATCGAAGGCGAGCGTGCCTCCGTGCTCGCTCGAAAAGGCACGGGCGCGACCGAGGTCCCTCGAGTAGGCTCCCACATACGTGGCGCCCTCATAACCCGCCAGCGCATCGAGGAAGCGCTGGGCTATTCCGCTTGTGCCAATGGTTGCGATGCGAACCTTGTGCCCCTGGATCATGGGACGCCCCTTTCACCTACTGCTACTTGGCGCGGTCGCACCGCAAAGGGGCACGACACGCATCTCATACGAGAGATTCTAGTGCAGAGAAGACCGGACGTAGGCAGAGGAGCTATGCGCAGTTGGCATCCCCGGTTGGAGCCGTTGCCATAGAGCGCACGGCGCCAAGGCACGAGCGCACCGACTGGATGACAGCCTGCGAGAGCTCGTCCTCGCTCATGACACGCTCTCCAAAGAGCCAGCTGGCAAGAAGCGACACGATGCCTCCCGCGGCAAAGTCGACAGCACAGGACACCCCGGAGGAGAGCGAGGCAGAGAGCTGCGAGGACACGGAGGAGAGGCCGCCCAGGCGCCCAGAGAGCTCTCGTCTGAGACGCTCTGAGAGGAGCGTGCGGGCAGGCGTGCGGACAAGCGCGCCAAAGGCAGAACCGTCGTTCGCGGAAAGCGCCTTGAGCTGCGCAAGCACCTTCGAGAGGCCTGAGGGCGTGCTTAGGTCTCCGGATTCGACAATTCCCGAAACCTCGCTCACCGCGTCGTTCTCGATCTCCTGCAGGACCGCACGCACGCTTGGGTAATGAGCGTAGAACGTCTTCTTGTTGATGAGGGCACGCTCGGCGACGTCCTTAGCGGTGATGTCCTGCGTAGGTTTCTCGGAGATCAACGAGACCACGGCGGAGCGTATGGCTGCCTGTGAGCGCTTGACGCGAAGGTCGATGTGTCCCTTGGACTGAACGCCCATGTAAGTCACCTCTCGAGAACGACGTGACGCAGTACGTGTGCAGCGAATACTTCTGATAGTATACTTATTTCCAAAATTGGAAATAAGTCGATTCTCCGGATTAAGGAGACACCTGTGGATTCTACCCCAGAAGAGATACGCAAGCGTTACGAGGAGCTTGCGGCGCCCACGCTTGCGGCGCCGCGTGTGGCGCTCATGGCCGGCTACGTGCAGCACGGCCAGACAACCACGCTCGAGCACGTTGCTGCCGTGGCCTACCTTAGCCTGGCTCTGGTGAGAAAGCTTGGCATCCGCTGCAACGAACGCGCGCTGGTGCGCGGGGCGCTTCTCCACGACTACTATCTCTACGACTGGCATGACCACAACGCCGCTCCCGACGCGTGGCACGGTTTCACGCACCCACGCCACGCACTGAGAAACGCCGAGAAGGACTTCCCCGACCTCACCCCGCTCGAGCGTGACATCATTGCTCACCACATGTTCCCGCTGGTACCCTCGCCGCCACGTCACATGGAGTCGCTCGTAGTCTCGCTTGTCGACAAGGCCTGCTCGACGGTCGAGGTCTTTGCGCGCAGACCGTGGGTGCGCACGACTGGGGGAGGTGCCGCATGCTAGGACGCATCATGACGTTCATCGCAGTACTCGCTACCATGCCCTTGCCGGACCTCACGCCTTGGGGGCTCTCAATTCTCATGCTCTCGATGACCACCATCTCCGTTGGCGGATGGGTCTGGGAGACCGTGTACTGCTCCCTCGTGGAGAGACGCCGCGTGCGCCGCGGCTTTCTCTTTGGTCCCGCCTGCCCCATCTACGGCACCGGTGCCATGGCCGTCTACGTGCTTCTCGGCCAGTTGAAAAGCCCACTGGCCGTTTTTGTTGCGGGTGCCGTGCTGGCGACGGTCATCGAGTACGCCACCGGGCGCGTGCTCGAGGAGCGCTTTGGAAAACGCTGGTGGGACTATACGGGCTGGCCGCTCAACTATCGCGGTCTCGTCTGCCCCATAGCCTCGGCGGTCTTTGGCGTCTTCTCGGTGCTGGTGGTCTTTGTCATCGAGCCGCAGCTCATTGCCTTCTTCTCCTCGTGGGGAGAGACGGCATGCGAGGCCGCGGCAACCGCATGCGCACTAACTTTTGCCGCGGACACGGCTCTTTCTGTGATGGCACAGGACGCGGGCGCCGGCAGGCGGAGAATAACGCTTCGTCGCTAACCCGGATTGCTGTAAGGTGAGGGGGTTTACCTATCTTACCGGAGGCAGCATGTACTCATTCGACAGCAGGGTACGCTACAGCGAGTGCGACGAGAAGGGCGTGCTCGCCCTCGTCCCCATGATGAACTACCTTCAGGACTGCTCCACCTTCCAGTGCGAGGAGGTGGGTAGGGGCCTCACGGAGCTCAATCGCGACCACCTTGGCTGGTTTGTGACCTCCTGGCTCATCCAAATCGACTCTCTCCCCCACTTCTGCGACACCATCACGACAAGCACCTGGTGCTACGCTATGAAACGCCTCCAGGCCGAGCGCTGCTTCGAGATTCGCGGGGCAGACGGTACCACGCACGTGCGCGCAGACTCTCAGTGGTACATGTACGACTTCTCGCAGGAGCGCGTCATCAGCATCCCGCAGAGCGAGTCGGTCTTCCTGCAGGGAGACGAACGCCCGGCGGACCTGCCGCAGATTTCGCGCCACCTGAAGCCCCAGGGCGAGGGCACCGCGACATCCCCCATCGTGATAACCGAGCAACACCTGGACACCAACCGTCACGTGAACAACGCGGAGTACGTGCGCTTTGCCCTGCTCGCAGCCGGCGAGCTGGGGCACGCCATCGGCCTTGTGCGCCTTGAGGTGCAGTACCGCACCATGGCACTCCTTGGCGACACCTTGACCCCCGTGGTCTATGGCGACGGCAACGACATCACCGTGAGCATCAACGGGGATGACGGCAAGGCCCGAGCCATCGTAAGGATGGAGGGCCGCGCATGACGGAGGAGACCAAGGTCGCGCTTCCCACGGTCCACGTGGCGGCAGCGATCATCCAGCGAGACGGGCTCATCCTGGCAGCTCGGCGCGCGCACGGCATGGACGGCTGGGAGTTTCCCGGCGGCAAGGTGGAGCCCGGTGAGACGAGCGAGGAGGCCTGCCGCCGAGAGGTCACGGAGGAGCTTGGCTGCAAGCTTCAGGTGATGTGGCTTCTCGACACGCTGACCTACGACTACCCCGAGTTCCACCTGGTCATGGACTGCTTTGTATGCACGCTGGCACCGAGGACCGAGCCCGTCGCAAAGCCCGGTGAGCACAAGGAGCTGCGGTGGCTTGGACGTAACGGGCTTCTCGGCGTGGACTGGCTTCCGGCAGACAAAGGGCTCATCCAGACGCTGGGGACTGCCTGGGACCAGATAATTGAATCGGAGCCCCTGTAGGAAGACGAGCCCACACGCCACCACGCACGGGAGGGAGACCCATGAGCAAGGCAGACAACATCTTTGTCGACATGTGCACCGATATTCTTGAGAACGGCACCACCACCGAGGGCCAGAAGGTTCGTCCGCACTGGGAGGACGGCACGCCAGCCTACACCATCAAGCGCTTTGGCGTGTGCAATCGCTACGACCTGCGAGAGGAGTTCCCGGCCATCACGCTGAGACGCACGGCGCTCAAGAGCTGCATGGACGAGGTCCTCTGGATCTACCAGCGCAAGTCCAACAACGTCCACGATCTTCACAGCCACATCTGGGACGAGTGGGCAGACGAGACAGGCTCCATTGGCAAGGCATACGGCTATCAGGTAGGCAAGGTCTCCCACTACGCCGACGGCGACTATGACCAGATGGACCGCGTTCTCAAGGACCTGCGCGAGAACCCCTACTCACGCCGCATCATGACCAACCTCTACACATTCTCGGACCTCTCCGAGATGCACCTGTATCCCTGTGCCTATAACGCCATCTACAACGTGACACAGGAGCCTGGCGAGAGCCGACCCACGCTCAACATGCTCCTGGTCCAGCGCAGCCAGGACGTGCTTGCGGCAAACAACTGGAACGTGTGCCAATACGCCATCCTGCTCATGATGGTGGCGCAGGTCTCCAACATGAACGCGGGCGAGCTTGTGCACATGATCGCCGATGCCCACATCTACGACCGCCACGTGCCCATTATCCGCGAGCTCATCTCCCGCCCGCGCTACACGGCACCCAAGGTAAGCCTCAACCCAGATGTCACGAACTTCTACGACTTCACGACCGACGACCTAGTCGTCGAAGGCTACGAGTGCGGCCCACAGGTCAAGAACATCCCAATCGCCATCTAGGAGGCGCTATGAACGCAATCGTTGCTGTGTGCCGTGACTGGGGTATTGGCTACCAGGGCTCGCTTCTTGTCCACAGCAAGGTCGACATGCACCGCTTTGTAGAGCTGACCATGGGTGGCACCGTTGTCATGGGGCGGCGTACGTTCGAGAGCTTCCCCGGAGGCCCCCTCAAGGGACGACGAAACATCGTGATCACCCACGACCCCTCGGCGCTGCCAGAGAGCGTCGTTGGCGTTGACTCCCCCGCCGCGGCGCTGAAGGCTGTTGCGGCAGATGACCCCAACAGGGTGTGGCTTATTGGCGGCGAGTCCGTCTACCGGGCGCTTCTCGACCAGTGCACGCGCATCTACGTGACCAAGTTCGACGTCGAGAAACCTGCCGATGCTTTCTTTCCCAACCTCAATGATGACGCCTCGTGGACCGTCGAGCACGAGGAGGAGGGCGGCGTCACCAAGTCGGGCATCCCGTTCTCCTTCGTCACGTACGTAAGGCGATGAGACAAAGAGAGACTCCCTTTGTCTCATTTTGCTGCAGGCAGTCGCAGAAGCTTCCAGACCGCTCGCATAATCGCATTACATGCGTTCTCACTTCACCTCTACCATTTTCGGAAATGGTGGTGATGCACAGTTGCCACCGTCGAAGTGGGGCCGACCAATACGCTCGCACCCATGGTGAAAGGACGGACGCATGTCTATCAATCCCGAATCAGAACCATCAAGGGCACAGGAACGGTCTTCTTGTTACGCAGAGGGACCAAATTTCTCAGTAACTCTCCCAGGATCTGATTGGTTCCTTGCTCATGACTATAAGGTGCCGCTGGGCATCTTCTTTAAGCAACAGAAATTGACGTATTCCTTTGCGGCAATGCGCAAAGGCCCAGAATCCGATCTCCAAGATACTGCGGGGATTCTTAAACATGACCGGATTTACTACGTGGCCGTACCTGAAGGTCGTATCTCAAATAATATTCTCGAAATTGGCACCCCGGACCTTTTGTGGCTTTTAGACTATGTTTCGGAGTTATCCAACAGCAGTGCATCATATCCACCATTCAGCTGGACGGAAGAAGTTGAAGCCTTCAACACGAGCTGTGTTGTAATCGAGCATCCAGACGGCTTTGATCCTGACGTTGTGAGATACAAGATTTATCCGTATGCATACACCTCTCGAGACTTCCTGCTGGTTACCATAAAGACAAAAGGCCAAACCTACGACAAGATACGAGAACGAGTTCTTCAGGTTGCACGCTCCGTCGAGCTAAAGGACCCAGCACCACCCAAATCCCTCCAGATTCTCGAGAGGGCGCTTACATCCAAGGTAACAGTCGACGAGTTTCTTACGATGATGGATGCCTATTGGATTCCAAACTCAGACGAAAGAGGCTTGCTGTACGAAGCTGCTATGGAGAACTATAAAAACCATTTCCCCGATGACGTGGGTTGCTATAATGCCGGCATCCTTGCAATCAAGAATCTCTGTGAGCATGCGACAATCGCATTCAATAAAGCTCTTGATGCTTATGAGTTGCAGGTCAAGCTGGGTATTGAACAGGACAACGAGGGGGAATTCGAGACTCTCAAGGATGCCTTGGCCGGCTATTTTCTCGAGCTTAAACCCGACATTAACATTACCCCGGAAGTTCTTACTCAGCTGGATCCAAAACACCTGGCAGAATTAGTTAGGAGCGCCCTACCTGGTCCAGAAATCACCAAGTTGAAGGAACGCATGACTGAGCTGGAACTCATATAGCTTCGGCTTCTTCAAAATAACAACGGGGCGCGGTATGCGGTTATTAAAGCGCAATACCGCGCCCCTCTCCTTTAGAACCCAAAGTCATCAAGCGGGGCGAACGCAATGTCGATATGGAACTCCTCCCGCCACGCCGTGACCTTTGTGGCTGCATCCCGGCACACAAGGTAGTACGTAGCGTGCGAGTCGTATGCCACGCCCGCCCTCAGCTCCATCTGGACCCTCATCGCGCGAGAGGTGGCATCAGCGGATGTCAGATTTGCGCCAACATCAATCTGGTTGCTAACCTCGTCGCCGTCGGAATCGCACATGACCAGCTCGTAATTAGCAGGAAGCACCTTTCCGCCAACGGGCTCCTCCTGCAACAGCTCAATCCGGAACAGCATCGAGGTAATGCGCCTGTTTGTAGTGACCAGCTTGAGCGCAACTTGCTCACGCTCCTCATACCCACTTTGGCCAGCACGCTTGTCGCGGTACTCAAGTACGGGAACGCATAGCTCTTGCAGGCTCACGCCACCGTGGACATAGCTTTCGCCAGAGCCCGCCTTCTTGATGCGCACGCAGTCCCGCGGAGCAACGCCCGAGAGAGGGCATCCGGAAAGGTAACCCATGTCAACGCGAACGAGAGGGCCCCCTCCCGTGTCCTCCCCCGCTTCTCCCGCATCACCAAGAATCGCGTAGCGGCGCCCAAGCAAGACCGGCTTTTCGCCAATGTCATCAGCGGAGATGTGCTGACTCTCCTCGAGAGGCCTGTTAGTATAAATAAACCCATGGTCAGAGGTAATAAGAACGCGCGAGAAGTGTAGCTGGTTCACCGCCATCTTCACCAAGGCAACAATGTCTTCCATGGCATCATCGCAGGCGTCAAAGACCTTGTCCTCGGTAGAGTATTGCTCACCCACGGCATCGATCTGATTGTGGTAGACATACACAACGCTGGCGTCGCCAACAATGTCGCGGCGCTCGGAGCTCTTCGCCTGCATGAGCTTCTTGCTTTGGACACACACCCCGGAAGAGGCAAACGCGCGAAGGGCTGCCTCACGCTGCGGCGTAGTCTCCGTAGGCACGCCATCCAATGTGACGCAATCGCTCAACACGCTATAGCCCATGGCGTGGTGAGGCAGGAGTGCGGCCATGCCGAACTCGGTGATTGAGGGGAAGCAGGCCTGCATGGATGAGATACTCACTGTCCCGCGGGTGTCTCGTTCCAGCAGCTGCGCCAGCTCAGCAGCAACCTCAAAGCGCAGGGCATCACTTACTATTACCAGTACCTTCTTGTTCTTGCCAGACCAAGGCGCGACCTTGTCGGCAAAGAAGTCCTCCTGGCGAGCAATGCCGCCAACGCTACCGACCTTGTCCCACGAGCCTGCCGCGGCGTTTACCCAGCAACCATTTGTGCTTTTGAGGAACCAGTTAACGTAGAGGTTCTCTACATACGTGGAGAGCTCTTCCAAACCAGCGTCCACACTTGTTGGGACCTCGGACAGACTGCGCTGGCAAGCGTCATATGCCTTGCGAAAAGAGCGATAGACGGTATCCATCTGATACCAGTCGCTGGTATACGCCCTCCATACCTCTACGGGGTCACCCAGATGAAAACCTGCTTGCGCATGGATCCGATAAAAGCGCTGCATCTCAGCTGCAGCGTCGAGCGCAATAAAGCGCTCATCCAGACGGTCGTACCAGCAGAGGCTTCGCCTACGCTGAACGAGCACGTGGGCCTCTTCTCCACGATCCGCACCGGCTGCCATGCTCTGAAAGAGCTCGGTCAGGATGCACTCGTTTACGCAGGGCACCACGTCCGCATCCCCGAGGTCGTGGAGGCTCAGCTTGGAGAGACGCTTGGGAAGACCACAAAGCTCCTCGGTCATCCGGCAGTAGTCGTAGAGCAGCTCTAGGTCGTTCCCGCTCCGAATCCAGCTGTGGACAGCATTGAGGCAATACTGCCCGTGGACCTTGCTCATCCGGCCTTCAAGTCCAGAGAGAGACCCCTCTGGCAGCTGTACGGATAGCGCGGTGACCAGCACATGCGCCACAAGGTCCTTCGTTGAGGAAAGGTCGCCCTTATAGCCCACTCGCTGCACCATGAAGTTTGAGAACGCCTGGTCCACTCCGTACTTGGCAAGCTCTCCCAAGGGATCACCGTCACCAGAAAGCTCCCTAAGATAGGCATGGATTATTGCTTCCGTGGTTAGCCCCGGTGCAGAGAGGACCGACCCAATAATTCCCATGGAAACATCCGTGGCCGTTCGTGCGTGGGGCATGAGCTGCTTAAAGCTCGCTCTACGGCTCGCCGCATTGAAGAACTTGCCGTGGTCCCGCAAGCCCGCAACCGCTTGGTCTGTGGCGCCAAGCTCCGCAGCTAGAAGCGAGGTGAAGTCGGCCTGGAAGTGCTCGGCGACAAGCTCCACGTCTGCGAGCCAGTTGCCCTGAAGTCCCTTCTCTGAGAAGTCCTTCTCAGCAGGAGTGTAGACAAGGAAGTCAGAGTCTGGCTCTTCTCGCAGGATGTGCCGCTTTAGCGCGAACATGTCGCCCCTTTTCACCTTGGCAAATGCCAGCGGACGCGGAGAGACATTCGCACCCCCCTCGCCCGTCAGCCCACCTGCGGCAATCTGGTCGAAGAGCTCCTCGAATGACCCGTCGAAGTCATGCCAGAAGACAATGCGCCTATGCGCGCACTCCCCTAGCGGTTCAGAAAAGAGCTTTATGAGCTTATCCTGGATGTCCGGCTCTCTCATGCCAGCCACCTAGAGATCGAGTGCTTTGCGGACGCAAGCGATAACGTCCTCGTCGGGATAGAAGTCCACACCCACGCCAGCCAAGATATCGGTGCTTACGTTCTGCAGGTCACGGATGGAACTCATGGGCAGCAGCACCTTGCGCGCACCTGCGTTCTTCGATACACGAAGGATGTCCTCGAGTCCATGGAGCTCATCGATTGTTCCGGAGATTCGCAGGGCACCTGGAATGACCGTTCCCTCGGTCACGGGACGTCCGCAAGCCGCCGAACACAGGCCAACAAACTCCGCAAGCGAGACCTCGTCAGAAAGCCCCTTTGACTGCAGATCGTTGAAGAAGAGCAGGTAGTCCTTCTCGTTTATGCGCATGCCACCGGCAACCTGCATGCCCTTGTCCTTAAAGATCCGGAAAGCCGCATGCACTGCATCATTTACAGGACGGTTGAAGCCAATGCCCTCGGTCTTGAACTCGAGGTTGCCTGCAACTGCCTTGTTCTCAAGCTTATAGACGGCATATTCGCCCGTTGAACGGCTGCGGCCAACCGCAAAGACATGGCCGGGAAGCAGCTGGGAATCCGGAATGAGAGTGCCATCAGACTGCTCCGGCACGCCGACCACATGAACCGACATGGGATTGTCAACGTCAACGTAGCCAAGGTTCACGTCGATGAACTCAACGCCAGCCATGATCTTGAGCTGTTCCTTGACGCGACGACGTCCCTCGATCGCGTACTCAAGCAACCACGCCACATCGTCCTTCGACATTGCCCCATCTGGGAACAGCAGCTTTGCCAGACCGCTGAAGTTCTTTCTCACACCAATCTCGTCACGCTTGTTGAAGTCGTTGTTGAAGCGGAAGTACTGGTCCAGCACATGGCTAAAGTCCTTCTTGCGCATAGCATGGCAGAACTCGGAGAGGCAGTCTGTGATGAGCCCATAGTGATCCGTCAGGAGGTCCGAGCGCATCTTGGGAACTTCCCAGCCAGGAAGGTAGCAATGGATGCGGTCAAAGAATGCGCTGTCGTTGTTGAACTCAGGCGGAAACGGCTCAAACAGATGCGTGGTCTTGAGCACATTCTGGACTGAATCGTTGATGTTGCCCTCGAACACCATGGACGCATCGGCATTCATCGAGTCCCTGCCGCGTGCGAAGGACCCAGAGGCCATGTAGTCCTTGAGAATCTGGATGGCATTCATGTCCTTGAAGTTCATGCCGGCCACCTCGTCAAAGGTGACGGCATCCCAGTTACCCACCAGGCCAGCTCGCATGATGGAGCTCGCACCCGGCCTGGCATTCATACGGCCAAAGAGGTTTGCCGTGGTGGTTTGGCCACCGGAAAGAAGAATCGCGTAGGGAGAAATCTCCTTGTACACATGGCTCTTACCGGTGCCGCGAGGACCAAGTTCGCAGAGATTGTAGTTGTGCTCAGCCAAAGGAACCAGACGCTCGATAAAATGCAGCTTCTGCCTGTCTGTAAGCGCGCTGGGCCCATAGCCGCAGCTCCGCAGCAGGAGATCCATCCACTCCTGGGTGCTGAACTCCTTGCGCAGATCGATCATTGCATCAAGGTCGAGATTGGGCATCTGGATTGGCCGCAGACTCGAGATGCGGAAGGGGCTATCCTCTGGCCCCCGCTTGGAGCCACGCTTCTTAAGCGAGAGCGCCGGCGAATCATCTACCAGGCCCCGGTGGCTACCGGAGCCATCGTCGAAGACATCTGCCAAGGCGTCCTCGTCGTCTCCGGGCCGGTGATATTCGATGCGCATGATGCACCAAATGCCACCCTGCAAAATCTTCGTATACTGGCGCACAAACTCCGGAGAGATGGCAAATGGCTCAAGCGCCAGGTTGGACAGGCCAGCTACATAAATGTCCTTGTACTCGTCGAGGGAAGCATGGACCTTATCGATGATGGTGTACTGGCCAAGCTCGCGAATCTTCGATTTGACCGTCTCAGATTCATCTGGACGGACATAGTTTTCGTCCAGAATCCTGGCGATGCGTGCCACGCCCTCGCGGGCGACCTCCTCGTCTTCTGTCGAGCAATACATGCCCAGCAGATACTCCAGTACAAAGGTTGGCACGTTGGCCCCGCGCTTCATCATGCTGGTAAGGTCCTTGCGCACGATCTTGCCCTCAAAGAGCGAGGTAACCTTTTTGTCCAGCTCATCCATCTCAAGGTGAGGAATGACAACGGCGTTTGGTCCGCTGAGAGTCGAGCCCTTGCTATTAGATGCGCTTGCGTACTCTGCCATAACAGCTCTCCTGTTAAACAAATCAATGCTGCAAATGACAACGAAGTTGTTGCCAGACTTTTCTATCGTACGACGCAACTGCCTATCCGCCATCGTAAACATCCCGAACGGTCCTCCAGCAGCCCGGCTATAAACCGAGTGGCCAGTGGCACTCGATACAACGGAAGCTATAGGAGTCCGCAGACGAGATTGGAGACTGTATGGCAAGGAAAGATGTGACGTACGAGCAGGTCGTTGGGATGTGGAGAAGAGAGCGCGAAACGCTGGGAAGGGTGCAACCCTACACCGCCAAGCGAGGGGCTCAAAAGGCGTTGCTGTTCTCTCCTTGGATTGGAGCCAAGGCGATGACAAGGATAAGGCCAGCAATGATTTCCGATGCCCTAGTGTATCTGGGTACACATGGAGGAAGAGACGGCAAAGGACTTTCGTCTGCCACGCTACGCGCGGCACATCTTGCTGGAACGCAGGCATTCGAATGGGCAATTGCCAGAGGCCTATCAAAAACCAACCCTTTTAACGACACGGAGAGGCCCCATGCTCACTATCGTCCTTCACGGTTTCTGACACTTGAGCAATCGCAAGAGCTAAATGGGCTGATGGTCAAAGAGATACATAAACATATGCGTGAGGGAGACGTGCGCGACGCCTCGTTCGCACTTGCCACCTGCATTGCACTTGCAACGGGGATGAGACGAGGAGAGATATTCGCACTCGAGGGGGATGACATAGACGAGAAAACGGGAAGAGTGTCCATCTCGAAGGCTGTCAAGGGCGGCGGAGAGTTAGGACTACCGAAGAGTGCCAGCGGAGTGAGAAGCGTTGCCGTCGGAGATGGCCTTATTAAGCTGTTGCTCGAAGTGAAGAGCTGGCATGCGAAGAAACTTCCCCCAAGAGGCTGGTCTCACAATCGTTGGATCATCTGCGACAAGAGCGGAAACCGCGCCAGCCTGAACGCCTTTGAGCACTGGTGGCGTACATGGACCAACGGAAATGACTGGGAAGGCCTGAGATTCCACGAGCTGCGTCATACGCATGCCACGCTTCTCATTTCCAGCGGGGTCGATGTGAAGACCGTGCAGCTCCGACTAGGCCATTCATCAGCAGACATCACCATGTCATGCTATGCGCATGCAATCCCACTATCCGACTGCCACGCCGCGTCTGCATTGGACTCCAAGCTCTTTGCATAGCAAGATGTAACAACGCAAGAGGCTTGCGAGCATTGCATTACTTCGCTCCGAAAGGCTGCCCTAAATAGAATCCCGTGTCACTCATACCATCTTTCGGAGCGATTGGAAGTCAGCGCGTAGTATTGCTCCATCGCAGGGGACCTGGCGGCCCTCGCGGGCGCTGCCTCGCTCTTCGCTGGCAAGGCTGCCGAGAAGCTTGGAAAGCTCCAGGCGGAGCTCGGACCACTGGCTAAGGGCTACGACGTGGTCGTGGCCAACCCGCCGTACATGGGGTCGAGCAACATGAACAGCTGGGTTTCAAAATGGATAAAGGAAACCCATCCACGTGCAAAAAGTGACTTGTGCACCTGTTTTTTTGAACGCAGCCAATCACTTGCAGACAAGTGGGGCTATATCGGTATGATCACAGCATCTTCTTGGATGTTCATCTCCTCATTTGAGAAATTCAGGAAGGCTCTCTTGGCGACTGGCTCCATTTGCTCGATGATCCAACAGTCTACGCACGGGTACGCTGGCGTAACAGTGCCAACTACTATGTTCGTTTATGCTTGCAACCGGTCGGGCATTACCGGTTCGTACATCAGGCTAACGGATTTCGATCGTCCACAATGGCAGGAGCCAAGGACCTTGGAGGCCCTTGCGGATCCGGACTGCGGATGGTTCTACCGCCGCAATGCCAACAGCTTCTGCGCCATCCCCGGCAGCCCCATCGCATATTGGACTGGTGATGCACTGCTTGCAGTGTTTCGCCAAGGTATTCCCCTTGGGGATATCTGCGATGTACGCAAAGGCGTTACCACCAGCGACAATGACAGATTCCTGCACTTTTGGTGGGAGGTGTCCCACGACAAGGAGCGCTTCGAGTGCAGGTCCGTTAAAGAGTCCGTCGAGAGCGGCGCCAAGTGGTTCCCATGCAACAAGGGCGGAGAGTTCAGGAAGTGGTACGGGAACAAT
This sequence comes from Atopobiaceae bacterium, assembly GCA_902834555.1. GTDB lineage: Bacteria > Actinomycetota > Coriobacteriia > Coriobacteriales > Atopobiaceae > Tractidigestivibacter. The sequence continues at coordinate 89,174 of CADFJN010000010.1, forward strand.
GACTACGTTATTAACTGGGAGAACGATGGCTATGAGATCAGGAATTTCCGCGATGAATGCGGCAAACTCCTCTCAAGGCCACAGAACACGCAATATCTTTTCCTTCCAGCGGTAACATGGTCGGATATATCAAGTGGCGCAATTGCTTTCCGATATAAGCCTGCAGGGCATGTGTTTGAGGGGAAAGGACCCTCTATGTTTGCATCGAATTCAAAGCTAGCCTACTTGCAGGGGGCTCTAAACAGTTCTGTCATTGCAGCTGTCGCTGAGGTTATGTCGCCAACTTTGAATTTTAATGTAGGGCAGGTAGCAACTTATCCCGTGCTCTTGGATGCAGAACATACTGACCAGATTGTCTCGATCGTAACTAATCAGAGAACTCTCTCACAGGCCGACTGGGATTCTAATGAGGGGTCCTGGGACTATAAACGTCATCCGTTGGTTTGACTCACAAGCTCCTTGCTAAATTAGGGCAGTGCCCGCAGGGTTAACATAAGGAACTCAGAGCAATTTGGATAGTATAGTGATATGATGATTAGTAGTCTCTCCCATACATAGATAAGACACTTACTTGGTAGCTATCTCAGGTTGAAACTATATCGATAGCGTTAAGTGGGCGCTGTGGATGAGGGGGCAAGAATGCTGCGCTCTCTGATGCTTACCGGTGCTGGCATTTCTTCAGATTAAGGAAATGCCAGCATCAGCATGTTGGCTGACTATTTAAATCATTCCGTTACAGCAATGGATGATGCTTGAAGTCCCATGACGTTTCCGAGGAATCCCAATCATCTCTCGACAAGGTTCTCTGCTCCGCAACAATCCTAGAGACCCGCTTTTGATGCTCATCATCAAATATGATGGGATATAAAGCCACTTGGCCTACCTCAAAATTAAGGGTCGGAGAGAGCATGTTCGCGATTTGCAGGATAATCGAGCTGTTGCACGCACCTTGAAGGTATTTCAGCTGATTCTCTTCAGCGAAGACAGAAGTGCCAGCAACATCGAACACTTGGCCGACTGGCTTATATCTAAACGCTAACGAACCACTTGATATCTTCGACCAAGTGATTGATGACTTAAAGTAGAATTGCGTGTTCTGTGGCCTTGAGAGGAGTTTGCCGCATTCATCGCGGAAATTCCTGATCTCATAGCCATCGTTCTCCCAGTTAATTACATAGTCGTTGTTTCCATACCATTTGCGATACTCTCCGCCTTTGTTGTAAGGAAACCATTTAGCTCCACTTTTAACGGACTCGTCTAGAGAGCGACATCCGAACCGCTCGTCATTAGTAGATACTTCCCACCATTGACGTACGAATCGGGCATTGCACCCTGTCGCCAGCCCTTGACGGGGCTGTCCAATTGAGGAGAGAGGCACTCCTCTTTTAAACGCAGAGATGACAGCATTGCTAGCCCAATAAGTAATCGGGGAACCTGGAACCATCTTGAATGCATCAGAGTTGCGGCGGTAGAACCATCCGCAGTCCGGATCCGCAAGGGCCTCCAAGACCCCTTTCTCCTTCTCCTCGCTCGAACCCATGTCAACAAGACGTAAGTACGCTCCTGGAACATCTGACTTCGCATTGCGGAACACCGTGGCAGTCGTAGAGACGACCTCACCACCTATTGCATCAAAGGCTTGTGTCCCAAGGTGCGCCATCGTCGCAATCGAATGACCGTCCAAAATCTTCCTGCGCAGTTTCTCGAAGCTGCTCAGGAACATCCAAGACTGCATCGTCACCATTGCACTGCAACCATCAGTGCGGCTCAATTTGAACCCGCGGTCGATGAAGCAGGTGCAGAGGTCCCTGTACGTCTCCGCATACTCTTTCTTGACCCATTTGCCCATCCAGGCATCCATGTTGCTCGACCCCATGTACGGCGGGTTGGCCACGACCACGTCGTAGCCCTTAGCCAGTGGTCCGAGCTCCGCCTGGAGCTTTCCAAGCTTCTCGGCAGCCTTGCCAGCGAAGAGCGAGGCAGCGCCCGCGAGGGCCGCCAGGTCCCCTGCGATGGCATCAAGACCTTCATGGCTAGGCTGGAACAGGCTGCCGCACTCGTCCAGATGTGCTGCAGCATCAATCAGCTTCTTTCTCGCTGCAACGCGAGGGCACAGAGCGAGCTCTTCTGGTGTAAACGTCACACGATCAAGCACAGTGATGTTAGGAGTCACACCTCGACGCAGGAACCGACCATCTAGCTGCATGGCTTCCATGGTGATGGAGAAAGAGGCAAGCTCTCCGGCACGGGTGTCAATCTCAAGACCGACCAGATTCTTCTCCACGATGAGCCTTGCAGCATCTCGTTTTGAGTATCCTGCCTCGGCATACATCTGAGCCAAAAGATCGAATGCATAGACAAGAATGTGTCCCGAACCACAGGCAGGATCGATCACACGTATATCTTCTGGGGACTCGATATGACGGAAATCTTTCTCATGGTCTTCGTCTGGCTTCACGAAGTATTTCATGCTCTGAAGCAAGCTGGAATCTGGATGGTTGAGCACCCAGAGCCTTCCCAGCGAGTTCTCTACCAGGTAACGCACGATCCAGTCAGGTGTGAAGAGCTGCGTGGCAGGAGCAATGGCATCGCGGTCTGCCTTCTTGCCGTTCTTGAAGCCAGCATAAACCTCATCCTTGCGCTCGCTCACGTAGTACTGGTACATCCAGCCGACAATCTGCACGCCCTCACGCCAGTCATCCTCGGGGATGTCGCTCACCAAGCGATCGACCAGGCCTTCCTTCCTGAGAAGGCCATCGGGCAGCAAAAGTTCCATGGCAGAGCCCACATGCTCGAAGACGCCCGGCATGCAGTCAGCAAGCTCATCGCATTGTGCGAGGAAAACGACACGGAAGAGTGCCTCGTCGTCCCCGGCCTGCACCAGGCGTACAACCTCATTGGCATCGAGAGAAGCGAAGGGAAGATCCATGGCCTCATCCAGTGCCTGTGGGCGAGATCCACCGTCCTGTGCAGACAGCACGCGTACATGGCTGGGGAGGCGGTCATTCACCTCCATGAAGCGAATGGCAACGAGCCTGTTGAACCAGGTGTAGGCAGCCTTGTCCACGAGCCGGTCCAGACCATCCTCGGCAACGTCGCCCAGAAGCCCAGCTCGCTGTGCCCGCTCTCGCTCGGTAAGGACGCGTCCACCAACAGCCTGCGCATCAGGAGCAGGCACACCGCTCTCGGCAATGCCGAATATCTCGCAGCGCTGGCGCACGCCCTCGAGGAGCTCTCTTCTGGCCCATGTGGCGTAGTTCTTGATTACAGAATCGTTCATGGCGAAGTCTCCCCTATTTGATCGGCGCCAGCACGGACTGGAACTTTGCGTAGTTCACCTTTACGCCGTCATCCAGATCGATGGCTATCATCTGGTCGGCCAGGTGATGGATCTTCTCCTCGAACTCCGAGGTCTCCTTGAGCTGATCCTGGAGCTTCTTCAGGCGTTTGCGGAGCGCCACCTTCTGGCCCTTCTCTGCATTCTCCAGCTGCTGCTCCACATTTGCAATCTGCGTGCGGTAGCGCTCCTGTTGCTCGTGCACGTAGTCCGTACGGATGCGGGCAAGCGTATCCGGCGTATAGCGGTGCATGTAGAGAAGGCAGCGGAAGCCGCACTTCTTGCCAGAGGAGAACATCCAGTAGATGGGCCTCTTCTTGTATGTCTTGAGGTGGTCCCCATAGAAATCATTGAGGAAATACTGGCGAATCACCTCGCGGGCAGGCTTGTCTTCGCCCTCAAGGGCATCGGCGATGTAGCGGAGGTTCTCCTCCAAGGTCTCCTTGCCATACGCAGCCTCGACGAAGGCGACGACGTGCGTCACTATGTCATCATCCCCGAAGTAGTCTTCATCTGTGATGGGGATGATTCCATCGTCGTCGCACGGATATGTGGGGTTGGGGACCTTAGCCAGGTAGTCTGCCTTGGTAGCACCCTGATCTGCCAGGACGAGTCCATCCACATCGAGAGAGTAGCGGCCCATCATGCAGCCTACAGCATAGGAGAGCAGGCTCTTGATCTCGTCCTCGCGCGTCACGACAAAGTTCGATCCCCTGAAGGACTCCGGGACCTCCTCCTTCGTGTCGAAGACACGCGTAACCGAGACATAGCGGTCCTCGACCTCGATAGAGACCTCGCCCTCCATGTTGTAGATCTTTGCGAAGATACGATTGAGCTCTTCCTCGTTCGCCTTGAGCTTGTCCCAGCGAGCGTTGGTCTCCTTCTTGAATGCCTCGTACTTGTCGGCGATGAGCGCTGCCATATGCTTCTCCCTGCCTCCGGATTGATTCTGCCTCTGCTGACATCTAGTCCAGACGAACGCCGCTGGCATCTTTGAGAGCATCCATCAGCTGCTTCTTTGCCACTGCGAGATAGTTGTCAACCTCTTCCTCGTTGTGGAGCACCTTGGGGGGCAGCGCGGTCACATGCGAGACAACCTTGATGGTTGGCGCTGCGGGAACTACGGGCTCTGGAGATGGCTCTTGCTGGACGGCGTTGCTTTCTGGCGGCTTTTGCATCGAGGCGCTCTCGACCGCCTGGTCAATGAGAGCGAGCTGCCTTCTGGTCCATGTCCGCATCTGCACGAGCGTGGCGTCCAAATCCGAGCAGGAATGCGAGCGGGAGATCTTGTCCTCCCAGGTCACCTTATCCTTCTCAGCCGCACTGACGATGTCTTCTACCTCTGGAAGACCAGCTCCCGCGCTTGTTGCGTAGCCGGCAATCTGGTCGATGGCTAGCTTAAGCTTGCCCACAAGGTCATCCTGCTTTGCCTTTGTTCTGCTGGCATAGGCATCCCTAACCTGGGCAACCAGCGCAGGAAGCTTTTGGATGCTGCTATAAGGCTTCTCGGCATTGAGAATGGTGACAATCTGGCTTAGGGGCACCTGAACGCCATCCACGTGCTCCACATAGGTGGCCTCACGGCCATGCATCTGGTTAAACAAGCTGAGCGCATCGTCGAAGATCTCGCGCTGGTTAGAAGTAAAGAAGTTCTCGACCTGCTCGGCGTCTTCGGCGTTATCAAGGAGATCGTCCTCTGCATCGCAAAAGGCCTGCAGGAAGCTCTCTGGGTCAGCGACCTCCTTGAGCACATCGCTAGCCAGGGAAACTCCCTCGCTAAGGCAGCTGTTGCCTGGATAGCGACCACTTGCGTCGTAATTCTTCCTTAGGAGCTCAGCAAAGCGTTCCTTGCGAGCCTTGAGACAGCCCTCTATTGCGGCAACGAGCTCATCCTCGTTGTCGGGCACCACGACGGAGGAGTCAAGCTCACGAAGCAGTGCCTTAGACCTGGTCACCAGTGCCTTAGGCAGTGCTTGGCGCTTGGCTACCGTCACCTTGTCGACCTCGGTCGACTTGCGCAGGTAGGCGGCGACCTTTTTGTCCGAAGCCTGGACGCGAGCGCCACCATAGCTCAGGGTGGCTCGCTGCGTTGTGACAAGCTGAGCGATCACCCCTGCGATGTCAATCTCCCTCCAGCCAAATGGCTTTGACTGGAAGTTGCGCTGGATGTCACCCACGGTCGTTGACTGATGGGTCCTCGAGCGAGCGTCAAGGTACCTAAGCACCTCGGCTACTGCCTGGAAATTCTGCTCCTTGCCATCGAGCGAATAGTTGATGGAGCCTTGCAGAACCTTCATGAGCTGGCCGTCATCGGCTAGAGGGACATCAATGAAACCAGCCTTAGTAAACGTGCAGTCTGCCAGCTCGTCCAGCATGATATCTATCTTTTGGCTTGCTGAGGTGGCGGGGGCCTGGATCATCTTGCCGTCCACCGCAACGCGGGCCTTAACGATGGCGTCCTCGATGAGGCCAACAGCTTCCTTGCGGTTGGTCGTTGCCTCCTGTTGCTTGGCCCGAATGATGTTCTGGCGGGTTGAGGAAAGCGCCGAGACGTTCTGCGTACGAACGTACTTGGCAATGCGCGCAGCGTTGTAGAGGACCTCGTAATAGTCGTTGGAGGTGTCGAGCACTAGCAGGGCCTTCCCCACCGACTGCAGGGCAAGCTCGCTGTCGGGGGTGTTTGCGAGCTTGTCGTTTGCAAGGGTAATGACATCGAGCTCCATGCCCTCGGTTCCACCACTCGCGCCATAGGGTGACCCGTCGATACAACGCATGACAGGGTAGTCGTTGGCGCCCTTGCGATACTTTCGATTCTTATAGATGTTCTCGAAGACGATCTTCTTGATCTCTTCCGTCACACTGGCTGCGTCCACCTGCACGCTGCGAATCTCACGCGCAACGTCTTGCTCTTCGTCGGTTAGGAAGCTGTAGCGGTCACCGTTACGAGAAACGTAGTTCTGCTGCACCAGGCGGTCCAGACTCTCCTTGACGCTCACACGAAGCGCCGCCATGTCGCAGCCCATATTGTCCACGAGCAAGATCGCCACGTTGCCCGCTGTGGGTTTGATGTCATTGATGTAATTAATGAGGTACAGCACCTTGAGCACGTTCACGTCAAACGGCTTGAGGGAGAGGCCTTCGTCCGCCGCCCTACGGCAACGCTCGAAGACCTGCTTGATACCGTGGTCCAGCTCCTTCTCCAGCGTGTCGTAGAAGCGCCAGAACGGGACGAGCGCTGTTTCGGTACCCTCCTCTACAGACTGCGCCGCTTCCTGGTAGCTCGAGAGCATGCTTCGCTCGCCGGTGGAGAGGCTCTTGCCCTGGTAGCCGTGCTTGCGAATCTCTTTGAGAACGCTCGGCATGATGGTGAACTGGTAGCCCACGAACGGATACGAGCTCACAAAGGCATCCTCACTGGAATAGCCGCGCAGGTCGCCGCGAGAGTCGTCAAAGGCAAAGAGGTTGTTGAGGACGGTGGAGTTGCGCTCGTACTCTTGCGAGAGAACCGCCTTGGCGGCATCGTTCTTCTCGAGCACGCGCTTCTTAATCACCTCGTCCACGCTAGAGGACGAGAGCGAGAGGCGCGTGCTAAAGCGCCCCTGAATCTTGGAGAAGTCCATGGAGACCACGTTCATCATCTCGTCGATGGCCTCTTGGCTTGTGACCACCATCCAAACGCGCCCCTGGCAGCGGTCGCCAAACTGCTCCATGAGTGTCTGAAGGTTGAGCATGCGCGAGACGTCACCGTTGAGGTACTGGCCCATCTCGTCAATCATAAAGACCAAGCGGAATGACTTTCCAAGCTCATTGGCACGCTTAAGGGAGTAAGCGTTGATCTCATCGACCAGCTCCCCGATGTCAATCGTGGCGGCGCCAGTATCGTTAACCCAATCAGTGATGGAGTTGATTGATAGTCCCGCCGCCTGGTTTGCAGCCTGGGCAATCTCTTCCCCAAAGAACGAGTAGGCGTCACGGGATTCTAGCCAGTCCTCCCCCGTAATCTCCTTGAACGCCGTACGGAACGCCTGGGTGGCACCCTTGTCATCAATCATCTTCTCAAAACGCGCCAACTTGTAGTCGCGCCCATAAAAGCCTAGGTGGTCATAGAAGGTGCGCGCGATGGAGTGGAGCACGGCAGTCTCTGAGGTCGAGCCCTCCTTGTAGCCGCCGCCCTTCTCGTCGATGTTGAAGAGGATGGTCTCTGCGGGGAGTTCGGCAACACGCTTGATGCGAGCGTACGTATAGGGGTCCTCGAACTTGTCCTCCAAGTACTCAACGGCGCTCTTGCCGTCTACCACCTTGTTTTCCAGAAGATAGCAGAGCATTTTGAGGAAGTGAGACTTACCACTGCCAAAGTAGCCTTGGATCCAAACGCCGGTATTTCTCTCTGGGTTATCGATGCCGAGCTCATAAGCCTCGAAGAAGTCCGCGAAGTGCCTCTGGAGCTCCCGCGTGACCACGTATTCGCGCAGCTCCTGGCTGGCGTCGTTCTCGTCGCCAACGCTCACGACGCCGTTGATGTAGCGGTTGATGTCGCGCTTAAACATCTGCCTGATCTGCATGGATTCGCTCCCTCACGCTGCGTTAGATGAGGTCAAATGCCCTGTAGTAGTGGCCATCGTGAAGGCGCTCGAAGAGGCTCAGGGAGCCTCCGTCAAAGGCGCCAGGATATGCCACCACAACGGGCACGTCGCGCATAGTCGACTGAAGGTTGTTCAGGATGTTGTGCACTCGCGCAAAGGGGTAGACCTCGCCAACCCCCGTTATGAGCAGCACGTCCCCCTCGATGTGGGGTGACCAGTCCATAGCCTGCACGTAGCGCTCTGGGGTGGCCACGTTCTGAATCTGCTTGAGTGTGCCCTCCTCGCCGCGGCGCTTCTCCATTGCGGGAATCTTTGAGAGGATGTGCCGCTCTTCCGCTATGCCGAGAAACACGTCGTAGAGGTTGCAGACCTTTAGGCTCACGCGAACCGCATCCGAACCAAGCTTTCCCTGGTCGCAGTCGGTTTGCAACTGCTTTATTCCATCTTGAGCCACGAGCTCGAGCGAGGGGTCATAGCACAGGAGGTAGATGCCCGCCTCGTTTCCCAAGCCCTTGTTCGCAAGGAAGTCGGGATCGCAAAGACGCTGGCGAAGCACCTCGAAGCGATGCATGAGGTCTGTATGGGACGTAGCTTGAGAGTGCATGCTAAATCGCCCCCAAGTCGCCAAAGGCAGCAAGAGCTTGGTCGTCGCCCTTGCCCACTATCGCCATTCGAACATCCGCATCGAGGAAGATGGGCTGCAGCGTGGAGGAACGAGGGCCCTGAAGCATTCCGCACTCCACCAGACAGCGGCGCAGCACTTGGTTGATCTTTTCGAGAGAGAGATCGGAGAGCTTCGCCATATTCTCGTACTGCAGTTGGAGATTGGTGAGGTACGCGCCCACCTCCGCACGACCGAGCTGGTAGTCAAGCTGCGCATACCTGGAACCAACCTCGTGAACCATGAAGTCCCTCACGAGGGGATACGTGCACATCATGGCATAGAGGTTGGCCTGGGCATCTGCGGGAGTCTCTCCTGTGGCTATGGTGTGCACGATGAGCGACGAACCCACTGCGTTCATGCGCTTTACGCACACTCGCGCGATGTTCTTTACCATGCGCTCCGTGGGATATTGGATAAGGTTCTCCGAGGCAATCTTATTGACGAGAGCGTCATCTTCCAGGCCACCCTCACGTAGCTGGCACGCCACCCGCATTTCACGGAGCAAGAACTGCTCGCGTGTAATCGTCGCCCCCTCGAGACGTGCCATAGACGAACCTCCTGCGTCAGAGTTTCAACAACCAAAGAGTTATCCTAGCGCAGATGGTCGACCCGATAGTTAGCGGAAAGCTGATAGTCTGCGGACGGAGTGTTTGGCGAACGCACTGGGACTCTAACCGCGCCTCTCAGTTAGATACCTGTTCAGGTCGATGCCTTGCTCTGTGGCGATATGCACTAGTTCCTCGTCACCGGCACTCTCGACACGAGCAAGGTCCAGCACAGCTGGACCCAGCCCAGATGTTGCAGCAGTACCAAAGTAGTCGGCAAGGTCTCTCCGCAGCGTGTCATAGTCGATGTCCAATGTTAATCCCAGCCCTCCCCGCTCACAATTGTCGTGGCACATTGATTGGCTATAGCCCAGGTGCAGCAACCAGCAATGAGAAAAAGGGACTGTCCCCTTTTCTCATTCTGTTGCGGGGGTGGCGTCAGTGTCGCCAGAATCCGTCGCGGCTGCGGCGGCCTCCTCGGCGGTGCGGATGTCGGTTCCACCGTAGAGCGCCGCGTAGAACTCATCAGAAAGCGGGGTATCGATGGCCCAGGTGCCGTCATCGCCCTTGGTAAGCGTTAGCGTTGCGTCTGTCGTAGTGCACGTGGCATCATCGGCATCAAGGCGCTGGTAGAGGAAGTCAAAGAGCTTGTCCACGAGCGCAGCGCGCCCACCGGAGTCAAGCGTAGACTGCATCTCGTCTGTGAGCATCCAGGCCTCGAAATCTGAGGCGGCTTTGGTGATGGCGTCGGAGAGCGTTGCGTTGGTGACGCTCACGGTTGCCGTGGCCGTCTTGCCGTCATCCGCCACGCTCACGTCTCCCACCTGGTACGAGAAGTGCATAAGCAGGTGCTGGTGGTACTCCTCCGTCTCCACGCCAAACTCGTCGAGCTTGGCGATGGTCGCATCGTCACCAAACTGGGGATCGGGCACGCCGTCGTCCTTGGGCTTATCGTCGTCCTTCTTGTCGCCCTCATCCTTGGGGTGCGCAAGGGCATCGTAGCCGTCCATGAACTGTGTCACAGTCTCGGTGACCTTCTCGGTGTCGCTCTTGCAGGCAGAAAGTGAGAAGGCAACTACCACGGCAAGGACAAGGACACCCAGGCACGAGAGCACCTGCGCAAGCTGATGGCGACGACAAGACGAGAGACGCATGGATAGCTCCTTGCGATGAGGCGTGCGGTACCTTCCTGAAAGTAACCAGTCAAGCTTAGACGAAACGGACGTCTCCTGCACAGAAAGAGGCACCCGGCTTGCACCGGGTGCCTCGATCAAACTGAACGGCGAGATGGTCGAAGGCCTACTCGTAGTCGCTGGCCATGTCGATCCAGCCCTTGAGGAACTCCTCGTTGCCCTTGCGACCGCGGGAGAGCTCTGCGGCGGCAACGACGGGCAGCCAGTACATGATCTTCTGCTTGGGGACGTCGGCAGACTTGGAGTAGACGTCGAGGTACTTGTCGGCGGCCTCGGGGAACTCAAGCTTGAGCAGCATGTAGGTCATGGCTGCATCCGCCTCGGGCAGGCCCACCGTCACGTGCGTCCAGTCGCAGACCAACGGCTCGCCCTCGCCAACCACAATGTTCGTGGGGTTGAAGTCGCCGTGGCAGATGGCCGTGCCGCGCTTCATGCGGTCCGCGCGCATCTGAAGGTCATAGCGTGCGGAGGGGTCCATCCCCTTGACGCGGGAAATCATGCGGACGAGCTTGTCGCCCTGCGCGTTGAGCGCCTGGGGCGCGGGGGTCTTCTGGACCTTGATCTGCAGGTCCACGAAGAACTTGAGGAGCTCGTCGAACTTGGGCGTACCCTTGGCCTCCTCCATCATCTCGTGGAGGGTCTTGCCGGGGACGTACTTCATCGCGAGCGCCCAGGAGCCGTCCTCGACCTGCGAGACCTCAAGCACCTGCGGCGTGTTGAGCCCCTCGGCCTGCTCCATGCGGGCAAGGTTCAGGGCCTCGCGGAATACGTCGACGGCGGGCTTCGTGGGGACAAAGACCTTCACCGTGCGGTCGCCGTCGTGATAGACGACCTTGTTGTGCCGACGGACGATCTCGACCTTATCATCGGAAAGCTTCATGCTTCCTCCTAACAAGCGTGGCCACTAGACGTTACTCTTCTGCAGACTCCGCCTGACCGGCGTGGTCGGTCTTCTCGATCTCGCGAATCTCCAGGCCCTCGTCCTCGTAGGACGTGGCAGGACGGCCGTAGTAGGCGTCCAGGTACAGGCTCCTAATCTCGGCCACGAGCGGGTAACGCGGGTTGGCACCGGTGCACTGGTCGTTGAAGGCGTTGAGGCTCATCTCATCCAGGGTGTCAAGGAAGTACTTCTCGTCCACGCCGTACTCGGCGATGGTCTTCTTGACGCCGATATAGTCCTTGAGCTTCTCGATACCGTCCATGAAGCGCTCGAACACCACGTCATCGGAGTCGGCTGCGGTGCCAAAGCCGCAGAAGCGGCCCATCTCGGCGTAGCGAGCCTTGGCGTGGGGGTACTCGTACTGAGAGAACGTGCCCATGCGGGTCGGACGCTCGGCGGCGTTGTAGCGCGCCACGCGGGTGAGGATGACGGCGTTTGCCCAGCCGTGCGGGATGTGGTGGTAGGCGCCAAGCTTGTGGGCCATGGAGTGGTTGAGGCCGAGGAAGGCGTTGGCGAATGCCATGCCGGCGAGGCAGGAGGCGTTGGCCATGTGGTCGCGGGCCTCGACGTTCGTGGGCTCGGCATAGGCCTTGGGCAGCCAGTCAAAGACGAGCTTTGCGGCCTTGAGGGCGATGGCGTCCGTGTAGTCGGATGCCATGATCGAGACGTAGGCCTCCATGGCGTGGGTGAGAACGTCGATGCCAGAGGCAGAGGTAAGGCCCTTGGGCTGCGTCATCATGTTGTCGGTGTCCACAATGGACATGGTGGGCATGAGCTCGTAGTCCGTGATGGGCCACTTGATGCCGGTGTTCGCGTCAGTGATGATGGCGAACGGGGTGACCTCGGAGCCGGTGCCCGAGGACGTGGGGATGGCGACGAACTTTGCCTTCTGGCCCATGGGCTTGAAGCGGTAGACGCGCTTGCGGATGTCCATGAAGTCGACGGCCATGTCGTCGAACTTCTCCTCCGGGTGCTCATACATGGTCCACATGATCTTGCCGGCGTCCATTGCGGAACCGCCGCCGATGGCGATGATCACATCGGGGTTGAAGGCGCGGAGAAGCTCCTCGCCCTTCTCGGCATCCTGGAGCTTGGGGTCAGGCGAGATGGACCAGAAGCTGGCGTGGGTGATGCCCATCTCATCCAGCGGCCCCTCGATCTTCTTGGTGAAGCCAGAGGTGTAGAGGAAGGAGTCCGTGACGATGAAGGCGCGCTTGCAGCCGTAGACCTCCTTGAGCTCGCGGAGGGCAACGGGCATGCAGCCCTTCTTGAAGTAGACCTTCTCGGGAGTCCTGAACCAAAGCATGTTCTCGCGCCTCTCTGCGACCGACTTGATGTTGAGCAGCTGGTGGATGTCGAGGTTGCCAGAGAACGAGTTGCCGCCCCAGGAGCCGCAGCCGAGTGTGAGCGACGGGGCAAGCTCGAAGTTGTAGATGTCGCCAATGCCGCCGAGGGAGGCCGGGGTGTTGATCAGGATACGGCAGGTCTTCATGGCCTCGGAGTGCTTGTCGACCTTCTCGGTCTCACGGGTGTCGATGAAGAGCGAGGAGGTGTGGCCGTAGCCGCCGTCAGCGATGAGACGGGACGCCTTGGCGAGGGCGTCGTCGAAGTCCGTGGCTCGGTACATGCCGAGAATGGTGGTCAGCTTCTCGTGCGCCCAAGGGTTGGAGGGCTCGACGGACTCGGTCTCGCCGATGAGGATCTTGGTCCAGGCGGGAACCTCGATGCCTGCTGTCTCCGCAATCTTGGTGGCGGGCTGGCCGACCATCTTGGCGTTGACGCCACCGTTCACGATGACGGTGTTGCCGACCTTGTCGGCCTCCTCGTCGTTGAGGAAGTAGGCGCCGCGCTTCTGGAACTCGGCCTTGACTGCGTCATACACGCCGTCGAGGACGATCACGTTCTGCTCGGTAGCACAGATCATGCCGTTGTCGAAGGTCTTGGAGTGCATGATGGAGTTGACGGCCTCGATGACGTCTGCGGTGTCGTCGATGATGGCGGGGTTGTTGCCCGGGCCAACGCCCAGGGCAGGGGTGCCGGAGCTGTATGCGGCGTTGACCATGCCGGGGCCGCCCGTCGCGAGGATGATGTCGGCCTCCTGCATGAGCGTGTTGGTGAGCTCGATGGAGGGTGTGTCGATCCAGTCGATGATGCCCTTGGGGCAGCCCGCGGCCTCGGCGGCGTCGCGGACGACGCGTGCGGCCTCCGCCGTGCACTTCTTGGCACGCGGGTGCGGGGAGATGATGATGGCGTTCCTCGTCTTGAGGCAAATCAGCGTCTTGAAGATGGCCGTCGACGTGGGGTTGGTGGTGGGGATGACGGCAGCCACGACGCCGAGAGGCTCGGCGATCTTCTTCATGCCAAAGGCGCGGTCGTCCTCGATGACGCCGCAGGTCTTGGTGTCCTTGTACTTGTTGTAGACGAACTCGGCGGCGTAGTGGTTCTTGACGACCTTGTCCTCCATAACGCCGTAGCCGGTCTCCTCATAGGCCATCTGGGCGAGAGGAATGCGGGCCTTGTTCGCGGCAATGGCAGCGGCATAGAAGATCTTGTCCACCTGCTCCTGCGTGAACTTCGCGAACTCCGCCTGGGCTTCGCGCATCGTCTTCAGATGCGCCTCCAGCGTCTCCACGCTATCGATGACCGAAGCATTCTGTGCCATGTTACCTCCATATCCCCGGTCGGCAGACCCTATGGCCAGCCGAACTTAACAGCAGACCGTACAAGAGAGCGAGGTAGTACCGGTGAAGCGCGGTGCCCTCTGGGCATGGCTGCCCGCATGGGCTTCCGAAGACGCCAGACAACATCCCTGGTGCCATTCGACGGCATAATCATACCGCTTACGGTCGATTGTGCATATAGAAGAACGCTTCGTTTATCGGCATGTTTCTAAACGTGTGTTTGGGGCACGGGAAATCCGGCACTGGAGCTGAGAAAGATTGCCTTGCGGCGAGAAATTGGCGCCGGAGTGGCGACTTTGTGCGAGGTTGCTGCGCAAACGAGCCCTCGGGCGCCAAAACGACGCCGGAGCAGCGGCTTCGTGCGGGGTTGCTTCCAAAACGCCCTTTCGAGCACCAAATTCTCGCCGAAAGTAGCATTCCTGCAGCTAGAAGCGCTTACGACAGGCGCTCGCGAAGCCGCTGCTCCAGCCGGGCCACTTGCGCCATGGGATCATCTGGGGTGCAGGTGATGCGGCGCCACGAATCCTCTCCCACCAGCCGCACGTCAACAAGAGGCCCAAAGCCGTTCTCGAGCGTGCGAGAAGCAATCTCATACGAGGGATCCGAGCGCAGCCCAGGATACGCGACGCTCTCCACGCGCGGATGGCACACGTGGTAGCTTGCCATCACCTGCGCCGCATCAGACGACAAACGCCACGCGCGGGCACGTTGCTCAAGCAACGCCATCTCCTCGTCCCCAGCCTCGCACCCAGCCGAGAGGAGCCCACGTACCGCATCCGCAACGCGCTGCTCACCTCTCGCGACCCACACGAGCATCGTGCCCGCTGCCGCCGCAGGCGCAAAGGCGACGTCTGCCCCAAGCCTCACGGCAGCGCAGGCCGTGCCAACAACCGAGAGGTCGCAAACGGCAGCCACACCCTGCTCGTGGGCAGCAGCGACAAGTTCACGCACGTCGGCGCAGGCTATGGGCTTGCCAGCTAACGGCTCGATGGGCGCTGAGAAGCCCTTGGCCAGGGCCCCCTCAAGCTCATCCTTGGACACAACCCGCAGAACGCTGCCTCGCTTGGCCATAACTACTCCCAACAAGAAAGCGGCGGGACAGCCAGCCGAGGCCGCCCCGCCGCACACATGAGACAAAGGGAAACTCCCTTTGTCTCATCGACGCTCGCGAATCTCCTCGGTGACGTCGGCGATGAACTCGTCGAGGTCGCGCTGGACGGTCTCGTTGGAGCGGTAGCGCACGGAGATGTTGCCGGCCTCGGCCTCCTTCTCGCCAAGGATCAGCATGTATGGGACGCGATCGATGGAGCGGGCCTCACGGATCTTGTAGCCGATCTTCTCGTCACGCTCGTCGACCTTCACGCGCACGCCGGCGTCGCGCAGCTTCTGCGCAACCTCGTTCGCGTAGTCGCGGGTCTTCTCGGAGACGGGGAGCACCTTGACCTGGCAGGGCGAGAGCCACGTGGGGAACTTGCCCGCGTACTGCTCGATGAGCATGCCGATGAAGCGCTCGAACGAGCCAAAGCCCGCACGGTGAATCATGATGGGCTGCTTCTTGGAGCCGTCCTTGTCGGTGTACTCGAGCTGGAAGTTGTGCGGAAGCTGGAAGTCAAGCTGGATGGTGCCGCACTGCCACTCGCGGCCCAGGCAGTCCTGCAGGTGGAAGTCGATCTTGGGGCCATAGAAGGCTCCGTCGCCGGGGTTGAGCTTGTAGTCGACGTGCATGGCCTCCAGGGCGTCCTTCAGGCCCTGCTCGGCGCGCTCCCAGTCCTCGTCGGAGCCCATTGAGTTCTCGGGGCGCGTGGAGAGCTCAACACGATACGGGAAGCCAAACTGCGCGTAGTAGGCAGTGATGAGGTGCGCAACGTCCGTGACCTGCTCGGTGATCTGGTCCGGGCGGATGAAGAGGTGCGCGTCGTCCTGCTGGAACTCGCGGACGCGGAAGAGGCCGTGGAGGGCACCCTTGAGCTCGTGGCGGTGGTCGATGCCGGCCTCGGCAAGCTTAAGGGGCAGGTCACGGTAGCTGCGCGGCTTGCTCTTGTAGATGAGGCAAGCGCCCGGGCAGTTCATGGGCTTGATCGCGTAGTCCTCGTCGTCGATCTTGGTGGTGTACATGTTCTCTTTGTAGTGGTCCCAGTGGCCCGAGGTCTCCCACAGGCTGCGGGACAGGATGATCGGCGTCTGGACCTGGTCGTAGCCGTACTTGTCCTGCATCTCCTGCCAGTACTGCATGAGGGAGTTGCGGATGCGCATGCCGTTGGGCAGCCAGAACGGGAAGCCGGGACCAGCCTCGTTCATCATGAAGATCTCCATCTCCTGGCCGATCTTCCTGTGGTCGCGCTTCTCCGCCTCCTCGCGCATGTGCTCCCACTGCGCAAGCTCATCCTTGCTGCGGAAGGCAACGCCATTGATGCGGGTGAGCATCTTGTTGTCCTTGTCGCCCTTCCAGTACGCGCCAGAGACGCCGGTGAGCTTGAAGGCCTTGAGCGCCTTGGTGTAGAGGATGTGCGGGCCAACGCACATGTCCACGTACTCGCCCTGCTTGTAGAAGGTGATGCGGGCATCCTCGGGAAGGTCGCCGATGTGCTCTACCTTGTACTTCTCGCCACGCTCCTGCATGTGGGCAATGGCCTCGGCGCGGGGCAGCTCGTAGGTCTCGAACTTGAGGTTCTCCTTGCAGATCTTGGCCATCTCGGCCTCGATCTTGGGGAAGTCCTCCTCGGAGATCTTGGTGCCCTCGGGCAGGTCGATGTCGTAGTAGAAGCCGTTCTCGGTTGCGGGGCCAAAGGCGAAGTCCGCCTCGGGGTACAGGCGCTTGATGGCCTGGGCCATGATGTGCGCCGCGGAGTGGCGCACGACGTGCAGCTCCTGGTCCTCGGGGCACTCGTCCACGTGACCGTCGTTGTAGAGAACCTTCATGTGAAACCTCTTCCTTGGGGTAGCTCCCCAAACTCTGACTGCAAGGTGACGTTGCGGGCCAAACCCGGCACCGCGGCGCATAACGGCGACTGTCACATGGCACGAGGCCAGGTGAGGGACAGCCGCCTAGATAGTCACCGTAGTCGTTGCACGCGTGGCGAGAAATGCGTGGATGCAGCAAGCATCCGTGGCCTGACGGAACATGTGCACGTCGCTCGTGTGGCGCATACCCTAATGACTCCCCCGCGCATTCACTGGCACTTCTGCGGGCGCACGCGACGCCGCCGCTCGATTGCGAGCAGAGTCACCTACGCTGCCTGCAGTTACGCAGACAGTGACACTTTACACCAGAGAGACGTTACCGCAGGGAAGAAATACCACATGCACAAAGGAAGGCGTGGGGGTAGGTCTACATGCATGGCGCCCGCCTCCACTATCGAAAGACGGGCGCCACGGCGCAACCAACGCAAAAATGCAGCATAAAAGCTAGACGCGACCAGCTTCACCAAGGGTGGTGCGGTCGTACCAGCCGGCAAAGACGTAGGGGAAGAACTCGCCCGCATCGACGTCTGCCAGCTTCTTCTCGCCTAGAACCGTCAGGTCAAGCTCGGAGTAAGCGCAGCCAAGCACAGAGAGCACAGGAAGCTCTCCCCATGGGTCATCGGGGCTCGACTCCATCTTGAGGCTGGTAACGTAGCCAGGTTCCCACTTGTGATAGTCATACTGAACGAGCGCTGCGTTGATGGCACCGCCGGTCAGCTGCGCTCCGCCCTGCGGGAGTGCCGGACGGTCGAAGTGGTAGTAGAACCCACAACCCTTGGTGGTCTTTCCGGCAGCCGGGGACTGGAAGATCAGGTGGCAGAGGGGGCTGTTGTACTCGCCAAGGTCTGCCTCCACGTGTACCAGCCGGTGACCGCGGCGCGCAAGGTCAACGAAGAGCGCCGAGCCTTCCTTGCGAATCGAGAACTGGGCGCCAAGTTTCTTGGGCATGGATCCATTGTCACGGCCAAGCTGCGTTGCCATCTCGGCACCGTTGCCGCCCAAGAGCAGCGACATCGTGTACTGTCCAAGCTGATCGCCAAGATAGCAGTACACGCCGAGAATTGCCTCGTAGTAGTCATCGGTAAACGACGGCCGCAGGATGTGATTCACGGAGAGCGTCACCACGGGCATCGAGAAGGGCTTGAGCGGTGCAGGCAGGATGCGCTCGATGGCAGAAGGGTCGGTGGTGTAGGCGAGATACAAGCCACGCTGGTCAGACATTACGGACGGTGCGCCAAACTTTTGGAGGTCTGCGGAGTCCATGCAAAAGCTCGAGCGAGCGGCGCGCGCCGAGAATAGACCGCGGGCAGCCTCGTAACCACCACGTGTAGCAGGTGCGATGTTCCCGTCGCGCACAGCGGAGCCAACAAGGCAAACACCGACGCCGCGCTTACGCAGACCCTCGGCAAGCTCCTTTGCAGGCCGGTTCCCCAGCGAAAGCACCACAAGGTCCGCCTCGACCTTGGAGCGCCCTCCATCGGCAACGCTCTCGACAGCAATGCCATCGGACCCAACCTCAACGAGCTTCTCGCCCAGCTTGAGCTCAACCTGCTGTGCGCGCAGGCGTCCCATCAGGTCAACGAGGTTGGTCTGGTTTGTACCCGGAGCCGGCGTGGCCACCATATCGACAACCGTGACGGAGGCAGCGCCCTTGTCGGCGATGTACTCAGCAGTCTCGAGGCCCGTCATGCCAGCGCCCACGACAACGACGCGCCCGCCCTCGTAGCTCTCGCGGGAAAGGGCCTCGGGCACGCAGATCACGTTCTCGCCGTGAATCCCGGGAATCGACCCGGGCACGATGGGATCTCCGCCGGTAGCGCAGATGACGGCATCGGGCTCGAATGCCATCACCGAGTCAACCGTCGCCTCCTCGCCAAGGCGGACGTCCACGCCCAGCTTGGGCAGCATCGTCTCGTAGTACTGCGGGACAAAGTCCATCTTCTCCTTGCGTGGCGGGCGCTCGGCGAGAAGAACCTGGCCGCCAAGGCGATCGCCCTTTTCAAGCAGCGTCACCTTGCAGCCGCGTCGCGCCGCGGTCTCCGCCGCCTGGCAGCCACCGGGGCCGCCGCCAATCACAACAACGTGATGATGGTCAACGTCGATTGGCAGCTCACCATAGCGCAGCTCATGCGCGCACTCCGGATTGACGGCGCACTCAAGGGGCATGCATTTCTCGGCGTTCTGTTCCAGGGACTCGAAGCAACGCAGACAACTGATGCACTTGCGAAGTTCGGAAACTCTATCCTGCTGAACCTTATTGCCCCACTCGGGATCGGCGAGCCACGCGCGGCCAAGACCGGCGAAGTCGATAGTTCCTTCCTCGAGGAATGCCTCGGGAACGTCGGGGCCACGATATGCGGAGACCGCAATCACGGGAACGCTGACGTGCTCTTTCACCGCTCGGATGATGTCATGGCGCCATCCCTCGGGATAACTTACTGGCTCCACGCACGTAATGCCGGTCTCGTAGAGGCCAACGGACACGTCTATGAAATCGACGCCTGCTTTTTCGAACGCCATGCAGATCTTGACGCCGTCTGCAGTGTGGATGTAGTCCTCGGTAACCCCGGTCTTGTCGAGGAATTCCTCGACGGAGACGCGGCAGCCAAGCGCAAAGCCTGCGGAACAGCGCTCGCGAATGCCTGCGATGATCTCGGTGACGATGCGCAGGCGGTTCTCAAAGCTGCCACCATACTGGTCTGTTCGCTTGTTGGTGTAGGGAGAGAGGAACTGCTGCAGCAGGTAGCCATGCGCGCAGTGCAGCTCGACACCATCGAAGCCCGCGCGCTCGGCACGAACTGCGCCTTCGATAAAC
This sequence comes from Atopobiaceae bacterium, assembly GCA_902834555.1. Lineage (GTDB taxonomy): Bacteria > Actinomycetota > Coriobacteriia > Coriobacteriales > Atopobiaceae > Tractidigestivibacter. The sequence goes on from CADFJN010000010.1 coordinate 108,893, forward strand.
TCCTGGACTATATGCTGGACCTCTTCCGTAGAGAGCGCGCGGGTCTCCGCCTGCGTCTTCTTGCAAGGAATCGCAGACGCCGAGACAACCGGCTTTCCGCCGAGAAGGACATTGGGTGTCTCCCTGCCTGGGTGATGCAGCTGCAGGAATGTCTTGGAACCATGGCGGTGAATTGCCTCGGCAAGACGCGCGAGTTGCGGAACATTGCGGTCGCGTGTGACGGAAATCTGGCGCAGCTCACCGACGCCCGTCTCGTCGTCAATCCGGCAGATCTCCGGTATCACTAGGCCGGCACCACCTGCGGCGCGCAGCTCGTAATAACGAATCATCTCTTCAGTGGGTGTCCCGTCAAGATTAGCAAGCCCTACCCCCATGGGCTCCATGACCAGGCGGTTCCTGAGCTCGACCGATCCAATACGGCCAGGTTCGAAAAGCTTGTCGTACATGCCCCTCTCCCTTCGCTGCCGCGCCGGCTTGCGTCGGCGCACATTACGGGTCTAGGCACAGAGTAGAGGGATTGGGCATGGACAATTACGTATATTCGGGGAGGGAGCTGCTTAGCTTCGCGAGGCAGCATTATGGCGGGTCAGCCGTACAGAGCCAATGCGGACACGGCGGTCCTCTCCCCTATCGCGCGTCGTCGAAGGTCTTGAGGAACAGCTGGTAATCGACCTCGTTTTATCTACGTAGGTCTGCGCAAACTCACAGAGCGCGTTGTCGAAGCCTGCGCCTTTCCCCAGGTAGCCGGCAATGACGTGGCGGTCACCCGTGCGGGCGTGCGCATGCGCCAGGGTCCAGGCGCACAGCGAACCAAAGCGTGAGAGCTCGTAGGCATCCACGCGCTCCAGGTCGACCGACCCCTTGGAATCCCTCAGCCGGCGCACGCAGTAGTCACGCATGACGCCCTTCTCGTCTGGCGAGCGAGCCCAGCCGAGAAGAACGTCGCCGGCCGTCTGCATGGCCCGCTGTCCCTCGACAACCCTCCTGCCATGGTCGAGAAACTCGCTTTGGCCCGCGTATGGCTCGAGAACCGAGGAGGTTGCTTCCTTGAGTTGGAGCACCAGGGGAGTCGTTGGGGGCAGCCCCCTCGAGCACGTTGATCCACGCGCGCATGCCAACGCTGCCCACGCCAACGACCTTGCGTGCCATGTCCTGCGGGGTGTACTGGTCGATGGGCGACCGGCGCTCGCGCGGAAGGGTGAGGCGGTATCTCGCGAGATAGGCGCCAAGCACCTTGACGATTGTCTCCTGTGAGATGACATAGCTCGCAAGGTCGCGTAGGAGAATCAGGAGCGGCGGGTCGCTCACCACGCGCAGCTCGCCATCGACGGTCTCGGTGAACTTTTCGACGGCGCGGCTGTTTGTCTTCTTGATGGCCTTCCCGGCGGTTGCCGCAAGGGCGCTCTTCTCGGCATTGTTGAGGTAGTCGGCATGCTCTTGCAAGAGCTCCTCGACGTCGAGGTGGGCATACCACACGTCTAGGTTGCCCATCTTGGAGAAGCGCGACATTGCCTGGTGGTAGCCCCGAACCGTCGAGCGAAGCGCCACGAGGCGGTCTGCCTCCGAGAGGCCAAGGTGGCGCCCGCAGATCTCGACGCTGGTTACCAGGCGCTTGAGATCCCACTCCCAGGGCGCGGGCAGGGTCTCGTCGAAGTCGTTGATGTCAAAGACCAGGCGGCGCTCGGCCGAGGCAAAGATGCCAAAGTTGACGAGGTGCGCGTCTCCGCAGGCTTGCACCCTGATGCCCATCGTTGGGGTACGAGCGAGGTCATCGGCTATGATGACCGCCGCGGTAGAACGAGAAGGGCGACTCAGCCATGCGCTGGTGGCGTATGGGAAGCAGGCTCTGCACGCGGTCCTTCTCCTGCGCGCGGAGAAGCTCCATAGCGTGCTGACGGTTCTGCTCGATCGTCCAAGCGGCGCGGCTGCTGCGAGGGACCTGCTTCCTGAGAGACTTGCCGTACGCCCGTGACTCCTCGCGCGTGACGCGCTCCTTTGGCTTGAGCTGCTCTTCGAGAAGCTCACGCAGTCGACCATGACCGATACCGCTTGCGCTGGGAAGAGAGGGCAGGCGCGAGAGCACTGCCCCCTGGGCGGATGCGGGAAGCGACTTCATTCGCGAATAAACCACAGCTTGCAGGCCCTGTCTTGGTACCTGCGTCTGGAACTTCTCCTCCGGGGCTTCCCCTTCGCTCTGTGCCATGCGGTCCTCCTACTACGGTGCCGCGGCAAGTATAGGCCGGAGGACCGCACGGCTAGGCTCCATGCACTAGACCTCGCGAGGCAACAGAAGCGTAAAGGCGCAGGACACGAGCATACAGACCCCCGCGAGAACAAAGGCGACGCCAAGGTTGCCACCTGCGGCGGGAATCAGCACGTAGCTTGGAAGAATTACGGCGCCGAGAAGCTCCACCGTTGCCACGAGCCCGCCCGCGGTACCCGCAAGCTTGGGCCCAACGTCAGGAAGCTTGATGGGCACGGCCATGAGCAGGGGCATATTACCGCCTACGAAGAACCCCGCAAGAAAGAGCGCTGCCATGAGCAGGAACCCCTCCGGTGCCATCCAGCCAAAGCCCACTAGCGCAAACGCGCAGGTATCGAGCACAACAAACGTGTTCTTGGACCCCAGCTTCTTGGCACTCATCGGAACGAGGATGCAGCTCACAAGGCTGCCGATTGTGTAAGCGCTGGCATAGTAACCCGCAGCGACGGAATCGATGCCGCGTGACTGCAGAATCGTAGGCACAAACGAGCTCATAACAACGTTGGCGCCCATAACGCAGAAGAGAGCGAGACCCACAAGCCAGACGCGATCGTTGGAGACCACGCGTTTTAGCAGCTTACCAAGGCCGGACTGGTCGGCCGCAGGAGCAGCCTCGACGCTCCTGTCCGGTGTCTCGGGATTACGGTACAGTGCAAACCAAGCGATCGTCGAGACAACAAACAGCGCGAGCGAAAGAAAAAAGGCAGCGCGGCGATTTGGGAAGTAGGCGGTCGTCGCAAGTGCTACGGTCATGGCAACCGTGGAGAAGGCAAACGCCACGCCAAGCTTTTCGGAGAGCTGCTCGGGCGAATACCAGGAGCCAAGGAGCTTTGCCCCACAGGAGTTGAGAAACGATGCGGCAAGCCCAGTGAGCGCAAAGCCAACCAAAAGCACACCGTAGGAGCTGCCCATCACGTTAAGCACGGCGCCAATCGTCGAGGCCACAAAGGCGATGCCCACGACCAGGCGCGGATTGTGCTCATCAACCAAAACTCCAGCGACCAGGGAGAGGAGGATTGCCGGAATCATGGGCGCCGTGAAGAGCGATGAGAACTGACTTGCCGAGATCGAGAGTTCTTCAATCAGACTCGTAGCGAGAGGAGAGAGCTGGTACTGAGCGTAGTTTGGCGCGAGGTAGCCAATGCAGATTGCCGCAAGCGCCATGCTTGCGTAGCGCTTCCTACGTGAGTCTTCCATAGGTGCCCCTCCCAAAAGGAATGGGGCGAGCAGAGCAACGCCTGCCCGCCCCAGAATGACAATTCAACGACAGAAAAGAACGCAGAAGCTACTCGTTGTAGGACTTGTACCAGTCGCCCCACGCGCTGCCGTCGCCAGTGGTCTGCCCCACCATGCGACCGTGTCCCAACGTGGGGATCTCGGACACGTCGCGGTCCTCGTTGCGGACGAGGTCCTTGTTATACGGATATCGTGCGACTCGCACCTTCACATCCATCTGCTGGGTGCTCGGCGTACCCCAAACAAGCGTGAGTTCAGTACCCTCCCTGATGTAGGTAGGGTCAATGAAGCCGAGGGAGATCATGGTGCCGTAGCTGTAGGAGTGAATACGGCCGCTCGAGATGCCAATCATCTTCCCTGCTTCGTTGAGTACCTTGTCGGCGCGATACTCGTAGCACTGGTTAGCAAAGTTGTAAACAAAGCGGCAGTCAGTGGGGTCGGAGATGTCCTCCACGTTGTTCCCTGCGGTGTTCATCGCCGCGAACACCCTACCGACGGACTCGGGATCCCACTCGAGCGTGCATACGTTGCGCGTCTGGTTTGCGGCAATCTTCTCGAGCGCCTCGCGGCCCATGAAGTCGTGATTGAACTTGACGAGAAAACCGAGACCGGTGTCATAAGGCGTGACAAATCGGGTCTGAAGGTCATCGCCCACCGATCCGTTGAGCCTGCGCCCCATGTTGTATGAGGCGATGGCAGGGTGCTCCGCGCACCACGTGGCCAGTCCCTCGCCGCTCTCGAACCATGGGAGCGGATAGTGCAAGTTGATGTTGGGGAAGCCGGCCTCGGTGTGATTGAACAGGCAATAGCAGTGCTGGCCCTGCTGCTTGGCGCCAAACTTCTGGCCCGTCTCCCAGATCTTGTTGTAGATCTTCGTGTAGTCGGCGATGGGACCATGAACCTCATAGGCGAGGTTACCCGTCATGCCAAGGTGGATGACCTGGACGGGCGTGCCCTCGACGTCCTGGATGCGGTGCTTGGCAAACTTGATGTCGTGCAGGTCGGCTTGGAAGGCCTCCTCAAGAATCTCCAGGGACTTCTCGCCCTGCACCTGAATGAAGAACTCGGTGCCGGACATGTCCTCTCCGTGGACGTTGAGCTTGGAGTTCTCGCAGAGATACTGAATGGGCGGGTTAAGCCAGTAGGTACGGTAGCGGTCCTCGGCGATACGAATCACAACGCCGTCGGAGAGGATCTGACCCTTGTCGTTGCAAATAACTGCATGGCGAAGGCCGGTGTACTTGAGCTTGGTGAAGTCATTCACGCAGATGGACTGAAGAAACTCACAGGCATCGGGACCCACGATGTCATAGATGGGGCTTGCCATGAGAGAGACGTTGATCATAGCAGAAGTTCGATACGCGGTCGCCTCTACCGGCAGCCCCTCGTATTCAAAGGGGATGTACATCCCCGGAACAGGTTGCATGAGCAGCGTAGCGTTTGCCTGAGCCATATTCATTTCCTGATGTGCCATAACGTGCTCCCTTCCCATGTGAAATGGGGTTTCCCGATTTCCTTGCCTGTATTCTGCCGTCCTGCTTTCTACGCCGATATGGAAAAGTCGATGCTCGTTTGCCGTGATTTTGGGCATAGTTTCCAATCTTCAGCGAACTGGAACGACCGAGTTCCGAGAAGGGTCGTTGTGCTTTTGCTGTTGGTGTAGTCTGGGGACAATCTGGGGCGGGGAACCGGATTGGGGTTTGGGTGAGCCAATGAAGACAAGCGTTGCAGTTCTCGCCGAAAAGCTAGGGAAAAATTGCTCGGTCTGGCGTTCGTCGACTGGTTACGCCCTTACGCTGGAGGGCATAAGGCTGTGGGGTGACCAGCTCGGTGAAGCACGCCACGACGCGCTGTGGGTTTGCGATCCCGATGATGCTGAGCAACTCGCGCGGGCCGGCGCATCCGTGGCAGTCGCATGCGGCGAGGACGAGAACGCTGACACCTTGGCTGATCGACTCTTTGCGAAATCGGGAGAAACCGCCGAGATTCTTGTCGCACACACCAAGAGCGCAAACGAGCTTGCCAGCAGACTAATGGATGTTAAGGAAGCCTTGGATGCGTGGGATACGGCCCTCACCGAAGAAATCATCGCACGCAAGCCGCTCCAGAACATCCTGGAAATTGCGGTTAAGCAGCTCGCTAACCCTGTTGCTGTATTTGATGAGACAAGCGGACTCATGTCCTATGCTGGCGAAGTTTCTGGTGACTACCAAGAGACAATCTGGGGAGTCGTACTGGATAAGGGCCGCGCTCCTGTAGGCTACTACACTGCAGAAGAGCGCACGCAAATCTCTGCGAACATCGCTAACTCAGCTGTGCCGACGATTATTCGCCCGAAACGCTCGCCGCTTCACGAGAATCTCTCGCTATGTATCAACGAAGACGGCCAAGTATTGGGAATGCTTGCGCAGGTAGACCTATTGGCACCCTTTGACAGCGCGCAGATTTCTCTTGCCATGCACGTACGCGATCGCCTGGGAGAGATGTTCAGGACAACCATTGCCGGACAGCATCACCGCTCTCCTATCGGACACACATTACGGTTGCTCATCCAGGGGGACACTGTTGAAGAACGCATCGTGCGCTACCAGCTTGAGCGTAAAAGTTGGCACATCAATGACCGCTACTGCCTTGCAGTCATGCCCTTGCCCGACAATAGCGACTCACCCTATAGCAATCCCTATCGCGCCGAAATTATGCTTGCATATCCTGGTTCAATCGTTATTGACCAAGATCGCTATCTCGTCATTCTCATTCATCTTGACCAGAGCCAGCCTACGGCTTCGCGCGAGGAGTTTATCGAGATGCTCCGTCACCGCGATAGCCAAGACATTCCCTGCGGGGTGAGCGATGAGTTCGAGTTTCTCCATGCGCGGTCCGCATGGAGACAGGCGCGCATAGCCGTACGCGAGGGAAATGGCAATGGCAGAAAAGGTGTCTCAACGTATGATGACGTCTTCTTCTCCGACTTCCTGCACCAGATGGAACAGACGACGCCACTCGACGTGCCTCTGCATCCGATGGCACTCCGCATCGCGCAAAGCGAGCGCGGAGACGAGGTTCTCAGCTGCATATTCGCCTACGTAATGAATGGATGCAACGTCTCGCGTGCGGCTCGAGCGCTCTACATGCATAGAAACACGCTTGAGTACCGAATGACCAGCATTCAACAGCGCTGGAGCCTCGATATGAACTCTATGGACGAAGACGAGCTACTGCGATTTGCGCTCTCATGCCGTCTTCTCATGCAGCAAAGCCTGGAAAGGTAGTCTAGCTACGCATCCGCAAGATTTGCTTCCCATGGGGACTTCTAATTGTTCATTTCTGTTCGCAAGTATCTTAGGACTAGGAAAGAACCTCTATACCCTTGGTTGGGGGCGCTTGCTGCGAAGATTCGCATTCCGGCGAGAAATTGACGCCCGAGCAGGGGTTTCAGACGGGATGGGGGTGCGGACGATTCCTTGGACGGCCTAGGCGGCCATCCCCATAGACTCAC
>CADFJN010000011.1 GCA_902834555.1 Atopobiaceae bacterium
AGGGGGCCGCCTAGCGGTTATGATTTGTCGCGTCCAAGTTTTGGGGCGCAGTTCATCGTGCCGACGGGCCCTAAAGCGTGGGCTATGCGAGACGCGCGAGGCAAGCGCGACGAGCGCGCAGCCTGCCGTGACAATCGCGCAGCCAGCTACTACTCGTTGTCGCCGCCAGTGGCCTTGGTGGCACTGATCGCCGCGGCGGTGTCCTTGGCGTCGTGCCACACCCAGTCCGTGAAGGCGGGGTGATCGTAGCCGTTGTCGACGGCAAACTGGAATGCGTCCTGACGGAACTGCTCCCACTCGGCGATCTGGTCGGCCCACTTCTCGGCATCCAGAATGCGCAGCGCGTCGGCGGCAAGCGCCCAGCGGTCCATGTGGTTCAGGCGCAGCATGTCGTACGGCGTGGTCGTGGAGCCCTGCTCCTCGTAGCCGTGGACGTGGAAGTTGTCGTGGTTCGGGCGGTCCCAGATGAGGCGGCGGACCGTGCCAGGATAGGCGTGGAAGGCAAAGAGCACGGGCTTGTCGGCCGTGAAGAGCTCCGTGAACTGCTCGTCAGAAAGGGCCTCGTCGTTCTCGGAGGCGTTCTGGATCTTGAGCAGCTCGACCACGTTGACCAGGCGGCACTTGACGCCCAGCTTGTCGAGAAGCTCTAGGGCGGCCATGGTCTCCTGCGTGGGAACGTCGCCGCAGCAGCCGAGGACGATGTCGGGCTCCTCGCCGTCGGCGGTGTTGGACGCCCACTTCCACTCGGCGGCGCCGGCCGCGAGCTCCTCGCGGGCCTCGTCGAGCGTGACCCACGTGGGGGCGGGCTGCTTGCCGGCAAAGACGGCGTTCACGCAGTTGGTGGACGTGTAGCAGCGCTCGGCCACGGCCAGCAGCAGGTTGGCGTCGGCGGGGTAGTAGATGTTCACCACGTGGTCGTTGTTGAACGTCTTGTTGAGAAGCACGTCGACAAAGCCGGGGTCCTGGTGCGAGAAGCCGTTGTGGTCCTGGCGCCAAACGTGGCTGGAGAGCAGCATGTTGAGGCCGGAGATGGGCTTGCGCCAAGGGATCTCGCGCACGGTGGCCTCGAGCCACTTGCAGTGCTGGTTGACCATCGAGTCGACGATGTGCACGAACGACTCGTAGCTGGACCACAGCCCGTGGCGGCCGGTGAGGATGTAGCCCTCGAGAAGGCCTTCGCACTGGTGCTCGGAGAGCTGCTCGATGACGTTACCCACAGGCGCAAGGTGCTCGTCGTTGGCGGGGTCGTCGTTGAGGTCGCCGTTGAACCACTGCTTGTCCGTCACCTGGTAGCTGGGCTGCAGACGGTTGGAAGCCGTCTCGTCGGGGCCAAAGATGCGGAACTTGTCGCGGTTGTTGTTGATGAGCTCGGCGGTGTACTCGCCCAGCACGCGCGTAGCCTCGGTGGCACCAAAGCCGTGGCCGCCGTTCTTGACGTCGATCTCGTACTCGGACGTCTCGGGGAGCTTGAGGTCCTCGAGGAGCTTGCCGCCGTTGGTGTTGGGGTTGGCGCCCAGGCGCAGCTCGCCCTCGGGCATGAACTCGGTGACCTCGGGACGGATGGCGCCCTTCTCGTCAAAGAGGCCCTCGGGCTCGTAGGACTCGAGCCAGCCCTTGAGGACCTCAAAGTGGGCCTCGGTGTCGCGGGCGGACGCCAGGGGCACCTGGTGCGCACGCCAGGAACCCTCGGTCTTCTTGCCGTCGATCTCCTTGGGGCAGGTCCAGCCCTTGGGGGTACGGAAGATGATCATGGGATAGAACGGGCGGGACGCCTCGCCAGCGGCCGCGCGGCGCTTGATGTCGCAAATCTCGTCGAAGACGGCCTCGAGGAGCGTGGCAAAGCGACGGTGAATGGAGGCGTGGTCCTCCTCGTCAAAGCCGGCGACGAAGTTGTACGGGTGGTAGCCCATGCCGCGGAAGAACTCGTCGCGCTCGCCGTCAGAGATGCGGGCGAGGATGGTGGGGTTGGCGATCTTGTAGCCGTTGAGGTGCAGGATCGGCAGGACGATGCCGTCGGTCAGCGGGTCCATGAACTTGTTCGTCTGCCAGCTGGTGGCAAGCGGGCCGGTCTCGGCCTCGCCGTCGCCAACCACGGCAACCGCGAGCATGCTGGGGTTGTCGAGCACGGCGCCGTAGGCGTGGGAGAGCACGTAGCCCAGCTCGCCGCCCTCGTGGATGGAGCCGGGGGTCTCGGGCGCGTAGTGGCTGGGGATGCCGCCGGGGTAGGAGAACTGGCGGAAGAACTTCTGGAGGCCGGCCTCGTCATCGGTGATGTCGGGACGAGTCTCGCGGTAGGTGCCGTCGAGCAGGGACTGCGCAGTGCCGGCAGGTCCGCCGTGGCCGGGGCCCATGAGGAAGATGGCGTTCTGCTGGTGGTCGCGGATGAGGCGGTTCACGTGGCCGAAGAGGAAGTTCAGGCCGGGCGTGGTGCCCCAGTGGCCAACGAGGCGGTGCTTGACGTCCTCACGGGTGAAGCCGTCGGGGCCGTCCTGGTTCTTGAAGTCCGCGCGCATGAGGGGGTTGGAGCGCAGATAGATCTGGCCAACGGACAGGTAGTTGGCGGCGCGCCAGTACTTGTCGACCCACGCGATCTCGTCCTCGCTCACCGGGCCGTTGAGCTTCTTCCAGGGAGTTCCCAACACAGGCTGAGCCATTCTCTCTCCTCTCACTGGCGGGCCCTCGGCACCGCCACTCGAGCGGCCCTTTGGCACCGCTCGCCTACTTGTTGTTTGTTGCTCGAACTAGAGTGTAGTTGGTAAAACGATTTACCTTGACGAGAAGGAACGGGAATTCTCGGCTGCGCCGCAAGTTCTGCACAATTACGCCTAAAGCGTGGCTTTGTACGACGCCACTTCGAGAACTTCCCCTCCGGCGAAAAACGACGCTCGATCGAACGTCTCATACGGAATCCCTGCGACAGCGCACGTTCGAGCGCCAGAGCCGTGCCGGAGAGCTCCTTTTGTACGGAATTGTTGCGATAACTTGCCCTCAGGCGCGACGCAGTCCGCTGCGCAAACGAACCTGTCTGCCGCCCGCCCCACATCCACCATGCTCTTCGCGGAGTTTAGCTCCATTTCTTAAACGCCCCTTACGTTTCCCCAGTTGGCGCAAAACCGTTTTAAGAAATGGAGCTAAACTCCGCCGAAAAGAGCACGACAGTCCCGAAGTACCAGATCTCACACAAAGCAACTTCCGGTTGGCAGCAGTTTTGGTTAAGTCCCTTATACGTCACCGCAGAGAGAGCAATTCGCTGACCTGCGGTTTATAAAATATCGAACCGCCGGATACTTTGGGGCACCGAGAAATACCGTAGCCCAACCGTCAATTCGCGCCAACAGGCCGCGCGTCACCGTCACTCGACGACCTTACAGCGCCCGGACGCTGTCCTTCTCGACCAGCCGTGGAGTGAGCATTCGCTCGATCGGCGCCGCAACGTCAGCGTCCTCGGCGTGTTCCCCTACCCGTGCGAGCATCATCTGCACCGCGACCTCGGAGATTGCCGGCACGTTCTGCTCGATGGAGGTGAGCGCCGGCTCGAAGAGCGAGTCCGCCGCGCTGTTGTCGTAGCTCACCACCGAGAGGTCTCCCGGCACGCGAAGGCCGCGCTCGTACACGCGCTTGAGCAGCCCCAGCGCAATGTTGTCGCTGCTCGCGAATGCCGCCGTTGCATCCGTTGCGAGAAGTCCCTCGGCCGCCTGCCAGGCATCGGAAATGTAGTAGTCGCTCTCGAAGACCAGCGCGGGGTCAAACGCAATGCCATGTTCGTCCAACGCGCGACGATAGCCCGAGAGACGCAGCCGCCCGGTATTTGAGCCGGGGTTGATGATGCACGCCACACGTCGGTGACCGTGGCGCAGCAGGTGGTCCGTGGCCAGGTAGCCGCCAAGCTCGTTGTCGTAGCGCACGCGGTCGCAGCTCACACCGTCGATAAAACGGTCAACCATCACAAGCGGAACGGGCAGCTGCGTAAGGTCATCTATCAGCTCCTTATCGGTGGTGAACTCGTCCGAGACCACAAGGAAGATGCCATCCACCCCGCGGTTCACCAGCAGGCGAACCAGCTCGGCGTCGCTCTCGGAGGAACCCACGGAGTTGGTGATGAGCAGCAGGTATCCCCTCTCGCGGCAGAGAATCTCGAGGTTGTTGGCAAGCGAGGCAAAGTAGCGGCTCTGGATGTTGGGCACGACCAGCCCAAACGAGCGCGACTGCTGCATCACGAGGCTGCGGGCGATCTGGTTGGGGATGTAATGCTTGCGGCGCGCGACCTCCTTAATGCGACGTCGGTTCTCCTCGCTCACGCGACACGGTCGGTTGTTGAGAACGAGAGACACCGAGGCGGGCGAAAGCCCTACCTCTCGCGCGATGTCCTTGAGCGTCACCTTTGCCATGTTATCCCTCCAATAGAGGAACCCGGCCAAGAAGGAAGTCCTCAAGCGTGCACTCGGCAGACCCAACAATGAGCGTCCGTGCCTCGGGGTACCGAAGGACGAACGCGGTCAGTCCACCAGTCGACTTGATTCTTCCACTCTTAACTTCGATGCCCAGGACCTGTCGCTCGTTGCTCACGACAAAGTCGACCTCATTCGACCCGTCACGCCACCAATTGAGCGAGAAGCCCTCGACCTGGGACCGTGCGATAAGGTATGCGCCTACAGCCGATTCGACAAGGCGCCCCTTTAGGTCCGGATCCTCTAGCAATCGTGTTCTGCGCGATCCATATGCAGCTGTCATGAGAGCCGTATCGTGGACAAGCAGACGAGGAGAGCTAGAGCGCTTGCGCAACAGCTTTGGATCGTACTTCAAGATACCTGACATCATGCCAGCCTGAGCGAGAAGCTCCAGGTAGTGGGCTATGGTCGCGGTATTGCCACGGCCATCAAGCTGTCCTAGGAGCTTACGATACGACACTTCCTGCGCCGAATAAGGAGCGCCAAGATAGAACAGGCGTCGCAGCAGGGCGGGATTGCGCACGTCCTCAAGCGCAAGCACGTCCTTTGCTATCGACGGCTCGATGATTGCGTCAGTGACATATGAAGCCCAACGCGACACGTCTTCGCGAAGCCCTGCAGCTCCGGGATACCCACCAAAGAACAAGAAATCGTCAAGCGAGAAGCCAAAGGCATCGCGACACTCGCCATACGTCCAATGCGTGCAGCGGATAAGTTCGAAGCGGCCAGCAAGCGACTCGCCCATCCCACTCTTGAGCAGGGTAGCCGACGAACTGGTAAGAACAACGCGCAGGTCAATACCAGTGCGAGCGTCCTCGTCCCACAACGCTTTTACCGCATCGGCCCACCCTTTGACGTACTGAATCTCATCTATCACGAGAAGCGCGCAGGCGTTGGCATCGTTCACCAGGGACCTCGCTTGATACCACTGTGCACGTATCCAATCAGGCGACTCACCGTGCTCCCCCACCTCTCGGTAGAGATATGGGATATCAATCTGCTTAAGCGCCTGGGTTACAGCAGTTGTCTTGCCCGTCTGGCGAGGGCCGATGAGAATCTGCAGGAAGCGACGCGGCTCTGACATGCGCTGGGAGAGAGTGGCGACTATGCTGCGCTGGTACATGGAAGCTCCTTTGCAACGGCCAATGTAGAGCAGTATAGCCTACCTCCCAATTTTGCGAGCCAACCTCCCAATTTTGGGAGCCAGTGAGACAAAGGGACTGTCCCTTTGTCTCATCCTTTGTCTCATTGCGGGGCTACACTGGTGGGTGCAGTAAACCGACGTCGTGCGGAGGCCCCATGCAGTTCAACCCCATCACCATCGCGCTTATCGCCGTTGCCGCAGCCTACTTCATCGTGGAGCAAATCATGCGGAGCACGCGCCTCAACAAGTACGCGCTGCTCCTGCGCGAGGGCCACTGCGACGAGGCGCTCAATCTTCTCGACAAGCCCAGCTCCAAGTGGCTCTACCCACCGTTCAACAGGGGGTACATGAAGCTCAACGCCTACCTCGTGAAGGACGACGTCGAGGGCGCTTCTCGGCAGTTCGACGTCCTGCTCACCATGCGCTCGTCCAAGAACCAGCGTAGCGAGGCCGTGGTGAAGGCCTACCGCTTCTACATGGAGCACGAGCGCTACAAGGACGCCAAGCCACTGCTCGAGGAGATCGAGAAGACCGCCGAGAAGCCCGTGGCAGAGGAGTCGCGCCTCATGTGGGAGATCTTCGCCGAGAACGACACGAGCCACATCCCCGAGATGGAGAAGCAATACGAGGAGGCAAAGGGGCCGCAGCAGCGCATGCGGCTCGCGCTGCTCATTGCCACCCAGTACGAGAACGCCCACAACAAGGCCAAGGTCGCCGAGTGGCGCAGCAAGGCCAACGACGCCGCAGGCGAGCTTGAGGACATGGCGCGCCGTGCGTCCAACAGCAAGGGTGACGGCAAGCAGTAAGGCCGTGTTTTATCTCGAGAGGCCCTCGTGAAGTTTGGCGAGAACATCCAGTCATACCTTCGCTGGCGAGGCGACGTGCCCTTCTCGTACGCGGCAGTGAACCATGTGGATGCGCTCGTTCTCTGCAAGCTTGCCTACTTTGACCTCTCGCGCATCGCCGAGGCAGCCGAAGACCAGGGAATCACGCTGGCGAAGTGCCTCTCCCTTGTCTCGGACATGCACCCCAAGGGGCCGGGCGACGCCGGCGAGGGGTTCTTTGACGAGGCGGCATCCACGGCACGCTTTGGCAGTGTCATCGCCCGTTGCTACGCGGATGCCACGCCCTATGACGACGACACGCAGTTCTCGGCAACCGAATATGTGCTCCCAGATGGCCCGGTATTTGTTGCCTTCCGGGGAACAGATGACACCGTCCTTGGCTGGCGCGAGGACTTCGAGCTGGGCTATCGGCGCATTCCGGCCCAGGAGAAGGCCGAGAGGTACCTGCGAGACGCGCTTACGCGCGCTGCCGCGGAAGGCAGGCACGTGATTGTGGGCGGGCACTCGAAGGGAGCGAACCTTGCCCAGTATGCGACATCCTCGCTCACCGACTCCGAGCTTGCGGCGGGCGGCGTCCTTCTCATCATGCTCAACCGCATTGCCATTCCCCTGGCACTTACGCTGGCTATGTTCTGCGGGGTGATTGCGCTCTTTGTTGAGATGCTGGCGCGCCTCAGGACGAGCGACTGGAACACGCGCCGAGAGGGGCCACGCATCTTTGCCTTCATAGTTGCCCTTGTCGTCTTTGTGCTCACGCTGGTGAAGCCCGACGCGCTCTATGTATACGCGAGCCTGGCATTTGGTATCGCGCTTGGGGCAGCCGCCTGGTCGTACGCGCAGAAGGCGGCGACACGTACGGCGGGCGGTACCTCCGTTGCCTTCAACGCCACGATGGCGGTGCTTCTCGGCCTCTCGGCGGCGTTTGTCCTGATGGCACCCCAGGAGATGCTCGCGACGTATGCCGTAACGCTGGGGATAACGCTGCTTGTGTGCTCGGTGGGCAGCTTCCTTGACTGGCGCCACGACGTAATGGAGCGGCTTGGCGAGTAGAGTGGCGGCACCACCCCCGTTCTTTATCGGTATCTGTGAAAAGCGATTCTCGCGACCTGGGCAAACGCCAGCCCCATTTCACAGATACCGATAAAGAACGGGGAGAGGGAACGGCGCCCCACCGGGATCGATGGAGCGCCGCGCTTTTCGTCGCTTGCTGGGTTCTGCCTGCCCGGGCGTTTCTACAGCTGGACCGAGACGGTCTGGGGCTCCGTGACCGGGGGGACCTTGGCGTAGGTCGTCACGCGGTCGTCATCGATGACGCCCTTCCAGTTGAGACCGAACCCAAAGTCGTAGGTATTGCCCGCCGAATCAACATGGCACGTAAGGTCGCGCGGCACGTCCTCGTCGTTCGCCTCGACGGTATCCATGTCCGCGGGTTGCTGCAGGGGCAGGAGGCCACTCGGCTCGACCTTGCCGCCAAGGATGTCGGCAAGCGGAAGATCGGCCGCGCCGAAGTGCATCACGATGCCCTGGACCTTGTCCTCGAACTCCGAGAAGACCATGGGCGTGCTGGCGTTGATGACAACCACCACGGGCTTGCCGGCCATGAGCTCGACGGTGTTGAGGATGGAGTCGAGGTCGCTCTCGTTCTGGGCGGTCGCGGACTGGCCGAAGTACGCGCGGTTCTCCTGGCTGCCGTCCGCGAGCTTGTCGCCCGCGATCGAGGTCTTGCGCACGTTTGCGCCGTCTGCGGTGTAGGTGCGGTACTGGAGCGTCTTGGGCACGTAGGTGTAGGAGCCGTCACCGTTGGGAATGGCGCCGTCGCCCGTGGCGGGCGAGTCGACAAAGACGATGGCGAAGTCGCAGTCGGCTACCTGCTCGGCGGTCAGGCGGGTGAGGTCAGACTCCTGGTACGTGGGCTTCCCGTCCTGGTCGGCAGGGCCGGTGGGGTCGCCAATGGTGTCGCTCACGATGTCAAGGCAGTCCGCGACCTTGGTCGCATCGATGGGGAGCTTCATCGTGGCACCCGTCGCCATGTTGCCCGTGGCACCGGCCGCCTGAGCAGGCGTGTACTTCACCGGCACGTAGACCTTGGGCTTCTGGGAGCGCTCGCAGATCACGTTGCCCTCGTTCTTGAGAAGGACGACGCACTTGTCGGCGGCGTCGCGCGCAGTTGCGGCAAGCTCATCGCCCTCGAGCAGCTTGACGGCCGCCTTCGAGTCGGTGTAGGGGTTGTCGACCAGGCCGGGCTCGAAATAGGTGACGAGGATGCGCCGCGCGGACTCCCGGATGCGCTCATCTGCACCGTCCTGTCCAAGCTCGCTCACGAGCATGTCGTAGGCCGCCTTGAGCGACTCGAGGTCAGAGCCACCACCAATCTGGTCGAGGCCACAGTCCAGGATCTTCTTGAAGCGCTCGGGCTTGGTGAGGCCGGCCACGCCCCATGGGGTGGAGACAAAGCCGCCGGGGTCGTCCGTCACGCCCCAGTCCGAGCAGATCAGGCCGTCGTAGCCGCACTGGTCGCGCAAGATGCCGATCTTGAACTTGGAGTATGCCGAACCAACAAGCTCGCCGTACTCCTCGTCCTTCGAGTACGCGATGGAGTACGACGTCATGACACCGGAGGCCTGGCTCGTGGAGTCATCGAGGTTCAGACCGCCATCGAGGAAGTTCACGAGCGTTGCCTTGAAGTTGTCGCCGGGGTAGACGTTGAACTTGCCAAAGTCGCCGTGCGCCTCGCGGCCCGACTCGCCGGCGCCGTCGCCCGGGAAGTGCTTCATCTGGGTTCCAACGGACTCCATGCCCCAACCGGTGTCCTTGCCGTCGACGTAGGTGGACTGCAGGCCGTCGATGGTGGCACGCGTAAGGTCGCGCGAAAGCGCGGGGTCCTCGCCAAAGGCACCGGTGATGCGGCTCCACCTGGGCTCGCCACACATGTCGATCTGGGGACCGAGCAGGCAGGTGACGCCCACGGCTCGGTAGCACTTCGCAATCTGGTCGGCGACGGACTTGGCGAGCTCGGGGTCGAAGCTCGCGGCCAGCGAGAGGTTCGTTGGGAACTTGCCAAAGTCGCGCGGGTTGGTCGAAAGGTTGAACGGGATGCTGTTGGGCTTGGCCTCGCAGTAGGCCTGACAGGCGTTGTTCCAATCGGACTGCGACTTGCCGTCACCCTGGACGGCAAAACTCAGCGCCGTGCGGACTCCCAGGTCAAACTGGTTGCTCACGGCCATATCACCGCCGGCGGTAAGGTCCTTGGCCTCCTCGACCATGATGGAGGAATGGAGCATAAGCGGCAGCTCGTCGTCGACCGAGAGCTCCTTCGCCCATGCAGCCGCACGGTCCTGGGGGCTCTGACGCCAGTCCTCGAAAAGGTCGAGAACGCCGTTGCCGTTGAGGTCCTTGAACGCATAGCCATCCACCTGGATGATCCCCAGGCCAGATTCGGGGCTGTACGAGAGGGTCGCGCCGCCGTCCTGCGTAATCAGGTTGTAGCCGTCCTTCTCCTCCTCGCTCCACTTGGCCTTGGTGCCGGAGGCATCCGGCTTGATGGGGTACGAGTCTGCCGCCGGCAGCTTGCCGTCAGACGCCTCGCCCGAGGTCCCGCATGCCGTGAGCATCGTGGCCGAGGCCGCCGCCAAGGCAGACGAAAGAATAAAGTTCCTCCTGCTAGTTGATGCCATATTCCCTCCTCATACGAATGCGGGTCCCACCCCGCAACCTTCCGAGGGTCATCCTCCATCGCCTATAGCAGCGCGCCTTGACCTCGACGCGACCAGTAGCATTTTGGCTTCGAACGACATGGCGTTGCTCGCCAGTGGCCGCTTGTCGAGAATGGCGGGCGGCAGTGCCTAGCTCGTGTACCATCGGGTTTGTCGCGCGAAGGGAGCTTTGGTGTATCAGGTGCTGCTTCTTGAGGACTCGCCGGTTTCCGCGCAGTCACTTCTCGCCCACATAAGGCGCTACGCACGCGAGCATGACGTGGAGCTTGCCGTTACCTGGCAGGATTCCGCCCGCTCGCTGGCGGAGCTTTCTGACAAGGCATACCTCATCCTCATGGACATCGAAATGCCTGGCCTGGACGGCATGGAAGCAGCGACGCTCATGCGGACCTTCGACACCACCACGCCCATCATCTTTGTAACCAACCTCGCCCAGTTTGCGGTCCGAGGCTACGAGGTGGACGCCTTGGACTTCATGGTGAAGCCCGTGAGCTACGGCGCGTTCTGCATGCGCATGGACAAGGCGCTCCGCGTGATGGAGAGAAACGCCTCGCACTCCCTGGTGCTCAAGACCCAGGGCGGGATTACCGTTGTGAGGGTTTCGGAGATTGCCTACATCGACTCGCACGGTCATGACCTGTTGTTCCATCTCGCCAACGGGCAGACGATATGCGAACGGGGCACGCTTGCCTTGGTGGAGGATCGATTGCCCGCGATGCAGTTCGTGCGCATATCGAGGGGAACCATCGTCAACATGGCGCAGATCAAGCGTTACAGGTCCTCGGAGGTCGTGCTGCTCGACGGGACCGCCTTCGCCATCGGTCGCACCATAAGGGAATCTGTTGTCGAGAAGGTCAACGCGTTCTTTGGCACCCAGGGAGGGACCAGATGACCGGGGCGAGCAACGTGCTCGGACCGCTCTGGCTCATGCTGCAGATCGAGGTTCCCATCTTTCTTCTTGCGGACGCGCTGCCAACGCGCAAGGTGCCCCTCCCCCTGCGCGTGGCTCTCGTGGCCGTCCTCCTCTCACCCGTCGCCTTGCACCTCGTCGCATCATGGGGAGAGGAGACGATCGACGTTGCCGGCTACCTCCTCACCTTTGCCGCGCTGCTGTTGCTCTCGGCGGCGTCGGTGTGGGCGGTGTTCTCGACGTCTGTCTGGACTGCCTTCTTCTGCTCCTCTGCCGGCTACACCGCGCAGGGGTTCGCTACCGGCGTGCAGGGAATCCTCCAGGACACGGCGCGGCTAACGCAGGTCGGCCCGCTCGCCGCCATTCCCGACGACCTGGTCCTTCTCGTCACGTATATCGCCTTCTACCTGCTGTTTGTTCGTCCGGTGCGAAGGGGACGCCTCGAGCTGGTGGCGGACAGGCGCATGCTCCCCGCCTTTGGGATGTGCATCCTTGCGGTGATTGGGCTGGACGTCCTTCTCAAGCAGCTCGAGTCCCAGGGGCTGGAACCCTCGACCATCCTAGCGCTGCGCTGCGTCCACCTGGCCTTTTGCGCCTTCCTGCTCGCCTTTGAGTACCGCTCTCTGGTGGGGTCCCGCCTGGAGACCGAGGCGGCGGTCGACCGGCACATCCTCGAGGAGCGGAGCCGGCAGTACGAGGAGAGCAGGCTCTCCATCGAGGCCGTCAACCGACGCATGCACGACATTGTCCGCAGCACCACCGAGGCCGCCCGCCAGATGGGCGCGCTCGACAACCCTCAGGTGAACGACCTGCTCGTCCAGATGGTGAGCGAGGTCAACCACTACGACGCCATCATCCGCACGGGAAACGAGGCGCTGGACACCGTACTCACCGAGAAGAGCCTTGTCTGCGAGTCAAACGGGATGAGCCTCTCGCCAATTGCGGACGGCGAGGCGCTTGCCTTCCTGGGACCGGCCGAGATATACGTACTGGTTGGCGGGGTGCTTGACCTCATGATCAGCCAGGTGCGCCGGGTTAGCGACCCCACGCAACGCGACATCTCCTTCATCGTGAGACGACGCGGGGACATGGTCACGATGTCAGCGCAGGGCTACGAGGCAGAGCAGCGCGAGGTCGAGATGCACGGCGCGCACTCTGACCTGGATCGCCTGGCCAGGCGCGTGGTCGACGCGCATCGTGGGTCGGTCAGCTCCAGCACGGAGGGGGACACCAGGCTCATTGTCGTCTCGATGCCGGTCGACTAGCTTGGCCTCCGGCGCTCGCCACGCTCGCCGGTGCTCGCCCCCTCTCGTTCTTTATCGGTATCTGTGAAACGAGGCCAACGTTTGCCCAGGTCGCGAAGAGAGCTTTTCACGGATACCGATAAAGAACGAGAGGGGGCGAGAGGGGGCGAGAGGAAGCGCCGAACCTCGCTAGAGCATCGCCGGGTTGAGCGTCACGCCAAAGTCGCGCGCAATGGCGCGCAGGTCGTCGTCGGTGATGGTCTGCCTCACGCCGCCGCAGGAGAGAACGCGCACGTAGACGTCAGCGCTCTTCTCGATGGTGTGCGCAAGCCCAAACGCGGTGTCAAAGTCAGGACCGCTCACGAAAAGGCCGTGCATAGCCCAGATTGCGGCCTGGTAGGTCTCCATCTTCTTGCTCGTGGCACGCGCAATGTCAACGCCGCCGGGGACCATCCACGGCACCACGCCCACGCCCTCGGGGAAGACCACCGGGCACTCCGTGGCGCTCTGCCAAAGCGCGCGCGTAAAGTCGCGGTCGGTGAGTGGCAGCACATAGGTGAGCGCAATCACGTTGGTGGCGTGGCAGTGGTAGATCACGCGGTTGGTGCCGTCGGTCACGCGCTTGCGCACGCTGTGGTTCATGAGGTGCGTGGGGAACTCGCTCGTGGGGACGCTGCCAGGAAGGCCCCACACAACGCGCCAGCGCTCGCCCTTCTCGTCCAACTCGCAGATGCCAATGTTTGCCTCGGGGTCAAGCGCCACGTTTCTCAGGTACTTGCCCGAGCCCGTCGCCACAAAGTACTCCCCCGCCAGGTTGGGCAGGGCAACGCCAATCTCGTGCCACTCGCGGGGCTCGCCAAAGAACGGGCGCGCCGCCTCGACGTCCTTCTCGCTCAGACGATACGTGAGGTTCCCGCCGTTGCGCTCGTGCCAGCCCTGGAGCCAGCCATCGTTGCACATGCGCACGTATGCCTTAACAAAGTCCAGATCAACCATTGCCATGAGTGTTTTCCCTTCTCGCCGGCACCTATGCGCGGGCGCTTAGAACGTTGTCCTCGTACGACTTGACCTTGTCCCAAAGCTCGCCCTCGAGCGGCGCGCCCTCGCGGCGGCAGTACTCGTCCCAGACGTCGCCAAACGGCATGCACTTGAACTGCTCGAGCACGATCATCTTGCGCGAGTCCTGGAAGGTGTCCTGCATCTCTTTGAGCTGGTCGTTTGGCTGGAGCAGCTGGAAGAGCAGGGCCTTCTCCATGGAGCGCATGCCACAGGCCCACGCGCCAATGCGGTTGATGGCTGCGTCGAAGAAGTCCATGCCAATCATCGACTTCTCCCAAGCACCCGGCACGCGCACGATCTCGCCGGCAAGTTCGCGCAGGTCGTCGTTGAAGAGGGTCACGTGGTCCGAGTCCCAGTGCATGGGCCGCGTCACGTGCAGCGGCAGATGGTCAAAGAAGATCGCCAGCGCCGAGAGCTTGTCCGCGACGTCCTCGGTGGGGTTGAAGTGGCCGGTGTCGAGAAGCACGCAGGCGCTCCCACCGTGGCGCGCAGCCCAGCCCTCGTAGAGCTCCTGGTCTCCCACCGTGAAGCCCTCGACGCCCAGGCCAAAGACCTTCTGCTCGAAGGCGTCCACCACGTGCGGCGCGGGCTCGGCATAGATGCGGTCAAGCGCATCCACCAGGTTCTTGCGCAGGCCATAGCGGTCGGTTGGGGTATCCTTCAGGCCGTCGGGGATCCAGAAGTTGAGAAGGACCTCGTCGTCTAGCTCCTCGCCGATCCTCTCGGCAATCTGGCGGCAGCAGATGCCATGGCGAATCCAGAACTCGCGGGTCTCCGCATCCGGGGAGCTCACCGTAAGGCCGTGGTTCACGCGCGGGTGCGAGAAGAACGTGGGGTTGAAGTCGATGCCAAAGCCCTGCTCGCGCGCCCACTCGACCCAGGGACGGAAGTCTTCGTAGGTGAGCTGGTCGCGGTCGTGCCAGGGGTTCTCGTCCGAGAAGACCGCGTAGCTTGCGTGCAGGTTCACGCGTTTGGCGCCGGGGATGAGGCTTGCGGCGTAGGCGAAGTCCGCCGTGAGCTCCTCGAAGTTGCGGGCGCGGCCGGGATAGTTGCCCGTGGTCATGATGCCGCCCGAGGCGGGGTTATCGCCCTGGTCAAAGCCCTGCACGTCATCGCCCTGCCAGCAGTGCATGGAGATGGGCTTTGCCGCCAGGCGTGCGAGAATGGCCTCGGTGTCAATACCGTAGGCTGCATAGCGCGCGCGGGCCGCCTCGTAGGCGGCGATACCTGAGTCATTCATGGGGTAGTACCTCCTTGATGTCAAAGCTGCTTGCTATAGCCGCGCGGGCGGACGCGAGGTCCTCAAGCTCGCCCGCGTGGATCATCTGCACGATGAGGTTGCCAAGAGCCGTGCCCTCGGTGGGACCGGCATAGACCGGAAGGTTGCAGGCGTTGGCCGTGGTCTGGTTGAGGTAGGCATTAGCGGAGCCCCCGCCAACAATGTTCACGCTGGTAAACGAGGTATCGGTAAGCCCTTCCATCTGGTGCACGGTGCGCGCGTAGTCTGCGGCCAGGGAATCGTAGACCACGCACGCAACCTCGTCCGTCGTGGCGGGCACCGGCTGGCCGGCGTCTGAGCATGCAGAGCGGACCTCGGCCACCATCGAGCGCGGCGAGAGGAAGCGCGCGTCCTCCGCGTCCACAAGCGCGCGGAAACCCTGCCTGTGGGCGAATTCGGCGGCAGAGACAAGCTCGCCCCAGCTAGGAAGGGTGCCGTCCGGGCGCGCGGACTCGCGCCGCACGCACTGGATCATCCAGAGGCCCATGATGTTCTTGAGGTAGCGATATCGTGCCTGGTAGCCACCCTCGTTTGTGAAGTTTGCCGCCGCGCTCGCGGGCGTGGTCACGGGCGCCGCGAGCTCCGTGCCCAGGAGGCTCCAGGTGCCGGAGCTGAGAAAGGCCGCGTGGTCGTCTCGCACGGGAACGGCCAGGAAGGCCGAGCCCGTGTCGTGCGTGGCGGGGAGCACCACCTCGGCGTCAAAGCCCACGCGGCGCGCGACATCGGGACGCAGGTGGCCCAGCGAGCAGCCCGGCATGCATGCAGGCAGGAAGATGTCTGCTGGAAGCCCCAGGCGGGCGAGAAGGTCGCGGTCCCAGTCGCGCGAGGTTGCCCCCACCAGCGCCGTCGTGGACGCGTTGGTGTACTCGTTGGCCTTCTCGCCGCAGAGCAGGAAGTTGAGGTAGTTGGGCACCATGAGGAAGGTGCGGGCGGAGGCAAGCTGCTCTGGGTGCTCGCGCCTGAGGGCGCAGAGCTGGTAGGCCGTGTTGAACGGCTGGTACTGTATGCCCGTGCGCGCGTAGTGCTCCGAGAAGGGCAGTACGCCCGTGCGCTCGAGTTCCTCGCGAACGCCCTGGGTGCGCGCGTCACGGTAGCCCACGGCATCGCCAAGGCGACGGTCCTGGGCATCGAGCAGGACAAAGTCCACGCCCCAGGTGTCGATGCCTACCGTGGTGGGTGTGAGGCCCCGCTCGTGCGCGGCAGTGAGGCCGTGAAGGACGCTCTCCCACAGGGCGTCGATGTCCCAGCACAGATGCCCCGCGCGCTGCACAAGGCCGTTCTCAAAGCGGTGGACCTCGGTGAGCCGCAGGCGGCCCGTCTCGTCAAGCTCGCCCACGATGGCGCGACCGCTTGACGCCCCAATGTCTATTGCCAGATGGCGCGAAGCCATGGTGCCTCCCTGAATGTTGGTCTAGCCCCCCTGTTGGCGTCTACAATACCTGCCTGTTCCCGGCTTCCAAGCAGGAATTTGGTAATTCATCCCAAAATTTCGCTAAACGTTGGTAATTGTTTTCTAATCGGCATGAGGCTCCTCTCCAGAAAACCTGTCACCGGGAGAACCCGACCGTCTGCAAATAGCTTTCACGTTTATCCAGAATCTTGTTAACATATCCCATAACAAGTATCTGTCGAATTTGTCATCATTGTTGGACCTCTGGTCCACAGCCTGACAGGGGGATCACATGGCCGAGAAAGCAACAGCCCCGCAAAAGAGCAACGGGCTCTGGGAGAGCCCGTTTACCAGCTCGCTTGCAAAGCGCGACCGGGTCACGCCGCCCGAGGTGATCTTTGGGTACTTCCTTGGGCCCTTTGGCGGACTTCTCGCCTCCGGCATCTTCACGAGCCAGCTGCAGAACTACTTTACGGACGTTCTGCGCCTTGACCTCTCGTTCCTCACGGCGCTGCAGCTCGTCTCGACCGTTCTTATCGTCATAGCCAACCTCATGGTGGGCCAGCTCATCGAGCGCACGCACTGCCTTGCCGGCAAGGCGCGCCCGTGGATCCTGCTCTCGGCCCTCACGCTTGCCGTGTCCACGGTCCTCATGTTCTTTGTGCCGTTTGAAGGCATGGCGCGCATGGTGTGGATCGCCATCGCCTTCAACCTGTACTACTCGGTTGCCTACCCCATCTACAACACCGCCAACTCGACCCTCGTCGCCGTCTCCACGCGCGACACCGAGAAGCGCGGGACCATGGCCTCCTTCACCAACATCGCGGGCTTTGGCGTCATGGGCGCAGGCACTATGGTCTTCCCCATCCTCGTCTCGTTCTTCCTTAAAGAGGACCAGAACCTCTGGCTCCTTGCGATGTCAGCCATCGCCCTCTTCACCCTCATTACCGTCTACCTGCAGTTTCGCTTCACGCGCGAGCGCATCACCGAGGAGGTAAGCGCCTCGCAGGCCGAGGGCGAGAAGAAGGAGGCACCGTCCCTCGCGCGCCAGCTCTCCTCTGTAGCGCACGAGCCCATGTGGTGGGTGATCATCGTTGCCTACCTGCTCTACCAGTTCAGCGGCGCCTTCAAGAACGGCTCGATGGTGTACTTCTGCAAGTGGGTCCTGGACAACAGCTACTTTGGCACCGCCGAGGCGTGGGGAGCGTCGCAGTCGCTGCTCAGCATCATGGGCGCGCTTCCCATGGCGGCGGCCATCCTCTTTGTGATCCCGCTGTGCAACAAGTTTGGCAAGCAGCGCGTGTGCATCGTGGGCATGATCGTGGGCGTGATTGGCGGCATCATCGCCGGGCTTGGCGGGAGCAGCATTGTGCCCGTCGCCGCAGGCGTTGCCATCAAGTGCCTTGGGTCCGCGCCGCTTGGCTACATGATCCTTGCCATGCTCGCCGACGTAATCGACCACATCGAGTACAAGAACCACATCCGCACCGACGGCCTCACCATGTCGATCTACAGCTGCATCGCCGTGGCCGCCACGCCCATCTGCAACGCGGTCTTCTCGGGAATCCTTGCTGGCGTTGGCTACGACCAGGCCGCCGACGTCGCGTTGGGCGTTGCGGCGCAGACCGCCGCCGCGCAGACGGCAATCGCGAGCTGCTACATCTGGGTAGAGACCGTTGCCTTTGCTATCTGCGGAGTCCTGCTCCTCTTCTTCACGGTCGAGAAGAACCTCCCGGCGGAGCAGGCAGCCCTCAAGGAGCGCAACGAGGGCGCGGCGCCCGAGGCGGAGCGCGCGTAGGTCCCACGGGCGGCAGCCAAGCCGCGCATCTGCCACCTGAACAAGTCCCTCCCTTCCCCGTCCCCTCCGGCGAGCAATTGCCGGAGGGGTTATTTCTCACCGTGAGAAGGGCCTGCGCGAGAAGGGATTCCGACACAAGCAAACGCATAAGGCTGCGGGGTCACTTCTCGACAGAATGGGCACCTCGTGGTGCGCAAAATGTCGGAAAATGGCCCCGCAGCCCCAGCGGTGAGACGGCAGCCCCAACAGCAAGACGGCCGTGGTTTACAGCTACGCGACGGGCAGCTCCACCGATGCCGCGAGCGCGCCATCGGTGACCGAGAGGCGCACGCAATCCGAACCCAAGACCGGCCGCACAACCGCCAGCGCCTCGCCAAAGTAGGTCTGCGTCTCTCCCGTGACAAAGCTCCCCTCGTTGAAGGGAGAGGCGCATCCAAAGCCGAGAAGGTCGCAGCCCTCGACCGAGGCCCTCAGCACGCCCCTTGCAAGCGACCGGGTCTCGCCGTTTGTCCCGGTGTAGCGCACGCGCACAAAGGCCAGCCTGCCGGCCCCAACGCACGCGGGCTCCGCTGCCGCGCCCTCGTGCCAGACGTCGCGGCGCGCAAACCCACCCGGCACGCCGGCATACTCCACCTCGGCTCGAAGCTCCGTCTGGCCGCTCGCGCTTCTCAGCGAGCGCCTACCCAGCTCGCGACCGTCCTCGTCATAGGCAACGGCCTCAAGCGTCCCCGGCTCGTAGCGGCAGGACATGCGAGCCACGCAAGAACCCTTGAGGAGCCTCCGCCCCACCTCGCGCCCGTTAAGGAGCAGCGCCACCGCGTGCGCATGCGCGTATACCTCGACGTTGGCAGCTCTCCCCTCGCAGCCGTCCCAGCTCCACGACTCGATGGCGTTCGACATCTTCCAGGCGCTTGGCGAGTGGCGCTCCCCGGTGTGATTCACGGGACAGACGGCCAGGTAGGGGCCCGTCTCACCGGCAAGCGCAACGCGCGTGTAGAGTGCCTCGCCAAGCGGCTTGCCCGTGAGATCCACACGCCCAGACCCCGCCGTAAGCCATCCAAATCCGCTCTCGCGCGGCGCGTAGTCGTTGTACTCCCAGGCACCCACGCCCGTCTCGCCCAGGTAGTCCATGCCGGCCCAGACAAAGTCGCCAACAAGCCGCGGCTCCTTTTTGACCAGCTCGGCAAATCGCTGGGCGTCGGAGCAGAAGGTCTCGCTGCCCAGGATCAGCCGGTGCGGGTATGCGCGAAGGTCGTGCCTGTAGCGGTCGATGCCATAGTTGTAGCCCGCAACGTCCATCTGGGCGAAGGCGTCCCGCGTGACGCGGTCGCATGCGGGCAGCGCGGCACCCTTCTTCATGAAGCCCGCGCCGAGAAGCCCGGCCAACCTGTTGTAGAACTCGCTTCCCACCGCGCGGTGCGGCGTTGCGCCCTGGTGCGCGGCCTGCTCGGCCTCGCGCCGCGCCTTCTCGTCGGAGTACTGCCCCAACCCAAGCGAGCTCAGCAGGTTAAAGAAGATGTTGACACCGCAGGTAACAGGTCGCGTAGGATCAAGCACGTGCAGGTGCTCGACCATCTGGCGGGTGAGAAGGACGCCTCGCTCCTGGGCGGTCTCGGCAACCTCGTTGCCAATCGAGTAGAGCACCACGCTGGGGTGGTTGCGGTCCTTCTCGACCATGTCGGCAAGATCGCGGCGCCACCACGCATCGAAGTACTCAACGTAGTCGTGGAGCGTCTTGTGGATGTACCAATGGTCCACGTACTCGTCCATGACCAGCACGCCCAGGTGGTCGCAGGCGTCGAGCAGCGCCTTCGAGCAAGGGTTGTGGGCAGAGCGCACGGCGTTGTAGCCCTGCTCGCGCATGAGCAGGACCTTGCGCCACTCCGCATCGGCAAAGGCGCAAGCACCCAGCACGCCGTTGTCGTGGTGGATGCAGGCGCCCCGAAGCACGATGCGGTCACCGTTGAGGAGAAGCCCGTCATCGCCCCACGCAAGGGTGCGGATGCCAAAGAGCGTCTCGCCGCGATCGGCGACATTCCCCCCTGCCGCAAGGTCAACGTGGCAACGATAGAGGTCCGGATGGTCCGGCGACCAGGTGCGGGGCTGCGGCACCTCGAGCGTCATCGCCCCGGTTCCGTCTTCGCCCAGCTCGACGCTACCAGCTGCCACCGGCATCTGGGAGCCCTCGGGGAGAAGCTCGACCGTTGCCAGCCCGGGACCGCTCGCCTCGAGCGAGACCTCAACGCAGGCACGGCTGCCATCCAGCGAGAACGTCCGCACGGCAATGCCATTGGGCCGCAGGTGGACCGGCTCGCCCACCCACAGCGTGACTGGACGGTAGATGCCGGCCCCAGAGTACCAGCGGCTGTTGGGCTGGTCGGAGTTCTTTGCAACAACGCGCAGCTCGCAGGGCCTACCGGGCTCCACAAGCCCAGCAAGGTCCACGTAGAAGTTCGTGTAGCCGTACGGCCGCTCCGCAACAAGCGTGCCGTCGATCCATACCTGGGCCAGGTGGTAGACGCCCTCGAACTCGAGGAGGAGGAACTTACCGCCAAGCTCCTCTGACGGGGTCCAGGTCTTGACGTACTCGTAGTCGCGTCCCTCAAACCAGCCGCTGTTCTGGGCCGAGACCGCCTGCGGGCTGCGCGTCTCGCCAATCATCGCGTCGTGGGGAAGCGTGACTTCCTCGAACGGCTCGTCCTTCTCGCCCTCAAGGGCAATCCGCCTGAACTGCCATCCCTCGTTGAACGAAAGACCCTTCATCGCGCACCCTCCACTTCGCATGAAAACGCGTACGAACCGCACCCCACCTCGCGCGTGCTTCCGTCGGGCAGCACGACCTCACAGGTGGTGCCCAGGGGCACCTCGACCTCAAGCGAGAAGGACGAGCCATCAAGCTTCCAACTACTGGCAAGCCGCCCATAGGGCGTCTCGACCGCACCGTGGGCGGAGCAAAGCCCTCCCCCAACAAGCGGCTGCACCCGTGACCTGCGGTATCCCGGCTCAAGCGGCTCAAGGCCGGCAATGCGACGGTAGAGGAAGTCTCCCACCGCACCGCTCGCGTAGTGATTGTACGAGATCATGATGTCCGTGCCGTCATCGCCGATGGGACAGTTGCCGTTCTCGTCCAGGCCGTCCCAGCGCTCCCAGATGGTTGTTGCGCCGTGAACCACCTCGTAGAGCCACGAGGGGCACGACGTGCACTCGAGCATCTGAAACGCAGTGTCCTTCTCGCCATTGTCTGCCAGAGCAAAGAGGATGTACGGGGTGCCAGGGAAGCCCGTCCCAATGCGGTAGCCGCCCTGCTCAACCAGCTGAGACAGACGCTTCACTGCCGCGCGCAGCTCGTCTCCCTCGAGCATGCCAAACTGGATGGGGAGCACGTAGGCAGTCTGGAACTCCTGCTTGAGCCTACCGTGGCCGTTGGTGAAGACGTTGCGGTACGCTCTGGCAACGCGCGCGCTCAGACGGCCGTACTTCTCGGCGGCGTCATTCTCGCCGAGGATCCTTGCGATGCGGGCCACCAGCGCGCTTGTGTGCTGGAGGCTTGCCGTAGCCGTCCACTTGCTGCGCGCCTGCCACTGGCCCATCTTGGGCACGTCGGGGGCAACCCAGTCGCCAAAGTGGAGCACCGCCGGTGTGTGCCATATGTAGCGGTAGTCGCCCACGCCAAAGCCCGCCCAGAATCGGCAGGCGTCGACGTAGCGCCTCATGGTGTCGAAGTTCTCGCGGAGAACCTCAACGTCACCTTCGGCCTGGTAGAGCGCCCACGGCACCAGGACGCAGGCGTCTCCCCAGAAGTCCACCGCCATAGGCGGGATGGTGGTGGGAAAGCCAAAGCCCTGTGCCGGCACCGTTACGGGGATGCCGCCCGTGCGGTACTGCTCCGAGCGCACGTCGCGCAGCCATTTGCGCAGGAAGCGGCCCATATCAAAGTTGTAGCATGCCGTTGGGGCAAAGACCGCGATGTCACCGGTCCAGCCCATGCGCTCGTCTCGCTGCGGGCAGTCGGTGGGGATGTCCATGAGGTTGGACTTCGAGCTCCACACGATGTTTTCCTGCAAGCGGTTGAGGCGCTCGTCCGAGCAGGCAAACTCGCCGGTCGTGCGCAGGTCAGAGTAGAGCGCGAGCGCGCGGACCTCGACCTCGCCCTCGCTCGCTCCGCTCACCGCAACGTAGCGAAATCCCATGTAGGTGAGGCGCGGCGAGAACTCCTGGCGCCCTTCTCGGCACACGTAGGTGAGGGTTGCCTTGGCCGTGCGCAGGAAGTCAGTGTTGAGCGTGCCGTCTGGCTTCAGAATCTCTGCATGGCGCACCGTGATGGTCTGGCCCTCGTGCCCGTTAACCACCAGGTCAACCACTCCGGCGAAGTTCTGCCCAAAGTCATAGACCAGCTCGTCGCCCACCTTTGTGCAGCTCACAGGGCTCATCACCTCGTGGGCACGCACGGGTGCGCCGTCCTCGGCGACAAGCGCGGGGCTCACCCGCAGGGTCTCTCGCATGGCCGGGCGCCAGGCGGCATTGTCCAGGCTCACACGGGCGTCGTACGTCTCGCCATCATAGAAGCAGGCCATGCGGCACGGCCCGTCCTCGGTGACCTGCCAGTCCTCGCCGGTTCCCAGGACCTGCGTCGAGCCGTCCGCATACTCCACGCGCACCTCGAGGAGCAGGGCCTGCCTGTCCGCGGTGACGCGGTTCTTGCGCGTGTAGGAGAAGGGCCCCACCGCCCAGCCTCCGGCAACGGTCACCACCAGCTCGTTCGAGGAGCCGAGCTGCTTCGTTACGTCATAGGTCTGGTACTGGAGCGTCGAGCCATACGAGGTGAAGCCGGGCGCAAAGTAGCGCTCTCCCACGCGTTGGCCGTTGAGCGAGATGTCGTAGATGCCCAGCGCCGTGGCATAGACGCGGGCGCGACGCACCGTGCCTCCAAGCGCGAAGGCGTGCCTAAAGACCATGGGCACAGGTGCTACGCCCTTCTCGTCAAAGCGATAGGCGGCATCGCTGATCCACTCTGCCTCCCACGAGCCGCCGAGAAGCCCCGTCTCAAACTCCAGCGTGCCCTCGGCGGACTCGCCGGCGTCGTCGGTCGCGCAAACGCGTGCCTGGTACGTTGTGCAGGGCGCGAGGGGGGCACCATCGTAGCGCACCGAGGCCCGACCGGTGCCTCGCCAGGTCCAACCGTTGACCTCGAGCGTTACCTCACGCAGGCTCGCGCCCTGCCGGTCGCTCTCGAAGGCAAAGGAGAAGCGAGGGCGCACCTCGTCCGTCACGCAACCGGACTCAAGGCCCTCGCAGGCAAAACGCCGTAGCTTCAGCATGCAATCCCCCACTTCAAAGAAAGGCGGGCACGGGACGCATCCCCTGCCCGCCCAGTACGGTCAATTCTCGCCGACGCGCGCCCGTCGGCCAAGGTCTGGCTACTTTGCGCTCTTGCCGCGGCCTAGGAAGGCGGCAATCACGGAGAAGAGCCAGGTCACCAGCGAGATGACGATAACCGCAACGGCCTGGGTGGCCGCCTCGTGCGCCTCGACGTTGCCCAGCTCGAGGTTCGAGCCAAGGACCTGCGCCAGGGACTCAACGCGGGCGGAGATGAACATCACGCCGGCAACCGCAAGGCAGCAGGGCACGGCAACACGCAGCACGTCAGAGACAATGGCCAGGGCATAGCCCTCCTTGCCACGGCCAAGGGCAAGGACGATGACCTCCGCCGCAATGGCAACAACGAGCAGGGCAGCGATGACCGGGTTGAGGTCGACGTAGTACGCGCGGGTCGCGTTCATCACGTAGAGCACGAACGTCACGATGCTCAGTAGGCAGACAATGGCGTTGAAGACGCCGGCTGCCCCCATGGACTTCTTGGCAGATCCCATTACTTCTCCTCCTTGGCTTCCGTGGCGTCATGCGCACCCTTGACGGCATCGCGGACGTAGAGCCGCACCAAACACTGCGGCAAGTCCGTAGCCGGCCACCGTGGCGCCGTTGAGCGCCATCTCCCACCAGGGCGTCACTCGCACGGTCTTGATGTTCTGCGCAGCGCTCTGGGCAAATGCGTAGAGCTGGTACTTCATGTTCTGGCGGGCATACTCGACGAGCGTCGCGTCGCTGGCAATGAGGTCGTGGGTCATGTACGGCCAGCTCTCCTGGACATCGGTGAGGGTCTCGTCGGTCGAGAAGTCAGCCATCATCGTGACGCCGCCGTAGATGCACGTCTCGGGGCGGAAGTAGCCGGGGTTGTTCACCATGTCGGTCGACATGAGGCCCTTGAATCCCCACTCGCCTCGCAGGATGTTGCGGAGAAGCCCCCAGGAGCCGTTGACGGGGGTTGCGCCGACCCTGCCGAAGGCGGTCATGATGCCGAGGGCGCCAGCGTCCTCGAAGGAGGCGCGGAACGCGCGGAGTTCGCCCTCGCGGGCCTTCTGCTCGGTCATGTACGGGGCAACACCGGCGCGCTTGGTCTCCTGGTCGTTGAAGGCGAAGTGCTTGGGGCCGATGATGATGCCGTACTCGAGCGCGCCCTCGACCGTACGCGCGGACATGAGGCTCGAGAGCACCGGATCCTCGGAGTAGTACTCGAAGTTACGGCCGTTGTAGGGGCAGCGGTGCACGTTCGCCGCAGCGCCCCACAGGAGGTAGTTGCCGCTCCAGAGGCCGTCGTTGCCGAGAAGCTCGCCCCAGCTCTTGGCGATGTCCTCGCTGAAGGTGCTGGCGATGGTCGTCTCGTTAGCCATGGTGTTGAGCACGTAGTTGGCGTTGGCGTCGTCGGTGTGCAGGCCGCGGCCGGAGAGCGTGGTGCCAAAGCCGTTGGGGCCGTCGTTCTGGTAGACCACGGGGTTCTCGATCTCGGGGATGACGTCCGACTGGCTGCCGCCCTTGATGATCTTCGCGAAGAGCGTGTCAACGGGGATCTCGTCGACAAGCTTGTCCCACTGGGCGTCGTCGATGTTGTCGTCGCCCGCAAGGCTGGAGAGCGTGAGGCCAGCGGGTGCGCCGTTAACGTCTGCGACCTCGCCGTTCTTCGTGATCTGGTACTCCTCGCAGCAGAGGTTCCTGACCCATTCCTCCTGCTTGTCTCCGCCAATGGTGAGGTCGTCGTAGGTGCGCGGGAAGGTGCCGTTCCAGTCGCTTCTCGAGAGGGGTGTTGCGTAGCCGGGCTGGTAGTAGTTCACGTCGGCATCTGCGAGCTGGTTTGCAATCTCGGTGCCGTTCTTGGACTTGGCGAGCGTCGACTCGTCGACCGTACCCTCGGAGCCGATGGGCTTGATGCTCACCAGGGAGGCGTCTCCCGCAGCCCCGTTACCCTGCGCCGCCAGGACGTTGTTCACGGCATCGTGGGCATCCTCGGCAAGCACGAAGCAGTAGTCGCCGCCATCGAGGATCCAGCCGCCCTTGCCGCCCTTGGCGGAGGAGTCCCAGCTTGCCATGTCGTAGAGGTCGGCGGTGATGATGAGCTGCTGGTCGTCGCCAGGCTTGAGCTCGTCGGTCTTGGCAACGCCAATCAGCTGGATGGCGGACTTCTCGACGCCAGCCTTCTTGTCGTAATCGGTGTAGGGGACAGAGACGTAGAGCTGGGCCACGTGCTTGCCGGCAACGGAGCCGGTGTTGGTGACGGTGACCTTGGCAGTGACGGTCTTCTCGTCTGTGTTCACCTGAACGTCGTCGAGCGTCTGCTGGAAGGTGGTGTAGGAGAGGCCGTAGCCAAACGGGTAGACGACCTCGTCGTCGTAGTTCCACGACGACGCGCCGTTGGAGGCGCCTGCCGCGCCGGTTGCATTGCCGGCACCCGTGACGGAGTCGTAGTAGCGGGTCTCGTAGTACTTGTAGCCCGTGTAGATGCCCTCGGCCTCAACGACATAGTAGGCCGAGGCGGTGCTGTTCTCTCCGCCGAGGAAACCGCCCGCGATGTCGGTGCCCATGGCGCCCATGAGGGAGTCTGGCCAGGTGACCTTGCTCGTATCGGCAATCTTGATCGAGCCGAAGTTCTGGGAGCTGGGCGCCATGGCGGTGTCCACCGCGTACGTGTCCGCCAGGCAGCCGGAGGGGCTCACGGTGCCGTTGAGGATGTCCGCGATTCCCAGCGTGCCGTAGGCGCCGGGGAAGCCGATGTTCAGGATTGCCGCGATTTTGGGGTCATCCTTGAGGTCGCCAAGCTCCATGGTCGAGCCGCTGTTGACCATCACGATGACCTTGTCGAAGTTCTCCTCGGCAAGCTGGATGAGCGCACGCTCGTTAGTGCAGATGCCCAGCGGGTTCTTTGTTCCGTAGGTCTCAGCGTCAATGCCGGCAGCGCCGGGGTAGTAGTCGCTGCCCTCGGATCCGGGACGGGAGAGCACCACGATTGCCGCGTCACCGTACTCGGCGAAGCTGCTGGCAAAGTCCTCGCTCGCGCCGCCCTCGCTCACATAGGTGTCAAGGGAGGGCTCGTTGGGCACGTACGGGGTCGCGAACCCGGCGGGACGATACTTGTAGGCAACCGACTGCATCCAGGGCGTGGGGTTTACCGCCGAGGTGTCCTCAACGGCGCCCAGGGTCTCGTAGATGCTGGTCATGGTTGGGTTGATATCGAAGCCGCCCTGCTCAAGCGCCGAGACAAGGTCGACGGCGTCCTCCGTGGTGATCGAAGAGCCCATCTTGCCACCCAGGAAGGGATACATCGAGCCCATGCCCAGGAGCGTGACCTTTGCCCCCTTGGCAAGCGGCAGGGCCTGGCCCTCGTTCTTCATGAGGACGGTGCCCTCCTGGCCAACGCGACGGCCAAGGTCCTCGTGGGCCTTCACGAGGTCGTCCGTCGAAGCGATGCTCGGCGTGAACTTGTCGTCTGCGGTCTGCTCGGTACTTGTCGTCCCCAGCGCAGAGTCGATGGTCCCTCTCCAGGAATCAGCGACGCCATGTGCGCCCGTCAGCCCGAGGCCGGCAGACAGCGCAAGGGCAACAGCACCGCGGCGCGTGACCTGCTTCTGTTCTATCCCCATCCGATTGCTCCCTCCAACTGCGTGATTGCCGGCTGTGCTTTGGCGGTCGCCCCCGCGACCCCTCGTGCGGCCGGCTCTTTCGGCATCCGTGCCGTTTTCTGTAAAAAATCTTGCCATATGTGACAAATTTTATGAAAACGATTTTCCGTCAGTGGTATAGGCATGCCTGCGAGCGCGTTATACAGCTCTCTGCGGGCTTGCTTTGCGCCAAAATGGGCGACACTCCCCACTGTGGGGTAGTGCCGCCCACTGGTGTACGGTGAGCTTGGAAAGACTTCGGCCTTCTCGCTAGCCTTCCTTCTCGCTTGCAATGGTGCGGTTGAAGAGCTCGAGGTTGTACTCGTTGGCATCTCGCGAGCTGTGGAAAAGGAGCAGCAGGAGCGATTCCAGCACGTAGTTGATTGAGTTGTGAGAGAAGTCGAAATCGTTTACGAGCAGATGATCGCGGGAAACCACCTTGAGGACAACGTCTGCGCGCTCGGCGAGGGGGGATTCCTCGTTGCGCGTGATCACGATGGTGGAGACGCCGCGGTCGATTGCGTTGTTCATGACCTTGCGCAGGCGGTCAGACCGACCGGAGTTGGAAATCACTACCAGGCAGTCTTCCGGCTGCATGAGCGAGGCGGTGATCATGGCACCATCGCTCGTGGAGGGAGAGATGGCGTTGACGCCTGCCTGCGAGAACTTGATGGCGGCGCTCTGCGCGACGGGCAGGGAGCTGCCCACGCCAACAAACATCGCGATGCGTGCGGAAGAGAGGGCGCCCACTGCCTTGGAGACGCCTTCCTCGCTGAGGGAGGCAAACGTGCTTCTCAGCTCCTCGATCTTGGTCTCCAGGACGTAATCGAGCGAGCCCTGGATGTCGGAGAGGCCAATGCCGCGCGAGTCATCGAACGAGCGCTCCTTGCTTGCGGTTTCCTCGCGCGCAAGGGCGTAGCGCATGTCGGCAAAGCTCGCGTAGCCTAGCGAGCGGACGAAGCGCGAGACGGTTGTGTTAGAGATGCCGGAAAGTCGGGCGATTTCCACTGCCGAAAGGGATGAGACGGTTCCCTTGTGAGTAAGGATAAAATCCGCAACGGCCTTCTCGGCATCCGAAAGGTCCTCGTAGCGCTGGAGGATTGCATCGACGACCCCGCTGTGGCTCTCGTTTCCTGTCATGGCGACCCCTCTCTGGATAGGCCTCTAGGGTAGCACCCGAAGGAGCCCGAAGGCGTCATCGCGAGGCGCGCCCTTCTCGCGTTATCCTAGGCACGACCAGCTTGCAACGAGGGGAGTCACATGGACAAGGGCCGGATGGAAGCGTTCAGCGATGGCGTGATTGCCATCATCATCACCATCATGGTGCTGGGGATTGCCGCACCAGATGGTGCCGGGCTTTCCGACCTGCTGGGGCTGCTGCCTGCCATTGCCGCGTACGCGGTGAGCTTCATTGGCGTGGGGACGTACTGGAACAACCACCATCACCTGTTCAAGCTGGTCAACCGCGTAAACGGACGCATGCTCTGGTCAAACCTCGCGTTTCTCTTTGTGCTCTCGTTCTTCCCTCTGGCCACAGACTGGATGCAGAAAACTGGGTTCGCGGCGCTGCCAACCACCTGCTACGTGATTGTGAACATGCTGGTGTCGCTCACCTACATGAACCTCGAGCGCGTGATTCGCCGCGAGCTGAGCGAGTCCTGCCCGCCAAACCCTACTAGTGAGAAGGAGGCGGAGCGCCGCGCGATGGTGGAGAAGCGATCGCTGCTCAAGGAGCGCCTCACCCTGGGTCTTGAGGCGCTTGGACTGGTCATTGCGCTTGTCCTGCCCAGCTCTCACCTTGCGCTTGTGGCGATAGTCATCGCATTCCTGCTGTGGATTGTCCCTGACCTGCGCATTGTGCGGCTGCTTGACTTCCTGGCGGAGGAACAGGAGTAGGCGGCGGGCGTTTGCAGTCTGGGAGGCCTAGCTCTGGCCTCGAAGACGTCTCGCCAGCCCAATCCGGAAGACCACTGTGCACAAAAACGCTCTATCGGACGGTTTTTTCGTAGTCGCTGCATAAAAACGCTCTATCGGACGGCTCTTGCCTGCGCTTGTTATCAATAATCAAATTAAAATTACATTTTTATGCATATAATATACACAATATGCAATCGTACTCATACTTAATAAGAATCTTGATGTAAGCGAACTCGAAGCACCGTCCGATAGAGCATTTTTGTGCAGCGACAGAGAAATTTCTGTTCGATAACCCATTATTACGCAGAGAGGCAGCGTCGCGTTGCCCCGAAACCGATCAAAGCGAGACGTGGATGCGTTCCCGATGCCCTAACTTTACTCGTCCATGCCAGGACGCCGGCGTAGACGCTTCACCGCCCCACGTCTACCCTTCTCTTCAAGTCGACGACGCACAGATGCCCTGGTGGGCTTGGTAGCATGGCGCTTTTTTGGCCGACGCGAGCGCCGAAGCAGCTCTGCGTGAATCTTCTCTAGGCAGCGTTCCCGATTCTGGAGCTGGCTGCGAGATTCCCTGCTTACAACAATAATTCCAGTAGGCACGTGGCGCATGCGCACGGCAGAGTCGGTGGTGTTAACACCCTGTCCTCCCGGGCCAGTGGCACGAAACGCCTCCGCTTCACACTGGCGGGCGAGCTCCGCCAGGCTCAGCCGCGCAAAACTGGCGTAATCCTGGTATGTGAGTCTCTTGTCCATAAGCCAACCTTACGCCAAGGGGGTCCGTGCGTCGAGAAAAAGCTCCGCGACATGCGGCTCGGCAAAGTCGCGCAAGCTGGTATTGGCGTCCAGGCAGCCTCGCGCGCAGGCGCCCAGCGGGGCCGCGGGGCAGAAATCGTACGTTATTGAATCAAGAATCGTTGTTATGTGTCGAAAAGCTGCCCCGTAGACGCAAATGACAGGAGCGCCTACACTGCGGAGCACTAATCCGCGCTCCCTTGGCACATGGCGATGCTCCATAGACACCCCATCCCGCACAAGCTCGTGGTGCGGCCAAGTGACGACGGCATCGCGCGGCAAGCTCGGGCGCTCCGGCACGTCGAAGGTTGTCGCGTTGTCCCCTACGCTCTTCTCGCAACACTTTCGACGTGCTGCAGCTCGAAGCGCCAGTGCTGTGTTGCCTCCGGGTACTTCCGGCGGTCAACGGGCGAGAGGAACATTGCCTTTGGCCGCACCCAGAGCGAGCCGTCCCCGTAGAGCTTGCGGTAGACCACGACCTCCTCGCCGGTCTCGGAGTCGTGAGCAACGTCCTCGACGAGGTAGGAGTCACCCTTGAAGTGGCGGTAAATCCCATGGATGACGAGGGGGTTCTCGCCGACGGTCGCTGCCGCGGATTCCGGCTCAGACGCCATCACCGTTCTCGCCTCAAGCGCCTGCTCCAGGCACTCCTTGACGCGACCCTTGCACTTGCCGCACTTGGTTGCCGCACCGGTCATGCGCTTGACATCAGCCATGTTCGTTGCACCGGCGTCCACCGCTGCCTCAATGTCTGCCCTGGTCACGTGTTTGCAGCTGCAGACAACGTCCTTCTTGGCACTCTTGCCACCATGCTTCTTGCCCATGTCGCTCCCAACGTCGCGAACAGAACCATGGCACCATTCTGCACGACTCGACGAGCCGGTGCACCCAGAGCACGGCAGCTGGCACTACAATGGGCCAGCACATCCCCAAGGCACAGGAGGCAGCATGGAGAAGCCGCACCTGCCGGCGCGCATCGCGGCAGCGCTCTTCGACTTTGACGGCACGCTCGTAGACACCGAGCGCTTTGGCATCGAGCTAGACGAGGAAGCCTATGCCTTCTATGGCATCACGCCAACGCCTGCCGAGAAGGCCTCGCTTGCCGGCACTGACGGCTCGGAATCAGTTCCGGCGCTTTTCCGCGCGCACGGCATGAGCGTGAGCGCCGAGGAGTTCTTTGCGCGCCGTCGCCCAAGCGATGTCATCTACCAGGAGTTTCCCATCAAGGCATCGCCTGGGGCTGCCGAGGTCATGCGCCGGCTGCGCGCTGCCGGCGCACGCATCGCCGTGGTCTCGACCACGAGGCACGCACTTGTGGAGACGGGCCTTCGGCGTATTGGTCTTGCGAGTCTCGTTGACCTGGTGATTGGCGGGGACGACGTGGAGCACCACAAACCAGACCCAGAGCCGTATGCCCGCGCGCTCGAGGCGTTTGACGTAGCGCCCGCGGAGGCCGTGGCGTTTGAGGACTCTCCCGCAGGCGTTGCCTCAGCGCAGGTAGCTGGCGTCTACACGTTTGGGTTCACCGGCTCCTGCGTACCCCAGGAGCTGCCGGCCGCAGACGAGCGTTTCTCGTCGTTTGCGGAGCTTGACCTGTAAAGCCAGCCGCAGCTTCACAAGTTTGCGAGGCCTTTTCCTATTGTGCACTGCGGCGCGGGCGCCATGCCAGCTCACCTATAATGGCGTGACGAAGCCAGCAGCCACAGCGAAAGGGCCCAGATGGAAATCACTCCGCAGGAAGTATCCGAGACGCTTGCCATGGTCACGGAGCAGAACCTTGACCTCCGAACGATCACCATGGGCATCTCGCTTGCAGGCTGCGCCGATGAGGACATGGGCCGCATGTGCGACAAGATCTACGACCGCATCACGCACCAGGCGGAGCATCTGGTCTCCGTGGGCGACGACCTTGCCGCCGAGTACGGCGTTCCCATCGCGAACAAGCGCGTCTCGGTGACGCCGGTGGCACAGGTGGCCGCGTGCTGCGCAGACGAGGACCTCTCCCCCATTGCGCACGCCATGGACCGCGCCGCGCAAACGCTGGGCATCGACTTCATGGGCGGCTTCTCCGCGCTGGTGCAGAAGGGCATCGGCAACGCCGACCGTCGCCTCATCAACTCGGTGCCCGAGGCGCTCGCCACCACGGAGCGCGTGTGCTCCTCGCTGAACATCGCATCTACCAGGGCCGGCATCAACATGGATGCCGTGCTTCTCTCGGCACAGACCATTCTCGAGTGCGCGCGCCGCACCACCGACATCGACTGCTACGGCGCGGCGAAGTTTGTCGTCTTTGCCAACATGGTGGAGGACTCGCCGTTCATGGCCGGCGCCGTGCACGGGACCGGCGAGGCCGACGCAGTCATCAACGTGGGCGTCTCTGGCCCCGGCGTGATGGCCGCCGCGCTTGAGCAGCTGCCCGACGACGCCAACCTCATGGAGGTGGCCGAGGCCATCAAGAAGACGGCATTCAAGATCACGCGCGCCGGCGAGCTCATGAGCCGCGAGGCATCGCGCCGCCTGGGGGTCGAGAAGGGCATCGTCGACCTGTCGCTGGCGCCCACCCCCGCCGCCGGCGACTCCGTGGCCAAGATCCTGGAGATCATCGGCGTGGGAGAGTGCGGCGGCCCCGGCACCACCTGCGCGCTCGCCCTTCTCAACGACTGCGTCAAGAAAGGCGGCGTCATGGCCAGCTCCAGCGTGGGCGGGCTCTCGGGCGCCTTCATCCCCGTGTCCGAGGACGCCGGCATGATTCGCGCCGCCGAGGACGGGTCACTCTCTATCGAGAAGCTCGAGGCCATGACCAGCGTGTGCTCCGTTGGCCTTGACATGATTGCCATCCCCGGCGATACCCCGGTGGAGGCCATCGCCGGCATCATCGCAGACGAGATGGCCATCGGCGTCATTAACACCAAGACCACGGCCGTGCGCCTGATTCCGGCGATTGGCCGCAAGGAGGGTGACACGCTGGAGTTTGGCGGCCTCTTTGGCAGCGCGCCGGTTATGAGCGTGAACCGCTTTGCCGGCAACGTCCTGGCGCACCGTGGCGGGCGCTTCCCCGCGCCGCTCAACAGCCTGAAGAACTAGGGGCACAGGTTTTCTCGCCGAAAGGCTTTTCGCCGCGACACCAACACTGTCGCGGCGTTCATTTTGCCCAAAACCTCACACGTGGTGTTTCTATTCTTATATTCAGCGACAAAATCCCTGATGGGTAATAGCGATTATAGAAAAAGAAACATCACGTGTGAGGTTTTTGAGCACGAGAGGAGCATGCGAGAAGAACGGCGGGGGCTCCCCAGAAGGCGCCTGTCTACCCCAGGAAGCGCACCTCGGGCTCCAAGCGCACGCCAAACTGACGCTCGACCTCGTCCTGGACGTGCGCGATAACCGCGCGAACGTCTGCCGCCGTGGCCCCGCCTACGTTGACCACAAAGCCGGCGTGCTTCTTCGAGACGGCAGCGCCGCCCACCTGGTAGCCACGCAAACCGGCGTCGGTCACGAGCTTGCCCACGAAGTAGCCCTCGGGGCGCTTGAACGTGGATCCAGCGCTGGGCAGCTCGAGAGGCTGCTTCTCCTCGCGCCGGCGCGTAAGCTCGTCCATGGTCTCG
This sequence comes from Atopobiaceae bacterium, assembly GCA_902834555.1. Lineage (GTDB taxonomy): Bacteria > Actinomycetota > Coriobacteriia > Coriobacteriales > Atopobiaceae > Tractidigestivibacter. The sequence continues at coordinate 33,132 of CADFJN010000011.1, forward strand.
CGAATCTTCTCGGGATCGGCCGGGTCAAGGTTGAATGTGGCCGAGAGCACCACCATGTCCTCGTCCGCAATGCGACTGTGGCGATAGCCCAGGTCAAGCTCGTCAACGGGGATAGTCTCCTCGTGGCCGTCCTGATGCAGCACGTGCACGTTCTTGAGGACGTCGGCCATGCATCCACCGTACGCGCCGGCGTTCATGAAGCAGGCGCCGCCAATGGAACCGGGAATGCCGCACGCAAACTCGAGGCCAGAAAGTCCCAGCTCGCACGCCATCTCAGAGGCCTCGCGCAGGGTCACGCCCGCCTGGCACCACATCTCGTCGTCATCGACGCTCACGCCCACGAGACCGTCGGCCACGGCAACAATCACTCCGCGGTACCCCTCGTCTGCAACCAGAAGATCGGACCCACGGCCCAGCACAAAGTAGGGCACACCCGCCTGCTTGCAGGCATCGATAACGTCATGGACCTCGTCAAAGTCCTCGGGAATCACATAGAGGTCGGCCGGACCGCCAATCTCGAACGACGTGTGCTCGCTCATGGGCTCGTTTACAAGGACGTTGTCCTCGCCAACAATCGAGCGAAGCTTCCAGTCGAGCGGTTGCAAGTGGTCGTCGCCGGTAGTGCCACTTTCGGACATCTTGCTCCTCAGTTTGGGTTTTGCGCGCTGCATGCACGCGCTTGGTTCTTGAGTATAGCAAGGTGGGCTACGATGTTGGATGTTGCGCGCGCCTTCATCCTGCGCTTACACTCCCAACACCACAAACACGGAAGGCTATTCCGCATGTCATTCCAAAAGCGCTGGCTGCCCATCCTCCTGGCTGGGATCTTCGTTGTTGCCATGGTGGACGTCTCGGTGCTCGCCGGCTCACCCGAGGTCCTCTTCCCCGAGATGACCGCCATCCTCTGCGGCGCATGGATCCAGCCCGCGCAGGCCTGGAACGTCAGCCGGCCGCGCATGCTCGCTCTCATGACCACCGGTGCCGTCTTTGGCCTGGTCATGAACCTCGCCTTCCCCGGAATCCCGCTCCCCGTCCGCGCGGTTATCGGCTACGCCTTCTGCGCCCTCTGCATGAACATTGCCGGTGCCGACATGACGCCCATGCTCTCGGCGGCCATCCTGCCCATGCTTCTGGGGACCGACTCCTGGGTCTACCCCGTGGCCGTCTTCGTGCTGGTGGCCCTCGTCGAGCTGGGCCAGATTGCCCTCGAGCGTGTGGGTCTGCGCGAGCCAATCGACTACCGCCCCTTCCGCCTTCCCACAGGGCAAGCCATTGCCACCTGGGCACGCCGCCTGGGCATCTTTGCGCTGTTCGCGGTACCCGCCTACGCTACCGGCAACGTGTTTCTCGCGGTCCCCCCGCTGCTCGTTGCCTACACCGAGCTCACCCGCCCCGACTTCACGCTGCGCCTCCGTCCCTGGCGTGCCTGGGCGGTGCTTGCCATCGCAGGTGTCATTGGAACGCTGGCGAGAGATGCCATGGTCACCCTTGGCCTGCCCAGTCCACTCGTGGCTGCGTTCGCGTTCACCGCACTGGTTCTCGCCTGGAACGGCTTGCGCACCTGGCTGCCGCCCGCGGGAGCCGTGGTACTTCTCGCCTTCCTGGTGCCCTGGACAAGCCCTTGGCTCTATGCCGTGGAGGTCGCGTTGGGTGCCGCGGTGTGGGTGTGCGCCGCGCTCGCCCTCTTCCCGGGCATCCGTCCCACGTTTGCTGACAAGGACAAGGGCACCGCCTCCGGCACACCCAAGGAGGGCGCCGAGGTCTAACTTCCCGGCGCCGCACACATCACTTGCATACTGCTTTCCAAGTGCTATAGTTCGACTGACAGTTTCAGGGCGGGGTGAGATTCCCCACTGGTGGTGACGCGCAAGTGCGCGAAGTCCGCGACCCGCTAAAAAGGCGGCTGACCTGGTGAGATTCCAGGACCAACGGTTACAGTCCGGATGGAAGAAACGGAGAAGCCATTATGGCACCCACTTCACCACGCAACGCAAGCCACTCCACGCACGCGGCCTCGGGCTGGGACACCCGTCGCATCGCGGTCACCGCGCTTCTCTGCGCCATGGCAGCCATCTGCACGTTGCTGCTTGAGTTCCCCATCCTGCCCGGCTTCACCTGGCTCAAGTACGATCCCTCGGGCATCGTAGCGCTCATCGCGGGCTTTGCGTTTGGACCGGCCACGGGAGCCGTAGTCTCGGTCATCCCGTACCTGGTGCACGTTGCCACGGCAAGCGGCGTCTACGGCATGATCATGGCAATCCTCGCCACGTTCTCGCTGGTCATGCCCGCGTCTCTCATCTACCGCAGGCAGCGCACCATGCGCGGCGCGGTGCTTGGTCTTGTGGTTGGCGGCCTCGTCTGCCTGGCTGCCTGCATCGTGGGCAACCTCATCGTGACGCCGTTCTACACCGGAATGCCACTCGATAAGATCATCGCCCTCATCGTGCCGGCGCTGCTGCCCTTCAACATCATCAAGATTGGCATCAACTGCGTCGTGTTTGTCCTCATCATGAGGCCCGCCTTCAAGGCAATGGGTGTCGAGGTTCCCGGCGCGAGCAACGCAGGAGACGCCCGCTAGATGGCGCAGCCAGCCGCAACCACCCCTACCAGCGTAAACGCGAGCGAGGCGCCCATCGTCTCGCTCGCTCACGTGACGCTTTCCTATGGCGACTTACGGGCACTCGACAACGTCTCTCTCGACGTGCGCCAGGGAGAGCGCCTCTGTGTCCTGGGTGCCAACGGTTCCGGAAAGTCCACGCTGGCCTCGGTTATCTGCGGGCTTCTAGCCCCAGACGCTGGCGAGGTCACGCTTGTGGGCGAGAAGGTCTTCGCAAGCGGTGCCGCGGACTTTGACGCCTACCGCCGCGCACGCCGGAAGCTGGGGCTGGTCTTCCAGAACCCGGAGGACCAGATCGTGACCAGCGTGGTCGAGGAGGACGTGGCCTTTGGTCCCGAGAACCTGGGCCTTCCGCCCGAGAGAATCGAGCACCTGGTTCGCCGCGAGCTGCACCGCGTTGCCATGGAGCGCTACGCAAAGGCGGACCCGGCGCGCCTCTCCGGCGGCCAGCGCCAGCGCGTGACCATCGCAGGCGCGCTTGCCATGGAGCCCCGCGTGCTGGTGCTCGACGAGCCCTCGTCCTCGCTCGACGTGCGCGGGCGGCGCTCGGTCATGAAGGTCGTAGAGAAGCTCCGTGGCGTGGGCTGCACCGTGGTCCACGTGACGCACTTCATGGACGAGGCCCTGGGCGCTGACCGCGTGGTGGTGCTCGACCACGGTCACATTGCCCTGGTGGGAACGCCGCAGGAGATATTCTCGCACGTGGAGGAGGTGCGCGGCCTGGGCCTGGAAGAGCCCTTCGCCGGGTGTCTCTCCTCGCAGCTGCGCGAGCGCGGGCTGGACGTCTCTTGGACCTGCGACGAGGACGCGCTTCTCGCCGAGCTGGCGAGAAGAACGCGCGACCACCAATTCGGGCGCTTGGCCGCCGAGCCGGGCGCTATGACTCACGCAGCCGCAGAGCCCGTGGTACGCGCGGAGGACGTGCGCTTCTCGTACGAGCAGTCCCGCCGCCGGCGCCGCGCTGACGCCGCCCCCGCAGCCCTTGTCGGCGTGACGCTCGACGTGCCGCGCGGCGCGCACGTTGCGCTGGTGGGGCAGACGGGCTCGGGAAAGTCAACGCTGCTGCGCCTCATTGCGGCACTCGAGGTACCTGACCAGGGGCGCATTGAGGTTGAAGGCATCTCCACGGCAGATCGTCGCGGCCGCAGGATGCTCCATGGCCGCGTGGGCTACGTGATGCAGCGCCCGGAGCGTCAGCTCTTTGCCGAGACCGTGGCGCAAGACGTGGCCTATGGCCCCACCAACCTGGGGCTTTCCCCCAGCGAGGTGAACCAGCGCGTGAGGCGCGCACTTGACCTGGTGGGTCTTGCCGACAAGAACGACGCCTCGCCCTTTCAACTCTCTGGTGGGCAGCAGCGCCTCTGCGCGCTCGCCGGCATTCTGGCCATGGAGCCGGACCTTCTCGTCTTGGACGAGCCAACCGCCGGCCTTGACCCGCGCGGCCGCCGCAAGCTGCGGCGCATCCTCGACGGACTCAACGCCGCTGGTACCACGCTTGTCGAGGTCACGCATGCCATGGAGGACGCCGCACGGGCCGACCTCGTGGCCGTTCTCGACGACGGGCGCGTGGTGCTCACGGGCACGCCTGCCCAGGTCTTCTCGGCAGGCAATGCCGAGAAGCTCCACGACATGGGGCTGGGCGTCCCACACCCGCTCGCGTTTGCGCGGGCGCTGGAGGACGCCGGCTGCGCGCCACTGGGAGAGCCGCTCACCAACGAGGCCCTGGCAGACGCCATCGCCGGCGTGGCTGTCGCGGCCGGTGCGGCCAGTACGGCCGGTGCGGCTGTCGCGCCTTGCGCGGCCGCAACAGCCGACGAAAGGGGCGAGTAGCCATGGCGCTTCGCATCTCCGTGGGCCAGTACTACGCCGCCGACTCCCCCATCCACCGGCTTGACCCCCGTACCAAGGCGGCCTGCGCCCTGGCGCTCATGGTCGCCACGTTCTTCGTTCACTCGCCGCTTGGGCTGGCAGCGCTCGCGACGTGCGTGCTCGTGCTGCTTCTTGCGGCGCGCGTCCCGGCAGGCGAGGTCCTCTCGTCCGTGCGTGGCGTGCTCTGGGTGCTTCTCGTCCTTGCGGTCTTCAACCTGCTGCTCATTCGCGATGGCAGCATGCTTCTCGCCGCGGGACCCATCACGATAACCACGGGCGGCGCGTGGTCGGCGGTGCTCTATCCGGTGCGCGTGTTTGCCGCCATCGTGGTGGGCGCGCTGCTCCTGCTTACCACCACGCCCACCGAGCTGGGCGACGCCTTCGACGCCGCATGCTCGCCGCTCACCAGGCTGGGCCTCCCCGGCCACGAGCTGGCCATGGTCTTCTCGCTTATGCTGCGCTTCATCCCCACGCTGGCAAACGACGCCTCGGCCATCATGGACGCGCAGGTCGCACGTGGTGGCGAGGTGGCACGTGGTAGCGTGGGACGGCGTCTTCGCGCGGTTGGGTCGGTGCTCGTGGCGCTCATGGCGAGCTCGATGCACCACGCCGACGACCTCGCGCGAGCCCTCGACGCGCGCTGCTACGAGAGCGGCAGCACGCGCTCGCACTGGCACCCGCTGCACTTTGGCGTGCGCGATGCCGTGGCATTTGCGGCCACGGCAGTCATGGTCTCCCTCCTCGTCGCGCTAGGATGAGACAAAGGGAGTTTCCCTTTGTCTCATCGAATGAAGTTCATCCAGGAGCCACCCTCGACCTCGGGCGCAGGCACGCCGGCAGTGCGGCCCGCCTCGATACTCTTGAGCAGCCACGCCATATTGCGCCCCAGGTTGCGCATGGTCTTCAAGCCCTCGATGTCCAGCGCGGCCTCGCCGGTCTTGGCACCGTAGACCATGTTCCAGTACGACGAGCCCACGGTAATCATGTTGGCTATCCCAAAGTACTTGTTCATCACATCGAACGATGCGGTGCAGCCGCCACGGCGAGCCACGGTCACGCAGGCACCCGGCTTGAAGGCAAACTGGCCGCTCTCGCTGTAGAAAACGCGGTCGAGGAAGGACAGCACGCGACCGGCGGGGTGCGCGTAGTAGACGGGCGTACCAAAGACAAAGCCATCCGCCACGGCGGCTTTCTCGACAAACTCGTTCACACCGTCGTCATCAAAGACGCAATGACCCAGCTTAGAGCACTTGCCGCAGCTTATGCAGTCACGCGTGGGCGTGAGGGGCAGGTGATAGACTTCGGTGTCTATGCCCTGCTCGGAAAGCGTTTTTGCCACCTCCGCCAGCGCGATGCCGGTGTTTCCCTTGGGGCTCACGCCCCCGTTGAGCATTAGGACCTTCACGTGCTTCCCCCTCTCGGATGAGACAAAGGGACTGTCCCTTTGTCTCATCCGAGCGTACCATTCTGGGGAGGAGGGGTTGCCATGACTGAACAGTCCACGTTCTTCGCTATCGTCTCGAGGATGAAGTACATCGAGCGCTGGGCGCTCATGCGCAGCGCCCGCCCGGAGAACCTATCCGAGCACTCGCTCGAGGTGGCAGCCATCGCGCACGGCCTGGCAACCCTGGGCAACGTCCGCCACGGGCGACACCTTGACGCCGAGAAGGCCGCGCTCATCGGCCTCTTCCACGACACCACAGAGATCGTGACCGGCGACATGCCCACGCCCGTGAAGTACGCCAACCGCGGCATCCGCGACGCCTACAAGGATGTGGAGAGAAGCGCCGAGGACACGCTGCTCGACACGCTGCCAGAAGACCTGCGTCCCACCTACGAGGCGATCTTCCGTGGCGACCCAGCAGACGAGGACGACGTCTACCTGCGACGCCTGGTGAAAGCCGCCGACAAAATCTCGGCACTCATCAAGTGCGTCGACGAGGCGCAGTCCGGAAACGCCGAGTTCAAGACCGCCGAGGAGGGCATCCGCGCCAAGGTAGACGAGATGGCCGCGCAAATGCCCGAGGTCGCGGACTTTGTGGCGGAGTTTCTTCCCAGCTACGGCAAGACGCTCGACCAGCTGCTCTAGGAGCGCGACGCAACGGCAGCGGCTATGGCCGCGCGGACCGGGACATCCCGGCGCGCGCGGCCTTCTCGCCCTACTCCACAACCACTGGCACAAACTGGTACGTGTGGCAGTCCACGTAGCCTCGGTTGGTAAGTCGCAGGTCCGGAATGCAGGCAAGCGAGAGAAGTGCCATGGTCATGAACGGCGAGGGCATGGTGCAGCCCATCTTTGCCCAGGCGGCCTCGGCGCCACGGACCTCTGCGGCGACCTCTTCCACGCTCTTGGGGCTCATAAGGCCGAGAATGGGCAGCTTCACCTGACCAAGTACTTTGCCGTCCTCGACGGCAACCTCGCCTCCGCCGCAGTCCACAAGAAGACTTGCCGCCAGTGCCATATCCTCGTCGTTATCGCCAATGACCAGCAGGTTATGGGCATCGTGGGCAACAGTCTGCGCAAGTGCACCGTGAATGCCAAAGCCTTTGGCAAAGCCATAGGCAAACGAGCCCGTGTTGTGGTGGCGCTCGAAGACAAAGGCCTTCAGGATGTCGTCCGCGGGCGAGCACTCCAGGCAGCCGTCGACCACGGGCACCTCGAGGTGCTCCTCCTTGGTGATGGTGGAGCCGGCGCTCGAGGTCATCACGCGCACCACAGCGCGGTCTGCCGTGATGGGCGAGCCGTCCGCATGAACGGCGGGAATGCGGAAAATCTCGGGCTTGATGTCTGCCGCCACGTGCATGGAGTTGAACATGAAGTTGGGCCAGGGGTAGGGTTCCGCTGAGAAGAGCGCCGCGCCGTCTTGGGCCACCAGCTCGCCGTCGATGAAGGTGTGCGTCACGCGGAAGTCCTTGAGATCCTCGAGGATCACAAGGTCAGCGCACTTGCCCGGCGTGACGGAGCCCAGGTCGCGCGACATGCCAAAGCAGTCTGCCACGTTGATCGTGACCATCTGGATGGCCGAGACGGGATCTATGCCATAGCCCACAGCCTTGCGCAGGATGCGATCGATGTGGCCCTCGGAGACCAGGGTCTCGGGGTGGTTGTCATCAGAGACAAGGTTCACGTGGCGCGTATCGATGTTGTTCTCGGTGATAACGTGCGCCAGCTCCTCGAGGTTCTGCCAGGCAGAGCCCTCACGCAGCTGCGCGTACTGCCCCAGACGGAGCTTGGCAAGCGCCTCTTCGCGCGTGATGGACTCGTGGCAGCAGGAGATACCGGAGGCGATATAGGCGTTGAGCTGGCGGTCTGTGTCTGGCACGGTGAAGTGGCCGGTCAGGGTCTTGTCGGCCTTGAGGGTCTCGTCCATCTCGGAGAGCGGACCCTCGTCGCAGGAAAGGACGCCTGGGTCGTTCATCATCTCGCCGAGACCCACCACGGCGTCCCAGCCCATGGTCTCGCGGATGTCCTTGGCATCAATCTTGGAACCGGTGTCCTCAAAGCCCGGTACCGCGGGCACGCACGAGCCAGGCGTGACCATGCACTTGAGCGGCACGCGCTCGGAGTCGCGGATGAGCTCCTTCAGCGCAGGCAGGCCAGCGACGTTCATGGCCTCGTGCGGGTCCCAGTAGATGCCGGTTGTGCCATGCGGCACCACGGCGCGGGCGTACTCGGAGGGGCCCACCATAGCAGACTCCACATGGATGTGGCCGTCCATGAAGCCCGGTGCCACGTAGCGGCCAGCGGCATCGATGACGGTGGTCTTCTCGCCAATGCAGTGCTCGGCCGTGTGGCCACCAATGCCTAGGTACGCAATGCGTCCGGCGGCAATGGCGATGTCTACGTCCTCAAGGACTTCGTGCGTGGTGACGCTGACCAGCCGAGCGTGGCGAATGACGAGGTCAGCGGGCTCTTGGCCCTGTGCCACGCGGATGAGCGTACGGTTGCATTCCCACAGCGGACTCTTGCAGAAGCGATTGAGCATGACAGCCCCTCTCGACGCCCGACTTTTAAATTGTCAAAACGTTACCAGCCCTGTGTTGCGGTGCAGCAACAATTCTGCGAGCGGTGGGCAAAGGTTTGCTCGGTGCGCAGGATGCGCGGGCGCGACAAGAGAGCGCGTCACACATTCGCTGCCGATTGTGTGACGCGCGCAGGTCGATACAGATTCGTCGACCGAATGTGTAGCAGTCGCAAGGTCGCAGGCCAAGCACCAGCATCACTAACCGATCGAAAGCTGCAAAATCTTGCCGGACCGAAGGCAATCACGGTCTCGTCTCCAGCCTAGCGAGAGGAGAGAAGCCCCTTGACCTGGGCCGGAAGCTGAGAAGCGAGGTCCTGCGCGACGCTGCCCACGTTCTGAGCAACCTCCTGCGCGGTGGTGGCGGCGTCGCCCAGGGTGTCCGCAATCCCACCGAGGTCAAGGCCCGTATCGGTACCAGAGGTGGAGCTTGTGGGCTCGGGGTTGGTGGTGCTCGTCGTGGTTGTGCTCGGCGCAGTACCGCTGGAGGCGCCGGTGGCAACGCTCGAAACGGCATCGCTCACGCAGCTTGACACCACCGCAAAGACGATAAGGGCGACAAGGGCCCCCACCAGCACAAGCGTGATGCGCTTAAGGTTGGGGCCACGGTGGACACCCCGGCCATCGCCGCCGGCGGCGCCACCGTAGCCATAGCCGTAGTAGCTCGTCTGCGAGGGAGAAGGCACGGCGTTGCGCACGGGCTCCGGGGCACGCCGGGGCGCCGCGGCGGTATGGGAGACCGAAGGCGGCGCATACACCGTGGCGTCGGGGTTCTCGCCGGGGCGGGCGTACACCATGGCATCAAGGTCGCTCTCGCCCTCATCGCCCATCAGGCGCGTCTCGTCACTCTCGTCCATGCGGCCCCTCCTGGAACCCGGCACGAAGCCCAGTAAAGACTGCCCTACTCCAAGCCGTCGACGGCAGGCGCCTCGCCCTCCCACGTGGTGAGGCAGGCGTCAAGGCCGCGCTCGACGGCGTCGCGATCCATGTGGCGGCCAATAACGCAGAGTCGAACCATGCGGTCCCCCACCTTGGGATCCCAGTCGCGACGCAGCTCGGGGACCTCCTCCATGTTGCGCTTGAGCTCGTCTTCCGGCATGAGCGCCGCCCACTGGCCGTTCTCGGTGAGCGTGAACTGCTGACCGGCCTGCTCAAACACGTAGCACATGTCGGGGTCGTTGTTGACCCACATGAGGCCCTTGACGCGGATCACGGACTCGGGCCAGTTGTTCACGAACTCGGAGAGAGCGTGGTAGTCGAAGGGCTGGCGACGCTGGTAGACAAAGGTGGAGACGTCGTACTCCAGGACCTCGGGGTTCTCGTGCTCCTCGGGGTGCTCCATGGCATCCACCCACGCAGCCGAGCCGTACGCCTCGTCAAAGCTAAAGCGCCCGGTGTTGAGCAGCTCGTCCATGGCAACGTTGCCGTTCACGGCCTCCACGATGCGCGCGTGGGGCTGCAGGCCGCGCACGATGGCCTTGAGCTCCGCCACCTGCTCGGGGGTCACGCGGTCGCACTTGTTAAGCACGAGCGTGGTGCAGAACTCGATCTGCTGGATGAGAAGGCTCTCGACGTCGTCCTCCTCGATGTCGTCGGAGAGAAGGGCGTGGCCACCGTTGAACTCGTCGTACATGCGGGCGCAGTCGACCACGGCCACGATGTTGTCCAGGTCGAGCGGAGCAGTGCCACCCTTGGTCTGGTCGCAGATGGACGAGATGGTGTAGGCAATGGGGATGGGCTCGCAGATGCCCGAGGCCTCGATGATGATGTAGTCGAAGTCGCCGGTCTCGGCGATGGACGTGAGCTGCTGCGCCAGGTCGGAGGCAAGCGTGCAGCAGATGCAGCCGTTGCTCATGGGGATGAGGCTGTCCGTGGCAGAGAGGCCGCCGTTCTTGATGAGGCTTGCGTCAACGTTGATCTCGCCAATGTCGTTCACGATGACGGCGGCGCGAATGCCCTCGTCGTTGGCAAGGATGTGGTTGAGAAGCGTGGTCTTACCCGCTCCCAGATAACCGGTGAGCATGACAATCTTGACCGGAGTCGTGGTGTCCTTCGTGGGCATGCGTGCCCCCTTCTGCCGGCGCGCGAGACGCTGGCTACGAGTCTGGTGAACTGGAAGAGTCTAGGGCATACGTGTGGTGAGATTGAGGGGCCGAGAGGTTCGCAGCGTGCGGCGACCGGGCGTCTCTCGGCATGCCGCCTACGCTCACAGCGCGTAGCAGTCGTAGCGTATGGCCTTGCCGGCCACGGTGTAGCTGGGCTTCTCGCCAGCAAGCCACGGTCCCTTGGCCGGGCGCTTCACCACAATGCGACGGGGGCCCGCAGCCCGAGCGGCGTCCATAAGCCCGCGCTCGTCGTCACACGGCCGCTCTAGGCGTTGAATGAGCTGCAGCTTCTTCTTGACGGCCGCGCTCTTGCGGCGCTCGGGAAACATGGGGTCGAGAAGGACCACGTCAGGCGAGAAGCCCAGCGCGGGAAGCGCCGGCACGGAGTCCTCTCCGCGAAGCTCCATGCGTGAGACCGCCTCCGCCAGCGCCGGGTCCGCCGCCGCACGCGCCAGGGCGTCACCCAGAAGCGCACAGATCACGGGATCGCGCTCGAAGAGCGTCACCGAGAAGCCCGCCGCAGCCAAAAGCAGCGAGTCCTCCCCCATCCCGGCAGTCGCGTCCACGGCAGTGAGCGGCCCAGCCGCCCCGCGGATGCGTGCCGCGCGCACCACCAGCTCGCGGTTGAGGTTGCCCGCGCGAAGGCGCGGCACCATGCGCGAGAGGTCCGCTGCAAGCGACATTCCGTCGCCCTCGAGCGAGAGGCCCCTCTCGTCCACAAGAAGGCACAGCCCACCTGCTGCCTGCGCGGTGCCCACAGGCGCCACGGGCACGCCGAGACGAGCCGCCAGCTCCTGCGCCCGAACGGCGTCCCCGCCCGCACCAACTTCTACAACCAGGCCCTCCACCAGCGCCTACGCCCCGTACTGTCCGCGCATCGAGTACCAGCCGTCGTGCTCGTCCACCACAAGGGGCACGTCGAAGAGGTTGGAGAGGACCTCATCGCACAGGATTTGCTCCTTGGGGCCGTCGGCGAAGATGGCTGCGTTCTTGATGAGCATCACGCGCCCAATGGCCGGGATGATGTCCTCGGGGTAGTGCGTGACCAGAATGATCGAGCGGCCCTCGGCGGCTAGTGTGCTCATGGTCTCGCGCACGTGGTACATGCCCTCGGGATCAAGGCCGGTGCACGGCTCGTCAAAGACAAGCACCTGCGGGTCGCGGATGAGCTCGCGCGCCACCAGGACGCGGCGGGCCTGGCCGGTCGAGAGGGTCATCACGTCGCGCTCCGCCACCTCGGGAATGCCCAGGCGGTCAAGCGCGTCGAGCGCCAGCTGGCGGTCGCGCTCGGTGACCTCCACCTGCTTGGGCAGCCCCAGCGTGCCAAAGAGACCGCCCACCACAATGTCAACGGACGGCAGGTGCACGCGGATCTGCTCGTGCATGGTGGAGCTCACCACGCCCAGCGCGCGGCGCACGTCGGTGAGCTGCGGGCGCGGGTTGCCGCGAAAGCGCACGGGCGGCTCGTCTCGGTAGAGCGGGAAGACCTCCCTGGTGAGGAGCTGTATGAAGGTAGACTTGCCCGCGCCGTTAGGGCCGAGAAGCGCCACGTGCTCGCCCTCGTGTAGCGTGAAGTCGTCCACGTGGAGGATGGTCTTGCTCGCCCTCACCACGCTTGCGTCGTGGATGGCAAAGAGCGGCGTATTGTCGCCGGCGTTCTTCTCGCCCTGCATGCGGTCTCCCGGTTTTTCCTTGGTGTAACTTCACACAAACGCACCACCACTTGGGGTGTCGTACAGACCTACTATAAGCATTACGTGCGCGTTCGCGGCAGATTGGCGACGCGCTGAAACACGCCGTCACGTCCTTTGCGCAGATAGGGGTCCCTATGCCAGAGATGCTCACACTTGAGGCCTTCGAGGAGGCATCCGAGAAAGTCAAAGAGGTCACGCTCGAGACAAAGCTCGTGGAGAGCCCGTACCTCTCGGCGGCGACCGGCAACCGTATGTGGCTCAAGCCCGAGAACATGCAGCGCACCGGCGCCTACAAGCTGCGCGGCGCGTACTACAAGATCTCGAAGCTCTCCCAGGAGGAGCTCGACCGCGGCGTAATCACCGCAAGTGCCGGCAACCACGCGCAGGGCGTGGCATATGCCGCCACCCACGCGGGCGCACGCTCCATCGTGGTCATGCCCACCACCACGCCACTCATCAAGGTTGAGCGCACCAAGGGCTACGGTGCCGAGGTTATTCTCTACGGCGACGTCTTTGACGACGCCAAGGAGCGCGCCGTCGAGATTGCCGAGGAGGAGGGCCTCACCTACATCCCGCCGTTCAACGACACCACGGTGGCAACCGGCCAGGGCACTATCGCAATGGAGATCATCCAGGAGCTGCCACTGGTCGACACCATCCTCGTACCCGTGGGTGGCGGCGGCCTGGCCTGCGGCGTCTCGACCTTCGCCAAGCTCTACAACCCCAAGATCCGCGTCATTGGCGTGGAGCCCACCGGCGCGGCGAGCCTCACGGCGGCGCTCGAGGCCGGCCACGTGGTAAAGCTCCCCAGCGCCAACACCATCGCCGACGGCACGGCCGTTCTCGAGGTGGGCGACAAGGTCTTCCCCTATCTGCAGCAGAACCTCGACGACGTCATCTGCGTGGACGACGATGAGCTGGTTGTCTCGTTCCTCGACATGGTCGAGAACCACAAGATGATTGTCGAGAACTCCGGCCTGCTCACGGTGGCTGCGGCAAAGCACCTGCCCGCCGAGGGCAAGCGCGTGGCGTGCATCCTCTCCGGCGGCAACATGGACGTGATCACCATGTCGAGCGTGGTGCAGCACGGCCTCATCCAGCGCGGCCGCATCTTCACCGTGAGCGTGCTGCTCCCCGACCGCCCGGGCATGCTCGTGCGTGTGGCCAGCGTGATCGCCGAGCAGAACGGCAACGTGATCAAGCTCGAGCACAACCAGTTTGTCTCGACCAACAGGAACGCGGCGGTCGAGCTGCGCGTGACCATCGAGGCCTATGGCGAGGAGCACAAGGCGCAGATCGTGGACGCAATCCACGAGGCCGGCTTCAACCCCACGCTCGTGCAGACGTCGCTGTAGGAGCGCAGGAGCGCTGCCCCCTCCGGCACCTCGTGTCGCCGGAGGGAGCATTTTGTTGCGGATGCACGCAGAATTGAGCCCTCCGGCGACATTTTGTCTCCGGAGGGCTTGTTCTGTTGCAATTGTCGCCAAAACGGACCTTCTGGCGACACAGGCGCCGAGAAGCTCACGGCATTCCGTCGGACACAGGCGCCGATAAGCGCACGGCGACGGCGCGGAGGCGCGGCGCCCCTACAGATACTCCACGACCTTGTCGCCCATCGCGGCGGTTCCCAGCACGTGGTCCGCCGGCGTGGCGTCATCGGCGATGTCGCGGGTGCGCCAGCCGTCGTCGAGGACGCGCTCCACGGCAGACTCGACCCAGCCAGCCTCCTCGGTCATGTCGAAGGCGTAGGTGAGCATCATGCCCGTCGAGAGGATCTGCGCCAGCGGGTTGGCGATGCCCTTGCCGGCGATGTCCGGCGCGGAGCCGGCGGAGGGCTCGAAGAGCGAGACGCCGTCGCCCAGACTCGCGCTTGCGAGCATGCCAAGCGAGCCCGTGATCTGCGCAGCCTCGTCGGAGAGGATGTCGCCAAACATGTTCTCGGTCACGATGACGTCGAAGTCCGCTGGCCTGTTTATGAGCTGCATGGCGGTGTTGTCAACGAGCAGGTCCTCAAGCTCGACCTCGGGGAACTCCTCGTCATGGACGCGATGCACAACCTCGCGCCACATGCGGGAGGTCTCCAGCACGTTGCGCTTGTCGACGCTCGTCACCTTGTTGCGGCGCTTGCGGGCGGCCTCGAACGCCTTGCGAGCAATGCGTTCGACCTCGTACTCGCGGTACTCCATGGTGTCGTAGGCGCGCTGCCCGCGACCGCCGTTGGCGCCTGCGCCCTCCTCGTCGTAGAAGCGCTCGCGGCGCCCAAAGTAGAGGCCGCCCGTGAGCTCGCGAACAATCACAAGGTCAACGCCCTTGATGACCTCCGGGCGAAGCGTCGACGCGCCCGCCAAAGCGTCGTAGATCTTAACGGGGCGCAGGTTGGTGTAGAGGCCGAGGCCCTTACGAATGCCGAGAAGCCCCTGCTCCGGACGAGGTGCGTTTGGATCGGTGGAGTCCCACTTGGGTCCGCCCACAGAGGCGAGAAGAACGGCGTCCGAGGCCTTGGCAGCGTTGAGCGTCTCGTCGGGCAGCGGGCTTCCGCTGGCGTCTATGGCCGCGCCGCCAATGAGGTGGTCCTCACAGACAAAGTCAACGTTGGCCTTCTCGCCCACTGCTGCCAGGACCTTCTTGCCCTCGGCCATGATCTCGGGACCAATGCCGTCGCCCGGCAGCGTGCACACGCGATAAGTTGCCTTAGCCATTGCTACTCGCCCTTCTTCTCGGCCAGCATGTGCTTAGTACGCGCCACAAGGCCGCCCTCGTTGATGATCTCCTGAATGAATGGCGGGAACGGCTGCGCGTGGAAGACGGCGCCCGTGGTCTCGTCGGTGATGGTGCCGGTATCGGCGTCAACGCTCACAACGTCGCCGTCGGAGATTGCGTCCGCAGCCTCGGGGCACTCCAGAATGGGGAGACCCATGTTGATCGAGTTGCGGTAGAAAATGCGCGCGAAGCTCTTGGCAATGACGCACGAGACGCCTGCAGCCTTGATTGCCACGGGCGCATGCTCGCGAGACGATCCGCAGCCAAAGTTCTCGTCGGCCACGATGATGTCGCCTGGCTTCACGCGCGAGACGAACGTCTTGTCGAGGTCCTCGAGGCAGTGCTTGGCAAGCTCGGCGGGGTCAGACGTGTTGAGGTAGCGAGCAGGAATAATGACGTCGGTGTCTATGTCTCTGCCGTAGCGAAAGACGGTTCCTCGGAACTGCATGGGTTTCCTTTCTAAAAGGAGGGGTGGTGGGTCTCTCCGCCCCGCTCAGACATTCTCGCGCAAAGGGCGCGCTGCGAAACTCGCTGGGCGGAGAGACCCAACACCGCCCGTTATCGAAACAAAAACGCAGGCGAGAGGAACCGTCTTTCGCGTCAGAGCCCTGACGGAACCTCCACCCCGGAAGAGCAACAGAAGCAAAGAGCGCGGCCGGTGGGACGCCCGTGGCCGGCTGCGGGCTTGCGGCTGTCTTACGACCCGAGGGTGCGGCCTTTCTTTCCTGTGCGAGTTCTTGGCGCAGCCAAGCTGTCTGAGCACGGGAAGAAAGGCCGCACCCCTTGCGACTACAGGTCAGACGGCAGCGCGATGTGGCCGGCCACGGCCGACGCGGCGCACACGGCCGGGCTCGCCAGGTAGACCTCGGACGTGGGGTCTCCCATGCGGCCGACGAAGTTGCGGTTGGTGGAGCTCACGCACCTCTCGCCTGCCGCCAGGATGCCCATGTAGCCGCCCAGGCACGGGCCGCAGGTGGGCGTCGAGACCACGCAGTGAGCGTCGATGAAGACATCCATGAGGCCCTCGTGCACGCACTGCAGCCACACGGCCTGCGTCGCGGGAATCACGATACAGCGCACGTTGGGGTTGACGGTCCTGCCACGCAGCACCTCGTCCGCGGCACGCATGTCCTCGATGCGACCGTTGGTGCAGGAGCCAATGACGGCCTGGTCAATGGTAATGTCGCGGCTCTCGGCAACGGGGTGTGTGTTGGAGGGCAGGTGCGGCCAGGAGACCTGCGGCACAATCTCTGCCGCATCGATCTTGATGACCTGCTTGTAGGTGGCGTCCGGGTCGGGGTGATACTCGGTGTAGGGGCGCTCGGTGCGGCCTGCCAGCCAGGCGCGCGCGATGTCGTCCACCTCGAAGAGGCCCGCCTTGCCGCCGGCCTCGATGGCCATGTTGGCAATGGTGAGGCGCCCCTCAACGGAGAGGTCGCGGATGGTCGAACCGGCAAACTCCATGGCGCAGTAGAGCGCACCGTCCACGCCGATCTTGCCTATCACATAAAGGATGATGTCCTTTGCGCTGGCGCCTGCGGGCAGCTTGCCGTCAATCTCGAAGCGGATGGTCTCGGGCACCTTGAACCAGGCGCGACCGGTGGCCATGCCCACGCCGGCGTCCGTAGAGCCAACGCCCGTGGAGAACGCGCCGATGCCACCGTAGGTGCAGGTGTGGGAGTCCGCGCCAATGACCAGGTCGCCAGGGCCCACAATGCCGCGCTCGGGGAGAAGAGCGTGCTCGATGCCCATGCAGCCCTGCTCGAAGTAGTGTGTGATGCCCATCTCGTGCGCAAAGTCGCGCGTGACCTTGGTCTGCTCGGCGCTCTTGATGTCCTTGTTGGGGCTGTAGTGGTCGGGCACCAGGCAGATTCGGTCGCGGTCAAAGACGCCAGCGCCAATCTCGCGCACGGTCTTGATGGCGATGGGCGCCGTGATGTCGTTGGCGAGCACGAGGTCGAGGTCGCATTCGATGAGCTGGCCGGGCACAACCTCGGGAAGGCCCGCGTGGGCTGCGAGGATCTTCTCGGCCATGGTCATGGGGCGTGCCATTTACTTGCCCTCCTTGGAACGCGTAGTCTGAATCATGCGGTTGATGGCGTTGACGTAGGCCTTTGCGCTGGAGACCACGATGTCGTTGTCGGCGCCGCGGCCGGTGTAGACTCTGCCGTCCTCGGCGGTGATGCGCACCGTGACTTCGCCGATGGCGTCGATGCCGCGGGTGATGGCCTTGACCGAGAACTCCGCGAGGTCGCCGTGGACGGCAACCACCTGGTCGACGGCCTTGTAGGCGGCATCGACGGGACCGGTGCCGGTGGCGCAGGCCACGTGCTTCACGCCCAGCTCGTCCGTGATGGTAGCCGTGGCGGTGGGCACCAGCGGATCGCCGCAGGAGACCTGCAGGGCATCCAGGGTGTAGACGGCCGCAACCTCACGCTGGCGCTCCTGGACAATGGACTCCAGGTCCTCGTCGTAGACTTCCTTCTTCTGGTCCGCGACCTCGAGGAAGCGCTTGTAGATGTCGTCGTACTCCTCGGCGGAGAAGGTGTAGCCCAGCTCGGCAAGACGGTGCTTGAGGGCTGCGTGGCCGGAGCGCGCGGAGAGGATGATCTCGGAGCCTGCGGCGCCAACGTCCTCGGGGTTGATGATCTCGTAGGTGTCGCGCGCCTTGAGCACGCCGTCCTGGTGGATGCCGGAGCTGTGCGCGAACGCATTGGCGCCCACGATGGCCTTGTTTGCCTGCACGTTCATGCCCGTGATGCGGCTCACCAGGTGGCTCGAGCGCGTGAGCTCGCGGGTGTTGACGTCCGTATAGGCATCAAGCTCGTCACCGTGCATCTTGATGGCCATGACGACTTCCTCGAGCGCGGTGTTGCCGGCGCGCTCGCCCAGGCCGTTGATGGTGCACTCGATTTGCGTGGCGCCGTTCTTAACGCCGGCCAGCGCAAGCGCGGTTGCCATGCCCAGGTCGTTGTGGGTGTGAACGCTGATGGTAACGTTCTCGATGCCGCGGACGTTGTCGGCCAGGCCCTTGATGCGGGCGCCAAAGTCATCCGGCATCTGGTAGCCCGTGGTGTCCGGGATGTTCACAACGGTCGCGCCCGCGTCGACAGCGGCCTGAATCACGCGCTCAAGGAACTTCTGGTCCGCTCTGCCGGCGTCCTCGGCGTAGAACTCCACGTCCTCGACGTACTGCTTGGCGTACTTCACGCAGTGGATGGCACGCTCGACGCACTCGTCCTCAGTGATGCGGAGCTTCTCGCGCAGGTGCTGCGGCGAGACGCCCAGGCCGGTGTGGATGCGCGGACGCTTGGCGGTCTTCAACGCCTCGGCCGCGCGGTCGATGTCCTTGTCAACGGCGCGCGTGAGGCCAACAACCACGGCGTCGTCGCCGGCGAGGCGGCCGATCTCCTGCACCGAGCGGAAGTCGCCCGGGGAGGAGATGGGGAAGCCCGCCTCGACAACGTCCACGTGCAGGCGCAGCAGCTGCTGGGCGATGACGAGCTTCTCCTCGGTGTTCATGGACGCGCCGGGCGACTGCTCGCCGTCGCGAAGGGTGGTATCGAAGATGGCGATCTTGCGGGTCATTGCTACCTCCATTGGATATGGACCCAGTGACTGGTACCAGGTTGCCTTGGGATGGTGGCATGACACACGACAAGACCCAGCTGCCGCTGTCCCAAGGCGGGACGCGAACGCAAGCTGGGTCTAATGATACCTGCTGGACCTCGGACCTAGCGTGCGCTCGCGCACGTAAGCTCTAGGCCGAGTAGATCGAGGGCGAGAAGGTCCATGGGCAGCTCCTGATGATTCATGCGCATGTTCCCTCCCCTCCTGGCCGAGGCTGCTGGCTGCAGCCGGTGTTGATTACTGTGGCACAGCGGAAAAAGATGGGCGCCGGAGTTTTGTGAGCGGTAGCCGAACGGAAACATTGCGCGGGTGTGCTGCACGAGGGCGCCGGCGCCAAAGTCGAACTTTCGCAGCAATGGCCAGCGAAATCGCGCGATGCCGCCCCTACAGTCCCAGCCCGGCTGCACCCTTCGTGCGAAAGAGCTCGATCATCTCGCCCGTAAGGCTGGCGTGGTCGTTCGCGCGCTCAAGCGGAATCTCCTCCGGGGAAAACCAGCGTGCCTCCGCAAGCTCCTGGTGGTCGGTGCGGATGCGCCGGCTCCCGTCCACATGGCACCAGAACCCCATGAGTAGCGTGTCCGAGAAGGGCCAGGGCTGGCTCTTGTAGAAACGCAGGTCGCGCACGCGCAGCCCCACCTCCTCCATGACCTCGCGGCGCACGGTGTCCTCCACTGACTCGCCAATCTCTGTGAACCCGGCGACAAGCGCCCACAGCTTGAGCGCGCGTCCCTGGTAGCGCGTGAGCACGATCCTCTCGCCATCCGTCACGGCGGCAATCACGCCCGGCTGGATTTTGGGGTAGACAATCTTCGCGCAGTTGGGGCACACAATCTCGCGGCTGCGCGGGGCAAGCTCCATGGCGTGTCCGCAGCGCGAGCAGAACCTGTTGTCGCGATACCACGAGGCAAGCTGGGAGCCCACCGCCGCGGCAAATGCCAGGTCGGCCGGGCCAACGCCGCGCAGCCACCCCACTCGCTCGTAAGTGAAGCCCGCCGGCGTTGCAACCTCGTCGTCCAGCGCAAGGAAGAAGTCATCCTCGCCAATGCGGAACGCGAACACGGTGCGCTCCGGCGGCGTGGGATAGTCTGCCAGACGCGGCAGCTCAATCATCTCGCCCGAGGAGAACTCGTCCGCGCCACGCTCACCTGCAGCCACCACGTGCACAAGCGCCGAGCGGTCGCGGTAGTGCAGCACGTAGCTCTCGGCCTTGGCCTCCTTGGGCTCGAAGTGATTGTCGTACGCCTTGCCCGTCTCCTGAATCACGCCAGCTCCTCCCCGATGAGACAAAGGGACAGTCCCTTTGTCTCATGCGCCAAGATACCCCTACAATAGCTATAAGATGTGTTGAAATGTCACCACGCGGGCTGCGGAGGCAACCATGGCAGACTACATCCTCGTCACCGAGACCGGCTCCGACATCCACGAGGAGACCGCACGCCGCCACGGCATTGTGGTTGTTCCCATGCACGTGAACTTTGGCGAGCTCTCCCGCGACGACGACTCCTTCCCGCCCGAGGAGCTCTACGAGTACTACAAGACCACAGGCAAGCTGCCGCAGACCTCGGGCTGCACACCTGCGGACTTCTCCGCAGCATTTGACCGCATCCATGAGGAGTACCCCACGGCCAAGATACTCTACCTGGCCTACTCCGCCGCAACCACGGTCTCCTACCGCAGCGCGCACCTCGCCGCGGAGGGCCGCGACTACGTGACCATGATGGACACCAAGTCCGTCTCCTGCGCGCTGCGCCTGGTGGTCACCAACGTCGCCCGCATGATGGAGGTCAACCCCGACGCCACGGAAGACGAGGTCAAGGCCTTCGTCGAGAGCCAGGTACGCCGTATCCGCTTTGCCTTCATCCCAGGTGACCTCGAGTACCTGCGCGCGGGCGGCCGCCTCTCAAACGTGGCGTTTCTCGGCGCGACGCTCCTGCGCATTAAACCCACGGTCGAGGTGCTCGACGGCAAGCTCGTTGCCACCAAGAAGCGTCGCGGAGCCATGGTCAAGTGCGTGGGCCAGCTCGTCGAGGACTTCGTGACCCGCGAGCCCATGGACCTCTCGCGCGTGAACCTCACGTACACGGTGGGCAACGCTCCCGACCCCATCATCCGCGCGTTGGTCGAGAAGATCCTGCGCGACCACGGCACGCAGGAGATCGAGTGGGTCAAGTCCGGCTGCGTGATTGCAAGCCACTCCGGTCCAGGCGCCTTTGGCATCGCGGCTGTGGCCGCCGAGTAAGGACGGCGCGCGGGGACCGCGAGGCCGCCGCGCTCCCGCGTCACTCACGCCCGCTTGGCCGCAGTCCTTCTCAGCAGCATGGGCCCAAGCTCGCTGGCAAGCACCCCGAGAAACACCAGCGAGAACCCCAGGACCAGCTGAGGCGTGAGCTGCTCGTGGTAGAAGATCACGCTCGCGATGACCGCAAACACGCTCTCAAGCGAGAGGAGCAGCGCAGACTGAGCCGGCGGCACAACGGTCTGTCCCACGTTCTGGATGAGCGTTGTCACGCAGGACGAGAGAATCACCAGGTAGGCAAGGGAAAGCCAGAACGAGGTGCCAAGCCCGGATAGCGCCGGTACCTGCTCGCCCAGAACCAGCGAGAACACGGCGCAGGTCAAAGACATGAAGCCCAGCTGCACCACAGAGATGGTGGTCATGTCGTGCGAGCTGGAGAGCCTGTCGACAAACACAATCTGGATGGCAAAGAACACCGCCGAGAGAAGCGTAAGCCACTCGCCGAGCCCCAGCGACGGGCGCATGTCGTCACCCAGCGAGATGAGCGCGATGCCCACAATGCTCAGCAGCGCCGCCACCAGGCTCGACACGCCCGGGCGTCTGCGGACAGCCGCCCAGTTGATAAAGGGCACCAGCACGCAATAGGTGGCGGTGAGAAAGGCGCTTCTCCCCGGCGTCGTGTAGGCAAGGCCGAGGTTCTGGACGGCAAACCCCGCGCCATACAGCACGCCCAGGATTCCCCCCGCAAGAACATGGCTCCAGTCAAAGTTGTCACGCAGACGCTTCCAGAAGATAACCGCCATGAGCACGGTGGCGATCAGAAAGCGAACGGCCATCAGCCAGCATGCGGGAGCAACGTCCAGCGTGTCTTTGATGATGACAAACGATGCGCCCCAGATGATGGCGCAGGACAGCATCCCGATCTTCCATGCCCACATGGGAGCGGTTCGTATGTCACGCGTGTTTGGCATGCGGGCGATTATACGACCCGAGAACGGTCTCACATAGCGAGCGCAGGGTTTTTTCTCGCGCTCGTCTCCTACTGCCCGCGCATGCCGTAAACTTGAAAGCGCTGGAGGATTTCCGGCACCAGAGCTCTAACCGGCATTGCCGGCAACGATCGCGTCGGTGCAAGGGGCATCGGCGAGGGAGTTCGGAGAGGAGAACACATGCAGTATTCGGCAGAAGTGGAGCGCATGTGCCCAGTTGCCAAGGGTGCATACCACGGACCGGCGCCCATCCCCGAGGAGGGCAAGTGGGTTCAGGCCAAGGAGATCACTGACATCTCCGGCTACACCCACGGTGTTGGTTGGTGCGCCCCGCAGCAGGGTGCCTGCAAGCTCAGCCTCAACGTCAAGAACGGCGTCATCGAGGAGTGCCTCATCGAGACCATCGGCTGCTCGGGCATGACCCACTCCGCTGCCATGGCTGCCGAGATTCTCCCCAAGAAGACCATCCTCGAGGCCCTGAACACCGACCTCGTGTGCGACGCCATCAACGTCGCCATGCGTGAGCTGTTCCTGCAGATCGTCTACGGCCGCAGCCAGACCGCATTCTCCGAGGACGGCCTGCCCATCGGCACCGGCCTCGACGACCTCGGCAAGGGCCTGCGCTCCATGGTGGGCACCATGTACGGCACCGCCGCCAAGGGTGCCCGCTACCTCGAGCTCACCCAGGGCTACGTCACCCGCATGGCCATCAACAAGAACGACGAGATCGTGGGCTTTGAGTTCCTCAACCTCGGCAAGTTCACCGACGCGGTCAAGGCTGGCGTCGATCCCGCAGAGGCCGTCCAGAAGGCCATGGGCCACTACGGCCAGTGGGATCAGGCTGTGAAGTTCATCGATCCTCGTACCGATGAGGAGACCCACAGCACCGAGTCCACGTTCCCCGTCCACGAGTAACTCCGAGTAGAGAGAAGGAGGTACAGCACATGGCCATCACGTTCGAAGGCTACGAGCGCCGCATCGCCCAGATCAACAAGGCGTGCGAGCAGTACGGCATCAAGGACCTCGAGGAGGCCCTCAAGCTCTGCACCGACCGTGGCTTCAACCCCTATGACATCACCACTGGCATCCAGTCCATCGCGTTCGAGAACGCAAAGTGGGCCTACACCCTGGGCTGCGCCATCGCGCTGAAGAAGGCCGAGAAGGGCGAGGTCACCACGGCCTCCGAGGCTGCCGCCGCCATCGGCGAGGGCCTGCAGGCCTTCTGCGTCCCCGGCTCCGTCGCCGACGACCGCAAGGTCGGCCTTGGTCACGGCAACCTGGGCGCCATGCTTCTCGGTGAGGACACCGAGTGCTTCGCATTCCTGGCTGGCCACGAGTCCTTCGCTGCCGCCGAGGGCGCCATCGGCATTGCCAACAACGCCAACAAGGCCCGCAAGAAGCCGCTCCGCGTCATCCTGAACGGCCTTGGCAAGGACGCCGCCCAGATCATCGCCCGCATCAACGGCTTCACCTACGTGAAGACGCAGTTCGATTACTACACGAGCGAGCTCAAGATCGTCGAGACGATCCCCTACTCCGACGGCCCGCGCGCCAAGGTCAACTGCTACGGCGCCGACGACGTCCGCGAGGGCGTTGCCATCATGTGGCACGAGAACGTCGACATCTCGATCACCGGCAACTCCACCAACCCCACGCGCTTCCAGCACCCCGTCGCGGGCACCTACTTCAAGGAGCGCGTGCTTGCCGGCAAGAAGTACTTCTCCGTGGCGTCGGGCGGCGGCACCGGCCGCACCCTGCACCCGGACAACATGGCTGCCGGCCCCGCCTCCTACGGCATGACCGACACCATGGGCCGCATGCACTCCAGCGCGCAGTTCGCCGGCTCCAGCTCCGTGCCTGCGCACGTCGACATGATGGGCCTCATCGGCATGGGCAACAACCCCATGGTCGGCTGCACCGTTGCGTGCGCCGTCGCCGTCGAGGAGTCCCTCAAGAAGTAGGCTCGCGCCTCTCGGCATCGAGTCCACGCAGGTTATTCGACATGAGCGGGACCGTCACCCCCGGGTGGCGGTCCCGTTTTTTGTGGACGGGGTTCTCAGCCGGTAGCTTCCGGGCGATAGCTTCCGGGCGGCCTTTCCAAAGTCGCGCGACTTATGCGTTTCTCTCGCAGAAATAATTAAATATCCTCATTTTGTCCCGCAATCGGTATGATTCTTGCTGCGAACGGCAGATTTTTCCCCACCCATAGGCACCACAGCGAGAAGGAGCCCCATGCCCTACAACATCCTTGCCGAGTTCGGGAGTACCGCCCTCATGATCATCTTTGGCGTTGGTGTCCACTGCGACACCGTGCTCAAGGGGACCAAGTACCAGGGCTCCGGTCACATGTTCGCCATCACCACGTGGTCGTTTGGCATCTCGGTGTGCCTCTTCACCTTTGGCGGATCGATCTGCATGAACCCCGCCATGGCACTCGCGCAGTGCATCCTTGGCCTGGTGCCCTGGAGCATGTTCGTTCCGTATGTGATTGCCGAGATGCTCGGCGGCTTTGTGGGCGCCGTTGCCGCATGGTTCATGTACAAGGACGAGTTCAAGGACTCCGAGGGCGTAGTTGACCCCATTGCCCAGCGCAATATCTTCTCGACAAACCCAACCAGGAACAACCTCCCGCACGACTTCTTCTGCGAGGCGTTCTGCACGTTCTTCTTCATCTCCGGCATTCTTGCCATTGCGCACTACGCCGGCGATAACCTGCTGCTGTGCGCCATCTGCGTTGGCCTTCTGGTGTGGGCCATTGGCATGGGCATGGGCGGCATCACCGGCTTTGCCATGAACCAGGCGCGCGACCTTGGCCCCCGCATGGCCTACCAGGTGCTTCCCATCAAGAACAAGGCCGACAACAACTGGAAGTACGGCCTCACCGTCCCGGGCCTCGCGCCGTTTGTGGGCGCGACGGTGGCCGCGCTCTTCGTGCACGGGTTCCTCGGCATCTTCTAGGAGCCAGAACATAGCGAGAACCACCTGACGGCCGCCCCCTCTGGGTGCCGGCCGCGTTCTTTGCCGTAGCCTCTCTTCCTTCTCCCCTTCCACTTCCCCCCTTACCTTCTTTAGCGGTTTTTGAGAACGATGATTGGCGCGACCTGCGGAAATGTTGCCCCCGTTTCACAGAAACCGCTAAAGAACGACTGGGCGGATGGGTGGGTGAGGCCCCCTCAGCTTCGTCCGTGGCCTCGCCTCGGGGCATCGGGCCTTCTCGGCAGAAATTATTGCGCGAAATTTCTTGATATTGAGATACTCAACTGGGCGAATACTTGAGTTATGAGAAATATCGCTCAATAACGAAGGGGCAGACAAGGTGCTGAGCCGATAAGAACCTCAAACAGGAGACCAGATGAGGCGAATCCCTCTGCTCCACCTGTGATTTGTTCTCGGGGTGCCTTGCTTCGTCTTCTAAGATTATTGCGCGAAATTCCTTGATGTAGTGGTTGCCAACTGGGCGAACGTCCTATTGACGAGGAATATCGCGCAATAACAACGAGCGGCGGCCAAAACTTGCTCCGGGCATAACTGCCAGCCGCAAAGTTTAGCCCCCTTTCTTAAAACCGGTGCTCGTTACCTGCGGAAACGCAACGGCAGTTTAAGAAAAGGAGCTATTCTCTGCGGAGAAGGACGTTGGGCAAGGTGTAGAAAGGGACGTTGGGAGAGGCACCCTCGCCGTCGGCAGACCCCTAGCGCTGCGCCAGCTCGAAGATCCGCTGGTAGAGCGCCAGCTCGCCCGGGGTATCGATGCTCGAGCGAAGTTCCACGCTCCCCACCTGGGCGCTAGAAGCGAGAAGTCCCGCCGCCTCAAGTCGGCGGCGCGTCTCTCGCGCCGTGCCCTCGCCGCCATCAAAGAGCGGCACGTCGCCCATGATCTCGCGAATCTGCTCGCGGACAAGCGGATAGTGCGTGCAGCCGAGAACCACCGAGTCAACCTTGCCGCGCCAGCGTCCAAGGTAGCGCTCGAGCAGGTCGTGAATCGCGGGAGAGGCAGGGTCGCCCTTTTCGATGAGGTCGGCCAGACCAACACACGGCACCTCGATGACCTCGGAATCCGCACCCCAGCGGTCCTCGAGCCGCTGAAACTTGCCCAGCCGCAACGTCGCAGCTGTTGCCATCACCAGGATGCGGCGATGCCGCGGCGCGAGTGTCGCCGGCTTGAGCGCTGGCTCCACACCAATCACGGGAATGCTGGGGTACTGTTCGCGCAGCACCTGCGCGGCAACGGAGGTGGCGGTGTTACAGGCGATGACCAGCGCCTTTGCGCCCTGGCCCACAAGCGAGGCGGCAATGCGCCGCGAGAGCGCCAAGACCTCCTCGGGGGGCTTGTCACCGTAGGGGGCGTGAGCGGAGTCCCCAAAGAAGACAAAGCGCTCGTGCGGCAACTCGGCAACAAGGCACCCTAGCACCGTGAGGCCGCCCACCCCCGAGTCGAACACCCCCACAAAACCTTTGTCCTGCTCCGCCATGCGTTCCTCCCCACGATACCTGCATGGAACCAGTATGCCACTCGCAGCCGCAGGTATTGTGGCGTAGAGTTGTTGCCATTGCAGCCACAAGCGGCCGTGCGCGGCCGCCCCAAGGAGGACCCATGAGCAACGCAGGCAAGAAGGTCAAGGTGCACTACGTTGGCACCCTCGACGACGGTACCAAGTTCGACTCGTCCCGCGACCGCAACGAGCCGCTGGCCTTCACGTGCATGGCCGGCCAGATGATCAAAGGCTTTGACGCGGCCGTCGACCAGATGACCGTCGGCGAGACGAGAAACGTCCACATCCCCGCCGCCGAGGCCTATGGCGAGAGGCGCGAGGACCTCGTCCAGACGCTGCCCATCGCGATGATGCCCGGCGCCGAGAAGCTCTCGGTGGGCGACCGCGTGACGCTGGCCACCCCCTCTGGCCAGCCCTTCCCCGCCCTGGTCGCGGCCAAGGACGACACCAACATCACGTTCGACCTCAACCACGAGATGGCCGGCAAGGACCTCAACTTCGAGATCGAGCTCCTCGAGGTGGAGGAGTAGTTCTCGCCCTAACCGGCGGCAGCGCACGATGCCCAAAGGTACACTCCGTACGAGAACCCCGCAATAGCTCGCCCCCTGGCGCCGGATTGACGCCAGAGGGCGAGTTGCCGAAAAGCCGAGAAGCACCCTGCAGCCTAGCCGCGCAGCGCCTATGCCTCTCTCGGCATCTTCCACGCGTGCTGGTTGGTGTGGAGCAGCTCCTCCGCGCGCTCGGAGAGGGGCGCGCCCAGGTAGTCGCGATAGACCGCCTGGATCGCGGGGTTCTCGTGGCTGCGGCGCAGCTTGGCCACGCGGTCAAGGCCCCACAGGACGTCTCCGCGAACGCCTGCCAGCTCCTCGCCGTCGTGGATGGGCAATCCGCCGCCGCCAGAGCAGCCGCCAGGGCATGCCATGATCTCGACAAAGTCGTAGGAGACCTCGCCGGCCTCGAGCGCGTTGAGCAGCCGGTTGGCGTTGCCCAGGCCGCTCGCTACGGCCACGTGCAGTGTGGTGCCGGCAATGTCGAAGCTGGCCTCCTTCCAGCCGTCGAGGCCGCGCACGTCCTTGAACGCGTCGGCGTCGCAGTTCTCGCCCGTGACCAGGTAGTATGCCGAGCGCAGCGCAGCCTCCATGACGCCGCCAGTAGCGCCAAAGATCACGGCGGCACCCGTTGCCGTGCCAAGTGGCTGGTCAAAGTCCGTCTCGGCAAGCGAGAAGACGTCGATGTGCTCGGCGCGAATCATGCGGTCCACCTCGCGCACCGTGAGCGACACGTCCACGTCGGGATCGCCGCAGGCATCGTTCATCACAGGGATGTCGACCTCGGCCTTCTTGGCCAGGCAAGGCATGATCTCCACGCAGAAGATGCGGTGCGGGTCCACGCCCAGAAGCTCTGCATAGTAGCTCTTGGCGATGGCGCCAAACATCTGGCCGGGCGACTTTGAGGTGGAGAGCTGGTCGGTGAAGCGCGGGTGGCGCGCCTTGCAGTAGCGCACCCAGCCGGGGCAGCAGCTCGTGAACATGGGGAACTTCACGCCCTCGGGGTGCTTTAGGTGCTCAACCAGCTCGGAGCCCTCCTCCATGATGGTGAGGTCTGCCGAGAAGTCCGTGTCAAACACGTAGTCGAAGCCCATGCCCTTGAGCGCGGTGACCAGGCGCTGCGCCGTGGCCTTCTCGCGCGGCAGGCCGAAGGGCTCTCCCCAGGCCGTGCGCACGGCGGGCGCCACCTGCACCACCACGATCTTGTCTGGGTCCGCCAGGGCGTCGAAGACGCGGTCGGTGTCGTCGCGCTCGCGCAGCGCTCCGGTGGGGCAGTGGGTGATGCACTGGCCGCAGAGGGCACAGTCGGAGTCCTCGATCAGGCCGCCACCGCGAACGCCCACGCAGGTGTGGCTCGAGCGGTTGGTGAGGTCCCAGATGCCCTCCGCCTGGACCTTCTCGCACACCTGGATGCAGCGAAGGCAGTTGATGCACTTGTCGTTGTTGCGGATGAGCGGGAAGTCCTGGTTCCAGGGCTGGTGCGGCAGGTGCTTGGTGTAGGGCAGACTCGTGATGCCAAGGTCGTTGGCGACCGTCTGCAGCGTGCAGTTGCCGGAGCGCACGCAGCTCGTGCACTCGGAGTCGTGCTGCGAGAGGAGAAACTCCACGTTTGCCTTGCGCGCCATGCGCACCTTGGGGCTGTTGGTGCGCACCACCATGCCGTCAAGCACGGTGTTGTTGCAGGCCGCCACCAGCTGGTCGATGCCCTCGATCTCGACCACGCACGCTCTGCACGCACCAATCTCGTTGATGTCGCGCAGGAAGCACAAGGTTGGAATGTTGATGTTCACGGACCTGGCCGCATCCAGGATGGATGTGTGCTCCGGGACCGTGACCTGCTTGCCGTCGATAGTAAGAGTTACCACTGCTCGATCCTCCCCCCGCGGAACGCACCAAAGCCAAAGTGATCGCACCTCAGGCACCTCGATGCCTCCTGGTGGGCCTCTTCCTCGGTGAGCCCGTTCTCGATGAGGTCAAAGTCGCGCTTGCGGTCCTCGGCCTCGCGCAGCGTCATCTCGCACCTGGCGCAGCTCGTCTTGCCCTTGAACTGTACGGGCGGCAGGTCCACGTCGAGCGTGACCTGGTGGTTGAAGCCCAGGTAGTTGTCGATGTTGCCCGCGGCTACCTTGCCTGCGTTGACGGCACGGATGACCGTGGCAGGGCCACTCTGGCAGTCGCCGCCGGAGAAGACGCCCTCCATGCCGGGCACGGCGGAGTCCTCCCCCACCTCGATGCGCCCGCGCTTGCAAGGCACGCCCTGCTCCTCGAAGGGACCAGACTCGATTGCCTGGCCAATAGCCACCACCACGCGCTCGCAGGGGATGACCTCCTTGGGGGCGTCCGCCTCGCGCGGGGCAAAGCGCCCGCGCGAGAGCCCGCCGATGATCTGGCGCTGCACGCGCAGGCCGGTAACGTAGCCGTCCTGAGACTCGATGGCAATGGGTGCGTGAAGCTCAAGAAGCTCGCAGCCCTCGGCCTTGGCACCCGCGATCTCCTCGTCCTGGGCCGTCATGTCGGCGACGCGGCGGCGGTAAACGATGGTGACCTTCTTGGCACCCAGACGGATGGAGGAGCGTGCCACGTCCATGGCCACGTTGCCGCCGCCAATCACGCAGACGCGCTCGTGCGAGAAGTCCGGGTGGACCTCGTCACCCAGGGCACGCAGCATCTCGACGGCGGAGAGCACGCCCACCGAGTCCTCCCCGGGAAGGCCCAGCTTGCGGTCCAGGTGCGCACCAATGGCTAGGTAGACCGCGTCGTAGTCCTTGCGCAGCGCAGCGAGGTCCTCGACCTTGGTGTCGCACTTCACCTGGATGCCGCAGTCGAGAATCCACTGGATCTCGGCGTCGAGGCGCTCGTGGGGCAGGCGGTAGTTGGGGATACCATAGTGGAGCATGCCGCCCAGCTTGTGGCGCGCCTCATAGATGGTGACGTCGTGGCCCATGACCGAGAGATAGTACGCGCACGAGAGACCCGCGGGGCCACCGCCCACCACAGCCACGCGCTTGCCGGTCTTCTCGGCCATGTTGGGACGGTAGTCCGTCTCCATGTGGTCCACGGCATAGCGCTTGAGGCCGCGGATATTCATGGGGTCGTCCACCATGCCGCGCCGGCAGTTCATCTCGCAGGGATGCTCGCAGACATAGCCGCAGACCAGGGGCAGCGGGTTGTCCTTGCGAATGAGACGGACGGCGTCCGTGTAGCGGCGCGCCTCCACCAGGCTGATGTAGCCAGGGATGTCCACGCCCGCCGGGCAGCCGGAGACGCAGGGCACGAGCTGGCTCTGCGTGAAGCCGCAGGCGTGCTTCTGGACGTGGTGCTCGAAGTCATCGCGGAAGCCGCGGATGGCGGTGAGCGCCATGTCACCGGCCTCGTAGCCAATTGCGCAGTCGGCCGAGAGGTAGATTGTGCGCGCCGTGCGCTCGATAAGGTCGAGCGTGTGCTCGTCCGCGCGGTTCTCCAGGACGTCGTTCAAAAGGTCCGAGAGCGCGCGCAGGCCAACGCGGCAGGGCGTGCAC
This sequence comes from Atopobiaceae bacterium, assembly GCA_902834555.1. Classification (GTDB taxonomy): domain Bacteria; phylum Actinomycetota; class Coriobacteriia; order Coriobacteriales; family Atopobiaceae; genus Tractidigestivibacter. Next base: position 63,610 of record CADFJN010000011.1, read on the forward strand.
TTGCCGCAGCTCTGCGTGGCGCACATGTTGACGTACGCTGCGGTGAACTCCACCGGGCAGGGAGCGAGCGAGCTTACCGCAAGGCGCCGACCAAGCGCCTCGTGCAGGCTGTCCATGACAGCCTGGGCCTCGCTACGCTGCATCACATGAAGCCTAGCCATAAGGTCCTCTCCTTGTCTTGGTCGCCCGGCCTGGGTCCCCACCCAGGAGGACGCATAACGTTTCAAGTTTCCCGGCTGACAGACCCACGCCAACCGTCAATCCGTAAACGGTAGGAAGAGAGGGGCGGGCGCTCATGCCCACCCCTCTGAAGGGTGTTTTCTTGTCGCCGTGTGGATGTATTGCAGATACCAGTTGCGAGAGGAACGCGGGCGCCCCTACACGCGGGCCAGCGCCTGCTCCACGTCTGCCACGAGGTCGTCGGTGCCCTCGATGCCACAGCTCATACGCACCATTGCAGGAGATATGCCGGCCGCTACCAGCTCGTCGTTGGTCATCTGGCGGTGCGTCGAGGACGCCGGGTGCAAACAGCAGCTGCGCGCGTCGGCCACGTGCGTCTCGATCGCAAAGACGCGCAGCCCAGCCATGAAGCGCTCCGCCGCCTCGCGACCGCCGGCAACCTCGAAGCTCACCACGCCGCAGCTACCGTTGGGCAGGTACTTCTCGGCAAGCTTGTGGTACGGGTCCCCAGGGAGGTCCGGGTAGCGCACGGACGCCACCTTGTCGCTTGTGGAGAGAAACTCGGCTACGGCGCGGGCGTTCTTGCAGTGCTGCGGCACGCGCACGTGCAGGCTCTCGAGGCCAAGGTTCAGATAGAAGGCGTTCTGCGGGCTCTGGATGCTGCCAAAGTCGCGCATGAGCTGCGACGTTGCCTTGGTGATGTAGGCACCTGCCTGCCCGAACTTCTCGACATAGACGATGCCGTGGTAGGACTCGTCAGGAGTCGTGAGGCCAGGGAAGCGCTCAGCGTTGGCCATCCAGTCGAACTTGCCGGAGTCCACAATGGCGCCACCCACGCACGCACCGTGCCCGTCCATGTACTTGGTGGTGGAGTGGGTCACAATATCCGCACCCCACTCGATGGGACGGCAGTTGATGGGCGTGGGGAAGGTGTTGTCCACGATGAGGGGCACGCCGTGGGCATGGGCCGCCGTAGCGAACTTCTCGATGTCGAGAACCGCCAGCGCCGGGTTGGCGATGGTCTCGCCAAAGACGCACTTGGTGTTGGGGCGGAACGCGGCGTCTAGCTCCTCCGGCGTGCAGTTGGGGTCAACGAAGGTGCACTCGATACCCATCTTGCCCAGCGTGTGGGCAAGGAGGTTGAAGGTGCCTCCGTAGATGGCAGAGCTTGCCACCACGTGGCCGCCTGCCTCGCAGATGTTGAAGACGGCAAAGAAATTGGCCGCCTGGCCAGAGCTGGTTAGCATGGCCGCGGTGCCACCCTCGAGCGAGGCGATCTTGGCCGCCACGTGATCGTTCGTAGGGTTCTGGAGACGCGTGTAGAAGTAGCCCGTGTCCTCCAGGTCGAAGAGGCGCCCCATGGCATCGGAGGTGTCGTACTTGAAGGTGGTGGACTGGACGATGGGCACCTGGCGCGGCTCGCCGTTACCCGGCGTGTAGCCCGCCTGCACACAGCGGGTCTCGATGCTCTGTTCGCTCATGAGGACTCCTTTCTGCCGTGCGCGCGAGGGTCGCCCGCGCTCACACCATCTCTTCTGGGTGAAACACCTCGTCGAATCGCTCTGGGGTAAGGAACCCCAGCTCAATGCAGGAGTCGCGCAAGCTCGTGCCCTCATCAAAGGCCTTGTGGGCAACCTTTGCCGCGTTCTCGTAGCCAATGTAGGGATTGAGGCAGGTCACCAGCATGAGGGAGCGGTGGAGGTTCTCGTCCATGCGCTCGCGGATAGGCTCGATGCCTCTGGCGCAGCGCTCGTCGAAGGAGCGGATAGCGTCCGCAAGGAGCCTGGTTGACTGCAGGAAGTTGTAGGCAATGACCGGCATGAAGACGTTGAGCTCGAAGTTGCCCTGGCTGGCGGCAAAGCCGATGGTGGCATCGTTGCCCATGACCTCGACCGCAACCATGGTCACGGCCTCGCACTGTGTGGGGTTGACCTTGCCCGGCATGATGGAGCTGCCTGGCTCGTTGGCGGGGATGCGAATCTCGCCCAGGCCACAGCGCGGACCGGACGCCAGCCAGCGCACGTCGTTGGCGATCTTCATCATACTGGCTGCGAGCGTACGCACCGCGCCGTGCGCAAACGCCACGGCATCCTTGCCGGAGAGTGCTGCAAACTTGTTGGGTGCCGAGACAAACGGCATGTCCGTGAGACGGGCCACCTCGGCGGCGACGGCCGAGTCAAAACCCTCCGGCGCATTGAGGCCGGTCCCCACAGCGGTGCCGCCAAGCGCCAGACGGTAGAGTCCCGGAAGCGTTGCCTCGAGCTGCTCGCGCGAGTCCTCCAGCAGGCCACGCCAGCCGGAGACCTCCTGCGAGAAGGCAATGGGCACGGCATCCTGCAGGTGCGTGCGCCCGCACTTCACGATGCCGACGCTTCTCTCCTCAAGCTGCCGCAGCGTGACCACAAGCTGGTCGATTGCAGGGAGAAGATCCTGCGTGATGGCAGTGGCGGCCGCAATGTGCAGGGCCGTGGGGAAGGTGTCGTTAGAGCTCTGGCTCATGTTCACGGTGTCGTTGGGGTGCAGGCGCCGCTCGCCGGCGAGGGCGTTGCCGCGGTTGGCGATGACCTCGTTGACGTTCATGTTAGACTGCGTGCCCGAGCCCGTCTGCCACACCACCAGCGGGAACTGCCCGTCGAGCTTGCCGGCTAGGATCTCATCCGCCACCTGGGAGATAAGCGCGGCGTCCTTCTCGTCCATGCGGCCAAGCGAAGCGTTTGCCAGGGCGGCGGCCTTCTTGAGCACCGCAAACGCGCGGATGATCTCTTGCGGCATGCGCTCGGTCCCTATGGGGAAGTTCTCGTGGCTTCGCTGGGTCTGGGCGCCCCAAAGGGCGTCTGCGGGGACAAGGACCTCCCCCATCGAGTCGTGCTCGCGGCGATACTCCATGGCGCTGCGTCTCCTATTCCGCGGGGGTCTCAGGGCCAGGGGCGTCCTCGGCCTCAGGTGCAGCATCCTCAACAGCGGGGGCAGCGTCGGCCTCCGGCACGGCGTCCCCCTCAGGCACTGTCGTCTCCTCGGATGGCGTTCCCTCATCCTCATCGCTTGCCTCGCGATGCTTCATGCCCGAGACAATCGCCGAGACGACCTCGCTCTGGTCGCGCCCGGCAACACCAAGGTCTGCGCGCACGCCGCGGAAGCGCGGGCTGTGGCGAAACTCGTCTGCCAGCGTCGCGTTGGTGCGCGCGTTGCAGAGGGCGCCCAGGTCGCGCTGAATCTCGTCCATGTACTGGCTCATCTGCGCGCGCTCGTCGCCCAGCACCACGCCCAGGCGGTTAGCCACGTAGTGCAGCTCCTTCGCGTCGCGACGGGCATCGTAGACCGCATTGGCACTAGAGAGGTCAAGGCCAAAGAGCACCTGGTCAAGGGCATCGAGCTCCTCGTCAAAGCGAGACCTGAGGTCCTCCTCGCTAAGGCCGCGCGCAAGCACGGACTTCTTCCAGCGAAAGCTCGAGAGCTCCTCCACCAGCGCGTCGAGCTTCTTGACGAGGCCCTTCTTGCGCACCAGCTCCATGAACGAGCTACGCTCGAGCTTGCGCTCGCGGGCGCACGCAACGGGGAGCAGGCTGTTCTCGCCCAGCTCGCCCGCCTCCACAAGGTCGTCGACCGTCTGGGAGAAGATGTCGATCCCACGCAGCCGCGCGGTGGCATCAAGCAGGTTTCGCAGGACCTTGTCGGCGCGCTCTGCCTGCTTCTTGGACTCCCAGGGTGCGAGGAACGAGACAAGCGAGCGGAGCCTGCGCACGGCCACGCGAAAGTCACAGAGGGCGTCAGCGTCATCGGGGTTGTTGAAGAAGCGCTCGCCGCAGGCAGCAAGCTCACCGGCAGATGCGGTGACCTCGCCCTCGATGGAGACGAGCGACCCCCAAACGCTGGGCTTGGGGCCATCCACAAACCAGAGGAGCGACGCGGGTGCCGGGGTGGCCACCTCGCCCTCCGCCGCAGCTTCGGGCTGCGGCAGCTCGAGCGCCAGCGCGGCACCCTTGTTCAGTCTGATGGTCATGCCCAACAGGTGCGACGCGATGGCATCAAGCGAGGGCACATGGCCAACAATGACCACGGTATCCTCGGACGTGGTGGAAATCTGCGCGAGAATGGCGTCCACGTTCTGGTCGTAGAGGGTCTGGTCAACCTCAATGCCATCCACGCCCAGCACGTTTGCAACCACCTGCGCCGTCTGCATGGCCCTAATTGCCGGGCTTGACCACACGTTTACGTCGTCGTAGTCCTCGAGCAGAGAGAACGTGCGCGGATACGCAATCTCTAGGGCGTGCCTGCCATCTGGAGTGAGCTCGCGGTATAGATCCGACGAGTCATCCGGTGCCTTCTCGGCCTTGCCATGCCGCACGAGAACAAGGGTCCTGACCATGAGACAACCTCCGCAAACGCAACGCTTACCCCTACCTGAGCCCCAACGCACAAACGCGAGTGATGCTCGCATGAGGTTTTAGCATAGCAGTACCCCGTGACAGCAGCGTAAACCGCGCTCCTCGGCGGTCAGCCAAGTTTGGTGGACGATGTTACGTCTTCTTGGCGCACAGAGGACGAATGGATAACATAACGGCAGTCCTGCATTTACAAGATTAGAAAACCACACGAAACGCAGTTTTGCTACCATAAAGCTGCAACCTTGAGACAGTAAATGAGGGGAGCGGTCAAATGAATCGGGAAACGGTAACCGCGCACAGCAAGAACCTCGGCAAGGATATGAGCATCCGCGTCTACGGTGAGTCCGGATGGCCAACCATCGCTTTTCCTATCCAAGATGCGATGAGCGACTGCTACGAGCAGTTCGTCATGGTCGACGCTATGAAGGACTACATTGAGAGCGGCAAGATCCAGCTCTTTGTCCTCGACTCCGTCGATGCCGAGGGCTGGTCCGACCGCGGCGGTGACAACGTCCTGCGCGTCAAGGTCATCGAGGCGTTCTATAACTACGTGTGCGAGGAGGTCGTCCCCTTCGTACACGAGCGCAACAGCTCTGACCTGCGCCCGCTCACGATGGGCTGCTCGCTTGGCGCAACGCACGCCCTTGTCGCCTTCCTGCGCCGCCCGGACCTCTTCCAGGGCGTCATCGCGCTCTCCGGTGGCTACGACGCGCAGTTCTTCTTTGGCGACTGGATGAACACCACCCTATACTTCAACTCCCCCGTTCACTTCCTGCCCAATACTCCGCACGACCACCCCTACATCGACCTCTACAACAGGCGCGAGATCGTCCTGTGCTGCGGCCAGGGAGCCTGGGAGGAAGAGGGCCTGCGCACCGAGCATATTGTGGACGACGCCTTCCGTGCGCTGGGTGTGGATGCCTGGTGCGACTACTGGGGAACCGACGTGGACCACGACTGGCCCTGGTGGCAGAAGCAAGTCCAGTACTTCCTCCCCTACGTGCTGGACGAGGCCGAGAAGTACCACGCCGAGGAGGTTGCCGAGGCCGCGAAGAACGCGCCGGCCAAGCCTGTGACCGCGAAGAAGCCCGCAGGCACCAAGGCCACGCGCACGTCTCGTACCAAGGCGGCGCCGGCAAAGAAGGCGGAGCCGGCAGTGAAGAAGTCTGCTCCCGCGACGAAGACTGCGCCCGCTGCGAAGCCCGCACCCAAGGCGGCACCTGCGGCGAAGGTTGCACCCGCAGCCAAGGCAGCACCTGCAGCGAAGACGGCTGAGAAGGCTGAGCCCAAGGCCACGCCAGCTACCAAGGCGGAGCCAAAGGCCGCCGCGGCAAAGCCCGCTCCCGCCAAGAAGGCGGCCCCCAAGGCAACTTCAGCAAAGCCCGCTCCCGCCAAGAAGGCGGCCCCCGCAGCCAAGGCTGAGCCCGCCAAGAAGCCTGCTGCCGCCGCGAAGCCCGCTGCCAAGTCCGTCGCTGCACCCAAGGCACCCGCAAAGAAGGCCGCAGCTGCAAAGCCCGCGGCAAAGAAGACGACGCGCAACCGTAAGTCGGCCCGCTAAACCCCCGATATCCCACGCAACCAAAAGGCGAGGCAGGAACTTCTCCTGTCTCGCCCTTCTCGTACGCCTCGTTGTTCTCGCCCCTGCCCTTCGTTCTTTATCGGTTTTTGTGAAACGGGCCTCGCGTTTGCCCAGTTGGCAGCCAGTGCAATTCTCAGATTCCGCTAAAGAACAGAGAGAGGGCAGCGGAGAAACGGAGAAGAGGCTCCATTCCGGCAACTCAAACCGTACACGTCTCCCTTCTTGCAGAGAATAGCTCCATTTCTTAAAACCGGTTACGGCGACCTGCGGAAACGCAACCGACGTTTAAGAAAAGGAGCTATTCTCTGCAAAATGGCCGGTGGCATGCAACCGTGCAGTGCGGCAACGGCCCCTCCGGCGTCACCAGGCGCGTCCGCGGCGCCCCTTTTACGACAAGCTCCACACGCAGTAGCGCTCGAAGTCCGCGCCAGACCCCACCTGCCGCGCGTTCACACGCACCGAAAGGTTGCCGTCCGCCGGCACCGCGCAGGTCACCGTGGTATCGCTGCTCCAATCACGCAGCACGCCGGTCACGTTGCCGTCTACGTCGCACAGACAGAACTGGTACTCCACCTGCACGTTTGGGCCCGCATACGGCGTTGCCGTAAGCGTCGCCGTCCCATCCTCGACGCTCCCATCGAGCGTCACCGCCGAGATGTAGTCAATCGACGCCAGGTAGTCCGACCACCCCTCATACGAGTAGGACATCCCCGAAACGTCCTCACCGGCATCAAGCCGTCCAAGGTACTCCGCAAGCACTGCCGAGAAGCCCTCCGCGCCCGTGGCGTTAAGGTGCTCCCCGTCTGCAAAGTCCTCGGCAGGCGGGGCATAATAGTCATCCTTCAACAGGTTCGCGTCGAGGAACACACCGCCCGCGTACTCAACCAGGTCGCGTATCCTTGCCATCTGCTGGGGATACTCATCCCCGTAGCAGAGCACGTTGAAGGCAGGTCTCGGCGTCACCACAACCACAAGCTGCACGTCATTCTCGTTGCAAAGATCAATAATCTTCTGCAGCGTTGCCATGTTCTGGTCGGTGAAGTCTGTAATCGCATGGCTTGTTGTGGACATGGCTGCCTTAGCATTGCTTGTGTCCAGAAGGTAGTTGTAGTTGCCATACCCCTTGCCAACATAGGTCCATCCGGGCTCGCGCACTTTGGCCGCCTCAATGGGCGTCGTTCCGCCCAGGCGCATGCGCAGGTTATTCTCGATGCTCTGCATCCCGCCCTTCTCGTGCGCAATGATCCAGGGAAAGAGAACCTGCAGGAACTTGGAGCCAGTAAAGAAGCCGGAGCTGGTAAGCAGCCCCGCATAGTCGCCCATCGCCTTGGGCAGCGACTCGTAGGCCGCCTTGGTCTGCACGTAGGTGACATTGGCCTTGTCCCAGCTACCAAGCGACATGGTCTCGTAGTCAAGCCCCAAGATCACCCGCTTCACGCTATGCCCCGAGATGGCCTCGCTCACTGCCAGGTAGCTGTCCTCGAGCGGCTGGGCGGGCGTCGCAAGTGTAAAGCTGCTGGTGCCAAGCGCGTTATCAAGCACATTGGGGTCAATCGCGCGCTGTGCCGTTGAGGAGCCAACCACCGCGGTGTCAATGTTTTGGCTAGCCGCCGAGAAGTACTCGGACCACACGACCTCGCTCGTAGAGCCGTACGGATAGAGCGCGTAGACGAGAAGGACGTCCACACTAACAACGATGGCAACGATCACCAAGGTCTCGACAACGCATTGCAGCGGGCTACGCGGCCCCTTGGAGGCGCGGCCTCCCGCATTTTTCGATGACACAAGAAGCCCCCCCTCAGGCGAAAGCAAGCGGGATAAACATGCCAATGCCACACTAGTGAGGCAGCTTTTGCATGCAGTAGCGATCGTAGTCTGCCGTAGAGCCCACTTGTCGAGCACACACCATGACATCGCCATGTGACCCTTGGGGCACGTCACAGCTATCCGAGCTGCTCCAGTCCTGGAGGACCGTCGTGCTCTGGTCCTTGTCAACCAGCAGGAACCGATACTCCACTTGAACGTCCGTGCCGGTGTATGCCTGGGCGGAAACGACAGCGTTGCCATCGTCGCCCGTGTCGAGCCGCGAGACAACGGCCGAAATCTGGTGAATCGAGGCCAGATACTGGTTCCAGTCGTTGTAGGAGTACGAGAGGGACTCCACATCCTGGCCAGCATCAAGCGCCTGCAGGACACCCGCAAACGCCTGCGAGAAGCGCGTGGCGCCGGCGTAGTTGAGGTGCTCGCCATCCGCAAAGTCCCCGTCCTGAGGACTGTACGTCTCTGCATGCAGCATGTTGGCGTCCACGAAGGTGGCACCCTCTGCCTCGACCATCTGCTGCAGGCGCGACATCTGCTCGGGGTACTTCTCGCCGTAGACCAGCACGTTGAACGCCGGCCGCGGCGTCACCACCACGACGAGCTGCACGCCGTTCTCGTTGCAAAGCTGAGCGATTGCCGTCATCTGGTCGAGTAGGGTCTGCTTGAAGTCGTCCAGGCCGTGGATGGAGACAGACGTGTCCTCTCGCGCCCGCGAGTAGTCGATGACGCTGTCGTAGTTGCCGTAGCCACGGCCGTAGTAGGTCCAGCCACCGTTCACGACCTTAGCCGCCTCAAGGACGTTGTCCCCGCTCATCCGCTCGCGCACGTTTGCGACGATGCTCTCACGGTTAAGCTTCACGTGGTTGTAGCCCCAAGGGAAGAGCGCGCACAACGAATCTGCCCTTTGCCTAAAGCTGGGACTCACCAGGAGCTTCCAGTAGTCGGCAACAGCCTGGGGGAAGGACTCCCCGTCCATCTTGGCGCGCGCGAAGGCAACGTGCGAGCCCGACCAGTTCTCATACGAGAGCGACTCGTAGTCCACCCCCAGGATCACCCGGCGCACGTGGTGGTCCTCGATCGCCTGCTTGACCGCCGTGTAGGAGTCGTCGAGCGGCTGTGCTGGTGTGGCCATCGAGAAGGTGCTCGTGCCCAGCGAGTTGTCGAGGACGGACGGATCAAAGGAACGCTGGGCCGTGGAGGAGCCGACAACTACGGTGTCGATGTTCTCCCCCGCAGAGGCGCGGTACTCACTCCACATGACGCTCGAGAGCGAACCATACTGTTCGAGGGCAAACGAGCAGATCACGTCAAAGGCCACAATGACGGCGACCACAACCAGCGTCTCGACGATCCGCCGGCGCCAGCTGCGGGGGGTTCCGCCAGAGGCGGCGCCTGCGCGCCTTTCCTTAGAAGTTCGCATACATGAACCCCCCGGCAGCGTTCTGCGTAATATAGCTCGTCACGACGATAAGCCCGATAACCACGCAGTAGAACAGTCCACGCAGCACGCAGTTCCAGCCGAGGATGCGTCCATCTACGTCCACGCCGCGCTCCTGTGCGAGGCTAACGATGAAGACAAGGAGGCATGCCACGGCTGTGAAGCCCATGAACTTGATCGCCGAGCCGTGGACGCCCGCCTGCGAGAGCCACAAGAAGAACTGCTGGGGCGCAAAGTTGGTGAAGGTGTTGCGCAGGCAGAGCAGGCTGTCGCCGAAGTCGTAGATGCGGTCGAAGTACCAGCCCACGTTGACCACGAGGAAGGTGCGCACCACGCAGAAGACGCGGTGGGCGCGCGAGCCCGTGTCCACGCGGAGCGCGGCGTTCACGCGGCGGAAGGCCGGGGCGAGGAGGTCGGCCACCGCGATCACCAGGCCGTTGTAGAGGCCCCAGGCGACGTAGTGGGGCTCCGCGCCGTGCCAGAGGCCCACGATGAGGAACACGAGGAGGTTGGCCACGCAGGCGGGCAGGGTCCGGCCCAGGTGCTCCCCCAGGCGCGAGGCCCTCGCGCCCAGCGCGCGCATGGGGCGCGTGACCGCGAACGGGAAGAACACGTAGTCGCGCATCCAGGTGCCGAGCGTTATGTGCCAGCGGCGCCAGAAGTCGGCGAGGGAGACCGAGAAGTACGGGCGGCGGAAGTTCTCGGCCATCCTGACGCCGAAGAGCGAGGAGGCCGCCTCCACCATGTCTATGCCGCCGGAGAAGTCCCCGTACTGCTGGGCCGAGTAGAGCAGGATGCCGAAGACCACGACGCTGCCGGGGATGCCCGTGGTGACGTTTGAGAAGATGGCCTCGATGACCCCCACCAGCATGTTCGCGATGGCAATCTTCTTCAGGGCGCCGTAGCAAAAGCGCAGGATGGCGCAGTCATAGCGAACTGAGCGCGCCTCGTGGTACTCCAGGAGCTGCGGGGAGAGCTGCGCGTACCTGTTGATGGGCCCCTGGATGACCTGCGGGAACCAGGAGACGAAGAGCAGGTGCCTGAGGAAGTTCCGCTGGGGCTCGAAGCGGCCGTTGTAGGCGTCCACCAGGTAGGAGACCGCCTGGAAGGTGTAGAAGGAGATGCCCAGGGGCAGGAGCAGCCCCAGGCTGGTCGGGGACGCCGCCAGCCCCACCTCGTAGAGCAGCACGTTCCAGTACTTGAGGTAGGCGAGTATCCCGAAGCAGGCGAGGAGCGCCGCGACGAGCACCGCCCGGCGGCGCCCGGCCCAGGCGGCCTTCACGGCCCTGCGCGCCGCGCGGTCGGGGGCGGAGGCGCGCTCCTCCTTGCAGCGGGCGTCCATGCGCGCGAGCGCGAGGGGCGCCGCCCAGGTAATGGCGGCGCAGGCCAGCATGTAGGCGAGCGTCTGCCACCTGCCCACCAGGCAGTAGAAGGCCAGGCTCGCGGCGAGCAGGACCAGCCACTGTGCATTCCGAGAGAAGCGGCCTACCAGGTAGTAGGCCGCAAGCGACACCGCGAGGAACAGAAAAAACGAGAGTGAGAGCAGATCCAATGGTCCGACTCCTAGCCCTCCTCGTCCACCAGGCGCTTCACCATATCGAGCATTGCCTGGGCGCTGTTGAAGTTGTCAGGGACAATGTCCTTGGCGGGCACCGAGACGTCAAACTCGTCGTTGATGGAGCTGATGATGGAGAGGATATCAAAGGAATCCAGCACGCGGTCATCCACGAGTGTGGTGCAGTTCTCGTAGTCCACGTTGCCCTTAACATCCTCAAGCAGCTCAATCATGTGGTCGAGCGTCAGATCGTCATCCATGCTTGCCTCCAATAATGTCCGGCACATTTCTTCGTCACGCTGAAAGTCTATCGCAGTATGCACGCGGGGAATCCCTAGCAGCAGTTGTTAGGCCAAGTCTCCATGGACTCGCGCACCACGCGAACGCCACGGGCATCGCGCAGGGCAACGGTGGGCATGGTCCGACTCAGGAACAGGTAAATCCCCTCGGTCACCGAGTACGCGCCAATGTTCTCAAAGGCGAGAAGGTCGCCCACGCGCAGGTCCTCGAAGGGCGCCTTGCGCACAAGCACATCCGCCGTGGTGCAGAGGCTCCCGCAGAGCGCCCAGTCCCGCGAGGCGTCCTCTGCCCTCCCCTCGCGCACGCGCTCCTCGTGCGAGAGGTTGCGGATGCGCGGCTCCTTCATGCCCATCATCTGGCCAAAGTAGGTCACGTGGTTCATACCGCCATCGATGAAGGCGTAGCTCGTGCCCTCGTTGTCCTTCTCGTCCACCACGCGCGCCAGGTAGTAGCCGCACTCGGTTGCCAGGAAGCGACCCATCTCCACCTGCAGCTCAACGCGATTGGCCATGGCCGCAAGCTCCGGCGCAATGTCGCGCGCAGGGGCAAGCGTGTCCGAGAAGTCCTGCCCCTCGAAGAGCGGCACTGCCAGGCCGGGCCCGTACTCCAGGCGCTGGGCGCGCCAGTTGTGGTCGCGCTCCAGCTCGTCGATGAGCTCGGCGAGCATTGCCAGCTCCCGCTGCTGCCACTTGAGCTTGGCGCGCTGGGTGCCCACAAAGTAGTGGATGCCCACCAGCTCGCAGCCAGCAAGCTCGTCTCGGTGGTCAACCGCGTGGATGAGGTCCTCTCGGCTCATGCCAAACTGGCTGCCGCCGTTCAAGCGCAGGAGCGTGGGCACCCGCACGCCGGCAGCGGCGGCCTCGGCATCTACCAGGGCAAGCTGTCCCAGCGACTCGGCCGTGAAGGTGCCCGCGCCATAGCGCAGCGCCTCGCGCACGTCCGCCGCCTGCTTGCACACGCCGGAGTAGACGATGCGCGCGGGGTCAACGCCGTCGCGCTCGCAGATGGCGAGCTCGCCGGGGCTGCAGACCTCGAGCGCATAGCCGTGCGCCAGGGCCGTGGGCGCCAGGAAGGGGTTCGCCTTGATCGAGTAGCAGAGGTCCACCTTGGGTCCCCAGATCTCTCGCACGGCGTCAAGGCGAGCGCCAAAGGTATGCGTGTCGAAGACGTAGGTGGGCGTGCCCAGCTCTTTGGCGCAGGCGAGAAGCTCTTCGTTGGTCATGGCTACCTCCCCATTCCGTCGAGGGCCTTGCGGTCGATCTTGCCGTTCTTGGTGAGCGGCATCTGGTCCACGCGACGCACGTGGTTGGGCTCCATGTAGGGCGGAAGCGCCGCCGCAAGGGCGTCTGCCAGCCCCTTCTCGTCGATGTTGCCCACATAGTAGAGGCGGATGCGCTTGCGGCGCTGGTCGTAGGTGCAGCAGGCACGCTCCACGCCGTCGGTGGCCTGCGCCGCCGCCTCGATGTCGCCCAGCTCGATGCGCTGACCCATGTGCTTGATCTGGAAGTCCTTGCGCGAGGAGTACACCAGGTTGCCGTCCTGGTCGTACGTCGCCAGGTCGCCAGTGCGATAGATGGGCTCGAGCCAGCGGCCGTTGAGCGGGCTCTGCGTGAACGCCGCGGCGGTGCGCTCGGGGTCTCCCAGGTAACCCAGTCCCAGCGCCGTGCCCGAGACGCAGACCTCGCCCTCAATACCCGGAGCCGTGACCTCCTGGTTGTTCTCGTCCAGAAGGAAGACGCGCTCGTTGGGGAAGGCCTTGCCCATGGGGATGACCTCGTGCTTACCAAACTCGCGCTCCACCACGTAGTACGTGCAGTTGCAGGTGATCTCGGTGGGGCCGTAGAGGTTCACGTAGGTGGCATCTGGCAGGTAGCGGCGCCACACGGCCAGCTGCTTGGGCGGCATGACCTCGCCCGAGAAGAGCACGCGGCGCACCGTGGTGGGCACGCGGTAGTCGAAGCCGTTCATGATCGAGACGAAGCACATGGCCGAGACCGCCCAGATGAGGGTTGTGGCCTGGGAGTCTGCCAGGTAGTCCATGAGCTTGGTGGGCTGCGTGAAGTACTCGCGCGGCACCAGCTGCAGCCGGGCGCCGCAGCGAAGCGCCGAGTAGATGTCCTTCACCGAGACGTCAAAGTCGAAGGGCGCCTGGTTGGCAATCACGTCGCTCTCACCAATGCCAAAGAGCTGGTCAAACGTGGGAATGAAGTCGATGACCGAGCGATGCGAGACAACCACGCCCTTGGGCGTGCCCGTGCTGCCGCTCGTGAAGTTCACGTAGAGCGGGTCCACATCCAGCGCCTGGGCACGCCTACGCGCGAGAAGCCCCTCGTCCACGGGGCCGCCCACGATGTCCTCGATACGCGCGATCGTGATGCCCGTGGCGCCGAGAAGCTCCTGCGCCCGCGCCGCGTTCGCGGCGTCGGTGAGCACGCAGGAGGGAGCAAGCGCGTCGACGATGGCGTGGACGCGGCCCTCCGGCTGACGGATGTCAATCACCGAGTAGAACCCGCCCGCGTAGACGGCACCCAGCATGCAGGCAAGCGCGCCGCAGCTCTTCTCGAGGAAGAGCGCCACGGCCTGGCGGGGCTGCGTGCGCGCCGCAAGCCACGTGCCGGCCGCTTGGGCCTCTCGACGCAGCTCGCCGTAGGTGAGGCTCGAGTCTGGGTCCGCCACGGCAACGCGCTCCGGCGTCGCCACGGCCGTGGCCTCGAGCCACTCGATTACGTTTCTCATGTCCGCTCCCTCCCTGGGCAAGGAGACCTAGCCCGAGATGTCCTGCATACAGTAGCGCTCGTATCCCACGGTCGTGCCTACCTTCCGCACGCAGACCTCGACCTCAGACGAGCCCTCGGGGAGCTCGTCCTGCGGGATGGAACAGGTGTCGCTCATGCTCCAGTCCTGGAGCAGCGTCGTCGTACCATCCGCCGCCACAAGCGAGAAGCGATACTCCACCTGCACGTTGGAGCCCGTGTAGGCAGTCGCCTTGACGACGGTGTTATTGTCCTCCATGCAGGAGGTCGAAGTGACGGCAGAGATGTCGTCTATGGATGCCAGGTACTGGTCCCACTGTTCGTACGAGTAGGTGAGGATTGAGGTGGAACCGCCGGCGTCCAGCGCCTGAAGTGCGCTCGCAAACGCATGCGAGAAGCGCGCGGCGCCATCGTGGTTGAGGTGCTCGCCGTCGTAGAAGTCGGTCTCATGTGGCTCGTACCAGCCACCCTTGGCAAGGTTGGCGTCGAGGAAGGTGCCTCCGACCTGCTCGACCACCTGCTGGAGGCGCGACATCTGCTCGGGGTACTTCTCGCCGTAGGCCAGCACGTTGAACGCAGGCCGCGGCGTCACCACCACCACGAGCTGCACGTCGTTCTCGCGGCAGAGGTCGCAGATGTTCTGAATCCAGTCGAGGCCCTGCTGGTCAAAGTCAGCCGGTCCCTCCTCCGTCACCGAGAGGCGGTCGCGCGCCGTTGAGTAGTCGAGCACGCCGTCGTAGTTGCCGTAGCCGCGTCCGTAGTAGGTCCAGCCGTCCATGACGCGCTCTGCCGCCTGGACGGGCGCAGTGCCACTCATGCGGTCGTTGAAGTTGGCCGCGATGTGCTCGGCGTCAAGTTCCACGTGGTTGTAGCCCCACGGGAAGAGCGCGCAGATGGAGTCTGCCCCATCGAAGAAAGAGGAGCTGGTGAGGAGCCCCCAGTAGTCGGCCACGGCCTGCGGGAGGGGCTCCCCCGCCATCTTGGCGCGTGCGAAGGCAACGTGCGAGCCCGGCCACTTGACCGTGGAGATGGACTCGTAGTCAAGGGCGAGAATCACGCGCTTCACGTGGTGGTCCTCGATCGCCTGCTTGGCGGCGGTGTGTGAGTCATCCAGCTCCTGAGCGGGGGTGGCCATGTTGAAGGTGGTGGAGCCCAGGGTTGTGTCGAGGACCGACGGGTCGAAGGAGCGCTGGCCGGTCGACGAGCCCACAATCACGGTGTCGATGTTCTCGCTTGCCGCAGCGCGGTACTCGTCCCACATCACGTTTGCCAGCGAGCTGTAGAGCTCGAAGCCCAGGGTAATGAGGACGTTTGCGCCAATGATGAGCGCGACAATAACGATGACCTCGAGCGCGCGGTGCCACCCGTGGCGCGGGGCGCGGGGTTTGCGGGGCGCGGGGGTGCCGTTGGTCGCGGGCGTGCCGGCAGGCACGGTGGCCGTGGCCTTCTCGGGCACCTCGGCCTTCTCGACCTTCTCGCTAGAAGTTGGCATACATGAACCCCCCGGCGACGTTCTGGGTGAGGAAGCTCGTGATGACAATGAGGCCAAGGACGAGGAAGTAGAGGGCGGCTCGCGCCACGCAGTTCCAGCCAAGGATGCGCTCGGACACGTCCACGCCGCGCTCCTGCGCGAGGCTCACCACAAAGACGATGAGGCAGGCAATCGCGGCAAATACCAGGAACTGCAAGTCAAGCATCGTGAGGCCGTCCTCGTTCAGCGTGACGAGAAACGCGCTGGCGTCGAAGTTGGTGAACGTGTTGCGCAGGCAGAGCAGGCTGTCGCCGAAGTCGTAGATGCGGTCGAAGTACCAGCCCACGTTGACCACGAGGAAGGTGCGCACCACGCAGAAGACGCGGTGGGCGCGCGAGCCCGTGTCCACGCGGAGCGCGGCGTTCACGCGGCGGAAGGCCGGGGCGAGGAGGTCGGCCACCGCGATCACCAGGCCGTTGTAGAGGCCCCAGGCGACGTAGTGGGGCTCCGCGCCGTGCCAGAGGCCCACGATGAGGAACACGAGGAGGTTGGCCACGCAGGCGGGCAGGGTCCGGCCCAGGTGCTCCCCCAGGCGCGAGGCCCTCGCGCCCAGCGCGCGCATGGGGCGCGTGACCGCGAACGGGAAGAACACGTAGTCGCGCATCCAGGTGCCGAGCGTTATGTGCCAGCGGCGCCAGAAGTCGGCGAGGGAGACCGAGAAGTACGGGCGGCGGAAGTTCTCGGCCATCCTGACGCCGAAGAGCGAGGAGGCCGCCTCCACCATGTCTATGCCGCCGGAGAAGTCCCCGTACTGCTGGGCCGAGTAGAGCAGGATGCCGAAGACCACGACGCTGCCGGGGATGCCCGTGGTGACGTTTGAGAAGATGGCCTCGATGACCCCCACCAGCATGTTCGCGATGGCAATCTTCTTCAGGGCGCCGTAGCAAAAGCGCAGGATGGCGCAGTCATAGCGAACTGAGCGCGCCTCGTGGTACTCCAGGAGCTGCGGGGAGAGCTGCGCGTACCTGTTGATGGGCCCCTGGATGACCTGCGGGAACCAGGAGACGAAGAGCAGGTGCCTGAGGAAGTTCCGCTGGGGCTCGAAGCGGCCGTTGTAGGCGTCCACCAGGTAGGAGACCGCCTGGAAGGTGTAGAAGGAGATGCCCAGGGGCAGGAGCAGCCCCAGGCTGGTCGGGGACGCCGCCAGCCCCACCTCGTAGAGCAGCACGTTCCAGTACTTGAGGTAGGCGAGTATCCCGAAGCAGGCGAGGAGCGCCGCGACGAGCACCGCCCGGCGGCGCCCGGCCCAGGCGGCCTTCACGGCCCTGCGCGCCGCGCGGTCGGGGGCGGAGGCGCGCTCCTCCTTGCAGCGGGCGTCCATGCGCGCGAGCGCGAGGGGCGCCGCCCAGGTAATGGCGGCGCAGGCCAGCATGTAGGCGAGCGTCTGCCACCTGCCCACCAGGCAGTAGAAGGCCAGGCTCGCGGCGAGCAGGACCAGCCAGGCATACTTGCGCGCAAAGTGCCCCACCACATGGTAGGCAGCAAGAGATGCTGCAAGGAACAGCAGGAAATGCAGCGAGAACAGTTCCAAAATGCAGTCTCCCGGCTTTAGGTATTTTTCGCACATGAACAGATGCGCTCACTGTATCTAACTCTCACAGCCTCGCAGGATATCCGACACAAGAAACACGAAACGCAGCCAGAATCCGTGCGATCGGGCTTCTCGCACAAAGACCGGACCTTCGCCCAAAGGCGCGTTGTAGCAGGGATTACGTGCAGAGGGGCCTCTCGGGCGCCATCTTTTCGCCGGAGGCGCGTTTTGCAGCATCCTCGTACGCAGTCCCGCATCTCTCAGATTATTGCGCGTTTTTCCGAGAAAACTTTTTGTTTGGCCAGTTGTTACCACTTTATGCCAGCATTTTCGTTCAATAATTGCCTGCCGAGAAGCTCGGAGGAAGCCCCGAGAAGCCCGAAAAAGCACTGGGAAGGCCCCGGGGGACTCGGAGGAAGCTCCGAGAAGCCCGAAAGAAGCGCTGGGAAGGCCCCGGGGGACTCGGAGGAAGCTCCGAGAAATCCGAAAGAAGCTCCGGGGAACTCCAGGTGCGCCGCGAATATCCAGATGGCCTTATCATTGGCCCTAGACACACGGCCATAAACACGAGCTCCAACCGCAATTCCACCAGCAGCAGGGAGGGCAACATGAACTTCGTCTTCATCTCGCCTCAGTTCCCCGAGACCTACTGGCTGTGGTGCGATCGCCTGCGCTCGTGCGGCACCTCGGTCTACGGCATTGGCGACACCCCCGCGGAGGCAATCTCGCCGGAGCTGCACCGCGCGCTTGACGAGTACGTCCACGTTGATTCCCTTGAGAACTACGACCAGGTGTTTCGTGCCGTCGCGTACCTCTCCTGGAAGCACGGGCACATGGAATGGATCGAGTCAATGAACGAGCACTGGCTACCGCTGGATGCCCGGCTTCGCGACGACTTCCACATCACAACCGGCGCCAGCCTGGCCACCATCGACCAGTGGCAGTCAAAGGCCCAGATGAAGCCGCTCTACGCAGCAGGAGGCGTACCCACTGCCAGGCAGATTCGCGTGGGCTCGCTTGACGACGCCCGCCGCGCCGTGTGGGAGTGGGGCGGGTTTCCGGCCTTCGCCAAGCCCGAGTACGGCGTGGGTGCCGGCGGCGCCATGCGCATCGACAACGACGACCAGCTCAGAGACCTTATCGGCCGCTGCTCGTGGCAGGGCGCCGAGCCTTACGTACTCGAGGAGTTTGTCCCCGCCAGCGGCATCGCCGCCTACGATGCGATCATCGACCCCTGGGGCAAGCCGGTCTTCGAGAACCAGGAGGAGTTCCCGCCGTCGATGTCCGACGTCGCGCGGCAGGGCCTTGACCTCTCGTACTACTGCTGCCCTGGCATCGATCCCCGCCTGCGCGACCTGGGCCATGCGGCGGTGCATGCCTTTGGGATTCGGGCGCGCTTCGTCCACCTTGAGTTCTTCCGTCTCGCCGAGGACCGCGAGGGCCTGGGGCACGCTGGCGACTACGTGGGTCTTGAGGTCAACTGCCGCCCGACCGGCGGCTACACACCGGACATGATGAACTTTGCACACTCCACCGATGTCTACCGCATCTGGGCAGAGATGGTGTGCTTTGGCGAGCGCCGCCTGCACGACGCGCACGACAACTGGTTCGCCGTGTACGCCGGCAGACGAGACGCCCACACCTACGCGCACAGCCACCGCGAGATTCTTGCGCGCTGGGGCGGAAGCATCATGATGGAGAGGCGCGTGCCTGGGGTTCTCTCGGATGACATGGGTAACCACATGTACGTTGCGCGCGTGCGCACCGAGGCGGAGCGCGAGGAGTTCGTCGCTTTTGTGCAGGAGCGCGCGCCCGAGGGCTTCTCGGAGGCAAACGCTGGCGAGAGCAACGACGCACAGGAAGGGTAAGGCCACATACATGCAGGTGAGAAGGGCCATTAACGCAGACATCCCGGGAATCGACAACTGCCTCTCGCAGGTGCTCGAGGTGCACGCGCAGGGGAGGCCGGACCTCTTTCGCTCCGGGACGCGCAAGTACACCGACGACGAGCTGCGCCAGATCATCGCTGACGACAACCGGCCCATCTTTGTCGCCGTGAACGAGGACGCCAAGCCCGGTGAGATCCTAGGCTACGGCTTCTGCGTGGTGGAGGACCACACGCACTCAAACAACCTGCAGCCCATTCGCACCCTCTACATCGACGACATCTGCGTGGACGAGGCTGCGCGCGGTCACGGCGTGGCAACCGCCGTTTACCAGCACATCATTGCCTTCGCGCGCGAGGGTGGGTTCCACAACGTGACTCTCAACGTGTGGGAGTGCAACCCCGGCGCACGCAAGTTCTACGAGGCAATGGGCATGGGCATCCAGAAGACCTGCATGGAGCAGGTGCTGTAACGACAGCTGGCCGCGGGTGGCGGCCGGAACCAGACGCTAGTGCACCACCGGGTCTGCCCAGGCAAAGTTCTCCAGGCCAGCACCCAGCTCAAAGTGCAGCTTCACAATGCCCAGGCCAACGCGAGCGCAGGGACCACCGTTGGTGCTCAGGGCAACAAGCGGCAGCCCGTCCGCGTTGGTCTTTCTCGTCATCTGCACCCAGAAGGTCTGCTGGTTCAATGCCGTCGGGGCGAGCAGCGCATAGCGAACGCCGCGCGCAAACCACTCCGGCACGTTGTTGACCGGACGCGATACCTGCGCGATCGTGCGCGAGCGGTGCGGCTCTCCCTGCGTGGCGCCGTGGCCCAGCGCCACGATGGCCACGAGCTTGTCCTTCTGAGCAAGCGTCTGGCGAACGGCCCGGCGCTTGGCGGTACCGGCAACCCAGCAGCTGTTGAGGCCCAGCCGCTGCGCCTCAAGCACGACCTTCTCGGCAAAGTACCCTGCGCGCATATCAAGGTTGTTGCTCTCATGGCCAGCCACGACCAGGTAGTTGTTGGCATTGGTGAAGCCTGCGCGGCGAGCAAGCGTGCTCGAGAACACCTCCGGGTCGTCGTAGCCCAGGCGAAGGTGGAGCGCGCCGTCGGTGTTCGCCGTGGCAACGGCCTCCTCCAGCGCCGCCCGCTCCTCCGCCGAGATGGGCTCCTCGGTGTAGCTCCTGACGGCATGCCGCGACTCAACGGCCTCGTCGATGCTCATGCGGTAGTCCATCTCGTTGCCCTTTCCGTTGGATTCAGTACGCCCCATGGTAACGTTCCCGCGGGGTTCCGCTCTCGTCGACGTACTTTTCGTCGCCGGCGCCAACCCACGTCGTAGCAGCCGACGCGCCGAAATTACGCACGGTCGTGATTCAGGTTTGTGTGTTGCTGGGCTTTTCTGGACGATAGACTCAGCCCTGCGTAGTTCAGAGCTCTGGGGACGGCGAGAAGCTCGCGGCCTCCGAAACACGATTCTTCCCCATCCAAACCCAAATTTCAATTGTGTACAATTTATTTTTCTCGCCAGCGCACCCCTCCACAAAATTGGCCGCATCTAGACTAGACACCGACAAAAAATTGCTACATCAGCGATAGGAGTTACCATGTCCATCATCACCACTGTCCTCGCCGTGCTGGTTGCGGCGGAGTTCTTCTTCATCTTCTACCTCGAGACCATCGCAACCACGTCGGCGCGCACGGCGCAGACGTTCAACATGACCGTCGACGAGCTTTCGCGCTCATCCGTGAACACGCTCTTTAAGAACCAGGGCGTCTACAACGGCGTCCTTGCGATTCTGCTGCTTGTGGCCGCACTGGCCATTCCCAGCAAGGCGGCGGTGATTGCCCTGAGCGCGTCGATGGTTGCCGTGGCCGCATATGGAGCCGCCACCAGCGACCCCAAGATTCTTCTCAAGCAGGGTCTTCTGCCTGCGATCCTCCTGGTGAGCTGCCTTATCTAGCGACGTCTGCGCTCGAGGCGCCAAGGCGCCCCAGCAGCCAGGCCGCCAGCAGCGCCGCCGGGATACAGCCGAGAAGCCCCAACGGCATTGGTCCCAAAATGCCGCTTCCACCGCGGCCAAACCACATGCCCAGCCCGGCTACGGCGTTGAGCGATCCATGGGCAAGTGCGCAAGGCCAGACGCTTCCCGAGCGCTCGCGGAGAAAGCAGAGAAACGTTCCAAACGCCATGCAAAAGATGGTCATGGCAACAATGCCAATCACAGGAAACCCCAGGTAATCGGTGCCGTAGTTGTACCCCATGGCAATGAGGGGCGCGTGCCAGAGGCCCCATGCAACTCCAGTGAGAATTGCTGCGCGGCGGTGCGACATCTGCTCCCTCAGCGCGGGATAGAGAAACCCGCGCCAGCCTGCTTCCTCGCCAATGGCCAGCAGCATGTTGATGAATGGGGCGAAAAGCACAGCATTGGCAACCTGAACGGCAAAGATTGCCGGAACCTGGTCGGCGCCTACGCCAAGCTGGGCGATGGCGGCAGCGGAGAAGCGCGATGCCTCCGGATCGAAGTCCCCGGAGATGAAGAGAAAGTACACCACGGAGCCGGCAAGCGTAAGGGCTGGTGGGATAGCCAGCGCAAGCAGATACCAGCGCACCCCGCCCTTAATACGAGGCCGCCAGCCAGCGTCGGCGGTGGTTTTTCTCGTCACACGGACGATAATTGCGGCAGCGAGTGGCCCGAACATAGAGACGGCAAGCAGCGGGCCCCATACGCCGCTCGACTCGTCGATGGCCCATCCCGATTGAGCACCAGCGAGAATCCAGCTCACCCAGTCCAGCGCAAAGGTAACCACAAGGAAGAGGATGATGGTCCCTCTCGCAGACCTGACCGGCCCATCCGAATCCATAGCAGGCATTACCCCCCAGATTGAAGCTGTCGGCGGTATTGGCCCCAACATGCAGGCGCTGCGGGGCCAATACTCGACACATTACACCGTTCGTGGGGAGAGAAACGTCTGAAAACAGCCCGGGAGCGCTGGCTGCGGCAGCCTCCCGGGGACGCCAGCCGTAGCGCCGCTCAGCCGGCACGGCCCCCGGCGCCCTACTCCCCCACGGTATAGAGCGCCCGGAAGTAGCCGCCCGGCGCTGCCATGAGCTCGTCAAAGGTGCCCTGCTCGCACACGCGACCGTCGCGCAGCACCACGATGCCGTCAAAGAGCCGCAGCTGCCCTGCGTCCAGACGGTGCGTCACCATGATTCGCGTGGTCCCCTCAAGCGCCACCACCGAGCGGGTGACCTGGTCGGCGGTCTCCTGGTCCAGGGCCGACGTGGCCTCGTCGAGGAGCAGCACCCCCGCCCCATGCAGCAGGCTCCGCGCGATGCACACCCGCTGCCTCTCGCCGCCAGAGAGGTTGGAGCCTCCCTCTCCGCACGGGTAGTCCATACCGTGAGCTGCCACAAAGCTTGCAAGGCCAGCCCGCCGCACAGCCGACTCCAGCTCGGCTGCGTCAACGCAGGCGAACATGGTAACGTTCTCTCGAAGCGTGGCGTCAAACAGGAAGGCATCCTGCCGCACCAGCGAAACCGTTGCCCAAAGCGACTCGAGGCTCGCGTCACGCAGCTCGCACCCATCGAAGGCAATCTGGCCACCGTAGTTGGAGTGAGCGCCCATGAGCAGCGAGAGGAGCGTGGACTTGCCGCTGCCCGAGGCCCCCACCACGGCGTAGCAGCCGCCCGCAGCAAACTCCACGCTCAGGCCGGAGAGAACGGGGCGGTTCCCGTCATAGCCAAAGGTCACGTCTGAAAGCGAGATGCCCCGGGCAAGCGTAGTGGGGAGCTCCGCACCACCGGTACGCTCGCGGTTCTCGCCAAGCATCTGGGCGAGGTTGTCCACCAGCTCCAGCGACGCCCGGCGTGCGGCAAAGATGGACGGCAGGTCCTGGATTGGCTGAGCGATGCTGTTCATGAGCTGCGTAGCCATAAGGATGCCGCCCACCGTCATCCCCCGGCCCGAAAGCGCAAGCCACGCGCCAAAGAACATGACAGAAAGCTGAGAGATGCCCCGCGCAGTCGTAGCGAGCGCGCGTATTCCCAGCTCCGTGCGGCGGCGAAGGCGCTTGTCGGCCTCAAGCGTGCCGTTGGCGGCCTGGAAGCGCTCGCGCGCGGCGGGCTCGGCAGAAAAACTCTTGATGAGTGGAAAGCCGGAGGCAAGATCGTGGACCGTACCGACAAAGCGCCCCGTGGCATTGGAGACCACACGCTGGCGCAAGGCAAGCCGGCCTCCGGACGCCAGGCCAATCACGAGCGGCATCAGCGCAGACACAATTGCAACCAGAGCAAGCGGCGCGCTTTGGACTAATAGCATGACAACGGAGCCAGCCAGCGAGGCAACCTCGGTAATCATCGTGAATATCTTCTCGAGGTAGGTCGTCTCGATGGTGGTCACGTCGTTGGTGAGCGCAGACTCGTAGCGGCTCGCCCCGCCGCCGTCGAAGGCGCCAATGCCCTTGCCCAGCAGCCGGTCGAAGACGGCATGCCGATACCCGCTCACCGCGCGGCGGAGAAACGCCGGCAGCGAGGCGCGCACGGCCAGATCGGTTGCAAGCTCGGCAGCCAGCAGCAGGGCGACGACTTGACCCGTCTGGACAAGAAGTCCGAGAGACCCCGCGGCCACGGCGTCGAAGGTCTGCTTGAGTATGTAGGCGAAGGCAAGCGTGATGACGGCCTGCGCTAGATACAGTGCCACGTTTGCCGAGAAGAGCAGCCAGTTCCCGCGAAACATGCTTGCCCACAGCCCGCGCGCGACGCCCTCTGCGCCTTCCGTGAACGTTATTCTCTGCGCATCCATTGGATCCCCCCCGTACCTATGCCTGAAGTTCTGTCGCTCAGAGCATGTGGGATCAGAGCGACATTCATCATTAGATCTTGCTGACATTCAAGCTAAAACAGGGGGAATGTCCCGGTTGCACCACGATGGCCACACCTGAACACCCAGCGCCCTGTACCAGAAATTCTGGCGTACCATAGGAATGCAGGCATGCCTCAAGGCGCCTAAGAGGGAGGTTCCATGGACGAAACAAGGCTCAAGCGCGCGCTTGACACCCTGCTCGCGGAGCAGCAGGACCACCTGGAGCCGGGCTCGGGGACGCTCCTCGTTGCGTACCGGCTGCGCGATATGCCGGCCATTCCCAGCTCGGTGCCCTGCCACATCCTGAGAACCACCTACGACGCGGAGCATCCGGCGCATCTGCTGTTGGATCGTCGCCCCAGGCCAGACGACATCATGGTCTATGCCTTTCTCGGCAAGCAGCGGCTAGACCGGGTGCTCATGGCCCTCGCGCCCTCCTCGTCCCGCTTCTTCCAGGTATTGGTCGACAACCTTGGTCAGGAGCAGTCGGCCACAACGGAGATTGCGAAGGCGGGCAAGGTTGACCCCGTTATGCTGCAGGACATCTTCTCGCTCATGGTAGTGACCTACGCCGAACGCCGAGAGGAATGGGAGCTGGTGATAGATGGCCTTGCCTCAGCGGCAATCGCGCTGGCAAGTCCCGCGATTCGCCACCATTCCGGACGCCGGAGCCCCGACGAGCTTGTCGCCCTGCTTCTCACCGAAATCGCCGCGCATCCCGAGAGCGTCACGCTCCAGGGGTTGGCCGAGCGCTTCTCGTACAACCCCACCTACCTGTCAGGACTGCTTCACGAGCAGTGCGGAAGGACCTTCTCGCAGCTCGTCCGCGAGCAGCGCATGCTTCGTGCCCACCAGCTGCTTACGGACACGGGACTTCCCGTGGCAAAGGTCGCGGCAATGGTTGGGTATGAAGGAACCAGCAACTTCCATCGGCTGTTTCGTGAGCGCTTTGGCAAGACCCCCGCGAAGGTGCGAGGCGGGCGTTACGCAAGCGACGCGGCTAAGATGGAGGCCTGCGCACGCAACGACCGGTTGCAGGAGGTGGACGATGTCCAAAGATGATAACCGCGCGGACGCACATGGAACGCCGCAGATCAGCAACTATGCGCGGCACGTCATTGACGAGCTTGGACTGGTGCCGCACCCCGGGCACGACTCCCAGTGCGTAACGCTGTGCGTGGACAAGCATGACGCCTGTGGCGAGCCGGTTGTCCCCGAAGGAGTCCGGCAGCGCACGATTCCCTCCGGCGAGGATGCGCTGGTCTCCTGCATGGTGAGCCCGGGCTTTACCTTCGACGGCTTCAAACTGGCTTCACAGGACTAGGCGCACACGTGGCTCACGAGGACGACATACCCTGCCAGCAGTGCGAGGACTGCAGCTTCAAGGCGGCAAACGGCACCTGCGTGAACAGGATTCGCCTGTTCGCAGGTTTGCCCGACGACGCAAAGCGCGATCTGCTCGCCCGCTCGGTGCGCTCTACCCACCGGCGCGGTGACATTCTGATGCACGAAGGAGATCCCATCGACTCGGTCCTCATTGTGCGGTCCGGACGGATCAAGACCTTCCGCATCGACCCCGATGGCGTGGAATACGTGCTTGACGTTCTGCACGACGGGCAGGCGATCTGGCACGGGATGTTCCTCGAGGACAACGTCTACCACTACTCCGTGGGATGCCTCACCCGCGTTGAGCTGTGCTCCATTCACCGCTCAGA
This sequence comes from Atopobiaceae bacterium, assembly GCA_902834555.1. GTDB lineage: Bacteria > Actinomycetota > Coriobacteriia > Coriobacteriales > Atopobiaceae > Tractidigestivibacter. The sequence goes on from CADFJN010000011.1 coordinate 89,134, forward strand.
CTTCGAGGCAATGCTCTCGGAGCATCCCGACGCTGCAATGGGGCTCATCCGCATGGTCTGCACCGAGCTGGACGACGCGGAAGAAAAGGCCATGATGCTGGGCATCCGCGACCCTCGGCGACGCGTGGCGCAGTACCTGCTGCTTCGTGACGAGCGCTGCATGGGCACCGAGATCCACCTTGGGCTGGAAGACATTGCGGCCTCGGTGGGTCTGCGGCCCGAGACCGTCTCTCGCGCGATATCCTCTCTGAGCAAGGAGGGGCTGGTCGAGCGCGTGGGTCGTGGACGGCTGCGCATCACCGACCGCGACGGCATTCGAGGGGTGTAGCGCGCGGATAGCACTGGCACCGGACAGCCGTGACGCATAAAAACCGCCTATCGAACGGAATTTGGGATCAGCCTGCACAAAAATGCCCTATCGAACGGTGTCTTGCGGGGATTGACATAAATTGTTGAACTTAATATGAAAATATATGCATATTACTGCAATAATTTGCAATATCCTGTAACATTTATTCAATGTTTGATATCGCAACGTGATTGCCACCGTTCGATAGGGCATTTTTGTGCAGCAACCGCATTTATCCCGCTCGATAGGGCGTTTTTATGCGGCGCCGATAGCATGAACAGGTCAATGCCCCTCGCATAAGGCTTCCAATCTAGGGTGTCGCATATGCTGCGCACCGATTATCTCCGTCACTCCCGAAGTATTGCTCTGGAATTTCCCATTACTTGATTTCAATCAAGGAAACATCCACACCGTCACCTTACATTTGAGCGCGCAGAGTTGGTTGAGGCTAGCTAAGGAGCGGAGGCAGACCATGCAGGGACGCGTTCACTCGACGGAGTCATTTGGCTCGGCGGACGGCCCGGGCGTGCGCTTCATCATCTTCCTCCAGGGCTGTCCCATGCGCTGCCGCTATTGCCACAATCCCGATACCTGGGCACTTGACCGAGGCACCCTCATGGAGCCGGCCGAGCTGCTCGACCAGGCAGAACGTTATCGCAGCTACTGGGGGCGTGAGGGCGGCATCACCGTCTCTGGTGGGGAGGCGCTGCTTCAGCCGGAGTTTGTGGCGGAGCTCTTCGAAGCCGCCCACGCCCGCGGTATCAACACGTGCCTGGACACCTCGCTCGCGCCTTTCACCCGCCAGCAGCCGTTCTACCAGGTATGGGAACGCATCATGGCCGCCTGTGACCTAGTTCTCGCAGACATCAAGCACATCGACCCCGTCGAGCACCGTGCCCTCACCGGCCACTCCAACGAGAACATCCTCGACGCCCTGCGTTGGCTCTCCGATGCAGGCGTTCCCGTGTGGATTCGCCACGTGCTGGTCCCCGGCATCACCGACAACGACGAGTACCTCCACCGCACCGCAGACTTCATCAAGACGCTTTCGAACGTTCGCCGCGTGGACGTGCTCCCCTATCACAGCCTGGGCGTCTACAAGTGGGATGAGCTCGGCATTCCCTATACGCTGCGCGACACTCAGCCGCCCAGCAAAGAACGTGTGGAAAACGCGGAACGAATCCTCGGCGCGGCAGTGTCGGGGCTTCCGCAGGCATAGCAACTACAGGAGGAACGCATGGCACTACGTGAAGAATGGCATGGCTTCTCGGCGGGTCACTGGACGGACGACGTGAACGTTCGTGACTTCATCCAGCGCAACTACACCCAGTACGACGGCGACGAGTCGTTCCTCGCCGGTCCCACCGAGGCCACCGACAAGCTCTGGGCCAAGGTTCAGGAGCTCCAGAAGCAGGAGCGCGCCAACGGCGGCGTCCTTGACTGCGAGACCGAGGTTGTCTCGGGCCTCACCGCGTACGGCCCCGGCTACATCGACCCCGAGCTCAAGGATCTCGAGAAGGTCGTTGGCCTCCAGACTGACAAGCCCCTGAAGCGCGCATTCATGCCCTACGGCGGCATCAAGATGGCGCAGCAGGCGGCCGAGAGCTACGGCTACAAGATCAACCCCAAGTACGACCAGATCTTCAACGAGTACCGCAAGACCCACAACCAGGCCGTCTTTGATGCCTACACCCCCGAGATGCGCGCAGCCCGCCACAGCCACGTGATCACCGGCCTGCCCGACACCTACGGCCGCGGCCGCATCGTGGGCGATTACCGCCGAGTAGCGCTCTACGGCATCGACTTCCTCATCGCCAAGAAGCAGGAGGACCTCCACAACTGCGGCGACGGCACCATGACCGACGACGTCATCCGCCTGCGCGAGGAGATTGCCGAGCAGATCCGCACACTCAAGGGCATGAAAGAGATGGCCAAGCTCTACGGCTACGACATCTCGCAGCCCGCACGCGACGCACACGAGGCCGTGCAGTGGCTCTACTTTGGCTACCTGGCCGCCATCAAGACCCAGAACGGCGCCGCCATGTCCGTGGGTCGCATCTCAACGTTCCTGGACATCTACATCCAGCGCGACCTCGAGGCCGGCAAGCTCAATGAGACGCAGGCGCAGGAGCTCATCGACCACCTGGTGCTCAAGTTCCGCATGGTCAAGTTCGCACGCATCCCCAGCTACAACGAGCTGTTCTCCGGCGACCCCGTGTGGGCAACGCTCGAGATGGCCGGCCTTGGCCAGGACGGCCGCCACATGGTGACCAAGAACGACTTCCGCTTCCTGCACACGCTCGAGAACATGGGTCCCGCGCCCGAACCCAACCTCACGGTGCTCTACTCCAAGCGCCTGCCCGAGGCCTTCCGTCGCTACGCGGCCAAGATCTCCATCACCACCAGCTCGATCCAGTACGAGAACGACGACGTCATGCGCCCGGTGTGGGGTGACGACTACAGCATCTGCTGCTGCGTCTCGGCCACCCAGACCGGCAAGGAGATGCAGTTCTTTGGCGCCCGCGCGAACCTCGCCAAGTGCCTGAACTACGCCATCAACGGCGGCAAGGACCTCAAGTACACCGACAAGCAGGGCAACCACATGCAGGTTGGCCCCGAGCTCGCCCCCATCACGAGCGAGTACCTCGACTACGACGAGGTCATGCACAAGTTCGACATCATGATGGACTGGCTGGCCGGCCTGTACGTGAACATCCTCGACCTCATCCAGTACATGCACGACAAGTACTACTACGAGGCCGCCGAGATGGCCCTCATCGACACTGACGTGCGCCGCACCTTTGCCACCGGCATCGCGGGCTTTAGCCACGTGGTGGACTCGCTCTCGGCCATCAAGTACGCCCGCGTGCGCACCGTGCGTGACGAGTCCGGCCTGGTTGTGGACTACGTGCCCGAGGGCGACTTCCCCCGCTACGGCAACGACGACGACCGCGCGGACGACATTGCCGTGTGGCTGCTTAAGACCTTCATGACCAAGATCAAGAAGCACCACACCTACCGCAACTCCGAGGCAACGACGTCCATCCTCACCATCACGTCCAACGTGGTGTATGGCAAGGCCACCGGTGCCCTGCCCGACGGCCGTCCCGCCTACACGCCCTTCTCGCCTGGCGCCAACCCCAGCTACGGCGCCGAGAAGAACGGCCTGCTCGCAAGCCTCAACTCCGTGGCGAAGCTGCCCTACGAGTACGCACTCGACGGCATCTCCAACACGCAGACCATCAACCCCGGTGCGCTTGGCACCGACGAGCAGCAGCGCATTGGCAACCTGGTGAACGTGCTTGACGGTTACTTCTCCAACGGCGCGCACCACCTCAACGTCAACGTGTTTGGCGTCGAGAAGCTCAAGGACGCAATGGAGCATCCCGAGAAGCCCGAGTACGCCAACTTCACGATCCGCGTCTCCGGCTATGCGGTGAAGTTCATCGACCTCACGCGCGAGCAGCAGCTCGACGTTATCGCGCGCACCTGCCACGACCACATGTAGGGCGCTTGCGTAACGGTTGGGTTACCGGGGGCGGTCGCAAGGCGGCCGCCCCTTACTGTGGGGAGCATTCTGATGTTCACAAACTTCTGCAGTCACTTTTGGGAGGAGCAACGATGACAACTGAGAATACCGCGAGCTACGAGGCCCCGCAGGCAGAGATTGTCCAGGTCAGCGAGGGGGCAACGTGTATAAGCACCAGCGTTCCTATCGATGAGAACCCACCCAATAAGCCATTCGATCCAAGTGATATCGGGTAGCATCAAAATAATTAACCACCCGGCCCGGCGCGCGAGTGACGGGCCGGCTTCGTACGTCCCTGCCCAAATCGGCCCTTAGCCCTTCTCGGCAGCCCGGCTCTTTTCCTGTTTGAGAAATGCCAGCTCACCGGCAAGCTTCTCTCGATGCGCCACCACCCCGCGCACTAGTCGGTAAGGATAGAACAGAGGCAGCAGCCAGCGATGCCGGTCGATTGCGGCATTCTGAGAGTAGATTTGCCCCGGCGAGGGGAACAACCGCCTCGCAACGTAGCGTGCCAGCTTCTCCTCGCGCGTGTCTCCTACAGTCTCCTGCAGCGCATTGGCATACATGTGCTCGAGGGTTCCGTATGTACCCGAACCCAGGAGGTACGCCAGCACCTCTCGCTCGTGTGCAGAAAACGATGACAACACCTCAGCCGGACAGACGTCCGGTGCGAGCAGCGCCTTCGCAAGCAATCGCATGTCCCTCTCGAACTTCGCCATGCCCATCCGGCCAAGCTCGCGGGAAGCCACCGTATGGTCGATGGCATCCTGGAACTCGCCATGCAGCCACGTGAGCACGTAGACGTCGGAGAGCGTGCGCAGGCCGCAACCGCCCTGCACGTAGTGCTTGAACATGTGCGCCACCATGTACACGTAGTGGTCCGTTGGGCTCAGGCTGTAGGCGTGGCCACCATTGCAGGTTACGCGGTCCCACACGTTGGCGTAGTACTCAACCGCCGAGTCCACGGGACCTTTGGGAAACATCTCCACATGCAGCTCGAAGTTACACACAGGGAGCTTGAGGTACACATCCTCGTTGCCCTTCTCGAAGTACTGGGTGGTGTACCCGCGTCCCTCCATGAACTCTCGTACCGCGAGTCGGGCGGCATGGTCTGGGCACCTGAATAGAATGTCGTTGTCAGCCATCTGACGCATGGCGGGATCTGGGTAGAGCCCCGCAAGAACGATCCCCTTGAGTGGCACGTAGTCCAGTCCAAGCGCATCGAGACCAGCAAAGACCTCCTCGCGCTCAACGTCCATGGTCACCAGGCGAAAAACCGAGCCATCGTACGCGCCCTGCCACGCATCGTGCCTACCGGGCATCCGGAGCACTGCTGCAGCAACCAGCGCGTCCACGGAATGCCGATTCGCCAGCGCAAGCGTGGCGCCTTCGTCCACGTCTGCCAGCGCGTCCGGCAAGGGGACAGTACCGTTGAGCGCGCAGCCCATGAGGTAGAGCAATGCCGCTACCTGGGAGTTCTTCTCGTCCGCGGCATTACTCATTCCCAGCCCCCAAGATCGATTCTCCTGTCGCACGCAGCCATTGCCTGTGGCCGGTGAGTGACCATTACGAGCGTGCGATCGCCAAGCCCGCGTAGGTTCTTGAGCACCTGCGACTCGGTCCGCTGGTCTAGGGCGCTTGTGGCCTCATCGAGGACAATCACGGGATGCCCCGAGTACACCGCACGCGCTATGGCAATGCGCTGGGCTTGCCCGCCGGAAAGCCCGCCGCCACGCTCGCCCAGCTCGGTGTCAAGACCGTGCGGGAGGCCGCGGACAAAGTCCCAGGCGCACGCCACTCGCAGCGCATCCCATATGCGCAGGTCGTTGGCCTCGCTCTTGTCGTCCCCAAACGAGACCACGTCGCGCACGGTACCAGACATAAGAACGTCGTCCTGCGGGACGTACGCAAAGAGGCCGCGCCACTCTGCGCCATAGGGAATGCGGCGACCTTCGTCCAGCACCAGCTCGCGCGACCCCGAAGCCGGCTGGTACACGCCCATGAGGAGCTTGAGCAGCGTGCTCTTGCCACAGCCAGAGCGCCCCGTGAGCGCAAGCGCCTCTCCTCTATGGAGCTCCATGGCGGGAAAGGAGAGGACCTCTGGAATCCCGGCCGTCTCGCTATTGCCTGACCGGGAGGGATACGAGAAGGTCAGGCCGGAGAGACGGAGAGAGCCCAGGCGCTTCTTGTACGTCTCGCGCACCTCTGCCGCTGGCAGCACAGCAGGCGAGAACATCCGCGGCCATGCGTCCAGCTCCATGAGGCGTTCGGCCGAGGCGACCATGGAATAGTAGCGAGGCAGGTAGCCGGAGAGGTTGGCAAAGGGACCTTGCACCTGCGCCACCAGCTGGATCACCACCGTGAGCGTGCCGTAGCTCATGGTTCCCTGCATGAGCCGCCATCCGCAGTAGCACACGCCGAGAACGTAGGCGCCGTCCATGGCGGCAGCAAACCCGGTATTGCAGAGGTTGGAGAATACCGTGCGGCGCAGACGGGCTTCGCGATGCTGCCTCATGAGGCCCTCTGCCCTCTGTCCCACGAGCAACTCCTTGACAAAGGAATGAACCACCAGCAGCCCTTGAAGACATTCCAGGGTATAGGAGCGGACAAGGCCGCCGGCTTCCTGCTGTCTGCGGTGGAGCCCCTTCATGCGACCCCTGAAGAGCGTGGCGAGAATTCCCAGCAGGACACCCCCGCCAAGGAGGAACGGCGCAGACTCCGGAATGATGGCAATGAGCATCACGATGGCGCCCACCATCCGCACCGACATCCCTGCAACACCGGGAACGATGCCCGTTACCCCCTCGGCAACCACACGGACATCCGAGCTCATGCGCATCGTCCACTCGCCACTGTGAAGTGAGGCAACGCGCTCCAGGTCAGAATGGCAGGCAGCGTCAAAGACGCGCTCACGAAAGCGGTTCTCGAGAAGCGAGCGAGACCACTCGCCAAGCCAGCGAACGCAGGACGCAAGAGCTATCTGCACCGCGGCGAGCACGGCAAGCGCCACGATTGCCTGCCAGAACGCGTTTTCCTGGTGTGCCACGGCATGGTCGACAACCACGCCGAACATCCAGGCAACCGCCAAGCCGAGAAGAGACTGCCCAACTGAGGCGGCGAGCATCGCCCAGACGGCACGTATGTCCCTCCCCGCCACCGCAGAGATCCAGCGAAGGGTAGCGGCGTCCCTTTTTCCGCCTTGTGCCAGCCCTGCACCGCTACCTTGGGTTGTCGCGTTCATCGAAGCCCCGATTCCGCGATGGCTGTCCCCACCTTGTGACGCAGGCGCCGGCAGACAGCGAGCAACGCCATGCGTGCTCGCCACGGGCGGCACCAAAGGGCAACGTAGGCGCGGTAACGCGCGGCATTCAGGACGTTTGCCTGACTAGCCGGCCGATACAGGCCCGAGAGCACGCCGAGCACACGTGTGGCGGGAACCCTCTCGAGCCACGTGCAGTTGTCGCCGAGCGTCGTCACGCCGTCGCCCTCGCACGCCACAACGCGATGCAGCACGTAGGCCTTGTCCGTCTCGGCGTTTTCACGCTCGTAGAGGACGATGTCCATTGGTACAAGGTCGCGTGCCGAGCAAGGCGTGACCACGATGGTGTCGTGTCCTTCTCGTATGAGCGGGAGCATGCTTGTCCCCTGTGCGGCGTCCACATAGATGCCCTCGGTGGCGAGAACATCGCGAATCGAGCGCAGGCGCGTAGTGCCGGACGCCGTCGCGTCAGGCATCGACAAAGTCCGCAACCTGGTCCAGGAAGGCAGCCACATCTGTGCTGGCCTGCTCCTTTGTGATTCCGTACTTCTCGACAAGCGCCAGCGCAAGCTCCTCCGGTGTCCGAGGCTCCTGCATGAGACCCCACAGAAATGCCCCAGAAGCGTTTAGTCGCACGAACCCGTGGAAGTCCCTCGACGCGACGCCAACGGGCACCACGAGGTGCTGGCTGCCCAGGTCGCGCAGCATGTAGTTTGGCTTAATCTTCATGGTCCCAGTCATCCTTCCCGCTTAGGGTCTGGTAGGCCAGCTTGGCGGCATCATTAGAGATGGTGCAGGTGAGAAGCGAGCACGGAACCTCCTCGATGAGCTTGCCGATGAGATCCAGCCACACTTCCGTCTTCTTAGGGTCCTCGGGCGGGTCGAGCTGAAAGACGAGACGATCCGTCTCTTCCTTCTCGCCCACGGGACGAATGGCGTTTGCGGCACTCTGCTCAAGGAAGCAAATGGCGTCGAGGGGAACGTCCTCCTTGGTTTGCCAGTTCTCCTTGCCGGCCCACGGAGACGCGCATGCGTACCACGTGCCATCGATGCGGCGTAGGAACGGCTTGTCTCCGTTCACGATGTGCGCCCGGTCACCAAAGTGGCGTTTCCACAGGGCAACGTGAGTGCTCTTTCCCGTTCCGCTTGGAGCCGAGAAGGCGTAGGCCCTACCGTCTACCTCAATCACCGCAGCATGGAAGAGCAGGCAGTCATAGTCGATAAGGGCTTCGGCCACATGGTGGAGAAGCTGGGTGTGGGGTGCATACTCCTTGTATTGCTCCGGGAGAACGGAGAAAAGCCACGTGTCGTAGTCTTCCGATGGCGAAACGGTGAGGAAGGGCCGGTCATTGGTTGCATAGGGAGCCAGAACCCGCATGACCGACAACAGGTCTGAGGGATAAATCACCTCAAGTGGAATGCCGGCGATCTTAATCACCATTGATGACACGTGCGGTCCAGCCCCCTTTGACCAATTATGCATTACATAATGCGTCGCAATAATAAACCGCAGGTTAGGGGCTGTGGCAGGCGGAATGGAAGCCACAACTGAATCACATGTCAGGACTGCGCGACCCAGGCACACTAGGCAGGAGGGCGTGTTAGAGTCGGAGGCATGGTGGCGCCGGTCGGCTCAGCGCCGTCGCCCTACCGCCACCAGCGTAAGGGAGAACCGCCAGTGATGCCAGCGCACCGGCCAAGAAGATGAGCGACGAGGGCGTAAACCCATCCCCCACCACGCCAAAGCCGCCAATCGCCCCAGATCCAGAGCTCACCGCCGACCCAATCCATGGCCCCATAAGCATGGGTACCAGTACAACCATGAACATGCGCACGCCCTGGAGAACCCCCGCGCGGTCGGCCGGAGTATTGTTGCGCACCTCGGCCGCAAAGCAGGCCACGGCGCCCAGATACCCGCACAGCATGAGGACCGATCCCGCAAAGACGCCCACCACGCTCGTGAACAGCGTGAGCGCCAGACAGCCCGCCGCAAAGAGCGCCAACGGCAGGCGCACGGCACGCTGAAAGCCCAGCCGGTCCAGGCGCCTGCCGTAGAAGATGGTGAAGACGGCCGCAATCACAATACCCGGAGCCATCACAAATACATATCCCTCGCCAAGTACATAGGGAAGTCGCAGGTAGAGCACATAGTACGGCATAAAGACCTGAAGCGCCGTCGAGAAGATGCAGTAGCCGAGAAGTACCAGGTAGAGCACCGGGTTCTCACGCATCGCCGCAGTCGAGAAACCCTTAGCCACCTCATGCAGCCAGCCCCGCTCGACCGCAGATGCCGGGTGGGAATCACGCATGAGGGCGCCGGCCACCACCGCAGCCGCCCCCACCAGCACGCCAACAGCCACAAAGAGCGCTGGGTAGTCGTACGTCACGGTCCCCTCATCGCCCACATGCATGAGGGTCATCGCACCGCCAAAGACGGCTAGCATCGCGATGAGCGGCATCGCGGAGTTCACGCCCTCCACACGCCCACGGTTTGTATCGTCCGTAACGTCGGTGAGCCAAGCGTTGAACGCCGCATCGTTGGATAGGCTTCCAAAGAACGTCATCACGCAGTCGAAGACAATCGTGAGAGCAACGCCCATGCGCGCCGCCTGGGCGGCATCCGGCGAAAGCGTGTCCGAGATTCCTTGGATGGCGGCAAACCCAATAATTGAGACGCCCCACAGAGCTGCTCCCGCCACCACAAAGACCTTGCGGCGGCGCACGTGGTCCGACCACGCGCCCACAAACAGCGTGGTAAGCGTGGCCGTAAGCGCCGAGGCAGAGACCATGAGCGCCACGTCCTGCAGCGAGGCGCCAAAGGAGTCCTGGACAAACAGGTTAAGAAAGTTGTTCTCGACCGCCCAAGCGACCTGCCCCACAAAGGCGAGAAGCACGATGACCAGCCAGGTGGTACGAAATATTGTGGACTTGGCGTCACGCAATGCGGTAGGTCCGGTCTTGTCTGCCACAGCTATTTCTCCCCTCTCGGCATCCCCCCGACATGCCTCCCGGTGCTGTTGAGAACTATTCGGACGTTTTGGGGGCTGCGGACAAAAAGTTGGACCGAGGAGGTCCGGGACTGGGGGTCCGCA
>CADFJN010000012.1 GCA_902834555.1 Atopobiaceae bacterium
GCGCAGGCTGGGGCTTGCGGGGTAGGATGGTCCAAGAAAACGTCCGCATCCCCTTGGGCCATGTGAAGGCGCCATTCTGGCGAATTTCTTCTCAACAACGCGCGTGAGGCAAGCGACCACCTATGCCAGCAGCTTGTTCGCCCGACGGTCAAAGCTGAGAAGGCCGTTGGTCTCCTCCTCCACGTCCGAGAGCTGCGTGTACACGTAGCCGGAAAGCCCCTTGACCTCGAGCGCGTTTGCCTCGTCGAGAAGTGCCCGCACAGCGCGACGCCACTCCCCCAAACTGGTAAACCCAGCGTAGCCGTACGGCTCCAGAAACGAGCTGTGGCCCTTAACGTGCCAAGTAAGCCCGCCAAACTCAGAGATCACAAAGGCCCGAGAAGAGCCGAGCGGCAGGTGCACGCGAAGCTTCCGGAAGTAGTTATGCTCGCTCACAAAGTCACCGCAGCCCTGGTCAAACCACCCGCTCGTGGCGTCGATGGGCCGCGTGGGGTCGATTGCGCGCACGCGGCGAACGGCGTCGCGCGCGTTGAACTGCCCCCAGCCCTCGTTAAAGAGGACCCACGTCACAATGCAGGGGTGATTGCGCAGGTAGCGCACCGTGTCCTCGCAGTCACGCGTCCATTCCTCTTGGAAGGCGGAATCTGCCGAGGAGAGTCGTGCCTGGTGAGAGGCGGTGTCATCGCGAAAGTGGCTGCAGGCAAAGCGTGAGAGCGTGGGCTTCTGATTGACCTGCCACATGTTGTAGGGCGCCGTGCCGCCGCTCACCATGTCCTGCCAGACGAGCATGCCCAAGCGGTCGCAGAGCCAGTACCAGCGGTCCTGCTCAACCTTGATGTGCTTGCGCAGCATGTTGAAGCCAAGGTCCCTTGCGGCCTTGATGTCTGCCGCAAGCGCATCTGCCGAGGGCGCCGTGAGGAGGCCGTCCGACCAGTAGCCCTGGTCGAGAAGGCCGCGCAGGAAGAGCGGCTGATGGTTGAGGCAGAAGCGCGGCACGCCCTCGGCGTCCGGCTCTACGGAAACAGTACGAAAGGCGCAGTAGCTCGTCACCACGTCCGCGCCGTACTCGATGCGCAGCCCGTAGAGATAGGGGTCATCCGGACACCACAGGTGAGGCGCGGCAACGGGAATGCGTACGGCAACGGTCTTCTTGGCCGCCACCGCCGCGCCGCGGGCGAGCAGCGCGCCCTCCGCCGAGAGGAGCGACACGCGCAGCTCCTCGCCCGGCCGCGCCACCCGCGCGCACACCGTAACGTCGCCGGCGTCCGGGCTGGCATCAACGAGCAGCTCCTCCACGCGGTTCTCCGGCACGCGCTCCCACCACGCGTCCTGCCAGATGCCGCTCTGAGCGGTGTACCAGATGGTCCCGCACTGAAGCAGCTGCTTGCCGCGCGGGTGCAGCTCGGTGTCGCTGGGATCGCGGACGCACAGGGCAAGCTCGTTCTTCTCGCCAGGCGAAAGCAGGCTCGTCACATCGAACGAGAAGGGCAGGTAGCCGCCGGCATGCGTACCGGCAAGGCATCCGTTCACGTAGCAGGCGCAGGCGTAGTCCACAGCGTCAAAGTGGAGGAGCAGCCGCTCGCCGGCCTCAAGCGCAGGCGCGTCGAACGTGCGCCGATACCACAGCAGCTCGTCCGGCTTGAGCTGGCGTCCCACGCCAGAGAGCGGGGCCTCCGGCGAGAAGGGCACGCGGATGCGCAGGGGGAACGCCGCGGGAACGGCAGAGGTGCGCTCCGGAGCGGGCCCGCCGGGGTTGGAGGCAAACGCGCACTCCCACCAGCCGTTGAGGCTCCCCCACGCATCGCGGGCAAACTGCGGGTGTGGGTGGGTGGTCGGCGCGTCTTTGTCGCCAGCGCGCAGTTCTTCTCCCCAAGGTGTCCAGAGGGGCAGCGGGTCTTGCCGCTCGTGCGTGCGAAGCCTGCCCGCAAGCATGCGCCGGATGTCCATAGCCCCTCCGTCCTGGGTTGGCCACGTGCCGGGTGCCCTATACCTGCGGAGAGTTTAGCAGCAATGCCGCTTACGCCCGTAGCGCCTCCGCGACCGGCGACAGCACGCGCTTCTCGCCGGCGGCCGCTACAGATTCGTTGCCCGAATGTGTTGCATCCTGCGCGCGTCACAGATTCGGGTGCGAATGTGTATCCGCGGCAGGCCAACCCCGCTACAGATTCGGGTACGAACGTGTATCGCGCGCAGGTCGATACACAATCGCGTCTCGAATGTGTATCGCGCGGGCGCGCCCTCAACCCCGAGAAGGCACTCCCAGCTCCTCGGCCAGATACCGCCCGGTCACCGAGGCCTCGCACCTCGCCACGTCCTCCGGCGTGCCGGCGCACACGATGCGCCCGCCAGCCTCGCCGCCGCCCGACCCCATGTCGATCACGTAGTCGGCGTTGGCAATCATGTCCAGGTCGTGCTCGATCACCACCACGGTGGCGCCATGCTCCACCAACCCCTGCAGCACGCCGAGAAGCACCTCCACATCCAGCGGGTGCAGACCAATCGTGGGCTCGTCAAAGACGAAGAGCGTGCCCTCCTGGCTGCGGCCAATCTCGCTCGAGAGCTTGAGGCGCTGCGCCTCGCCGCCGGATAGCGCCGGCGTGGCCTCGCCCAGCGTGAGGTAGCCCAGGCCAATGTCCGAGAGCGTCTGCAGCTTGGCTGCCACACGGCGCAGCCGACCAAGCCGCCCCAGCGCCTCGTCCACGGTCATCTCCATGAGCTGCGGCAGACTCACGTAGTCGCCCTTCTCGCCACCCGCGCCACGCGTGGTGTGCCGGCGGACCTCCCATGCCGCCTGCGCATAGCGAGAGCCGTGGCAGTCTGGGCAGTCAATCTCGACGTCGGGAAGAAACTGCACGTCAAGCGATATGGCACCGGTTCCGTCACAGGTGGGACACCGGAGGGACCCCGTGTTGTACGAGAAGTCCCCCGCATGCAGGCCGCGAGCCTTGGCGTCGGTGGTCTGCGCAAAGGCGCGCCGCAGGTCATCCATCACGCCGGAGTACGTGGCCACCGTCGAGCGAACGTTTGCGCCGATGGGCGTGGAGTCGATGAGACACACGCGCCGGATGCCGGGTGCCTCGCAGGTGCGCACGTGCGCGGGCAGCGCCTCGCCCTCGATGCCCGCCTTAAGCGCCGGCACCAGGCTCTCGAGCACCATCGTCGTCTTGCCGGAGCCCGAGACGCCGGTCACGGCCACCATCCGACCCTGCGGCACGTCCACGGAGAGCGGCCGCACGGTGTGGATCTGCCCGGTCTTAAGGTGAATGCGCCCCAGGTCAAACATGGCACCGCTCTCGGCGCGCTGGCGCGTGCGAATCACACGCTCTCCCGAGAGGAAGGGCGCAATGCGAGAGGCCCCGTCCTTCTCGACCTCACAGACGCTTCCCTGGCAGATGATGGTGCCGCCGTTCTTGCCCGAGCCCGGCCCCACCTCGATGAGGTGGTCCGCATGGCGCAGCACCCGCACGTCGTGGTCGACCACCACAACGGAGTTGCCGTCAGCGAGAAGGTCGTCCACAACGCCGAGAAGCCCCTCGACGTTCGAGGGATGCAGGCCGATGGATGGCTCGTCAAGCACGTAGAGCACGCCCGTCGTGCGGTTGCGCACGGCACGGGCAAGCTGCACGCGCTGGCGCTCGCCGTTGGAGAGCGTGGAGCTGGCGCGGTCGAGCGCCAGGTAGCCCAAGCCCAGCTGGCGCAGGCGCGCGATGGGCTCGGCCATGGATGCCACGATCTGCTCGGCCATGGGCGCGACCTCGGCCGGCAGCGTAGCGGCCACGCCAGGCAGCCATGCCGCAAGCTCGTCCAGCGTCATCGCCGTAGCCTCGGCCAGGTTGATGCCACGTACCTGCGGGTCTCTCGCCGCGGCCGAGAGGCGCGTGCCATGGCAGTCCGGGCACGGCCCCTCGCGTAGGAACTTGGCAACGCGCTTCATGCCCTTCTCGTCCTTCACGCGGGCGAGCGCGTTCTCCACGGAGTAGACAGCACTGTAGTAGGTGAAGTCCATCTCGCTTGCGGTATTGGTCTTCTCGTTGTGGTAGAGAAGGTGGTGCTTCTCGGCGGGGCCATGCAGGACAAACTCGCGCTCCTTGGGCGTGAGGTCGCAGAAGGGGACGTCCGTGCGAACCCCCGAGTCCCGAGCGATGTCCGCCATGAGGCTCCACATGAGGCTTCCCCAGGGCTTCACCGCCCCCTGGTCAATGCTCAGGCTCTCGTCTGGCACGAGCGTGGACTCGTCGACCACCCGAGACACGCCCGTCCCGCCGCAGGTAGGGCAGGCACCCGTCGAGTTGAAGGCCAGCTCCTCGGCCCCGCGGCCATAGAACTTCTCGCCGCACACGGGGCACACGATGGGCTGCTCGAGCGCCACGCTCATGGTGGGCGGGCAGCGGTGGCCGTTTGGGCAGGTATACGAGCCAACGCGCGAGAAGAGCAGCCGCAGGCCGTTCAAGAGCTCGGTCGAGGTGCCAAAGGTCGAGCGCACGCCGGGCACACCCGGGCGCTGCCGAAGCGCAAGGGCGGCAGGCACGTGTTCGACCAAATCGACGTCGGCGCGGGTGGACTGCGTGAGGCGACGACGGGTGTAGGTCGAGAGCGCCTCGAGGTAGCGGCGGCTGCCCTCGGCGTAGAGCACGCCCAGGGCCAGGCTCGACTTGCCGGAGCCTGAGACCCCGGCGATGCCCACAAGCTCGCCAAGTGGCACGGATACGTCGACGTTCTTGAGGTTGTGCACGCGTGCGCCACGCACCTCGATGGCACGCGGTGCGGAGTTGTGGCGAGACATGTTTGGACCCCTTTCTTGCTGCTGCATCGTATGGTACTGCAGGGCCACGTACAACACTGCCGGCCGTGTCCTCTCGAACACATTGCGTATAGTGTCCATTGTTATCCCATGCGGAATGAATTTGAGCGCGCATGGCCAAAACCAAACAGCCCACGGCACCTTCCCGAGCAGATCCCGCGCGCGGACCAGTCCGCCGTGCATGCAAGGTGGCTCTGGGCTACTTTGTCTCGGGCATCATGGGAGGCGTCACGGAGCCGGCGCTCTACGGCCTGGGTCTGCGCTACCGCCGTCCGCTCATAGGCCTTGCTGTGGGCGGGTTTGTCGGCGGGGTCTGGGCGGGCGCAACGCACGTGACGGCCTACATCATGGGCTCGTCGAGCTTCCTCTCAATTCTGGGCTACGTGGGCGGCGGCGTGCTCAACACCGTGAACGCAGGGATATCCGACCTGCTCGCGATGGGTATTGCGTCAGCAGTGACCTATGCCACGTTGCGCGACGGCACTGCCCAGAGCCACAGGTAGCGACCTCCGCAACCGACGGCCCCCTTCTCGCCCGTCAAACTACGCACGGTCGCGATTCAGCTTTGTGTGGTGCTGGGCTTTTGTCGGCGCCTCGTCCAACCGTGCGTAGTTTGCGCGCCGAGGAGGCTCTCGAAATGCAGGTAGATACAGACGGTTGCCACTTTTCGAGGGTATACGGAAGCTACAAGTCGCCACTTTTCGAGGGTTCAGCAGTACCCCCTCAGTGCCAGGCAGCTGCAGGCCCCCTTCTCGGCGAGAACACCACGCATGCGAACCCCACGAAAAAAGCGGCGCCAAGGCCCCAATCGACCCCGGCGCCGCCGTGTTGCACTTACCCAGCGTACCCTACGAGAAGAATCGCCTCACCAGGTCGCGGGAGTACTCGGCCGTCTCCTCCATGTCGCCAAAGGCCATGACCTCACCGGCATAGAAGGTATTGTTCTCGCCCTGCATGGCCTCGACCTTGTCGTACCAGCCGTCCGCATAGTCCTTCGAGCTCACGTGCGGGAAGTAGTACCAGTCGTCGATGCGCTCGGTCTTGGTCACCGGCAGGCCGGACTTTGCCATGTCGGCAAGCGTGGTGTCGCGTGCCTCGTCAAACGGCACGTCCTCCATGCCCTCGTGGTTGCGCAGCGTGAAGGTGACCAGCGGCTGCGGGCCGGCGTCCGGCCAGCGGTGGTAGAAGACCATGAGGTGGCCGCGGGTCTCGGGCGTCATGTTGTCGAAGTAGTAGTACGAGATCTCCGGCGCCTTGTCCTCGTCCGTGCGCACGGCCATCGTGAAGTACTCCTTGTGGATGATCTTGGAGAAGAGCTCGTTCTCGGCCTGGTTGGCGTCGCCGTACTCCAGGAAGAGCTCCAGTGGCGTGCAGATGACCAGCTTGTCGAAGGCCTGCTCCTCGCCACCATTCACGGTGACATAGACCTTCTCGGGCGTGCGGCGAATGGACGTGATGGTGCTGTTGAGCTCGGCCGGGTGCTTGAGGTGGTCGTTCACACCCTGCCAGATGGACTGGGTGCCGTTCTTCCAGGTCCAGAGCTTGCCGGTGGAGAGGAACTGCCTCACGGTGAAGGCGTCCAGGTACTTGAGGACGTAGGCCGCGGGAATCTCGTCAAAGTAGCCGTAGCCAAACGAGGTGAAGGGGCCCTTCCAGACCAGCTCGGCGTCCTCGCAGCCGTTCTTCTTGAGGAACTCCGAGAAGGGCATCGAGAGGTCCTTGAGGTTGGGGTTCTCGCCCTCGATGTGCGCAAGCTTGAGCTCCGGCGAGGGGCACGGGCCCTCGTAGCGACCCTGCGCCACGCCACGGTGGCCGTTGACGTCGTAGCCCTTGTACTTCTTGTCGAGCAAGCGCGACAGCTTGTTCATCTTCATGACCTTCTTGAGAAGGTCAATCTTTTTGGACTTGAGCGGCGTGCCGTCAGTGTTCATGAACTTGCGGCCCATCTTGGGACCGTCCTCATGCGTGGTGCCGCCGAACTCCTCGCACTCGTGGACAGCAAAGTAGGTGTCGCACCCCATGACCGCGCCCATCTCGATGGTGCGGTCCTCCCACTCGCCGTTGGCGTTCTTGACCTTCATGAGCGGCGAGAAGGCCTTGCCGCCCACGTGGTCTGCGCGCTCAAAGATGCGGTAGTTGTCGTAGCCGCTCTTCTCAAGGTACATGGCCAGCGAAAGCCCCGCGGGGCCACCGCCAACAATGCAGATGCTGGAGTTCTTGTCCACCGTGCCCACCTTTCGAAGTAAATTGCTCGAAAGCAAATAAATTCACGTAATTTCGATGTTACACCGACGGACTCGAGGCACGGCCGACTATTGGGCGATCGGGGCAAGGAATTTCAGATGCCTGAATGCGATGCAGACGGGCGACCACAACACGTGGCCGCCCGCCAGAAACCGCCATCTTCTAGCCCACTTGTGCCGTTCCGGCAGAGGTCGTCTTTGCTCTCCGAACACCTACATCTTTGCGAGCAGGGCCTCGACCTCGGGACGTGTAGCCAGGTTGTCCGAGAATGCGCTGGCAGATCCCGTGCAGACGCCCATCTTGAATGCCGTCTCGTAGTCTCCGTTGCTCTCGATCCAACCCGTGAGGAAACCGGCAACCATCGAGTCACCCGCGCCCACGGTGTTGACCATAGTCCCCTTGGGCGCCTCGCTCATGATAACGTCACCCTTCTCGGGGACCAGAACGGCACCCTCACCACCCATGGAGACCAGCACGTTCCTGGCACCGCGCTCCTGCAACATGCGCGCGTAGGGCTCGACCTCGTCACGATGCGTGATGGTTGCGCCAACGATGTCACCCAGCTCGTGATTGTTGGGCTTTACCAGGAAGGGATGGAACGGCAGGACATTCACCAAGAGGTCTCGCTCAGCGTCCACCACAATGTCGACTCCGCGCCCGTCGAGGCGGCTCATAATGCGCTCATAGATGTCGGAGGGCAGCATCGAGGGCACATTCCCAGCAATAACGAGCAGGTCACCGGCCTTGAGGGCATCCAGCTTGGCATAGAGCGCGTCGATGTCCTGTGGCGTGATCTTGGGGCCAAGGCCGTTAATCGCCGTCTCCTCTTTGGCCTTGGCCTTCACGTTGATGCGGCTCATACCCTCCTTGACCTGGATGAAGTCGCAGGTGGCACCGTAGGCGCTCATGCGCGCCTCAATCTCCCTGCCCGTAAAGCCGGCAACAAAGCCAAGCGCCGTGGACGGGTGCCCAAGGTTTGAGAGCACAATGGAAACGTTGATTCCCTTGCCGCCGGGCAGGACCTGCTCGTAGTTCACGCGGTTAATCTCGCCCAGTCGAAGGTCGTCGAGACGAACGATGTAGTCGAGCGACGGGTTGAACGTTACGGTGTAGATCATGAGCTGCTCCCCACTTCCACGACGTTGTCCGCATCCTGAAAGCTCCCGTCTTGCGGGAGCCGGTCGGTGAGTATGGTCGCGTCCTCGAAGGACGCAAAGGTGACGAGAGAGACCTGGTCGAACTTGCTCTGATCGGCCAGCACATAGCGCCGCAGCGTGTGCACCATGCTGACCTCCTTGATCTTGGCCTCACTGTACTCTGGGGTTGTGAAGCCGGCCTCGCGCGAGATGCCGTTGGTGCCCCAAAAGCCCAATGTAAAGTGGAGGCTCTCGAGCGAAGCGATGGCCGCCTCCCCCACCAGCGCCTCCGTAAGGGGCTTCACCAACCCACCAGGAAGGTAAGTCTTGCATCCCTTGGCGAGAAGAAGCTGGGCATGGGGGATTGAGTTGGTGAAGTATGTTGCCTCCGTCTGGGTGATGGCCTCCGCAAGCTGCATGGTAGAGGTGCCCGCATCGATGTAGACAAAGTCATCCGGGCCAACGAGCGAGGCCGCTCGAACACCAATAGCGCGCTTGGCAACGGTGTTGAGGTCGCGCTTCTGGGCCACGGAGGCGTCGTGGAGAACGAGACGCGCACGGGAGACCGTCGCCGTAGCTCCCCCGCGCACGCGGACAAGCTGGTGCTGCTCGTCGAGAATCTCGAGGTCACGGCGGATAGTTGACTCGGAGGCGCCGAGCATGGACATGAGCTCTGGCGTGGTGACAGATCCGCGCTCGTGCACGAGCCGAACGATGATGTCCTGTCGCTCACGCGCAAGCATGCGTGCCACCCCCAGGGCTCGCCAAACAAGAAATACTGCCAGAGCAGACAGACTGCTCTTTCAGCATGGTAATGCAGTACAGGCGCGAGACCCGCACGCTCCCCCAAAGAATCGCCGTACGGGCCTCGCGCTTAGGTTGATTGTCTCGCAATTTCATTCAATTTCAATCAACTTCAGTCAAATTCGGTCAAATTGTCACGCGAAAACACAGAGACGGTACCGCGCGGATAGCAAAGCCACGTTCAACCACGAAATATGCCCAATAAGGTCACAAATCCGGGAAGGAGCACCATGGCCGCCGCAGCGCTGCCGTCAAGCTGGCCGGACATCCCGTAGAAGAGCAGCGAGAACGCAAAGATTGCAACCACAGCGACAAGTCCGTTCCAGGTGCCAGGCCGAGGGTGCGCATCGGTGCCAAAGAAGGTACGCAGCACACAGATAGGAAGGCCAACCATCACGCCGATCCCCGCTGCGCACGCGATGCCGCGAGCGAAGGTGTCCAGCTGCTCTGCAATCTGAAAAGCAATCGCAATGGCAACGAACACCCCAAAGGCCAGTCCTGCCAGCTTGAGCAACTTGTCCTCCATAGCGCCCCCCCTCACAGACACTCTATCCCAAGAGAGGTTGTGTCCCGCCGTCTCTCGGCAAAGTCCTGCTAGCATCGTGCGTAACCGCGCAACGTAGAGGGAGGGCAGCATGGCATCTGACCACGGCAAAAAGCACCGAGCCGGTCACGTGGCAAAGACCGTCCTTGCCGTTATCGGCGGAATCACCGTTGTGGTGGCGGTACTCTTTGTTGCACTGGTGTATGAGCTGAACTACGCCGTCCGCACCGTGGACACGTCAACCTCCCCGGACGGCAGGTTCACGCTTGAGCTGCAGGCCGTTGGCGAGCCCTTGTTCTTCTCGCCGGCGGATGCGCGCCTTGTCCTCAGGCTGGGCCGCTACGAAGTCTCACACGTGGACACGAGCATCGCGGACGACGGCGGACAGGTGCGCCCCACTAGCTGGCAGGTGAGCTGGGGGGACACGGGCGCCGAGGTGCGCCTTAGGGGATCCGAGCAGGGCGACGAACTTGTGACCATGGGCTTTGACGGAAGCGTCTCGAGGGGTCGGGCAGCCGCGGACGAGAGCCTGGGCGATCTGCCAGACACGGAGGCAAACACGCCTGCCACGCCAACCGATGACGGCATCACATCCTCCGAGGTCGCGCGACAGGAGGCCGAGGAGATAGACGCGGGCTACAAAGCCGTCTACGACGCGGCGCTCAAGTCGCAAGGCTACGGCTACCAGGTGACGTACAACGCCAAGGGTGACGAGCAGGTCATTCTCTCCCAGGACAGCGAGAAGGTCGTGCTTCTCATCTACGATCGCGAGTCCGCTAATGGCGCGTGTGCGCTCTTTGCGCTGGAGAGCTGCCCCGTGGAGGGTTATGGCAGCTGGTCGATTGAAGAGTCCACGCTGCTCGACGAGTACGCCTACGTGTACGAGACTGGCGAGGTCATCGCATCTGGAAAGACCTCGTGGTCCGATGCCGGCACGCAGGAGTTCCGCGAAGCGACGGGAGAGTAGCGGATAAAAGCTTGACCCATCCGGCACTTCCCTGTACCCTCAAATTGAAATTGATGTTCAATTTCAATTCATGCTGCAAGATACTAGCCTGCCGCCGCAGCTCAGCAGCACCTCGGAATGGGAGACACACATGGCCACCAGGGGTTCCTACAACACGCGCCAGCGCCAGGCAGTCCTCGACTACCTTGCCACACACACTGACCGCTACACGAGCGTCGACGGCGTCTTCGAAGCCCTAAAGTCTCAGGGGGTCGAGATTGGCCGCTCGACCATCTACCGCACCCTCGAGGCGCTCGCAGGTGAGGGTATGGCATCAAAGGTTGTTGCCCCTCGCGGTGAGGTCGCCCTCTATCGCCTGGTAAACAAGGGCGAGGAGGACGCGGGTCAGCTGGTGTGCGTGGAGTGCGGGCGCGTTTCGACCATAGACTGCGACGCCTTCCAGGAGTTCTCCCACCACGTGCGCACGGTCCACGGCTTTGCTATCGACCTCTCCCGGACCGTGCTGTACGGTCGCTGCCCCATCTGTGCCAAAGAGCACGTCGCCGCTCATGCGTAATGCCATGCGCCACACGGTCCGCCGAACAGCCGCCCTCCGGGTGGCCACGCTTGCGCTTGCGGCCCTTCTCGCCGCAGGCACCTTCCTCTCGTCGGTTGCGCTGGGCAAGGAGGTCCACCACCAGTGCACGGGGGACGACTGTCCCGTCTGCCGGCTCATGGTTGGCGCGGCGAAGGTCGTTGGCCGCAGCTCGACACCCGTGCCGCCCGCGCCTCGCATCCCCTCAGCGCGCCTTGCCGCCACGCGGATCACGCCCCTTACTGGAGCTGTCCTTGTCGCATCCTCCCCCGTCTCCCTGGGGGTCCGTCTCGACATCTGATGGGAGCGGACTGCCTCATATCGCAATCCGCAGAACACCACAGCGCAGAACACCACAGATAAGAGACCAGGAGACACTTCCATGTACAACCGCATAGCACCGCGCCGCAACCCCATTATGGGGCGGCGTTCCCTTCTCGGCCTTCTCGCCTTCTCGGTCGGGGCCGCCCTCGCGGGCTGCTCTAACGCCACCGGCAATGGGTCCGACGCATCCGCGCAGGCAGAAGGCTCAAGCACTGGCTCGTCTACGCTTTCCATCTGCGCGAGCTTCTACCCCATGTACGACTTTGCAAGCAAGGTCGCCGGCGACCGCGCAACCGTCACCTGCCTGGTGCCCGCCGGGACCGAGCCGCACGACTGGGAGCCCTCGACCACGGACGTTCGCACCATCACCACCTGCGACATGCTCGTCTACAACGGTGCCGGCATGGAGCACTGGGTCTCTGACGTGGCAAACGGCCTGTCGGGCGAGAAGCCCGTCCTCGTGTGCGCAAGCGACGGCATTGACCTGCGCGAGCTGCCCCAGAGCGAAGCAGGGGAAAGCGACTCTGGCACCGACCCGCACGTCTGGCTCTCGCCCAGAAACGCCAAGCACGAGCTCCAGGCCATCCGCGACGCGCTGGTGTCGCTCGACCCCACCGGGCACGATGCCTACGACGCGAACTACGAGCGATGGGCAGCGGAGTTCGAGAGGCTCGACGCGGAGTTCACAGACGGCCTTGCGAGCCTCTCGAGCAGGAACCTTGTGGTGTCACACGAGGCGTTTGGCTACCTCTGCGATGCCTACGGCCTCACGCAGGTGGCCATTGCGGGCATCGACGCCGAGGGCGAGCCAAACGCCCAGCAGATGGCCGAGATTGCCCAGTTTGTGCGCGAGAACAACGTGAAGACGATCTTCTCCGAGGAGCTCGTGAGCCCAAAGGTCGCCCAGGCCATCGCCAGCGAGACCGGCGCCACGGTCGAGGAGCTCAACCCGCTCGAGGGCCTCTCGGACGAGGAGCTTGCCGCAGGCGAGGACTACCTCTCCGTGATGCGCAGGAACCTCACGGCCATGAGGGAGGCGCTGGCGTGACGGCCCTAGGCCCTGGGACTCCAAAGCGGCCTGGGACGCGCGTGGCCCCCATGCGGGCCACGCCGCCCGCTCCGCCGGTCGAGCTGCGTGACGTGCGCTTCTCGTACGGTCGCGAAGAAGTGCTTCACGGTGTCGACCTGGTAGTTGGCGCAGGAGAGATCTGCTCCGTCGTGGGAGACAACGGTGCCGGCAAGTCGACCATCGCGCGTCTGGCAGTGGGCGAGCTTATGCCCACGGCCGGCACCGTTCGCCTCTTTGGCGAGAACCCCGCGCGCTTTGGCAGGTGGAGCCTCGTGGGGTACGTACCGCAACTCCCGCCGGAGGCCGTCTCGCGCTTCCCCGCCACGGCGCTCGAGCTTGTGAGCGCCTTCCAGGGCACAGGCACCTGGGGCATACGGGGCCGGCGGCTCTCGTGCGCCGAGCGCCGCAACCGAAGCCTCGACGCTCTGGGGCAGGTGGGGATGGACGTCCACGCCTCGAGGATGGTGCGCGAGCTCTCGGGCGGCCAGCTCCAGCGCGTGCGCCTGGCGTGCGCGCTGGTAAACGACCCGGGGCTTCTCGTCCTGGACGAGCCGACGAACGGCCTTGACCGCGAGAGCCGCGAGACGCTCTGCTCCCTGGTGGCCTCCGCGCACGCCGAGCGCGGGCTGGCGGTGCTTCTCGTCACGCACGACCAGCGTGTCCTGGGAAGCCTGGGAGGCAGCGTCCTTCTCGTTGAGGATGGCCACATAGTGAGAAAGGAGGCCTAGCGGATGCTCGAGTACGCCTTCATGCAGCGCGGCCTTCTCGCGGGGCTGCTCCTTGGCGCCGTGATCCCACTGGTAGGGATGACGGTTGTCCAGCGCAGGCTCTCAATGATTGGAGACGCACTGTCTCACGCGTCGCTTGCGGGCGTTGCCGCCGGCCTGGTTGGCGGCGTGAGCCCGGTTGCCGGGGCCATCGTGGCATGCCTCGTGGGGTCGCTTTGCATCGAGGGCGTGCGAAGGCGGGTGCGCGAGCAGTCCGAGCTTGCCGTGGCCATCATTCTGGCAGCGGGCGTGGGCGCAGCTGGTGTGCTCTCGGGTTTTGTGCCAAACGCCTCGAGCCTCAACAGCTACATGTTTGGCAGCATTCTCACCATGT
Organism: Atopobiaceae bacterium; assembly: GCA_902834555.1. Taxonomy (GTDB): domain Bacteria; phylum Actinomycetota; class Coriobacteriia; order Coriobacteriales; family Atopobiaceae; genus Tractidigestivibacter. The sequence continues at coordinate 13,565 of CADFJN010000012.1, forward strand.
CCGACGCCGAGGTCGCGACCATCGTCGTGGTATGCGCCGTGGCCGTCGTGACCTGCATCGTCTTGCGGAGAAGCCTCTTCCTCATGTCCTTCGACGAGCGGCAGGCGCGTACGGCTGACGTGCCCGTAGGGGCAGTCAACCTTGCCTTCATGATGGTGGTTGCTCTGGTGGTTGCTGTGGCGTCTCGCACGGTGGGCTCGCTCATCGTTTCCTCAATGATGGTAGTTCCCGTTGCCTGCGGCTTGGAACTTGCACGCAGCTGGCGGCAGGCGTGCCTGCTTTCGAGCCTTGCCGGTGTGCTGGCCAGCGCGCTTGGCCTTGTCGCCTCCTACTACCTGGGACTGCGGCCCGGCGGGACCATAGTCCTGGTGGCCATCGCGCTCCTGATGGTGGCGTTTGTCATCAGGCGGCTGGCGAGAGGAGCGTAGGACCTTCGCCGGCGGCGGTCCATCGCGCGGCGGCCCGCCCCTCCCCGCTCACAGGTACTCGAGGAAGCGACGTGCCGCTCGTGGCAGCGCGCCCTCGCGATAGACCACGCGAATGTCGCGGTACGTGGCCGGCTCGAGCGGCTTGGCCACAATGGCGTAGGGGTTTCTCCGCAGGATGAGTGCCGGTAGGATCGAGAGGCCCAGGCCGCTCTCGACCATCGACATGATGGCGTAGTCGTCCCATGTGGAGAAGCGCGCGTTGGGCGAGAGGCCCGCGCGCTCGAAGATGGGGGTTATCTCGTCGTCCTGCCCGCGCTCGAGCACGATGAACGGCTCCTCGCAGAGCGCCGAGACGGGCACGGACGCCTCCCCCGCCAGCCGGTGGCCCACCGGAAGCACCGCCATGAGCTCGTCTCGCTCAACCACGCGCTCGGCAAGCCCCAAGTAGCGCGGAGCCCGCGGCAGGAAGCCAAAGTCCACGCGACCGGACGCCACCCAGCCGTCGATCTCGGTGTAGTCGCCCATGAGCAGCTCGTACTCGATGGCGGGATAGTCCTTCTGGAAGCGACCGATGACCTTGGGCAGGATGTGTGTGGCCACAGACGAGAAGGTCCCTATGCGGATGCTGCCCGCGGAAAGGCCGTTGAGGTCGTCTATCTGCGACTCCAGGCGGCGGTAGTCGTCGCACACGCCCTCCACGAAGGGCAGCACCGCGCGCCCCTCGCTGGTGAGCGTCACACCCGCGCGGCTGCGCTCGAGAAGCGTCATGCCCCAGTCGCGCTCGAGGTCGGCGATCATGCGGCTCACGCCGGACTGCGTGTACGAGAGCGAGCGCGCGGCCCGCGTGAAGCTCCCCGTGCGCACGGTCTCGACAAATGCCTGGTACTTCTGGATGTTTGCGTCCATGGGGCTCCCTTGCGGCATGCGGCGCGACGACGGACGGCGCCGGTGCCAGTTGCATGATAAATCATCATGCAACTCATGATAAACATTCGCTTTTATCAGCATACACATTCTGCGAAAGTGTTTGAGGAAATTGAGGGGCCATGGGAGGTCATGCATGTCGCGCGCGTCGAGGAAGTACCTGCTGTCACTGCTCGTCTTTGGCTCGAACGGCATCATTGCTAGCCAGATCTCGCTTCCCAGCTGGCAGATCGTCCTGCTCCGCACCCTGCTTGGCGGCACGCTGCTTGCCCTCATCGTGCTGGGCGCCCGCAAGCGTCCTGCGTTTCTCGACCACCCGCGCGACGCCGCCTACCTTGCCGCATCCGGCGCGGCGCTAGGCGTGGGCTGGATCTTCCTCTTTGAGGCCTACAGGCTCATTGGCGTGGGCATTGCGTCTCTTGCCTACTACTGCGGGCCGGTCATTGTGATGGCGCTCTCGCCCGTCCTCTTCCACGAGCGGCTCACCCCCGTCAAGCTGCTGGGCTTTGCTGCCGTGATCTGCGGGGCGTTTCTCGTGGTGGCACAGGGGCAGGGCGTGGCGCTCTCGCCATGGGGGCTTGTGTGCGGAGGCATGTCTGCCGTCATGTACGCGGTGATGGTCATCTGCAGCAAGCGCGCGTCCAACGCCGTGGCCGGCATCGAGGCCTCTGCAATCCAGCTGGTTGCGAGCTTTGCCGCCGTCGCCGTGTTTGCGCTTGTCGCCCATGGCTCCGAGCTGGCCGTGCCCCTCTCGGCGAACTGGCCCGCCATTCTCTGCCTGGGCCTGGTGAACACGGGCCTTGGCTGCTACCTGTACTTCTCCGCTATGGGCCAGCTGCCTGTGCAGCGCGTCTCGGTGTGGGGCTACCTCGAGCCGCTCTCTGCCGTGATCCTCTCGGCGCTCATTCTTGGCGAGGCACTCACGCCCGCGAACGTTGCCGGTACAGTGCTTATCCTGGGTGGTGCCATCTTCTGCGAGGTCGCCGGCAAGCGCCGTGGCGCCGAGAAGACCAGCCGTCGCCTTGCAGGGAGCCGCTCGGCTGGCAATCTCGCAGCGTAGGGCCTCGCAGCACAGGGCCTCGCAGCCTAGGACATCGCAGCCTAGGACATCGCAGCCAATTATTGAACGATATTTCTGCTCGCATTTTGCTCAACTGCGGAAACGTTCTCCTGGACTGATTTTTCGTGCGATAATTTGGACGCCCACCACACCGAGGACGCATATAGCGCCAGTGGGGCACGTGGTCGGATTGTCAATCTCCCTACACCTCAAGCTCCGTGAGATTCCCAAGAGAACTTGAAAGGCAAGGCAGCTGAAAGCTGAAGTGGCGCATACTAGCTACTTTAAGAGGTACAAATTAGGACGAGGGAATCGCAATGGGGCTTGAGACAAAAGGGCAGACACATGCCGAGAAGAGCAATACTCCCTCGACTTCCAGCTCGCGCAAGCCTTCGCGCCTCTCCAACCTGATGGCTAACGTTGGCCACATCGACAGCCGCACCCTTATCTACGTGCTGCTCATCATTGTGGCCTGCGCGTTGGTAATAGTTGCCATATCTGCCATGTCACAGACGTTTCTGGCACAGCCCTCCACGGCAAGCTCCTTCGCCAGGCACCACTAGCCGAGAGGCCCGCAGAGGCCCGCCCAACAGGCGGCGCCTTACCCCAGCAGCCCAGAAACCACCAGCGCGACAAGAAGCACTGCCACGGCAACTGCGGCAACCGTCACAACCCGTAGCGTATTGCGCCGCGCCTGCTCGCGACGACGCTTTGCGTAGACCTGCGCCTCTGCATCGCGCGCGTCGACGGCGCTATAGCTGCCCGTCTCATACGCAGGCGCCGAAAAAACACGCCCTGCGGGAGCCGTTGCCGGCGCGACCCGCGATGCGGGGGCCTCGTTTGCCACGCGCCTCCGCCCGCCATCGCGATCGGCCGTATTGCCATCGTGTCGCGATGCCGTTGGAGGCACGTGCACAGCTCCAGAAGCCGAACGCGCGCCCTTTGTTTTCCTGTCAAACAAAGCCATCAGAGACCCCCGCCCCCTCGGGGCAGCTGGCCCCAAACGATGCGACGCGCCGAGAAGGTCGCGCCGCCTGCATTCTGATGATACCGAGCCGCAGCGGCCGAACAAGCCGTCGCCGCGCAAGTTTCGGCACACTGACATGTAGCTTGAAGGCCCCCGGCACGCGGGAGCGGTGCGCTACCCTACGCCATGCGCTGCCTGATACTCGAAGCTCCCCAGCTCGTAGGTGCCAAACACGCGCATGCGCTTGAGGTGCATGGGATCGTCGCCCGGGTGCACCTGCCCGTACTGCGTGGTAAAAGCGAGAAGGAAGCCCGCCTGCTTCACTCCCGCGGGCGCCGCGTCGGAGACGTCGCCAAACGGGTAGGCAAAGGCATCGCTCGACTTGAGGATATCCACGGACTGCTTGAGGTCCTCGGAGATCTCGGCAGCGGTAAGGTCGTAGATGCGCCCACCATGGCCCTTGCCCGAGGTACCCGCGCGGTGCAGGTCGTACGAGTGCGACTGGAAGTCGACGTACGGGCTGGCGTAGTTCGAGAGCTTATCCTGAATGTCGCTGTCGCTGCAGATGACAAACGAGGTCGCGGGAATCTTGTGGCTCTCGAGCAGCGGGATCGCATAGGTGAGGAAGCCATCGGATCCGTCGTCGAAGGTGAGCACCACCGACTTTGCCGGCAGCGAATGGCCACCGTCAATGTACGCGCGCACCTCCGCCCATGACGGGAAGTAGTAGCCGTTCTCGTTGAGCCAAGAGAGCTGCTGGTCAAGCAGGGTGGTAGAGATGAGGTTCTGATCCTCGGAGGCACCCTCTGGCGGGTTAGCCGCATCGTAGACGTCGTGGTACATGAAGACCGAGATGCCGTCGTTGTCCCAGCCTCCGTCAACGTCATCCACCACGTGGACGGTGCGCGTGGCCGTGGCCACCATGCCAGCGGAGTCTTCGACGGTATAGGTAACGGTGTAGTCCCCAAGTGTCGAGGTGTCGACCTCGCCCGTTGCAGTGACCTTGTCCGTAATCATGCCGTCGGTGCGGTCGTGCGCGTAGCAGCCGCCGTCCACGTAATCCTCGCCGCGCTTGACGTAGGTGTCCGCGCTGCCCCCCAGCGTCATCACGATGCTGCCGTCATTCTCGAGAACAGTGGCCTGCGTGGCCTAGCCCGCATCCTGCGAGAAATCCGTTCCCTGCTCGCCCTGCGTAGCGGAAGCATCGCCGCTTCCAGAGCCGCCAAGGGACGGCAGCGCCAGCCCCGCTCCTCCACGGGCAACCACAATGCCAACGACAAGCGCGGCTACGCAGGCAACGGCGATGATGATTCCACGGCGCACGGCACGGGAGCGCTGCTCCTTGCGGTGACGCTCGGCGTACGCACGGGCTTGCTCGGCCCTGGCGGGAGGCTGCGTGCGATACCCGTCCCCGGGGCGCAGCACGCGCACGTCACCTGCCGGCTGGCGAAGACGCTGCCCGCGCTGCTGCACGCGCCTCTGGCCGTCGCTCGCGGAACCGGAGCCGGCGACCTTCTCGACCGGATCCTCTGGCACGTAGCGCGAAACGCGAATGTCGTCACGCTCGACGCGGCCCCTGTAGTTGTTCTCCCTGTTTGCCATGAGCCATCACCAATCCGATTGAGACCGCCCAACACGGCCTTCTCGACCTTAAAGGATAGCAAAGCCCGTAGTCTACAATTGAAGCCCCCGCGCCCGCCACGGGGCGCACACCACGCAACGGTCTCGTCGAGAGGGGCACCATGCCCAAGGTAAGCATCATCGTTCCCGTCTACAACACCCAAGAGACGCTGCGCAGGTGCGTCGACAGCATCCTGGGGCAGGAGTACCGCGACTTCGAGCTCATCCTTGCAGACGACGGCAGCACGGACTCCTCGCCCGCCCTTTGCGACGAGTACGCCGAGAAGGACGACCGCGTGCGCGTGCTCCACAAGGAGAACTCCGGCGTCTCGGACACGCGCAACAAGGCGCTTGATGCCGCGCAAGGCGAGTATGTGCAGTTTCTCGACTCGGATGACTGGATTGCCCCCGAGGCCACGCGCCTTCTCGTGCGCGCCATAGAGGACAACGACTGCGACATGGTCATCGCGGACTTCTACCGCGTGATTGGCAGCAAGGTCTCGCGCAAGGGCGACATTGACGCCGAGGGCGTCCTCTCGCGCGAGGAGTTTGGCGACTACATGATCCAGAACCCCTCGGACTTCTACTTTGGCGTTGTGTGGAACAAGCTCTACCGCCGCGACATCATCGAGAAGTACCAGCTGCGCATGGACGTCACACTCAGCTGGTGCGAGGACTTCATCTTCAACATGGAGTACGAGCTGCACTGCAAGCGCATCTACCCGCTGCAGGTACCCGTCTACTACTACGTGCGAACCAGGGGCTCGCTGGCCAGTCAGGGCGCCAATCCTGCCAAGGTCGTCCAGATGAAGCTCAACGTGATTGAGTACTACAACGACTTCTACAAGCAGGTCTTTGACGAGGAGGACTACCGCGCACGCCGCCCTGACATCTACCGCTTCTACATCGAGTCCGCCGGAGACGGCGACATCATGCCGTGGCAGCGCTCGGCCAAGCTGGGCGAGGAGCGCGTGCCCGTCTACGTGAATCCCGAGATGGATGCCGATGCGCTTCTCGGCCTGTACTTCGAGGAGAAGCTGGTCGAGAGGAACCTCGAGCTTGTGGCTGCACGGTTTGACCTCACCCCGCGTGACGTGCGACTCCTTGCGTTCGTGCGGCTTGGCACGGTCTTCTCAGGCCGAGAGGAGCTGGCGGACTACTGTGGCTTCTCTACGCTCCAGCTAGCACGCACGCTGCAGCGCCTGCAGTCAAAGCGCCTGGTCACCGTGGAGACGCGCGTAGAACGCGCGGATGCGGGTGACGAGGCCGCGCGGCCGTTGTTGCCGCGGCACCCGGTGCCATCGCGGCCACCGGGGCAACGAAGACCAAGCTCCTCCTGGTCACGCCCACCGAGCAGGCGCAGCCCGTGATGGAGGCCATCGTGCAGGCGCTTCGCGACTGCGACCGCGTGCGCTGCTCATCCATGGACGAGGACGAGGCCAACCGCTACAGGAGCGACCGCATGAAGGCGCTCGAGAGCATCCGGCGCACCCTGGCGTAGGGCGCCAGCACTTCTCGGCGCGGGGCTCTTATCGGCATCGTTTTGGCTTGGGCCGGTCGCGCGGGATTCCCGCACGGCCGGCCCGCTTGTCACACATTCGGGATGCGATTGTGTATCGACCTGCGCGCGATACCGGATCGGGTGCGAACGTGTATCTTGGCGCTACACATTCGGCGCCCAAACCTGTATCAACCTGCGCGCGATACAACTTCGGATGCGAATCTGTAGCGCAGGCACCCAGCACGGCGCCGTTTACGCACCGCATCAGGCACCGAGAAGCCCTTCCCTACTCCTGTGTGGGAACCTCGGGCATGACCTGATCAACGTAGCCGCGGATGATCGAGCAGGAGTTGCGCATGGCGCGGCGCTCGTCGTAGGAGAGGTCAATCTCGAGCACGGCATCGATGCCGTTGGAGCCCACGATGCAGGGCGTACCTGCAGAGATGCCACTCTCACCGTACTCGCCCTCGAGGTGCACCGAGAGGGGCAGCATGCGCTTCTCGTTGTGCAGGACGGCGGTGATAATCTCGGCGACAACTGAGGCGATGCCAAACTCGGTGCAGCCCTTGCCACCCACTATCTTGCTGCCAGACTCCTTGACCATGCGCTTGACCTCGTCGAAGTCGATGTTGGTGCCGGAGTGGTGGTTCATCGCGAGGTACTCGCGCAGCGTGATTGAGCCAACGGTCACGTGCGAGGTGGGGATGAACGAGGAGTCGCCATGCTCGCCCATGCAGAAGGCCTGAATCTGCTTGGCGTCGACGTCGATGATGCCAGAGAGGATGCGGCGCAGTCGCACGGAGTCGAGCGCGGTGCCGGTGCCAAAGACGTGCTCGCGCGGCAGGCCAAGGTTGCGGTACAGGTACTCGGTCACGATATCGGCGGGGTTGGAGACGCTCAGCACGATGCCGTTGAAGCCGGAGTCGCGCACGGGGCCAACGATGCCCTCGAGCACCTTCATGGTGCCGCCGAGCATGTCGAGGCGCGTCTCGCCAGGCCTGCGGCTGCGACCGGCGGTAAGGACGATGAAGTGGGCGTCCGCGCAGTCCGCGTAGTCGCCAACGCGGATGGTGAACGAGTCGCCCATGCCCGAGGCAAGGTCCTCAAGGTCCATGACCTGGGCCTCTGCAGCCTCACGGTTGACGTCGAGAAACACGATCTCGTTCACGAGGTGGCGAAACATCAGGCACAGTGCAACGTGGCTGCCAACGCGCCCGGCGCCGATAATGACAACCTTGCGCGTCTGAAATGGCTTCTCAATGGGCATTGCTTTCCTCCTTGATGGACGGACAACTACTGTGCAACTACTCACCAAGGGGAAATAATACGTCACGAAAAAGAGAGCGGGCGGTCTCGCGACCGTCCGCTCGCCGACTTGTTTGAATGAGTCGGGGAACTGCTTTCGGCAGCCCGTGAATGAGACAAAGGGACTGTCCCTTTGTCTCATTAGTCGCGGGTGAGTTTGCGGTGCAGGCGGTGGGGCTTGGACGCCTCCGGGCCCAGGCGACGCTCACGGTCGGCCTGGTAGGCCTCGAAGTTGCCCTCGAACCAGTGCCAGCTGCCGGGGTTCTCGTCCGTGCCCTCCCAGGCCAGGATGTGCGTGGCCACGCGGTCGAGGAACCAGCGGTCGTGGCTCGTGACCACCGAGCAGCCGGGGAAGCGCTCGAGCGCGTCCTCGAGGCTCTCGCTCGTCTCGGTGTCAAGGTCGTTGGTGGGCTCGTCCAGAAGCAGGAGGTTTCCGCCCTGGCGAAGGGTAAGGGCCAGGTTCAGGCGGTTCCTCTCGCCACCGGAGAGCACGCCGGCAGGCTTCTGCTGGTCCGTGCCCTTGAAGCCAAAGGTCGCCACGTAGGCGCGGCTGGGGATCTCCGTGTCGCCCACGGTGATGTAGTCGTTGCCGTCAGAGACAACCTCCCAGACGCTCTTCTTGGGGTCGATGCCTTCTCGCATCTGGTCCACGTAGGAAAGCTTGACTGTCTCGCCCAACTCCAGCGTGCCCGAGGAGGGCTGCTCCTGGCCCACGATCATCTTGAAGAGTGTGGTCTTACCCACGCCGTTGGGGCCAATCACGCCCACGATTCCGTTGCGCGGCAGGTCAAAGGAGAGGTCGTCGATAAGCACGCGGTCGCCAAACGCCTTGGTGAGATGCTCCACCGTAAGCACCTTGGCGCCCAGGCGCGGGCCCACGGGAATCTGAATCTCGGAGAAGTCGAGCTTCTTGGTGGCCCTTGCCTCGGCCTCCATCTGCTCGTAGCGCTCCAGGCGCGCGCGGTTCTTGGCCTGGCGCGCCTTAGGGCTCTGGCGCACCCACTCGAGCTCGGAGCGCATCTTCTTTGCGCGCTTGGCGTTCTCGCGACCCTCGGCCTCCAGGCGGGCGGCCTTCTTCTCCAGGTAGGTGGAGTAGTTGCCCTCGTAGGGGTAGAGCTGGCCGCGATCCACCTCGCAGATCCAGCCCGCCACGTCGTTCAGGAAGTAGCGGTCGTGCGTGACGGCCATGACGGCACCGGGGTAGTTGTGCAGGAACTGCTCGAGCCACAGCACGCTCTCGGCGTCCAGGTGGTTGGTGGGCTCGTCGAGAAGGAGCAGGTCAGGCGCCTCGAGCAGCAGGCGGCACAGGGCCACGCGGCGCCGCTCGCCTCCGGAGAGCTGGGTCACCGGGGCGTCCGGGTCTGGGCACTGAAGGGCGTCCATGGCCTGCGAGAGCTGGGAGTCCAGGTCCCAGCCATTGGCGGCGTCGATCTCGTCCTGGAGGCGGCCCATCTCGGCCATGAGGGCGTCAAAGTCCGCGTCGGAGCTCGCCATCTCCTCGCCAATCTGGTTGAAGCGGTTGACCTTGGCGATCACGTCCGAGAAGGCCATCTCGATGTTCTCGCGCACGGTCTTGTCCTCATCGAGGGGCGGTTCCTGCTGGAGAAGCCCCACCGTGTAGCCCGGCGTAAGGCGGGCCTCGCCGTTGGAGACGTCCTCGAGGCCGGCCATGACCTTGAGAAGCGTTGACTTGCCCATGCCGTTGGGGCCAACCACACCGATCTTGGCACCGGGATAGACGCCCACGGTGACGTCGTCGAGAATGACCTTCTCGCCCACGACCTTGCGGGCCTTGTACATCTGGTACACGAACTCTGCCATTGCTGCTCCTGTCTGGGGCCAAACGTGCCCTTGGGTGAGGGGTGCCGCATGCGGCGAGAAGGGCTCGCCACGGGCGTGTGTATGCTCCCATTCTACGGGAGGGCGTGTGGGCGACCCCGCGGGCGGCGGCGCACGGGGCCGCGCCCTTCAACGTTTATGCACAATCGGATGCCGCTGCATGCCTAAAACCTGCGGTTTCGCCCATGCGTGCATCTTTTTTGTTACTACCGGTGGCACAATCGAGGCTGATGGGATACACCTGTACGGCCGCGACCGCTCTGACGGCGGGCATGGTGCAAAGAGAACTGAGGGGGATTCATGCCAGAGGCAATCCGCAAGGTCAACGTTATCGGCCACCTGCATCCGGACACGGACAGCATCTGCGCCGCCATTTCCTACGCTTACCTCAAGAACCAGATCGATGAGCCGATCTACGAGGCAAGGCGCGCAGGCACCCTCAACCGCGAGACGGCATTTGTGCTCAAACACTTTGGCTTCGAGGAGCCGCCGCTCATCACCTCGGTAACGCCGCAGATCAAGGACATCGTGGTGCAAAAGCAGCCCGGCATCGACGCCGAGATGAGCCTCTTCGCCGCCTGGAACATGATGCAGGACACCAAGGTGGATACGCTCTGCATCACCGATGAGGACAAGCACCTCGAAGGCCTCATCGCGGTGAAGGACGTTGCCAACGCGAACATGGACATCTTCGACACCGCCATGCTCTCCGAGGCCCAGACCTCCTACAAGAACATCATCGAGACGCTCAATGGCACGCTGCTTCTGGGCGACCCCAACGGCCGCGTGACCAAGGGCAACGTGCGCGTGGGCACCACACCCGAGATGATGGAGGACACCATCAAGGCCGGCGACATCGTGCTGGTCACCAACCGCTACGAGACGCAGCAGTTCGCCGTCGAGTGCGACGCCGGGTGCCTGGTCATCTGCTGCGGTGCCAACGTGTCCAAGCGCGTCATTGCCTCCGCCGAGCGCCACGGCCGCACCATCATCACCACGCCGTACGACACCTTCGCCGCCGCGCGTCTCATCGGCATGTCCGTGCCAGTGCGCGCCAAGATGCTGCGCAAGGGCATCCTGCAGTTCTCGGTCAACACGTCCGTGGACGACGCGCGCAAGATCATGGCAAAGTCGCGTCACCGCTTCTTCCCCGTCATCGACGAGGACGGCTCCTACTTTGGCCTGGTGAGCTCGCCCAACCTCATCAACATCAAGCGCAAGCACGTCATTCTCGTCGATCACTCCGAGCGTTCGCAGGCCGTGGACGGCCTTGACCAGGCCGAGATCATGGAGATTCTCGACCACCACCGCATTGGCACCATCGAGACTAACGCACCCGTCTACTACCGCGCCGAGCCCGTTGGCTGCACCTGCACGATCATCTACAGCGCCTACGCCGAGGCCGGCGTGGAGATCCCGCCCAATATTGCGGGCCTCATGCTCTCGGCCATTCTCTCCGACACGCTCACGTTCCGCTCCCCCACCTGCACGGCCAAGGACCGTCACGCTGCCGAGGAGCTGGCCAAGATCTGCGGCGAGGACATCGAGACGTACGCCGACTCGATGTTCGAGGCCGGTGCCGACCTCACTGGCCGCACCGCCGAGGAGGTCTTCTACCAGGACTTCAAGGTCTTCAGCCGCGGCAACGCCAAGTTTGGCGTGGGCCAGGGCAGCTACATGACAAAGAATAGCCGCGTGGCTGCCGAGAACCTCGTGCGGCCGTTCCTCGCCGAGGCCGCCAAGGCCGAGGAGCTGCCCATGATCTTCTACATGTTCACCGACGTTAAGTCGCAGAGCACCGACCTCATGATCTACGGCAACGGCGCCGAGGACGTGGTGGCGCAGGCCTTTGACGTAAAGCCCAAGGACGGAATGGCGCTGCTCAAGGGCGTTGTGAGCCGCAAGAAGCAAATCATCCCGCCCATCATGGCAACGCTCCAGAAGATTGACGAGGACGACTAGCGATTCTCGTCTGCGCTTGATGCCGCCCCGGCCGCCGACATGCTGGCGACCGGGGCGGCTGCTTTTCTCGGCGCGAGGCCCTTCTCGGCGTGAGGTCCTTCTCGGCGTGAAGTCCTTCTCGGCACCCGAATGTGTGACGTTTCGATACACATTCGGGCGCCAAATGTGTAGCGACCTGCGCGGGATACAGGTTCGGAGTCAAACGTGTATCGGATCGCCACACATTCGGGCCTCGAATGTGTATCAACCTGCACGGGATACAGGTTCGGCAACGAATGTGTGACAGGCACGCCACCTTCCGGCGCCGGCGCTCCGGCTGCCGTAGAATGGTGAGCGGTCCTTTGGCGCCGCACCCGCGGCGCGCCCAGCCCACACCCAGCATGAAAGGTGGCCTCGATGGTCTCGCGCATCTACGTTGAGAAAAGGGACGGATTCGACGGGGAGGCGCGGGCGCTCAGCCACGAGCTGCGACACATGCTGGGCATCTCGTCGCTCACAGGCCTGCGCATCATCAACCGCTACGACGTCGAAGGCATCTCCGAAGAGCTCTTCGAGCAGTGCGTGCCCGTTGTCTTCTCCGAGCCCCAGACCGACCGCGCCACGCGCGAGATGCCCGAGGTTGCGGAGGGCGCGCGCGTCTTTGCCGTGGAGTCCCTGCCCGGCCAGTTTAACATGCGCGACGCCTCGGCGGCCGAGTGCATCCAGCTCGTCTCTCAGGGCGAGCGTCCCACGGTGAGAAACGCCAAGGTCTACGTGCTAGAGGGCGAACTCACCGACGACGACCTTACAGCCATCAAGCACTACGTAATCAACCCGGTCGAGGCGCGCGAGGCGTCGCTCGAGAAGCGCGAGACCCTCGCAACCGCGTACCCGGAGCCCGCAGACGTCGAGGTCCTGGACGGCTTCCTCGACCTGGACGAGAAGGGCATCGAGGACTTTGTGCGCGACCGCGGCCTGGCCATGGACGTGGCAGACGCCAAGTTCTGCCAGAGCTACTTTACGCACGAGGGCCGCGTTCCCACCATTACCGAGATTCGCATGATCGACACCTACTGGTCCGACCACTGCCGCCACACCACCTTTGGCACCGCCCTCACCGACATCCAGTTCGACAACACCCAGGCGGCGGCCGCGTTCCGCCGCTACATGGACGTCCGTCACCAGCTTGGCCGCGACAACAAGCCCGTCTGCCTCATGGACATGGGCACCATTGGAGCCAAGTGGCTCAAGCACACGGGCCAGCTCACCGGTCTCGACGAGTCCGAGGAGATAAACGCCTGTACCGTGAAGGCAAAGGTCGATGTCAACGGCCACGACGAGGACTGGCTCTACCTCTTCAAGAACGAGACGCACAACCACCCCACCGAGATCGAGCCCTTTGGCGGCGCTGCCACCTGCATTGGCGGCGCCATCCGCGACCCGCTCTCGGGCCGCAGCTACGTGTACCAGGCCATGCGCGTGACCGGCGCGGCCGACCCCACGGCACCGGTGTCGAGCACGCTCCCCGGCAAGCTCCCTCAGCGCAAGATCTGCCGCACGGCTGCTGCTGGCTACTCCTCCTACGGAAACCAGATCGGCCTTGCCACCGGCCAGGTCTCCGAGCTCTACCACCCCGGCTACGTGGCCAAGCGCATGGAGATCGGCGCCGTGGTGGGCGCCACGCCTGCGGACCACGTGCGCCGCGAGTGCCCTGCCCCGGGCGACAAGATCGTGCTTCTCGGCGGTCGTACCGGCCGCGACGGCATCAGCGGCGCCACGGGCAGCTCCAAGGCGCACAACGTGGAGTCGCTCGAGAAGGACGGCGCCGAGGTCCAGAAGGGCAATGCCCCCACCGAGCGCAAGCTGCAGCGCCTCTTCCGCCGCGGCGACGCGTGCCGTCTCATCAAGCGCTGCAACGACTTTGGCGCCGGCGGCGTCTCGGTTGCCATCGGCGAGCTTGCCGACGGCCTTCTCATCGACCTTGACCGCGTGCCCAAGAAGTACGACGGCCTCGACGGCACCGAGCTAGCAATCTCCGAGTCGCAGGAGCGCATGGCCGTGGCGCTGGCCCCCGAGGACGTGGACGAGTTCCTGGGCTACGCGCGCGAGGAGAACCTCGAGGCCACGGTTGTCGCAGAGGTCACCGAGGAGCCCCGCCTGCGCATGACCTGGCGCGGCAAGACCATCGTGGACGTAAGCCGCGAGTTCCTCTCGTCCAACGGCGCGCCCAAGTCCACCTCGGTGCGCGTCTGCGCGCCGCACGAGTACCACCACGAGTGGGCCGGCGACACCTTTGCGCAGAAGATGGTATCGCTGGTGAGCGACCTCAACGTGGCGTCCAACAAGGGTCTGGCCGAGAGGTTCGACTCCACCATTGGCGCCGCGACCGTGCTCATGCCGTTTGGCGGCACAACACAGCTCACGCCGGCACTTGGCATGGCAGCGAAGCTCCCCGTGGACGGCGAGACAACCACGTGCTCGGGCATGGCGTGGGGCTACAACCCCTATCTCATGAGCGAGGACGAGTACACAGGCGCCTACCTGGCCGTTGTTGAGTCCGTCTCCAAGCTTGTGGCCATGGGCTTCGAGCACAAGAACTTCTACCTCACGTTCCAGGAGTACTTCGAGAAGCTCCGCGACGACCCCAAGCGCTGGGGCAGGCCCACGGCCGCACTTCTCGGTGCGCTCATGGCCCAGCTCGACCTGGGCATTGGCTCCATTGGCGGTAAGGACTCCATGTCCGGCTCGTTCGAGGACCTCGACGTGCCGCCCACGCTCGTCTCGTTTGCCACCGGCCTGGGCAAGGTCGACCGCGTGACCTCGCCGGAGTTCAAGCACGCCGACGATCAGGTGATCGTTGTGGTGCCTGAGTACGCCGACGACGGCATCACGCCCACGGCGGAGTCCCTTCTCGCCGCGTTTGACTACGTCGAGAAGCTCATTGGCTCCGGCGCCGCGCGCGCGGTGAGCACGCCAGGCTACGGCTGCATGGCCGAGGCCATGTTCAAGATGTGCGTGGGCAACTTCATTGGCCTGCGCGTGCGCCCCGAGTTCACCCAGGAGGCACTGCTTAACCCCGCGTACGGCAGCTTTGTGATCGAGCTTGCGCCGGATGCCAGCCTGCCCGAGGCGCCAAAGGGCGTGACCGTGGCGGCGTTTGGCCAGACGCTCGCGGAGTACGCGCTCTACGCCTGCGGCGAGCGCATGTCCATCCTGGACGACCTTCAGAAGCCCTGGGAGAATGCGCTCTCCGGCGTGTATCCGTACCTGGGCAAGGCCGATGGCCCGGCATGCGCGCCTCTCTCGTTTGACGCTGAGAAGGCCGGCGTCACGCCCACGCGGCACACGACCGGCGCCAGCTATGCCAAGCCGCGCGTGGTGATTCCCGTCTTCCCAGGCAACAACTGCGAATACGACTCAGCGCGGGCGTTTGAGCGTGTGGGCGCCGTGCCAAAGACGGTCATCGTGAACAACCTCACGCCGCAGGCCGTCGCCGAGAGCGTCGACGCCATGGTGCGTGCCATCCGCGAGAGCCAGATCGTCTTCATCCCCGGCGGCTTCTCCGGCGGCGACGAGCCCGACGGATCGGCCAAGTTCATCGTGGCATTCTTCCGCAACCCTGCCGTCACCGAGGCGGTGCGCGACCTGCTCCAGGCGCGCGATGGCCTCATGCTGGGTGTCTGCAACGGCTTCCAGGCTCTCATCAAGCTGGGGCTCGTTCCCTACGGCGACATCGTGGACGCACGCGAGGACTCCCCCACCCTCACCTTCAACCCCATTGGGCGCCACCAGAGCCGCCTCGTGCGCACGCGCGTGGCGTCGACCATCTCGCCGTGGCTCTCCAAGTGCAAGGTGGGCGACGTGCACAACATCGCAATCAGCCACGGAGAGGGACGCTTTGTGTGCACCACCGAGGAGCTGGAGCGCCTTGAGGCGGCAGGGCAGATCGCCACGCAGTACGTGAACGCCGACCGACTGCCGTCCATGAACCTTCGCTCCAATCCCAACGGGTCGTTCATGGCAGTTGAGGGCATCACATCGCCCGACGGCCGCGTGCTGGGCAAGATGGGCCACACCGAGCGCAGTGGCGCGGGCCTCTACAAGAACGTGCCCGGCAACGCGTATCAGCCGCTGTTCGAAGGCGGTGTGAGCTACTTCGCGTAAGCGCAGCCAGAGGGGGTTACCGCAGCCGGCCTCCTCCGGGGGTCGCTTCCTTACCTGCTGACGTGTCTGGCGGAGCTTCCGGAGGCTGCGGGGGCTGTGGGACTCCGGGGCTCGTTTTAGACGTTTTCGAGGGCTTCTCAGCTCCAAAACGTCTAATTTCGACCCCACAGCCTTGTGCGCGCTGCCTGCGAACGGCAGCCGTCCCGCGTATACTGGTTCGCCGGCTACGCGGGAGGAGCAACATGGCACGAGCAAGCAGCACAGAGTTCCACATGGGAGAGCAACAGGCGCGCTTCCTTACGAGCACGTGGGGAGCCCTGCTTGCGGCAGCGTTCTGCTGCCTTCTCTGGGGATCGGCGTTTCCGTGCATCAAGATTGGCTACGCGCTGTTCGACATCGCGGGTACCAACACCGCGTCCCAGATGCTCTTTGCGGGAACGCGCTTCCTTCTTGCCGGGGCAATGGTCATCGTCTTTGTGAGCATTGCCCGGAGAAGGCCGCTGGCGCCAAAGCGCACGGACGTAGGCGCCATCTGCCTGCTTGCGCTTTTCCAGACCTTCGGCCAGTACGCCTTCTTCTATCTTGGACTTGCGCACGCTGCGGGAACCACGAGCTCGGTCATCGAGGCGAGCGCCAACTTCTTTGCCATCCTGCTTTCGGCGCTGGCGTTTCGCCAGGAGCGGCTTACCGGCAGGAAGGTAGCGGGTTGTCTGCTGGGATTTGCGGGTGTTGTTCTCATCAATCTTGGCGGTGGCCTGGGCAGCCTCTCATTTTCCTTCTCGCCCGATGGCGAGGGCATGATTCTTCTGAGCACGCTGTGCTCGGCCACGTCCTCCTGCCTTATCCAGCGACTTTCCAAACGGCAGGACCCGGTGCTGCTCAGCGGATGGCAGTTTGTGGTGGGCGGACTCGGTCTCATGGCGATGGGTGTTGCCGGCGGCGGAACGCTCTCGCCGACGGGGCCGAGCGCCATTGCGTTGCTCGCATACATGGCGTTCATCTCGGCGGCGGCATACAGCGTGTGGTCGCTCCTGCTTTCCGTGAACTCGGTCTCGCGCATCTCGGTCTATGGGTTCATGAACCCGGTGTTTGGCTTCGTGCTCTCTGCGGTGCTCCTCGGCGAGTACCAGCAGGTTGACCCCGTGCGCTCCATCTGCGCGTTGGTGCTGGTGAGCGCGGGGATTGTTGTGGTGAACCGGGTGGGTGCACGGGCGGAGAGCGCAACCGACGCCCCGGGGAGTGAGGCTCGCTAGAAAACAGCCCCCGATAAACGCGTAAAAACGCTCGTCGGGCAGCTCGCAGGCGATTCCCTGGGACTCCTCTACGTATAATTGAGTTACGCAATGCGAAGGGAGTCCCCATGGAACGCCTCGCTAAACGACGCACTGCCCTTGCCCTCCTCGGTATGCCCGCAGCGCTCTCGCTTGGCTCGGTGCTCACGGGCTGTAGCAAGAACGCGCAGGATAGCGCGCTAGCCATCTCTGCCACGGACCTCACTGCAGACGTAAAGGACACTGCGCTCACGCAAGAGCCCATCGCTAATGCCCTCACAGATCAAACGACAACGCACGCACTCTTTGACTTCACTTCTCGCCTGCTTCAGGGCACCTATCCCACAGACCAGCAGACAAACGTGCTTGTCTCTCCCCTCTCGGCGCTCTTTGCCCTGGCCCTCGCGGAAACCGGTGCCGCAGGCGATACGATCTCTCAGCTAGAGACCGCAACGGACATGGATATCGACTCGCTTGCGACCTATCTAGGTGCTTACGCCCGTCGCATCTCTGGCGAGGACCTCTACGATACGCAGCAGAAGGGCGACGTCCTTGCCCTTAAGTGCGCTAACTCCATTTGGCTGAGGTCGTCAGATGACCTCAGCGTCTCGGATGTTTACCTCGCCACCTGCAAAGGCACCCTTGACGCGCAGGCGTTCTCGGCACCGTTCGATTCCACCACCGCCGACGATATCAATTCCTGGGTCAGTTCCAAGACTGATGGCATGATTGACCGGCTTGTGGAACGTATCACCGCAGATGATCAGCTCTTTCTCATTAACGCCCTGGCCTTTGACGATGCCTGGCAAGAACCGTATGAGGAAGGAGACATACAGGGCGACACCTTCACGACCGAAAAAGGCGACGAGCAGAGCGTCCGCATGATGCACTCGTACGAGACGACCTACCTCGAGAACAGCCTGGCCGAGGGCTTCCTGAAGCCCTATGAGAAGTTCAACTTTGCCTTTGTCGCGCTGCTTCCCAAGCAAGGCGTGCGGCTCACAGACCTCGTGGCGTCGCTGGACGGCACATCCCTGCATGACCTGATTGCAAACCCAATCTCCAACATCGAGGTATCCGCCGGACTCCCCAAGTTCTCGCTTGATTATCAGACCACGCTCAACGACCAGCTGGTAGCCATGGGCGTTCGCGATGCCTTCGATCCAAAGCTCGCCGACTTCTCGCGCATGGCTACCCTCAAGGACGGCAACTTTGCCATAAGCACCGTGCTCCAAAAGACCTTCATCGACGTAAACGAGGCAGGCACAAAGGCGGCAGCGGTCACATCAATAGGCATGACTTGCTCAACGGGAACGCCAGACGAACCCGAGGTCCGGGAGGTCATCCTAGACCGGCCCTTCGTTTACTTCATCATTGACAACATGACCCTGACGCCACTGTTTGCAGGTGTAATGGCAAGCATGGGGTAGGCACCGTGCAAACCCTTACACCAATCCGTCAATCTGTCCAATGGCCCAAAGGGGGATGTTCACAAGCCACCCCTCATCGCGATACGACGAGAGGGACGTGCGCACGGCGCGAGACAGACTGAACTTCTCACATGCCACCTTGAGGCTCTTCGACTTGAGGTTCTCCGCTGCTTTCACCTCTATGGGAAGCAAAGCGCCGTCTTTCTCGATGGCGAAGTCTGTCTCGGCAGTGCCCGTCGACGAAGACCAGTATACGGGCGCGTGCCCATGTGCCAGTAGCTGCTGATCTACGTATTGCTCTGTAAGCGCGCCCTTGAACTCCGTGAAAAGCCTTGATCCATCAAGGACGACTTTCTGATCAAGCCCCGCCAAAGCTCCCAACAGTCCCACATCCACGCAGAAGAGCTTGAAACTTGACACATCCTCATAGCCCACAAGGGGATACCTCAGCGCGTCGACACGGGGAACCTTGCTCGCTACTCCGTAATCAACCAGCCACTGGATGCACTCCTCGAAGTCTCGGGCACGCGCTCCTGGCCGCACTGCCCCGTATACGAAGCGCTTGTTCTCACGCGCGAGCTGACCGGGTAGCGACTTCCAGACCAGACGCATCCTCTCGAGAATGCGTGCCGGAGCATGTTTTGAGAAGTCCGCCTCATATCCGTCGATAATCTGCCGCTGTAGCCGGCGACACTCGTTGTAATCCCCACTCTGCACAAACGCCTGGGCAACCTCGGGCATACCCCCAACAGCCAAGTAATCCCTCAAGCGACCAGTAAGCACATCGTGCAGGCTCTCGAGTGCCCCCAGGTCATGCGCCTCAAGCGCGTCCGCAATGGGATCTCCATTTGCTGCCCTAAGAAACTCTTCAAAAGAAAGCGGCCGCAGCGTGAGTTCATCGACCTTGCCAACGGGATACGACTCACCAGCTCTTCTCAGCGCCAGCCCCATGTACGACCCCGCAGCAATCACATGAAACTCACGCGCCTGCTCGCAGAAGTACTTGAGCGACGTCAAGGCACGAGGTGCTTCTTGAATCTCATCAAAGGCGAGAAGGGTCGTTATGGGATCAATTGGGCGTCCAGCTCTAAGCTCGACATCTCGAACAATGCGACGCGGATTCAAGTCGCCATCGAAGATGGTGCGTGCGCCCTCATCCTGCATAAAATCGATGCGCACTACATCTTTGAACTGAGAACGGCCAAACTCATCGATGAGCCAGGTCTTGCCGGTCTGACGAGCCCCCTTTAGAACCAAGGGCTTACGGTTCTCGCGGGTCTTCCACGCAAGAAGATCGTTCATGAGAGTTCTCTGCATCAGGCTGCCCCCATCTATCGCTTGTATGGCCCATCATACGCAACTCACACGATTTTCGTTGGAATAATGTGGATTGCTCCCACATTATTCGTTGGAAAAACGTGCGAGTCTCCCACATTTTCCTAGGGAATCATACGCAGCTCAAGTAATCGAAGGGGATGAGAAACGTGGCCCTCATCGATTGCATCGAACTCGCCTTCGTTACATGAATTGGTCCGTGATTGCATCGAACTAGCCTTCGTTACATGCCAATTCTGAGGAAATGCCCGTCTGGCAATTTACTTTGATAGTTTATACATGGCTCTACCTGCGGATTTTCATGCAGCGCAGCAGACGGCTACTCAAGGGGTCCGCGAAATGGCGTGTAACGAAGGGCAGTTCGGCGCACGAAATCCTCTCGATGTGTAACGTAGGGCAGTTCGATGCAGCCATCAGACGAGAATGGCGACTCCGTAACCCAAGGAGAGACACCTCCGTCAGAATAACGTGCAGCTTAGTCACGAAAAGAGGGCGGACCGAAGGCCCGCCCTCTCAAATCCGTTCGTTCGAGTACTCGAACGCCCGAAGCTAAATCCTCGCAACCCCGCTCTTGCGCGCAGCGTCGGCCACGGCTGCAGCAACGGCGGGCGCAACACGCTTGTCGAAGGCACCAGGGATGATGTAGTCCGCCGCGCGGTGCTCGTCGTCTACCAGGCCGGCGATGGCATAAGCCGCGGCTTCCATCATGTCATCGTTGATGTCGCTCGCGCGCACGTCAAGCGCACCACGGAAGATTCCCGGGAACGCCAGCACGTTGTTGATCTGGTTGGGGAAGTCCGAGCGGCCCGTTGCCGCCACCGCTGCGCCGGCGGCCAGCGCCTCGTCGGGCATGATCTCGGGCACGGGGTTCGCGCAGGCAAAGATGATGGGGTCCTTTGCCATCGAGCGCACCATGTCCTGCGAGACCAGGTTGGGCTTGGATACGCCCACAAAGACGTCCGCACCCTTGAGGGCGTCGGCAAGCGAACCCTGGACCTTCTCGGTGTTGGTCCAGGTGGCGACCTCCTGCTTCACCGGGTTCAGGCCATCGCGGCCCTCGTAGATGGCACCCGTGTGGTCGCAGATGATGATGTCCTTCACGCCCATGCGCTTCATGAGGCGAGCGATGGAGATGCCCGCGGCGCCGGCGCCCGAGAAGACCACCTTGACGTCGCCGAGATCACGACCGGTGAAACGGCACGCGTTGATCAGCGCGGCGCATGTCACGACCGCGGTGCCATGCTGGTCGTCATGGAAGACGGGAATGTCGCAGGTCTCCTTGAGGCGACGCTCGATCTCGAAGCAGCGCGGCGCGGAGATGTCCTCGAGGTTCACGCCGCCAAAGCTGCCGGCAAGCAGCTGCACCGTGCGCACGATCTCATCCACGTCGTTGGAGCGGATGCACAGGGGGAAGGCGTCCACGTCGGCAAAGGTCTTGAAGAGGGCGCACTTGCCCTCCATGACGGGCATGCCCGCCTCGGGGCCGATGTTGCCCAGGCCGAGAACCGCGGAGCCATCGGTCACAACGGCAACCAGGTTCCAGCGACGGGTGTACTCGTACGAGAGGCTCGGGTCCTTCTGGATCTCCAGGCAGGGAACGGCGACGCCCGGAGTATAGGCCACGGCAAGCTCCTCCGGCGTGCTGATCTGGGCCCTGCTCACGACCTCGATCTTGCCGTGCCACTCCCTGTGCGCGTCAAGCGCGTGCTGCTTTGCGTCGTCAGCCATCTTGGCTCCTTTGACATTCGAGGACACTTACACGACCTATCTATCTTAAGCCTTCACGCGGCGTGCCAACCCGACCTCTGCGGCCTATACTCCCAAGAGAAATCACTCGACCAAAGGGGTTGCCATGGCACAGAGCGTCCTCGTCAAGGACACCACGCGAGAGGAGCGCGAGGAGATCGTGCGCCGCGGGCTGAGTTTCTGCGGCGATGGCTCGTGCGAGCAGTGCAGCGGCTGCTCGATGGGCGTGGGCTCGATCGACGCCATGTACCAGCCCTACATCGACGGCAAGCTTGAGCTGGCAGAGGTCAACATGCTGCACGCCGCAACCACGTTCACGCTGGGCGGCGGGAGAAGCGCAAACGCCGCGTCCGCAGACACGCCCGCATCCGCGCAAAGCGTCGAGACGAGCAAAGAATAGCCGAGGCCCCATGCACGCACGCACACCCAAGCACTTTGTACTCGAGGAGCGCCTCGAGCGCTACGCGGACTTCATCGAGCCTGCGCCGCAGGATTACGCCGGCCGCTGGGCGGAGGCCTGCTACCCCCTGGGGGGCACCACCGCAGCTTGCGGCGCGGCGAGCGCCGGGCGCTTCCGCGAGGTCCGGCTGGACCTGGGCTGCGGCAAGGGCGCCTTCACCGTGGAGTCCGCCCGTCGCGAGCCGGACGTGCTCTTCCTTGGCATGGACGGCGAGCCGCTCTGCATGGCCTACGCCGGCGGCCTCGCCGCGAAGAGCGGCCTTGAGAACGTCGTCTTCCTCGCCTGGGACGGCCATCGCGTAACCGAGGCCTTCGCCCCCGGCGAGCTCTCGTGCATCTACCTCAACTTCCCCACGCCGTTCCCGCGCAAGCGCCAGGCGCGACGCCGCCTCACCGACGCCACCTGCCTCATGGAGTATCGCCGCATCCTCGCGCCTGACGGCACGCTGCGGCTCAAGACGGACAGCCGCCCCCTCTACCTCTTCACGCTCGAGGAGCTTGCCGCCGCAGGCTATCAGGTGCTCTGGACAAGCGAGGACGCGCGCGCAGACTTCCCCGACGACCCCACAAGCGGCTACGAGGAACGCCTTGCCGCCAATGGCGCCAAGGTCTTCGCGCTGGAGGCAACGCCGGGTCCAGAGCCCGCGCACTTCTCGCCCACGCCTCAGCGCGGCCTGGTGGAGTACCTCCCCCAGGACCTCGAGAAGATCGACTACGTGCCCCTGGGCATGGAAGCCACAGTGTGGAACATGCGCAACCGCGAGGCAAAGCTCTGGGCAAAGGGCCACAAGGACAGCGGGTCCGCCAGCTGTAACGAGAAGACCTGCTAGAGCTGCCTTCCGGCTATGCCGTGGCTTCGGCCCAGTGTGCGGCTACGCAGGACTGCGGCGCGGGCACAAAGCCCTCAAAGATCACCGGCGCGCCCTCCGCCTCGGAGGCCAGCATGTCTCGCTCGCTGCGAATGGTCCACGTGACCAGCTTGCCGCCGAGAGCCCCGCACACCAGGCGCACCGCGGGCTGCTCGCGGTCGTCGAAGCGGTACGCAATGAAGTCCGGCTTGGTGGCCACGTTGCCGAGAAGCGCGGTAGCCCCCACGCGCAGCGGCAGCGGCAGCGCCTTTGCGCTTGCACCGGCGTCCTCCGCGAGAAAGTCCATCGAGAGCTGCCCGCGGATGACCTCGGGGCGGTTGCGACGCAGCCACACCAGCACGGCGGGGTCGAAGCTCTCGATGCAGTAGCGCACGTCGAAGGTGTCCAGGCACTCCATGACGCGGCTGGTGAGGAGGTCAGCATTCTCGCAGTAGGTCTTGACCTCAATGATGAGCGGTGCAGGCATGGGGCCTTCGCCGTCCCACTCAAAGATGCGCAGGGCCTCGCCAAGCGTGGGAATACCCTGGTCGGTCCCATTGAGGCGGTACTCCTCGAGCTGCGGGCGCGTAAGCTCCTCGACGATGCCCTCCTTGCCCGTCACGCGCTTGAGGTCGGAGTCATGGATGACAACCAGGCGATCGTCCGCGGTGAGGTGCACGTCAAGCTCCACGCCAAAGCCGTACTCGCGGGCGCGCCTAAAGGCGGCGAGCGAGTTCTCGGGGGCGCCAAGGGAGTCGTCGTGGAGGCCGCGGTGTGCATAGCGGTAGTGCACAAACTCGTTCCAGCGCTCGTCGACCGTCTTGTTGCCCGTGCGAGGCGCCATGCCATATACGGCTGCAGCCCCAAGGCCTGCGGCGATGCCGGCAGCGAAGAGCGCCGGGTGCTTGCGAATCATGCAGTTTGCCATCGACAATCCTCCATCCAGGCGTCGACAACACCAGGCACGCCAAACCGGCGGCGCGCTAGTCGACGTCGAACGACTCGAGCCCTCTCTTCTCGACCAATTTCGAGTCTCCGTGGTGCACGAACAGCATTGTAACGAAGCTTGCCGCAACAAACACCGTGGCGTAGATGAAGAGTGACCGGTAGCTCACGTTGTGCATGAGCCAACCCGCAGCGATAGGCGTGACAGTCTGCGCGGCCATCGAGAAGGTGTAGTAGAGCCCCGTGAACTTGCCTGTGTCGGAGCCCTTGCACATCTCGACCACCATGGGCAGCGAGTTCACGTTGATGCCAGCCCAGCCCATGCCCAGGACGATCATCACCACGTAGAGCGCGGGCGAGAAGCCCATGCCGGCAAAGGTCCAAGCGGCGCAAAACGCAAAGCCGCCGCCGAGAAGCACGATGCCGCCCTGGATGGTGCGCTTGCGCCCCACACGGCTGGCGATGGCCCCCACGGGAATGTACGAGACGATGGCACCAACGTTGGCCACAATGAGGCAGCGGCTGGCCTCGCCAAGCGCCATGCCCCACTCCGCCTGCGCGTACGTGGTAAACCAGGTCTCCATGGCGTTGTAGCCGATGAACCACAGGGCAATGGACGCAAGAAGGAAGCCCAGCGAGCGCCTGACCGGCGCAGGAAGCACCTCCTTGCCAGTGGCGGCGTCCTTCTCGACGAGGTTCTCCTCGGGGTGCTTAGCCTCGTAGGCCGCGACCTCGGCCTCGAGCTTGGGCTCCTTCACCGTGAGAAACACAACGGCCACCGAGACCACCATGATGGCAGCCACTATCACAAACAGCGGCAGGTAGTCCACGTGGTCGAGGCCGGCAATGCGCCCCTTGTTGTAAAGCACAGCGGCAATGCCCAGGTAGATGATGCCGCCCACGGCACCCATGAGGTTGATGATCGCGTTTGCGGGCGAGCGCAGCGGCTTGGGCGTGCAGTCTGGCATAAGCGCCACGGCAGGGCTGCGGTAGGTGCCCATTGCAACAAGCACAAAGAGCAGAACGCCAATGAACGCGGCGAGAAGGGCACCCGAGCCGTCCGCATAGTACGCGTTGTCGATGATGGGCAGGAAGATCATGCCCACCACGGCAAGCGCCGTTCCCACGAGGATGAAGGGCATGCGACGGCCCAGGCGGCTGTGGCAGCGGTCCGAGAGCGAGCCAAAGAACGGCAGGAGGAAGAGGGCAAGGACGTTGTCGGCAGCCATGATCATGCCCGAGAAGGTCTCGTCTAGGTGGAACGTGTTCGTGAGCATGAGCGGAATCACGCTGTTGTACATCTGCCAGAACGCACAGATGGAGAAGAACGCAAAGCCGATAAGGACGGTCCTGCGCACATTGAGTTTCACGGGTTCCTCCTAACGCCGGGGTTGCCGCACATCTTTGATGCTAGCTGGCGAGAGGGGCGGCGGGGACGTCGGCCGCCGGCGGTCTGGCAGGCGGTGCGGAGCGAGGCAGCGGCGCACTTCTCGGCCGGCGGCGCGGTTCTCGCCCGTCGGCGCCCTTCTCGTCCGGCGGCTCCCCTCTCGCCCGGCGGCGCCCTTCTCGGCCGTCGCAGGAAGGGCATTATTGTCGCCATTTGCGACATAACGTGCGCTCCGGCGACAAAATGTCGCCGGAAGCGGCCAAATGGTGCACAGTGCATCAAATTGCGCGCTCCGGCGACAAGCAACCACCCTCGTTGGCGCTGGCTCCATCCGCGCCGAATCCGCCACGCGCCGACACCCGCGGGTGATACTGTAGAAGCTTGCAAACTCAGCCCCGTCTCCAGGGACTCTTGAAGGAAGGCCACAAACGATGCCCAGAATCACACCAGGAAACAGGCTTTACCTGTACAAGCTTCTCTCGTCCACCCTTGGCACCAACCGCCAGGCACTGCTCTCGCGCGTTGAGGAGGTGCTGCTAGAGGACGGCATCGAGCCGCAGGACCTTGGGAAAGACGACGTCCAATCTCTTATGGAGGCGCTCTCCGAGTTCGTTCGGCTCACCGTCTTCAAGAAGGGGCGCGTCTACGCGACGGTCGTTCCCAACGAGGAGTACGACGGCTACCTCGAGCGAGCAGGGCAGTCTGGCTCTGGCAGCACGGGCGAGAAGGGCGGAAAGAGCAAGCCATGGAAGCGTCGCAAGGGCTCACATGACCCCAAGCCGACAAAGCCACGCCACGTCGAGAAGGCCGAGGCCAAGCCGGAGCCCGTACCGGAACCGGAAGCTGCGGCCGAGCCAGAGCCGGCATCCGCGCCGGAGCCGGAGCCTGAAAACGTAACCGTGCCGGAGCCCGAACCGGCGCCAGCACCTGCGCCGGCACCGCAGCCCTCCCTAGCCGACGAGACCCCCAAAGAGCCAAACGAGCCGCAGGTAGAAGCCACTAGAGCCGAGACCCGCGAGCAACCGGAGCCCGAGACGCCCAACGACTCTGGCATCAACCTCACCATTACATATGACCCCTACGAGGACATGGAGGCGGACCTCGCGGCAGCTGCCCAGGCACAGCCCGAGTCTCCGGCACCCGCCACGTCGCAAGCTGCAGCACCGGCCCCCGCACCGGCCCCCATACCGGTAGCCGCCCCTGCACCCGCCCCAGCCACGCAGCCCCTCCCCCACCAGAACCTCCCCGAGCTCTTCTCGGCAGAGGTCCACTGCAAGGACGAGCTTCTCCGCGTGCTCTACCAGAAGCTCCCCATCGACGCCGACGTCACCCGCACGCTCGACGAGGACTGGCGCGTGGCCCGCTCGACCGGGACCCTCTCGGGCACAAGGAGCCGCGTCACGTTCCCGCTCCGCTACCTCCACGAGGATGGCTCCGGCCCGGTGGAGGTCACAATCCGCCGCACGTCACGCCCCTTGTCCGGCAAGCAGTGGAGCCTCGCGTTGGTAGATGGTGACGACGGTACCGGCATGGTCCACGAGCAGGTTGGCCTAGAGGGCCTTCCTGCGGCAGACGAGGGCGCGTGGAGCGACCTCTCTGGTGCGTCGCTGCAGGGCGTGGGCACTTCCACCGTAAGCCCACTTCGCGAGTTCGCACAGTTCGCGGTCATCGGCTCCTGGGAGCGCACGCTTGGGACGCTTGCCACCATGGCAGCGCCGGAGCACTGGAACTTCCCCGGCGAGGGCGTGGGCGGTCCCTCTCGCTATGGCATCCTGCGCGAGTACCTCACTGTGACCTTCCATCGTGCCGTTGAGCAGGGACGCATTGTCACGGCAACGGACAGCTCACTCGCTGCTTTTAACACGGGGCTGCTCACCCCCTTTGGCGAGGACGTCTACGCAGTCTTCTCGCCCAACGCCGGCGACATACCCTGGAAGCTCGACGGCTTTGCCACCGCGGGCTCGGGGGAGTTGGGCGCCCGCCTTGCGGCAACGCTTCCCGAGCTGCCGCAGCCGGCCAGCTACCTCGAGCGCGTCGAGGACGTTGTCTGCCAGCCGGGACACATGCTCATCCTTGACACCGAAGCGCTTCTGGGCGAGAAGGTCGGCCGCCTGCCGCGCGCCTTTCTCGCCGATCAGCTGGCCGGAAGCCCCGAGGCATCGCGCCTGCTGCGAGACGCCATGGACGACGGCAACGGCCGGCTGGGGCGCACCGCCTGTCGGGAGCTGGCGCGCGCCATCAAGGCAGACCCCAGCCTCTACCGCCGCATGGCCCGCGCTCTTCAGGATGCCACGACCCTCTCGCTGCGCCTTGCACAGGCAAGCTACCGCATGGCAGCGCCGGCGTTTGATCCCGCCACTGGTACCATGCGGCTCCTACTGCCGCTCTGCCTGGTAGACGATGGCGTGGCCGACTGCGCCATGTCGCTTGAGCTCATGCCGTCCGGTGCGTACCGTGGAGCGGCGATCCTCTCGCTGCCGCGCGCTTATGCCTGCGCGCGCGTGGTGAGCCGAGACCAGCCCGCATGGCTCTCGCCGGAAATCGTCCTGTAGCCTTGCTCGGGTAGACTGGAATCACAAAGGCAACGAAGGGCCGCAACTAGACCGCGCTGGAGGCATGCATGTCGAAGATCGAAATGAAGACCCCGCTCGTCGAGATGGACGGCGACGAGATGACCCGCATCATCTGGCAGATCATTAAGGACGAGCTTGTCTGCCCGTACGTCGATCTTAAGACCGAGTACTACGACCTGGGCCTTAAGCACCGAGACGAGACGGGCGACCAGGTGACCATCGACTCCGCCGAGGCCACCAAGCGCCTGGGCGTGGCCGTAAAGTGCGCGACCATCACCCCCAACGCGCAGCGCGTCGAGGAGTACCACCTGCACCAGATGTGGAAGAGCCCCAACGGCACCATCCGTTCGATGCTCGACGGCACCATCTTCCGCGCACCCATCGTGGTCAAGGGTATCGAGCCTGTGGTGAAGTGCTGGAAGCGCCCCATCACCATTGCGCGTCACGGCTATGGCGATGTGTACAAGAACGTCGAGTACCGCGTACCTGGAGCCGGCAAGGCTGAGCTGGTCTTCACCGACGCGGAGGGCCACGAGGAGCGTCGCCTGATTCACGACTTTGATCAGCCAGGCGTGATCCAAGGCATGCACAACGTGGACTCCTCCATCGAGGGGTTCGCGCGCAGCTGCTTCGAGTACGCGCTCTCCACCCACCAGGACCTGTGGTTCGCCTCGAAGGACACCATCTCAAAGATCTACGACCACCGCTTCAAGGACATCTTCGCCGACATGTACGAGAACGAGTACCGCGAGCGCTTTGAGGCAGCGGGCATCACGTACTTCTACACCCTCATCGATGACGCGGTGGCGCGCATCATGAAGAGCGAGGGCGGCTTCATCTGGGCATGCAAGAACTACGACGGCGACGTGATGAGCGACATGCTCTCCTCGGCATTTGGATCGCTTGCCATGATGACCTCAGTGCTGGTGTCGCCCCACGGCCAGTACGAGTACGAGGCGGCACACGGCACCGTTCAGCGCCACTACTACAAGTACCTGCGCGGGGAGGAGACCTCGACCAACTCGGTGGCCACGATCTTTGCGTGGACCGGGGCACTCGCCAAGCGCGGCGAGCTGGACGGCACGCCGGAGCTTGTGGACTTTGCCAAGCGCCTGGAGCACGCGACCGTCAAGACCATCGAGGACGGCCGCATGACGGGCGACCTTGCGCGCATCACCACGCTAGAGAACCCCACCAAGCTCAACACGCGTGACTTCATCCTCGCCATTCGCAACGAGCTTGAGGCTGGCGCTTAGAGCCGTTGCATCGAAGCAAGGCACAGGGAGCGAGGCCATGGCCTCGCTCCCCTATTTCTCTTTGGGAATTCTCCAAGCCCTGCATGCATGCCTTGGCACCATTTCACAGTTGGGATGCGGTTTTTCGGGGGTGCCCCAACCGTGAATTCACGCCAAAACCTGGGGCAGGAACGACTCAGCAGCTGCCTCTTGAGGCCGCCTATCGCAGCTCGAGGTCCACGAGGGCTTCGGCAACGTCATCCACCAGTACATCGGCGCACTCACGCACCGCCTCGGCCGCACGGTTAAAGGTGTAGGCGACATCCGCCTCGTCAAGAAGCGGCAGATCGTTGAAGGAGTCGCCAATGCCGCCAACCATGCCTAGTCCCAAACGCTCGCGTGCAATGGCAAGCCCGGCACCCTTGGAACATCCCGCAGGCACTACGTCCACAGAGTCGAGGTTCTGAAAAGCAGAAACCCTGCCCCCAAGCAACTCCCCCGCTCCGGCCACAAAACGAGCAGCGCGTTCCTGGGTACCAAACCCCAGAGAGACAACCTGCACTCCCGTGCCGTCACCGCCACGCGCCATCGTCAAAGCGTCATCAACCGAGCTCACAACCTTAAGCCGTTTGAGAAACGCCTTCGGAAGCCCGGGGATGTTTTCCCCGCCCAGCACCAGATAACCAGACCCCATCGCGATAAACGGCGGACGCGAGGTCTGTCCATACGTCGCATCCAGAAGCGCACGCACATCGTCATCGGGAACCTCGCGCGAGAACAACGCGTTCCCCGCGCCGTCGCTTACGCAAGCTCCGCTGCTCGTAATCGCAAAATCGAAGCTCAGGTCGCCGCCCGCATCCGCGAGCACAGCGCCAAGCGGCCTGCCAGTGCAAACGCCAAAGAGACCGCCCCGCGCCCTAAACTCCTCGATTGCCCTAAGGTCACGCGGAAGGAACCGGTGCAGCGGGTGCATGCGGCCGCCAATGCCAAAGAAGAGCGTCCCGTCAAAGTCGCTCGCCATCGCTCTTCCCTCAAAGCTAGCACCCGCCATCAGCAGCTCCCCTCAATAGCGCAACCACGCCATCATACCGCGACCAGCTCAAACACTATTGAGGAGCAAAGGCGCCGCCGCTCATCTCAAGCGACGGCGTCCCTTGTTCCAAATCACGCAAACCTGGCTTTGGAGGTCTTCGCTACTCCTCTGCCTTGCGTTGCTTCCAGGCCTCCTCGTTGCGCCAATCGTTCCCGTCGAGATGCCAGTTGTTGAAGTCGGAGACGTCCCCAACTATCTGATACTCAAGCAGGTCATAGTCACGCTTGCCGTCGTGCGTAAGCATACAGTAGGTTCGCAGGCGATCCGCGGGGTCATGTCGGTCCTCAAGCGCCACGTTGAACTCTCCGTAGTGGTCGAGAACGTCCTGCGAGGCACCCATACCCTTGAGCATGGTAGCCTGGAGGTCCTTGTGGCTGGCCGGCTCCTGGGAGATGGCACAAGGCGCCGCATCAGCCATCGCGTCCTGCGCGGGCTTCACAAAGATGATAGGCGACGTGGGCTCAGTGAGGGGCTCGTCCGTGAGGTACCACTCGCCATGGTCCGCGGTCACGATGATCGTGGACTGGTCGTAAACCCCAAGCTCCTTGAGCTGCCGCAGGTACTCGGAGAGGATGTGGAACGTACCGAGCGTCTGGTCCTCCAGGCTCGTGCCCTCCTCGTTGAGGTTGCCCTGCGCGTCCATTGTGTAGGGGGTATGTGTCCCCACAAGGTGAATGAAGCGGAACGAGGCGTCCTCGCTGTTGATGGAGAGACCTCGCTCCTTCAGCTTCTGGTAGTATGCCGGGTCATTCATGACATAGGGAGTGCTTGAGGGGTCATTCTCGGCGTCACTTGAGAACATGGCGTTGTTTATTTGGTCCGTGTAATACCAGAAGAACGGCTTAAGCACCCATGGCATGTCGCGATAGAGCGAGCACTGGTAGAGGATCTTGAGGGTACTTTGCTTGTCGAGCGCCCTCGAAGCATCAAGGGGATGCACGTTAATGGTGCGTGTTTTCGCATAATCAAGGCTAAATGAGTCAGTATAAATGCCCATCGTGTAGCCCTGGGCAGACACATCATCTAGGAATGTGCTACCCGAGTAGAAACGGCCAAAAAAGTCGTCCCAAGCCTCCCCTGCCCTTGGATAAGAGCCCGTGAGCAGGAACGGAATCCCATATCGAGTTGGAATCATCGAGCCGGTGCTGTTCTGGTACCACGTGAAGCCCGTGAACTCGTCGAGCATCTCGGGGTAATTGTCGTAGACGGCCTTGGTTTTGAGTGAGTCAACGGTATCAACGACAAGCACAATAACATTCTTGTTCTTCGACACGTCAAACATGCCCTGCTCGGTGGTGTAAATCCTCTGGGTCTGGATGCTCGAGCCGTCCGGGGGCGAGACCCACAGGCTCACCACGCCCACCAGCTGGACAACCACGAGAACAACGCTCGCCACTGCCGCAACCGCCCTACCGGCCTTCTCACGCATAACAGCAAGGGTCACCAGAGTGGCGGCAATAACGCCCCAGATGAGCAAGTTCCCAACCATTTCCCTGGTGTACTTGCTCCAGTCGATGAGGTTGCCGTCGGCAACCGTAAGGTTGCCATTGAGAAAGAGCGTCTGCACGTAGGACCCAATGCCAACGGCAAGGGCCAGAGCGAGAAGCACGTCAAACGCCCGCCCGCGGAACGCAGAGAGGATAAGGCCACAGACAACGCCAACGAGAAGCCCCGCCACGAGGATGAGCTGCCACATGCTGTCCAGGCCAAAGACGAGCGATGCGGAGTTAGCAGCAACGAGCTCGTAGGGAGCCACGACGAGAATCGTAAACGCATCGAACACGCAGGCGAGAAGCGCAAGCACGATGCGGCGGCGCCACGGCAGGCCCGCCGGGCGGCCCGTGGCGGCCCCGCGCGCGTTGCCGCCCGCGGCTGCAAGCGCCTCTCGCGCCGCCGCGTCGGCCGCGGCCTTGCCGGAGGGGTCGACGCGGGAGACCGCGGGCTCGGCCACGCGGCCCGCCCCCTCGTCTACGTGCAGGATCCTCATGAGGGCCTTGCGCGTGCGCCTGAAGGCCACGCCCAGCACCGCCGAGAGCGCAACCGCCACGGCGGCCAGCGCCTGGATCGTGTAGGTCATGACCGAGGGGTCCACGTACGCGAGGGCCGGTGTGGCGGGCACAAGCACCCACACGGCAGTAAGGGCAAACGCGTAGAGCGCGTCGTGGAGCGCGAGCGCCGGCGCGAGCGCATTTCTCGTGCTTCTCAAGTTCTCATTCCTCCTACGTTCCCACCGGCGTCAGCGCCAGATGCGCTTGGCGCAAGCCGCCGAGAAGTAGACGGTATCGGCTGGCATCTCTCGCGCATCCTGTCTAGCGCTCGTTCGTCTCCCAGGTAACGCCTGTGAGGCTCCAGGAGTTCCAATCCTCCACAGGGCCAATCACGCTGAACTGGTACATGTGCGGAGTGTAGTTCCCGTCCCACGTCGGAGCGTCAAAGGCGCGAACGCGATTCTCGTCAAAAGTGGCCGCGACGTTATACGCCGGAGTCCCATACTTTGCTACCAGTGCCTGGTCGCCGTTGGAGGCCTGGTCGATGACGGTCGCAAGCACATCGGGTGCCCAGACGGGAGTCGTGGCATCTATGGAAAGGCTCTCATGCGCAGCACCCGCAGGCTTCACGAACAGGATGGGGGACGTCGGCCTCTCGATGGGGGTGTCTGACATGAAGTCAATCCTGCCGTGGTCTGCCGTCACGATGACCGTAGTGTTGTCATACACCCCAAGCTCCTTGAGATCGTCGAGATAGGTCGAGACGATCTTGAAAGAACCAAGGAGCTGCTGATCGTACGTGGTCTCGCCGTCAACCCGCTCTCCCTGCGCGTCCATCGTGTATGGGAAGTGCGCACCCAGCAGGTGGATGAACCGGAACGAGCCAGTCTCTCCGTCATTGTTAATGGAGAGACCTCGTATCTTCAGCTGAGCATAGAACGAGGGGTCATCAAAGTTGTATGGAACGTCGCCAAGGTCATCCGCTTCCTCCTTGGGGGTGGACATTCTCTGATTAAGCTCGTCGGTGTAGTACCAGAGGAAGGGTTTGAACATCCACGGGAGATCGCGGTACAAGGCGGCCTTGTACATGATCCGTACCGCACCCGTCTCGTCGAGGCCACTCATGCCACCGTCATCAAGGGGGTGGACGTTCTTAGCAAGCCCGGCGAAGGCATTCGGGTCGCCATGGGTTGTCGAGCCCGAATCCGAATAGACCCCAATGTCATATCCCAAGCCGCTGAGGTCCTTGAGGTAGGTGCTCTTGCCAACAGAAGACTTCACGTACTCTTGGAAGTCCTCGCCCTCCTGCGGGAGCTGACCGGTGAGAAGGTATGAGCAGCCATACCTCGTGGGAGCAAGAGAACCCACAGAGTTCTGGTACCAGGTGAACCCGTCGAGGGCATCGAACATCGAGGGATTGTCCGAGTACACCTCTTCCAGGTACTGTGTGTCGGTCATGTCAAGAACAATGACTACCACGTTCTTCTTGTCGGAGACGTCGAACATACCCTGCTCTGTGTAAACGTTATCCTGGTCGTTGGGAACGGGGGCAGTGGCGGGGTTGAGCCAGATCGACGCAATGGCAACCGCCTGAATGATGATGAGAACTCCCGCAAGCGAAGCGTTCGCAAGGCGTGAGACAGAGGGCTTCCGAACTGCCGCCACAATTGCAACGGCAATCACGGCGACCCAGATTGCAGCGCTCACGACCATCGGCTGTTTGTAGAGGCTCCAATCAACGAGGTCACCGTTGGTGATAGGAAGCGACCCGTTAAGAAACATCGCCTGCAGATACCCGCAAAGCGTCACCGCCGCAACAAGCGAAAGAACGACATCAAAGGCGCGCCCGCGAAGCACCGAGACGACAAGCGCCAAGACAACAGCAACGAGAAGCCCCGCGCGGACGATGGCCGGCCACACAGAGTTGAGGCCATACGTCAGGTCTGCGGTATTCGCCGCCAGCAATTCAAACGGAGCAACAACAAAATAGGTAATTGTCAGCGAGACAGAGACCACGAGGGCGAGAAGCAGCCGCTTTGGCCACTTGACGGCCTCCCTGGGGTCACGCCTCCCCTCGCCGCGCGCGTTGCCGCCCGCGGCTGCAAGCGCATCTCGCGCCGCCGCGTCGGCCGCGGCCTTGCCGGAGGGGTCGATGCGGGAGACCGCGGGCTCGGCCACGCGGCCCGCACCCTCGTCTACGTGCAGGATCCTCATGAGGGCCTTGCGCGTGCGCCTGAAGGCCACGCCCAGCACCGCCGAGAGCGCAACCGCCACGGCGGCCAGCGCCTGGATCGTGTAGGTCATGACCGAGGGGTCCACGTACGCGAGGGCCGGTGTGGCGGGCACAAGCACCCACACGGCAGTAAGGGCAAACGCGTAGAGCGCGTCGTGGAGCGCGAGCGCCGGCGCGAGCGCATTTCTCGTGCTTCTCAAGCTCTCATTCCTCCTACGTTCCCACCGGCGTCAGCGCCAGATGCGCTTGGCGTCATCGTCGGTGATGATCCAGTCATTGCCATCAAGACGCCAGTTTGCGAAGTCCTGGGAGTCGCCCGAGATCTCGTACTCGCGCCAGCTGGTATCCAGTTTTCCGTTGCTCGTCGTCATGAGGTAGTAGCGTAAGCGGTCCGCAGGGTCATTGCGGTCCTCGATGGCCTGGTTGAACTCGCCGTAGTGGTCAAGGACCTCCTGCGAGGCACCCATTCCCTTGAGCATCGTTGCTTGAAGGTCATAGTGGCTCACGGGCTGCTGCGAAATCTGGCACGGAACCAAGTCTGCCTCGGCAGGCTGTGCCGGCTTCACAAAGATGATGGGCGTCGAGACGCCTGCAATCTCATCGGGCGTGATGTACCAGGTGCCGTGGTCAGCGGTGATGACCACCGTGGTGCTGTCGTAGAGCCCCAGGCGCTTGAGCTCGTCGAGGTAGGTGCGCACAATCTTGAACGCCCCCACCATCTGGGACTCCCAGTCGCTGGACTCTGCGACCTTGTTGCCATCGGCATCCATGATGTAGGGCCAGTGTGTACCGTCAAGGTGGATGAAGCGGAATGAGGCGTCCTCGTTGTTGATAGAAAGCCCGCTCTCCTTGAGCTTCGCAAAGTAAGCCGGATCGTCCATGGCGTAAGGGGTGAGGTCCGGGGACGACCCACTCGTGCCGCTTACCATTCCCTGGTTGATCTGGTCCGTATAGAACCAGAAGAATGGCTTGGCAATCCACGGCATGTCGCGATACAGCGCGCACTGGTACAGAATGCGAAGCGTCCCCTGCCAATCAAGGGCGCTCTTCGCAACGTCCGAGGTGCTCTCGAAGTTCTCGGCGTGCTGCCCCAGGTATTCGCTCCAGCCGTCTATCCAGTCCGCAGAGTCAGAGTAGATGCCCGTGGTATAGCTCTGAGCTGCAACATCATCCAAGAAGTAGCTGTCCGAGTACATGGACGAGAGGAAATCCGCCGCGTCCTCCCCTGCTTGTGGCCGCATGCCCGTAAGCAGGGAGGGGATGCCATAGCGCGTAGGAATCATAGACCCCGTACTGTTCTGGTACCAGGTAAAGCCATCCAAACCGTCAAACATGTTTGGGTTGTCGGCATATGCTTTCTTGGCATCTGCGGTGTCGGTCATGTCAAGCACAAAGCACACCACGTTCTTCTTGCCCGAGACGTCAAAGAGGCCCTTCTCGGTGATGGTGATGGACTCTGGCTCGGATTCCGCCTTGGTCACAATTCCAACAACGCCGGCAACCTGCACAACGATGAGAGCGGCACTCAGTGCTGCGGCAGCGGCCCTCTCCACCCGCGGGCGCTTGACTGCAAGAACAACAAGGGCGGTGACGACCGTCGCCCATACAAGCAGGCTGATACCAGTGACGGACGCAAACTGGGTCCAGTCCACAAGATTGCCATCGGCGACGGGCAGGCTCGAGTTCATGGAGAGCACCTGCACGTAGGCACTCACGCCAAGAGCAACGATGACGGCGAGAATCACCTCAAAGGCGCGACCGCGGAACGCCGAGAGCACAAAGCCGCTGGCAACGGCCAGGAGAAGACCAGCCACGACCACGATCTGCCACACCTGACGGACCCCAAAGAGCAGGCTGTCGGAGCTGCCGGCAACAAGCTCGAGCGGAGCCACCACAAACACCGTGAGGACGAGAAAGACGCAGGCGAGAAGCGCAAGCACGATCCGGCGGCGCCAGGGGATGCCCGCCCGGCGGCCCGTGGCGGCCCCGCGCGCGTTGCCGCCCGCGGCTGCAAGCGCATCTCGCGCCGCCGCGTCGGCCGCGGCCTTGCCGGAGGGGTCGATGCGGGAGACCGCGGGCTCGGCCACGCGGCCCGCACCCTCGTCTACGTGCAGGATCCTCATGAGGGCCTTGCGCGTGCGCCTGAAGGCCACGCCCAGCACCGCCGAGAGCGCAACCGCCACGGCGGCCAGCGCCTGGATCGTGTAGGTCATGACCGAGGGGTCCACGTACGCGAGGGCCGGCGTGGCCATCGCTGTGAGCAGACAGGCACTTATCGCAGCAAGGCCAAGGACGTCCCACGCAAGGACCAGCAGGCGCCCAACAATGCGGTGCGCACCCTTTTGGGAGCGGCTAGTCATCATTGTCGCCCTGAACCCCCGTCCCAAACGCACCAGCCGCGGTAATGTCCTTGCCCTCCTGCTTTGCGAGAATCTCGCCGAGGATGTACTCGCCCGCGGCCTCGCCGCCGTGGCCAAGGTTGTAGATGAAGCCGTCACGAATCTGGCGAATCCTGTCGTTCCAGGACGAGGAGTTCGTGACCATGTCGTCGATGACGTCCTCGAGCTCGGAGAGGTCCTTGGGGTCAAGCGAGCGGCCAATCTGGTTGCGCAGCGTGATGTCGGTGGGCGTAATGCCAACCTGCTCGTAGTCCGGGTTGATGACCTTCATGGGGGTGTCGATGAAGAGCGACGGCTTGAGCGTGGTGAACGAGAACTCCTCGGCAATCGTCGACCAGTCGGTAATCAGCACATCGGACTCGAGGATGGAGCCGTGGCCGGAGAAGTCCGCCTCGATCGTGAGCTCGTCGGAGCTCACCTTGGAGTAGCGTTCGACAAGCGCCTCCCAGCGAGGCCGGTAGCGCTTCACGTACTCGGGGTGGGGACGAAGAATCACGTGGTAGCCGTGGCCAAGCAGGCGGCTGAGCATGTCGTCGATGCAGGTGTCGAGGATGTTGTCCGTGTTCCACGAGGGCGCGATGAGGATGATGGGGCGCTCGTGCTTCTCGTGAGGCATCTTCTCGTAGTCTGCCATCTCGCGGTCGAGAAGGTCGTAGCCAATCTCGGGGACCTTCTTCTTCTGCGTGTGATAGGCCTTCTCCATGGCGCGGATCTCTGCCTTCTGGTGAGGGCCAACGCACATTATGGTGTCGTAGTTGTCGTACTCCTGCTTTGTGCCCGTCATGTGCATCGAAGTCATGTGGTGGCACATGTAGATGTACTCGATGTCCTTGCGGATGTAGGAGCGCTTGATGTAGTACACGTCGAGCGCGCCAAGCGAGGTCACCACCACGTCGGCGTCCATCTTCATCATGAGGGTGATGAGGCGCTTCTGGTCGAGGAAGTACGGGATGAGGCGCGGTTCGCGCTTGGCGATGTCAAAGACCTGGTCGTTGGGGTCGCTCGTAAGGTAGTGGATGCGCACGTCGGAGTTGTTGAGCAGCCACTCTATGGCGCCCTGGAAGTACTTGTAGAAGCCCGAGCTCTCGGAGTAGAACACCAGGTGCTTGCCGTCCACCTTGAAGAAGCGCTTGTAGTCCGCCTTGGCGCGGCGGGCCAGCGGGTCTGGCTGGTACCACTTGCGATCGCCCTTGGTGGCCTCCTCGATGGCGTTGAACTCGTCGCGTGCGGCATTGAGGTCCTCGTAGTCGATGTAGTCGCGCGGCTTCACAATCACGTTGCACAGCGCCTGCACCGCAATGGAGAGAAGGTTGGAGCACACCCAGTAGAAGGCCATGCCGCACACCACGTAGAAGCCCAGGAAGAGCGAAAGGGCGATGGAGAGGCCATTGGTCATGTTCTTCTCGGCACGGGACTGCTCGCGCTGCAGAGGGTTGATGCGGTTGGAGGCCCAGCCCATGATCACAGCCGAGAGGCCCGCGAACAGTGGCATGATGAGCGACGCGCCGCCGTTCTCGATGGGCACGAGGCCCAGAAACTCGGTGCCGGAGGCGCCGGAGTCCGTGATGGAGTGGATGACGTCGACCAGGCCAAAGAGGATGACCACCTGGATGGCCAGCGGGATGAGCGAGAGCAGGGCATGGTAGTGCTTCTCGTGATAGAGCTCGTTCTGCTTCTCCTCGATGGTCTCGCGGTCGCCATAGTAGCGGCACTTGATGCGGAATAGCTCGGGCATGAGCTGCACCATCACGATGCTGTTCTTCTGGCACCATACCGAGAGCGGCATGAGGATGACCTTGGAGAACAGGGTGAAGAGAAAGATTGCCGCCCACCAGCTACCGGTGAGGTCGTAGGCCGGCTGCACGATAAGCGAGAAGAAATTCGCTAGCGCCTCGAACATTATGCAACTCCCAGGGTTTTCAGCTGATATTGGGACCGTGCTACCTTACCACGCGAGAACGACACAATTGCCTTCTCCTAACATGCTCACGAACCTGCTATGCCGCACGACGCACCGCATGCGCTGCGTTATCCTCATGGCAGGTGGAGGCGCATCGAGAGGGGCACACATGGCTTTGGGCAATACCGTGCTGGTAGGACAGTCTGGCGGACCAACCGCGGCGATCAACGCGAGCCTGGCGGGCGTGGTTGGCGCCGCGCGCGCAGCAGGCCTCCACACGCTGGGCATGCGCTACGGCATCCAGGGACTTCTCGACGGCCGCACCGTGGACCTCGATGAGCGCCTAGCGGGCCCTGCCCAGCTCGAGCTTCTCTCGCACACGCCGTCGAGCTACCTGGGAAGCTGCCGATACAAGCTGCCGGACCCCTCCACAGACGAGACACCCTACCGCACGCTCTTCCAGCGCTTCTCCGAGCTTGGTGCCCGTGCGGTGCTCTACATTGGCGGCAACGACTCCATGGACACCATTGCCAAGCTCTCTCGCTACGGCGAGGCCATGGACTCTCGGATCCGCTTTGTGGGCGTGCCCAAGACCATCGACAACGACCTCATCCTCACCGACCACACGCCCGGTTACGGCAGCGCTGCCAAGTTCATTGCCGTCACCGTGGACGAGCTGGCATGCGACGCCGACGTCTACGACCTCAAGAGCGTCACCTTTGTGGAAATCATGGGTCGAGATGCCGGCTGGCTTGCGGCGTCTGCAGCGCTTGCCGGTGAGGCAGGCGGCCACGCGCCCGACCTCGTGCTCCTTCCCGAGGTACCGCTTGACGAGCAAGTCCTCCTCCAGAGGCTCTCGGGGCTTCTCGCCGAGAAGAACACCGTGGTCGTTGCCGTAAGCGAGGGCGTTCGCACGGCAGACGGCACGCTCATCTGCGAGCGCGCAGGCTCCACGGCGCGCGTCGACGCCTTTGGGCACGCTGCAGCGCTCTCGGGCACGAGCCGCTACCTGGCAGACCTTGCCCACCGCGAGCTAGGATGCAAGACTCGTGCCGTCGAGCTGTGCACCACGCAGCGCTGCGCCGCCCACCTGGCAAGCCAGGCCGACCTCACCGAGGCGGCCGGCCTTGGCGCGCGAGGCGTGAACGCAGCACTAGACGGCGCCTCGGGCGTCATGAGTGCGCTCGCGCGCGTGTCCGATGCGCCGTACGAGGTGCGCTACGAGCTGGTTGACGTGAACCGTGTGGCAAACTCCGTGAAGGCCGTACCCGCGGAGATGATCCGCGAGGACGGCATGGGCGTGACCGAGGCGTACCTGCGCTACGCGCGTCCGCTCGTTGCCGGCGAGCCGTCACTCTCGTTTGTGGGCGGCGTGCCCGCACACGTGACATCGCTGGCGTAGCAACAAGAGCACCCCTCTCGACCGAGTCGAGAGGGGCGCATTGGCGGACAGGCGGGTCGCGCGGATGGTGCTAGAGTGCCACGCGGTAGATCTCCACGATGTCGTCGGCCGTGAGGGGCACGAAGCTACCCTTGCTGCCAGCGGCGGCCTTCTCGGCCATCACACGGAAGTTCTTCTCGTCATCGATGCCAACGGCACGCAGGTTGGCCGGCATGCCCATGGTCACAAAGAAGAACTCGCGAGTCTTGGCGATGGCGTCGCGTGCCACGGACATGTCGTCGGTGCCCTGCAGGCCCCAGACGTTGCGGCCGTACGTCGCGAACATGGGCGCGGTCTTGACAGAGAGCACGTGCTCCATCCACGCGGGCGTGAGGATGGCCAGACCCTCGCCGTGGGTGATGTCATAGAAGGCAGAGAGCTCGTGCTCCATGGGGTGCACGCACCAGGCGTTGGCGGCACCAGCGTTGACCAGGCCGTTAATCGCGTGCGAGGCAGCCCACATGAGGTTGGCTCGGGCATCGTAGTTATCCGGCTCCTCAAGCGCGATGGGCCCGTAGTGAATCATGGTGCGGAGAAGCCCCTCGGCCATGCGCTGCTGGACATAGGCGCCCGGCTCCATGGTGAAGTAGTTCTCGAAGGTGTGGCTCATCATGTCGGCCGTGCCGGCAGCGGTCTGGCGACGCGAGACGGTGAAGGTGTAGGTGGGGTCGAGCACGGACATGGTGGGCTTTAGGCACTCGGCGGCGGTGCCCCACTTCTCGTTCTTGGTCATGTCCGATATCACGGCGAACGGGTCCATCTCCGAGCCGGTCGCGGAGAGCGTGAGCACCGAGAAGATGGGAAGCGCGGCGGTGATCTTCTCGGGATGAATCACCAGGTCCCAGGGGTCACCGTCATAGCGGGCGCCGGCCGCGACAACCTTGGCGCAGTCGATCGTGGAGCCACCGCCGATGGCAAGGACCATGTCGACGCCCTTGGCCTTGCAGGTCTCCACGCCGCGGCGAACGGTCTCGATGCGAGGGTTGGGCTCCACGCCCGAGAGCTCCTCGACCTCCACGCCGGCCTGGCCGAGGATGCGCAGGGCCTCATCGTAGATGCCGTTGCGCTTGATTGAGCCGCCGCCATAGCAGAGCAGGGCCTTCTTGCCATACTGGGCAAGCTCAGACAGGTGCGAGATCTGGCCCTTGCCAAAGTGGATGGTGGTGGGGACATGGAACGTGAAGTTGTACATGCTGTTTCCCTTCTCGTGCCGGTAGGCGCCCGACCGCAGGCGCCGCGTTGGTCCCATGGTAGCGCGTGCGGAAGGACTGCCGTGGTTAGCGCCTCTCGCTGCCGGCTGGCTCGTTCCCTCTCGCCTCTCGCTGACGGCTGGCCCGTT
Organism: Atopobiaceae bacterium; assembly: GCA_902834555.1. Lineage (GTDB taxonomy): Bacteria > Actinomycetota > Coriobacteriia > Coriobacteriales > Atopobiaceae > Tractidigestivibacter. Next base: position 54,936 of record CADFJN010000012.1, read on the forward strand.
CCTTCTCGCCTCTCGCTGACGGCTGGCCCGTTCCCTCCCCCGTCCCTCGGATGCCGAATTATTGCGCGAAATTGTTTGATATTTGCTTCTCAACTGGGATAACATCATCTCTGCCAGAAATATCGCGCAATAATTGCCCTCAGTCAGGCTGGAGATGCCCATGCGCCTCACGCTCGATCGCCTTAGTGCACTTGCAGCCATCAGATCCATCCGTTGTGGTACGGCTCCCGATGTGCAAAGTGGCCTCGCATCGCTGAGAAGAACCGGCATCGCCGCCCCGGAACTCCCAGAGGGCAGGAAGCGGTGGAGTGCAAGCTGCATCGACCTCTCCGAGCTGGGGTTAGTGCGTGACACGCGAGGAAGCCACCCTATTGAGATTGCTGTACCAAGCGAGCGCGACCGAATCCGCTCCAAGGCCTTCTCGTCAATCCTTCACACCGCCCCGCTTCCAAAGGGCGCATTCATAGACGCTGGGCAGGGCTTTCGCATTGCCTCGCCCGAGCTCGTCTTTGTAGAGATGGGTGCCGTGATGCAGCCAGAAATCCAGGCACTTCTCGGCTACGAGCTCACGGGAAGCTTCTCACGAAACCCCTCAGACCCTCGCGGAGGCACCGTTGCCTACGGCATTCCCCCTGCAACAAGTGTCGAGAAAATCGAGAAGTTCCTCTCGCAGTGCGAGGGTAATGCAGGCGTTGCCCAATCAAGGCAGGTCATTGAGTATGTAGCCAATAACGCTTGGTCTCCCGCTGAAGCGGTTATCGCTGCCCTTATGGCCCTGCCGCTGGAGTACCTTGGGTACGGTATGGGGCGCTTGGTGCTCAACAACCGCCAAACCGCAGCGGACGAGCTGGCCCGCGCTGGAGCGCACAGCTCACGCGTGCCGGACATCCTTGTTCCCGGAACATGCGTGGGCATCAACTACGACAGCTTCTACCACCTTGACCTGGACAGCGTCATCGAGGCGGCGCGCGCGTGCGCCCTGGCTCCAAATGACGAGGCGGCGGCGGTCACCCTTGAGAATGCACGGAGGTCGGTGCGGGATAAGGTCCTTGATGACCTGCGCCGAAACAGAGAACTGGCTGCTCAGGGGCTTGTGGTTCTACCGGCTACGAGTGAAGACCTCTACCGGAAGGGCGGGTTCGACGAGCTGATGCTCGAGGTGTTCCGCACAATCGAGCTGCTGTCTGGCAAGGACATGGCAGAAAGCCGGCGCGCGCTGGCATCGCACGCCGTCTGCGAGCGCAGGCAAACTCTCATCTGGTCGCTTCTCGCTTGGGAGCAAGGACGCAGCTATGCGCGCGAGCAGGTCGAACGCGAGCGGCGAGGGATCCTGAGGATTAAGAATCCCCAGATCATCGAGGTCGACATGGTTATTTAAGGGCCGGCAGAAGCCCGGCTGCCGAGAGGGGCTTGGATACCTGGCGCCCTTGGAAGCCACGGACGGTGATATGGCGTTGCGATTATTGCGCGTTTTTCCGAGATGATTCTTCTATTAACTGGGAATATACAATTCCCGCCAGAAATATCGTTCAATAATTAAGCGCTGAGAGACCCTTTGCATTGGCGCCTTTGCATTGGCGGCAAGTCCTCTTTGTAACGCAGCAGGTTGCCGTTCTCGGCATGCGCCCGCAGCACGCATTACGCTCGCGGGGTCGTTCGGGCAAGCGGGCATGAATGCCGCGCACGTTGCGTAGACTGTTCTCATCCGTACAGATTGGCGACCCGGTGAGCGGGAGGCAGCATGAGCGAGATTGGCTTCCATATCAAGGAGGCAGGCGAGCTCTCGGACGACGAGTTCAATGCCCTGCGCCGTCACTACCTTGTCTACGCATGGGCCGAGAGGGACGAGCACCGCAACCTGCATCGCGACCTTGACGCCATATACACCGAGATAGACGGGCTTGTCGCCAGAGGTGGGCTACTGCCAATCGTGAACTCGCTCAACACGTGCGGGCGTATCGTGATCTTCTCGACGGAGTCTTCCACGCTGGCGCTACGCGAGTTTCAGCAGGCCATGCTTGTGGAGGACAAGACCGTCCACCTGGTGCCCGAGGACTCTCCCAGCACCGCGAAGCTTGACACCCTCACCCCCAACGACCTGCTCATTGTTGTGACCACGTCGAATGGCTTCGCCCGCAGGCAGCGTGCGGTCATCGAGCGGTGCCACGCCTACAAGGTCATTGTGACGGCAAGCGAGGACCCGGCGCTGCACGCAATTTTCGATGACGTGCTGGCCTTTGGAAAGGACGCGAGCGAGGGTTCCTCGCTCCACCGGATCTACGCGACCTTTGGGGTCACGTACTTCTTCGACCGGCTGTTTGCCCAGTACGCGCGGGCGTTCGACCCACTGCTGTAGTCGCTACCTAGCGTGCAGCGCCCTGGTTGCCGGATGACTTGCGCGCGCGAGAAGAGCGCTTGGTGCCGGTTGAGGGCCTCTTTGCACCCGCGGAGGCCTTCTTGGCCGTAGCAGGCTTCTTTCTTGTTGCCGGCTTCTTCGCGGGTGCCGTGGTCTTCTTGGCCGGAGCAGCCGGCTTCTTCGCGGGTGCCGTGGTCTTCTTGGCCGGAGCAGCCGGCTTCTTGGCCGGAGCCGCAGTTGCCGGCTCCTTTTCCGACGCCTCGTCGAGCACCGCCTGCAGCCGAGCCTTTGCCTCTGCCTCGCGCGCACGCGCGACCTCAACGGCCTCCTCGGCCCGCGCGACCTCGTCCTCAGCCGCGGCCTGCTCGGACTTCGCGCTAGCAGCAGCCGCCTCGGCCTCGCCGGCAATCCACTGGGCAGAGGAGAGCTCGGCAGCAGCCCTATCGGCCTCTACCTGGGCTTCGTTGCCCTTGCGGATGGCATCTTCCAGCAGTGCCGCAATGCGGTCCTTCTCGGCCCACGCATCGTGCGCGACAGCGGCAAGGCGCTCGGCCTCCTTGGCGTGCTCGGCAACGGACTGCTGCTCGGCCTTGGTGCGCTCCTCAGCCGCAGCCAGCGCATCATGCATCTGTGCAAGACGTTCCTTTGCCTGCTCGAGCCGCTCTCCCGCGCCCGCAAGATCTGCGCCAGCGCTCTGCGCGGCCGCCCGCGCATCCCCCACAACAGACGCCGCGTGCCTGCGCTGCAGTCCACCCTCATCGAGCAGGCATGGAAGCAGCTGCCGCGCCTCCTCCTGCCACCAGGCCCAGCTGTGGTCAACGTCGGCACCCCAGTACTCAAACGTTGCGAAAACGCCCGCAGCCTCAAGCTCGCCCTGAAGCGTCCGCTGGGTCTGGCCGCCCTCCTCGCCGGCACCAGTACCGCACACAAACGCCAGCTGCTTCCCAGACAGGGCCTCTACCAGCAGCGGGTTGTCGCCAAGCCCGCGCACCAGATCCACGGGCGAAAAGGCCCGCCAGCCGTCGGACATTGCATCCCCCACAACCCAGGCGGCGTCGTAGGTGCCGGAGAGCGCGAGAAGCCCACCGTAGAGACTGGGCTTGCGCAGCATGGCGATGGTCGCGTTGAGCGCGCCCAGGCCCGCGCCGGCAACAATGGGCGCGCCGGCATCGGGCGCCTCGTTGCGCACCAGCTGGGCAAGTTCGTTCTCGACCAGGTCAAAGTACCCGCCAAGGCTTGTTAGACGGTAGTCCGCTGGGGCATAGCCCGCATACCAGCTGGCATCGTCGGCGGAGTCAACGCAGAAGAGCCGCACGCGCCCGGCATCGATGAGTCCCGCCAGCGCGTCGACCATGCCACCTTCCTCCCAGCTCGCGCACGAGGCGTCGCCCTCGGGAAACACGATGACCGGCCGGCCGGCGCTACCGTACAGCGTAACGTCAAAGTCCCCGTCGACACCCTCACGGTGCAGGGTAAAGTCCTTGGTCTCCATGTTGCCTCCGTCTCGAGTTCCCAATGCGTCTATTGTGCGCCATTGCTCCGGCCTTCTTCTCGAGCGGGAGGAGAGAGAGCGAGAAGACCTCGCGAACGGGGCGGAAAGGAGCGCGCGCTGCGTCCTTGTCGGCTACTTCCCCTCACGCAGCGCGGGGAGCACCGCGCCCGTCGTTCGCACGAACTCGCTCAGGTACTTGTTGACCTCGTCGATCTCCACACCTGGGTAGTCCCCCACGAGCCAGGAACGGTAGGTCTGCAGCACGCCGCCGGCAATGTAGTCGGTGAGCATGGCGCAGGCCTTCTTCTCCTGCTGCGTGTTTACGGGAATGCGCTGTTGCACCCACTCGCGGAAGCGGGACTCGAGCGCAAAGACGAAGGGCTCGATGCTTCTCGACTCAACCAGCTTGCGCGTAAGCTCCCGGTTCTGGTCGAGGTACTCGCCCACCTGCGTGAGCACGGGCAGAGGGTCCTCAAGAAAGCCGCTCTCCACCGCCTGTGAGAGAAACTCCGAGATGGTGTCTGCAGTGTCTGCCATCACGGACCTCATGAGGTCGTCCACGTTGTCGAAGTGGGCGTAGAACGTGCCGCGGTTGAGGTCTGCCTTACGGGCCACGTCGGAGACCGTGATGCTCTCATAGGACTTCTCGGCCAGCAACTCCATGAACGCCTCCTTGAGCAGGCATATGGAGCGCTGCGCGTTCCTGTTCATGCCCTCTCTGCCATATGTGCTCCCTCCAAGCGCAACAAATGACATTGTTAGTGTACAAGTCCGAACGAAATGTGGCCCACGTAGGCCCGAAGTTCTTCTGTGTACGTCGTAATAATTGAATCTGGTTAGAAAGTGGTCATGTGTTTATCAATGCACAACTGTTTAATTTTTATCCGGGGAAGCAGCAGGCAGACGAGGCGCTCTTTCGCGGGTGCTCCGCCGCAACGCTCCGCCACAAGAAGCCGGCCGAATGAAATCAGCCCTCCGGCGTCAATTGGCGCCGGAGGGCACACTGTTGAGCAAATCCTGTCGATAAGGGCCCTTCGAGCGCCCGTTTTGCGCCAAAAGCAAGAAAACCGTCAGCGCCGCTGCAGAAAATCACAGCTCCGGCGCCTCATGAGACAAAGGGACTGTCCCTTTGTCTCATTTGGGGAGCTTGCCCTCGTCTTGGGCGCGGCGAATGGCCATCTCCATGTGCGCCAACATGGGCCCGGAGGATGACGTATCCGGCAGCGGCTCGCCGTGGAAGGAGTTGTCAAAGAGCACGCTCATCACGTCGTTGAGCGGGCTCTTGTAGCCGTCGTCCGTGGCCTTGAGACCCTGCACGTCGTAGCCAGAGGCCTCAAGCGCAAACGCAATCACGCTCGTCTCAACTCCCAGGTCCGCTGCAACCTCGGGCAGGGTCTTCTCGGCGTCAACGTCCTCGATGCCCATCTCGGCAAGAAGGCCGGGGAGGTCCGGGTACTGCGCAAAGAGCTTGCCCGCCGGCAGCCCAAGGTCGATGACGTTCTTCTCGTCCGCCACGATTGCCTCCCTAGACCAGCTTGCCGTTGCAGTGGTCGACCATGTGCTGCACCATCTGGGCCTCCCAGCCGGTAAGGTCGCGACGGCGCGGCACAAACTTGCCGTCGACCAGCTCGTCGTAGGAGACCTTGACCTTGCCATAGCGGGTGACCTTGGAAGGCTCGTCGTGCGAGAGGCACCCCTCCACGGTGCGCGTGGCGCTGAGACCCATCATGATGCGGGGGTTGTAGAGCACGTGGGCGTCACCGTTGTCATCGAGGTAAACCACCACGGCCTTGGTCTCGCCGATCTGGTTGGCCGCCAGGCAGGCGCCGTCCTCGACGGAGCGAAGGGTGTCAATGAGGTCCTGCGCCAGGGGCGCGTCCTCGGGCGTTGCGCGCTGGCACTTCTTGGAGAGAATGGCGTCGTCCTTGCAGAGCTCGCGAATCATGTGCGTTCCTTTCGGGAGGGCCGCTGGCAGCCGGGGCAACCGCAGCCGTTTTCAAGCAGGCCATATCTTACCGCCATGTGCCGCCTGGCGAGAAGCTCTTGCCCAGAGGCCGGCGCAAGCTGCATTTTTCGATTGGTTAGCCGCATCTAACCGATCGATATTTGCAGGTTTGTCCCTCGCTTGCATTTTTCGATCGGTTAGGCCCGCTTAACCGATCGAAAAATGCAGAGACGCGTCAAACGCATTCTCTGCATGAAAAAACCGAGCGGTTAAGTCACCCTAACCGCTCGGAACATGCGAGAAAGACGCGCCGCCGGAGGCCTGGGCGCCGCCGAGAAAGACGTTCCGCCGGAGCTGCGCTGCACGCCGCCTCCTGCACGGCGAAAACCACAGGCCCTAGTACTTCACCCAGGCGTTGGGGTCGCCAGTCTCCTTGGCGAGGCGATCGGACAGTCTGCCCTTGGGGCTGGCGGACCAGATGGGCGCGGACTTCTCGGCCCATGCCGCAGCGGCTGCCTTCGTCTTGCTCTCCAGCTCGTCGACGTCCTCGGGGTGCACGTAGTCCGTGGACTTGGCGCCAGTCTCATGCACCATCTCCGAGAGCTTGCCGGGGTTGTCCAGCAGCGGGCACGGCCTCAGCATGTTGGAGTTGAACGGCTGGTGCGCCTGGTAGCTCTTGAAGAGCGGGCTCTTGTAGCACTCGAGCAGGCTCTTCTCGCGGATGTTGGAGTCGGAGTAGTGGATGAACGCGCAGGGCTCCACGTCGCCGGCGGCGTTGATGTGCATGTAACGACGAGCGCCGGCGATGCAGCCGCCCGTATACTCGCCGTCGTTCCAGAAGTCGGCGAAGAAGATGGGCACGTTGTTGCGCCAGTTCTTGCGCACCTTATCGTACATGCCGGCGCGCTGCTCGGCGGTGGCGAGAAGCTCCACGGGAGCGCCCAGGCCAACGGGCATGTAGGTGAAGATCCACGCAAAGAGGACGCCCTTGTCCACCAGGAACTGGATGTACTCGTCGCTCGTGATGGAGTCGTAGTTTGCGCTGGTGTAGCACATGGACGCGCCAAACGGCAGCTTGCGCTCGCGCAGGATGTCCATGGCGTGCGTCACGCGCGCAAAGGTGCCCTTGCCACGGCGGGAGTCCGTTGCCTCCTCGAAGCCCTCGATGGAGAAGGCCGGCATGAAGTTCTTCACGCGGAGCATCTCGTCGGCGAACTTCTCGTCCACCAGCGTGCCGTTGGTGAAGGCCGAGAAGAAGCAGTCAGGGTGCTTCTCGCACAGGCGGATGAGGTCGTTCTTGCGCACCATGGGCTCGCCGCCGGTGAAGAGGTAGATGTAGGTGCCCAGGTCCTTGCCCTGCGTGATGATGGAGTCAAGCTCCTCGAAGGTGAGGTCCTTGTGGTTGGCGTTGGTGTAGTTGGCCGCCCAGCAGCCGTTGCAGTGCAGGTTGCAACGGGTGGTGGGGTCCATGAGGATGGCCCAGGGGCAATTGCAGCCCTCGGTGTCGTTAACCTCGCGCTGGCGAGCGCCGCCAATGGTCACCGAGTTCACGAAGAAGTTGTGCACGAAGGTCTTGACGACGTCCTTGTCCACGTTGTTGATGATGTTGTCGACCAGGCGACGCCAGTTGTTGGTGGGGTCCTTCATGTAGCCCATGACCATGTTGAAGAGCCTGAGCTGGGCGTCGTTGATGGAGTCGCCGGAGCCGGCAAACTTGTTAATGAGAGACTCGACCTTGGGCAGGTTGCCGTCGAAATCGTCGTAGAGCATGTTGACGCCCTGGTCAACAGCGATGCCGATGGCCTTGGCCTTGATGGACGTAAACGCGGGCATGAGCCTCTCCTTCTCCTGCGGATAACCGCTCTCGGGGCGACCCCTCGCGCCCGCGCTGTTGCGCGCTACGTGGGGCCTGGGTTGGAACAGAGAGTATCATCCCCCCAAGCCACTTGAGATGATTCCATTTTTTGAAATAAGTTCAATTCCAACACGCAAACGGTAGGCGGTAGTGCCCGCACCGCATCGGTCCCCTGGTCTTTTGCCCCTTACCCTAGACCCTACCCCCTCTCCCTTCCCCTCCTCGGCCCCCTCCTCGGCCCTTCCTCGGCCCCTTCCTCGGCCCTTCCTCGGCCCCTTCCTCGGCCCCTTCCTTCTTTATCGGAATTTGAGAATAGAGTTGCTCGCCAACTGGGCAAACACGGCGCCTGATTCTCAGAAACCGCTAAAGAAGGAGGGGGCAAGAGGGACCTCAGGGGCGCCGGGAAGGGACACACAACAAAAAAGGCGCCCCGGCCGAAACCGGGGCGCCATTGCGCGCTACGCGCTGCATAGGGCAAAGCCTACGCCGCTAGTCGATTGCCACCTTCGTGACGTTGGACTTCTCCGCCTGCTTGGGGACATTGACGGAAAGGACACCGCCATCCATCTTTGCGGTTAGGCCATCCGTCGCAGCATCCTTCAGGTACACGCCACGGCTTGCCTGCCACTCCGAGGTCTCCTTCTGCAGGTAGTTCTTGTTCTTCTCCTCGTCGGACTCCTTCTTGTCCACGCTGATGGAAAGCCTGCCCTCGTTGAGCTCGACGTCGACCTCGTCCTTCTTGACGCCCGGGAGCTCGGCGGTGACCACGTACTTGTCGCCCGCGTCCTCGACGTTCATCTTGAAGGCGTCATCTGCGCTGATCGTTGCGAGAGGAGCGAAGAAGTCGTCGAAGGCTCCAAACGGCCATGCCCTGCGAAGTGCCTTCTCGTAATCACTATAAGGAACCATGCCAGCCATCGTTACCACTCCTTCTATATGGTGGAAGCCCTTTCTTTGGGCTTCCTTGGGTTCACTCTTATATGTTCCCCGCTGCGATTCCTTTATACACTCTATCTAAGATTTTCTAAGTCATTTGTACTTAGATATTTCGCAAACCTCGAGGTTAAGCAGCCCGCCTCTCTCACCCCAACTACGCCAAACTACGCGCGGTCGCGATTGAGCTTTGTGTGATGCTGGCTTTAGCCCGTCTCGTCCCTTACCCGTGCGTAGTTCCAACACCTGTCGGGGTGGTGGAATCGCCTCACACTGCCACCCTCTCTTCCCTCGAGGTATTGGTGGGACAAGAATTCGACATTTTGCAGCCCCTTCGGCGTTAATTCCGTACGAAAACGACCCGACAACGACGACAGGGGGTTGCAGGACGATTGTTCTAGCACCCCGGCATGAACGCCGCAGTGAGAATCGTGGGGAGAACCACAGCGTCTAGACTGGGAAAGCGGCGGACGAGAGGAGCGGCACATGGCAAGGGGCGGCCGAGAAAAGCAGGACCGGGCGACAAGGAACCGCCTTGTGGCCGCAGCCCTCCTGGCAGCCGCCTGCCCGCTGCTCGCGGCCATCTTCTCGCAGCCAGACCTGCAGGCAATCCTCTTCCCCGGCTATCGCCGGCTCTCGAAGCCCCTGCTGTCCGCGCTCGCCACCGCAACCTCCGTAGCCCCCTTTGCCGTCTGGGATTGGCTCACGGCAGGCCTTGTGGTGGCGGCCTTCACGACGCTGGTGCACCGCATCCGCCGCCACCAGCGCCTCCTTCCGTGGCTCTCGGTTGTGGCGCTGGTCGTGGCCGCAACGGCGTTCCTGGGCACCGCCGACTGGGCGCTCAACCACTATGCCCCGGAGCTCTCGCAGGACCTTGGCCTTGAGGTTGGCCAGTACAGCGAGGACCAGCTTGCGGATGCCACCTCGTACTACCTTGACCAGGCGGCCTCACGTGCGCAGCTGGTCCCGCGCGAGGAGGACGGCACCCTCTCCCACCAGGACTTCTACGAGCTGGCACGCATCGCCGGGGCATCGTACGCGCCGCTCTCCCAGCGCTACGAGGTCTTCTCAGGCAGCACCGCCCCCGTAAAGTCGCTCCTGCTCTTTGGCGAGCCCCTGCTCTACAGCGGCCACACGGGAATCTTCTGGGCTGCAACCGCTGAGTCGAGCGTGCCCCTTCACACCGCGACCGCCGAGCTCCCCTTTACGATGTGCCACGAGGCCGCGCACCGACTGGGCATAGCCAGCGAGCAGGAAGCCAACTTCTCGGCGTTTCTCGCCTGCTCCACCAGCGACGACGTGCGCTTCTCGTATTCCGGCTACTACTCTGCCTTCAACTACTGCGTGAACGCCCTGCTGGTGGAAGACCCGGAGCGCGCACAGCAGCTGGTCTCGGACGCGCTCACAGGCGAGAACGGCGCTGGCGTGGGGCTCGTGCTGCAGGACCGCACCGCCACGCAGGCCCACTACCAGGCCTTCGAAGGTCCCTTCGAGGACGTGGGCACCACGGTCAACGACACCTACCTCAAGAGCTTTGGCGAGAAGGACGGTGTGCGCTCGTACGGCCTGGTTGTTGACTACCTGCTCGCCTGGCTCGACGAGTAGCGCTCGGCGTCGCGCCGGATGCGGTCCGCCTCTCGCCGCTCTTCCTCGGTGGGCGACGGCAGGTGCGCCCCCAGGTCCGCCGGCACGTCGCGCCCATAGCGCACAATGTCGTTCTCCAGCACACCCGCCGTGTCCTCGGGCAGGTACACCGAGAGGCTCCCGCCCTTGCAGGCAAACTCGGCGCAGCCGTCGTCTCCCACGCAGGCGTCGGACTCCCCGCCCAGCACCGAGACCCACCGCTCGCCGGCGTGGCGCGACCCCACGTACATGCGCTTTGCTCCGCCCGCGCGATCGGTGAGCACGCAGGCCACGCCGGAGCCGCCGTGGCGCCCGTCCCCCTCGCGCGTCCAGCCAACAACGTCGGGATCATCGAGGTAGTCGTGCTGCGGCCCGTAGGCAAAGCGGCGCCGTAGCTCCATGAGCAGCGGCAGTTCGCGCACGGCGGGGATGTTGCCGTCGTTGGGCATGCCAAAGAGGTCTCCGTAGAAGACGCAAGGGTAGCCCGCCTCGCGAAGCAGGATGAGGGCGTACGCCGAGGGCTTGAACCAACTCTGCACAAAGGACTGGAGCGCCTGGCCGGGTTGCGTGTCGTGGTTCTCCACAAAGGTCACCGCACGCGTGGGGTCGGCACCCACAAGCGTGCCATCGAAGAGACGGCGCAGGTCAACACTCCCAAACGAACAGGACGCCTGGTACAGGCGGTAGTGCAGTGGCACATCGAAGAGGCTCATCGCCCGCTCGGAGCCAAGGTAGGCCTTGAGCTCACCCACGTCCGGCGACCAGTACTCCCCCACCGTGAAGAGCTCCTTCCCAAACTCCCGGCGCAGCGCCGGAAGCCAACGGAGAAAGAACCGACGGTCCATGTGCTTGAGCGCGTCGAGCCTAAAGCCATCGAGGTCACAGGTCGAGAGGTACCACTCGCCCCAGCGCAGCAGCTCGTCATAGACGGGCTGGCACATCTCGTCCACGTCGCAGCCCATGAGGTAGTCGTAGTTGCCGTTGTCGCGGTGGTCTACCTGCTCGCTCCAGTGCTTGCCGTCAAAGAGGTAGATGACGTTTGCGTGCGTTGCCTCGTCGTAGTCCACGCCGTGGAAGCAGGTCCAGTTCCACTTGAAGGCGGAGTACTTGTCGCCGCGCCCGGGGAAGTCGAAGCGCGTCCAAGCCGTGATGTCACGCGGTGCCGAGACGGGCTGCTCGCGGTTGTACGAGGCCACCTCGGTCGTGCGCACGCGCTCCGTTCCGTCGGCGCCCATGCGGTGGTCGAGAACCACATCGGCCACGGCCTGCATGCCCGCCGCGTGAATCGCGTCGATGGCGGCCAGGTACTCCTCCCGCGTGCCATACTTGGTGCGCACGGAGCCCTTCTGGTCAAACTCTCCCAGGTCATAGGTGTCGTACACGCCATAGCCAACGTCGTTTGCGCCGGCCATGCCCTTGTATGCGGGCGGCAGCCACACGGCGGTGATGCCGTTATCGGCAAAGAGCTGGGCGTCTTCTGCAAGGCGACGCCAATGCCTGCCGTCCGCGTCGAGGTACCACGAGAAGCCCTGGAGCATCGTGCCGTTCATACGCGAGGCCGCCGCGCCTAGCCAATGCGCGTGGGGTGCGCGCAGGCCACAACCGCCGCAACTATGGCAACAAGCACGGCGGGCGCGAAGCCGATAAGCCCAAGCACCAGCGTCGCAAGGAACAGCCACCAAAACACGCGAAGCCCCGCTCCTATCGCCCAGCCCATCACACGAAGCACGCCCACGACGAGGGCAAACACAAGCCAAACTGCCAGAACTGCCAGCATGACCGGCGCAAACAGAATGGCGAAGAACGATGCGAGAAGAAACGTAAACATGGGGACCTTCCCTTCGGGGCGCCAGCAAGAGGTGCGCCGTTTCAAGGAATCCTACCCCTTTAGCCTGCGGAGCTAGCAGAAGCCAAGGATTGAGCGCTTACCGGGACACCTACGAAACACTCTTGAAACAATATTGCCAACGTGTTACAAAGGACTTGTAAAACTGAAGGCCGCTCAAGAAAGTTGCAGGTGACGGCATATGCCCAGCATTTCCACGTCCAGTCCGCTCATCATCCTCATCGTGTTTCTCATCATGATTGCGCTGCTCTTTGGTGCCGTGTTGGTGGCAGCTGTGACGCAGGCAATCGTGAACAAGGTACGCGGCCAGCAGGGTCCGCAGGAGAACGCGACCACCTACCCCACCACGCTCTATCCGCGCTATTAGGCGCAGACGCGCGGACGAGAAACTCAAGGCGACTCGCGACGGCCCGGACGGGAATACCCGCCCGGGCCGTCCTTGTGCGCAGGCGCAGACTGCCGGCCGCCCGGCTATCCCCTGCGGGCGACCCCAAGGCGCAGCTGATGAAGCCCCCGCAGCGTGAGGGTCTCGTCCACCACGGCATCATGCGACATGAGGGGCGCCACACGACCGGCTCCGCTTCCCGTGAGCACGACGCGGGCCTGGCCGCCAAGCTCGGCAAAGACGCGGTCGAGAAGGCCATCCACGCGAGCGACCTCGCCAAAGACCACGCCGGACTGCATTGCCTCACGCGTGGAACGGCCAATGGCCGCCTTTGGCGCATGCAGCTCGATCACAGGCAGGCGGGCGGCAGCACGGGAGAGCGCCTGCGCCCCAAGCGCAAGCCCCGGTGCAATGATTCCGCCGAGAAAGACCCCCTCGGCGTCGACGACCTCGATGTTCATGGTGGTCCCAAAGTCCACCGCAACAACCGGGGCTCCGTATGTGGCGCGCGCGGCCAGGACGTCTGCAATGCGGTCTGGGCCAACCTCGGCAGGGTCGCTGTAGCGCATGCGCAGCCCCGTCTTGAGGCCTGGCCCCACCACCACGGGTCGCGTGCGACAAGCCGTTGCCAACGCCGCCGACCATGCCTCGGTGAGCGACGGCACCACGCAGGAGAGAACCGCGTCTAGCGGCGGCTCGGCAAAGGTCGCCGCGCGCACAGGCGCAAGCGAGCGCTGCTCGGCAACGTCGCGGGCAAGCACGCCCAGCACCTGCGCCACCTGCATGCGAGCCTCGTCAGCCGTGAGCCTCTCGGGCGTGGTGAGCTCCCAGGTACCCAGCGGCTCATCCGTCTCGCCAGCGTCCGCCGAGAAGAGCCCAAAGCCGGTTGAGGTGTTGCCAACGTCAACGGCAAGAACGCAGCGTCCCTCACCTGCGGCAGGGCTGGCCTGCTCGCCCTTTCCCATATGCGCTCCCTTCGACGTCACCGTTGAGGCCATTCGCTATACTCTAGCAAGTCCGCGCGCATGTCCGGCGCACGGCACCGGTAACCCGACTCCCCGGCCCACAACCGCCGGCCACCAGGGGGAGCGGATATACGCAAAGGAGAACAACATGGACAATCCCTCTGGCCGCGCCTCGTGGCGTGGGCAGCTGACGGCGCGCGGCGTCGTCATTGGCTGCATTGGCTGCGTCGTCATCACTGCTTCCTCCGCCTACACGGCGCTCAAGCTCGGCGCACTGCCGTGGCCCATCGTGTTTGCGGCCATCGTCTCGCTCTTCTTCCTCAAGCTTCTTGGCAAAGCCAGCCTGAACGAGGCAAATGTCACGCACACTATCATGTCTGCCGGAGCCATGGTTGCGGGTGGCCTGGCCTTCACCATTCCCGGCGCGTGGATGCTGGGGTACGCCGACGAGGTGGGCTTTGCCCAGATGCTCGTCGTAGCGCTTGCCGGCACTGGCCTGGGCCTTGCTGCCACCGCCAACATCCACCGGCACTTCATTGTTGATGCGAACCTCGAGTTTCCCATGGGCGCCTCTGCGGCGCAGACCCTGCGCGCAACCGAGGCCGGCGGCAAGACCGGGCGCCGCCTCTTTGCGTCGATGGGGCTCGCCGGCGCCTACGCCGTGCTGCGCGACGCGCTTGGCGCCGTGCCCGCCATGCTGGCGGCGCTGCCCATCCCCGGCGTGAGCTTTGGCATCTACAACTCGCCCATGATGCTCTCGGTGGGCTTTCTCGTTGGCGGCGTGGCCGTTGCCTGGTGGTTTGCGGGCGCTCTGCTCGCCAACTTTGGCATCGTGATGGCAGGCAGCGCCGTGGGGCTTTGGGCCGTCGACGCCGCGCAGGGCATCGTAAAGAGCCTGGGCATGGGGCTCATGATGGGCGCAGGCCTTGCCGTGGTGGCAAAGGACATCGTGCCGCAGCTTGCGGGCATTGTGCGCGGCGTACAGGGTGCAGGTAACGGCGCGGGCGATGATGGCGACGGCGCCGGCGCGGCCGAGTCTCTGGTCACTGGCAGCGTGCGCACCGACGCCGGCACGTTTGCGGTGATTGTCGCCGCCATCGTGGTTCTCATATGCATGGGGCTTGGCCTTCCGCCGGTCGTGAGCGTTGTGGTGGTGCTTCTCGCCTTTGTGACCACCGCGATGAGTGCGCAGTCGTGCGGGCAGACGGGCATCGACCCCATGGAAATCTTTGGCCTTATCGTGCTGCTGCTTGTCTCAGCGTTTGCGCAGATACGAGAGGTGCAGCTCTTCTTCATTGCCGGCGTGGTGGCTGTTGCCTGCGGGCTTGCCGGCGACGTGATGAATGACTTCAAGGCCGGAAGCATCCTTGGCACTGACCCGCGCGCCCAGTGGCTGGGCCAGGCGATTGGCGGCGTGCTGGGAGCAGTGGTCTCTGCAGCAGTTATGATGGCGTTGGTTGAGGCCTATGGGCCCGACGCCTTTGGGCTTGGTAAGGAGTTTGTCTCGGCACAGGCAAGCGTGGTGGCCACGATGGTCTCGGGCATTCCCAGCGTTCCCGCGTTTGTGATTGGCCTTGCGGTGGGCATCGCGCTCTACTGGGCGGGACTGCCGGCCATGATGCTGGGCCTTGGCGTCTACCTGCCGTTTTACATGTCGTTCACCGCTGCGCTGGGTGCGGCGCTCAAGTGGGCGATCGACCGCATCCGGGCCGCGCGCACAGCCGAGCTGCCCGCAGACAAGCGCGCCGCACGCGACGCCGACGCGCAGGAGGCGGGCGTGGTCATTGCCTCCGGCGTGCTGGGTGGCGAGTCGATCGTGGGCGTGATTATCGCGATGGTGAGCGTTATCGCAGGGCTTGCGGCATAGAGACGTGAGGGCACGTCAGAGACGCGAGGCCACGTCGCCGGAAGGCGAATTTTGGCAGCACTTGCATTCAAAGGGGCCCCTCCGGCGACTTTTTGTCTCCGGAGGGGCCTGTGTGTTGCAAATATCGCCAAAAGAGTCTCTCCGGCGACATTCATTGATGCGTCGCGCTGCCGACACCCGCCGCTACGCGTTGAACACGTAGCGGTCCAGCCGCTCAAACGCCTCTCGCACGCGCGAGAGCGGAAGCGCAAGGTTCATACGCACGTGGCAGGGCCCGTGGAATGCGCGGCCATCCTGCCAGTCCACGCCCACGCGCCAGCCGGCGCGCTCGACCCACTCGATGTCGCGGCCGTGCCGCTCGCACCACTCGCTGCAGTCGAGGAACAGCATGTAGGTCCCCTCCGGCCTGCTCACCTGCACGCCCTCGAAGTGCTCGCGGATAAACTCGCACGCCCAGGAGACGTTGCCGTCCAGCACCTGGAGCAGCTCCTCAAGCCAGGCCTCGCCCTCGCTGCTGTATGCACCGATAAGCGCGTGCATCGAGAGCACGTTCATCGAGTTGTAGCAGGACTTCCTGCTCTTTGCCACAACGCGGTCACGCAGGCAGCCGTCGTAGATGATGTGATAGCTCCCCACCAGCCCCGCAAGGTTGAAGGTCTTGCTCGGCGCGTAGAGCGCCACGGTGCGCCGACGAGCGTCATCGCTCACGGACTGCGTGGGCACGTGGGTGTGCCCCGGCAGCACCAGGTCCGACCAGATTTCGTCGGAGATCACCACGCAGTCGTGCTCGCGGTAGACCTCCATCGCGCGCTCAAGCTCCCAGCGCTCCCACACGCGCCCGCAGGGGTTGTGCGGCGAGCAGAGCACCGCCACGTGGATGTGGTTCTCCTCCAGCTTGGCGGCCATGTCCTCATAGTCCATGCGCCAGACGCCCCGCTCATCCTTGACCAGCGGCGACAGAACGATCTTGTAGCCGTTCTCCTCTATGCAGTGCGTGAAGCCAATGTAGGTTGGGCTGTGGAGCAGCACGGCATCGCCTGGCGCGGCAAAGGCCGTAAGTGTGGAGACCAGGCCGCCAAGGACGCCGTTCTCGTATCCAATGTGCGCCGGCTCAAGGCCGCACACGCCGTTGCGGCGGGCCTGCCAGTCAATGATGGCCTGGTAGTACTCGTCGCGCGGCGAGAAGTAGCCAAACGCCGGGTGCTGGATGCGCTCGGCCATGGCGCGCGTGATGGAGGGCGCCGTGGGGAAGTTCATGTCGGCGACCCACATGGGAATGGCGTCAAAGCCCTCCGCCGGCGCGTCCGGCGCCATACCGCCCGAGCCAAGCGCGTCGACCGCGATGACATCCATGCCGTGTCGTTCCATTATTGATGTGAAGTCGTACGTCATGCGGTCTCCTCCCGCCAGTCCTTGCACATGTCCACCCAGCCCTACGATGCCGAGCAGCGCTCGAGCTCGGGAAGGGTGAGGCCAATCGCGCTGCTCTCGCTTCCCGCCGCGGGAAACACTCGGTCGAAGCGGCGCAGCGAGACGTCCAGGTACGTGCGCACGCCATCGTCTTGGCAATGCGCGCCGGCTCGCAGCCCAGGTCTCGCGCGGCCAGCTCCACCGTGGCGCTCGGCTGGTCAAACTCGATGATCTTGTCGGCAACGCCAAAGGGCCCGAGGTACGCTCGGACGCTCTCGACCGACATGGGCCACATCCCCTCTCGAACAGCCGTCCACTCGCAGGGCAGCATCACAAGAGAGTAGCCTACCACCGCCATCGGCCGAATTACCACCGCTGACCGTAGGATTGGCCGGCGCCGAGGACCCCCTCCTCGTGCGAGGCGATGCCGTCGCTCTTGCGCAGCGCTCGCTTGTTGACCAGATGTTCCTTCCAGCCGTACGAGAGCTGCGACGGCGTGGGCGCGTCCAGCTCCACGTGGCCAAAGGCGTTGACCACCCGGGTTCCGCAGGCAAGTTCCCTCTCGCGCGAGAAATCCGTGATGTAGTTGGCGTGTACGTGGCCGTGGACCATGAGGGCGGGCCGCCAGCGCTCCAGCAGCGTATTGAAGCACTCAAAGCCGCGGTGTGGCAGGTCATCCAGGTCTCCCACGCCGCGCGCGGGCGCGTGGGCGAGAAGAACGTCAAAGCCGCCCAGCAGCCGGATGCTCGGCTCGACCTTGCGAATACGCCGGCGCATCTCCTGCTCGGTGGACATGTAGGTACCGTCTTTGTAGCGCATGGAGCCGCCCAACCCAACAATGCGCAGGCCACGGTACACGTAGACCGAGTCGTCAACGCAGATGCACCCCAGGGGCGGCTTGCGGCGGTAGCTCTCGTCGTGGTTGCCGTGCACGTAGAGCACGGGGCACGTGAGCATGGTGACGAGAAACTCCAGGTAATCGGCATCGAGGTCGCCTGCCGCCAAGACAAGGTCAACGCCCTCGAAGCGCGAGCGTCGGAAGTTGTCCCAGAGCATACGTTCCTCGACGTCGGCAATCGCAAGGATCTTCATGGCCGCGCCTCCCCCGTGACGCCACCGGCGGAAAGGCCGCCTCCCAGCCCGCCGGCTGCCAGCCCGCCAGCCAAGGACGTCTCGTCAACGGGATGCCAGTTTGCGGGAAGGATGCCCTCAACGTTGTCGTTGAGCCAATCCATGGAAACGACGTCCAGCTCCCTCAGCCTGGGCGAGCCCGCCGGCTGAACCACGCCCGCCTGACTTCTCAACTCGCCCGCAAAAGGATCGAGCACGCCGCGCTCGATGCCGTGCGTGAGCTGGTCGACGAGCTTGCGCGAATAGTAGGGCAAATCGTCCGAGAGGCGCAGCCCAATGACCCCTGACGACATGCCATACCAGTAGCTTACCGCCTGCGGACGCGCAGTGTCGTCGGCATCCTGCCAGGACCCGTTGAGAAGCCCCTGCACGATAAGCTCGTAGTAGCGGCCCCAGTTCCAAACCGGCAGGGCCAGGTTGTGCACGCAGCCGTTCACCATCTGGTAGAGGCCCAGCGCAAGCGGGTCGTCCCAGGGCGCGGTGACATCCGAGCCCGACATCACGGTCACGCCCTCGTCGGCCATGTGGTGGTAGAGCGAGTCGCCACCACGCGTGGACCAGACCAGCCGCACCTTGACCTTGGGGTCCACCAGCGCCGCACCAATGGCAAAGGCGTTTATCTCGGCAACCGAACCAAACATGGGGACGTTTGCCTGGTAGCCCACGCGATGGTTGGTGGCAAAGCTCGCCGCCAGTGCACCCGTCACGAACTTGGCCTCGTACATGCGCCCGTAGTAGGAGCGAACGCGGCTGTGCGGCAGGTTACAGGAGCAGTTGAGGAAGCGTACCTCCGGGTGGGCGATGGCCGCTTTGGCCGTACTCGCCATGAGCGTGGGCGAGCAGGTAAAGATCACGTGCACGCCCTGCTCAACAGCCGCATCCACCACCGCCGTGAAGTCGTCTGGGGAGGAGCAGTCGTCGTAGGCAACGGTCTTCACCGTGCCGCTGAAGCGCTTCTCGACCTCAAGGCGTCCGGCGTCGTGGGCACGCGCCCAACTCGAGGCTGCCAGGGGCCTCTCGTAGAGAAACGCCAGGCGAAGCGGATTGGCTGGCGAGTAGGGCGTGTGGTACGAGAGCCGCGAGAGAACGCCGCCGCGGGAGGTTGGCTCTGCCTCCGGCTCGCTTACCAGCACCACATCCTCACGCGGACCCGCCAGCGCAAGCTCGGACCACAGGCGGCCAAGGCGCTCGACCACGATGGAGGGCGGCGTGTCCAAAAGGCGCTCATCCGGGAAGTAGCTCAGGTACGCGAGAAGCGCGTCGCCGCAGGTTGCGTCCAGGTGCGAGCCGCCCGCGCGCTGGTAGAGCGAGCGGAAGTACTGGTAGGTGGAGGTGAGCTCGCGAACGGCTTCGTCGGGCCAGGGGGAGCCAAGGTCACGGCCGAAAAGCGCGGCAAGGCGCCGGTAGGAGCCCTCGCGCGAGAACTCGATGTCGTAGGTTGGCACTGCTCGCCAGAACTCGAGGAACTCGCCGTAGAGGCGACGCTCCGGTGCGTCCCACTGCTTGGGGAGCAGTCGCGTGACCTCGGCCTCGATGGAATAAGCGCCCAGATAGCGCATCACGGAGGTGCGTTTGTTGCCCTCTTGGACGTAGAAGCGGTGCATATACTCGTAGACCTTAACGGGGTCGCGGAAGCCCTCTGTGGTCTGGATGGTGTAGAGGTTTGACCACTTGGCCGCAAACTCCGTGGTGGTTGCAAGCACGGGCATAAAGGTGCGCGAGAAGGAGCGCTGCCTGCCCTCGGTGCGCGTGCCGGCCACCATATCGAGCGGGATCTCCATAGTGCCCAGACGCACCTCGCCGGCAGTGTCACCGGGGGCAAGCACGGAATCAAGCGCGGGCAGATAGGGGTAGATGCCAGCCGACGTGTCGCGGCGCAGGTCTCGCTCGCCGCGACGGAGGGCCTTTCTGTACTCCTCGCTCATGGTGGCGGACGTCTCCTTTCGTGCGCGGTGGTGCGCGGCGGGCGCGGCTGGTCACGGTCACTTGTTCAGACAAGTATACCGCCGCAGGTGCCGGCCGGACCCAGGCGAGAGGCGCGACTTTAGGCCGCCTGCAAATCCCGATTGTTTAGAGCACTTTAACCAATCGGGATTTCCGCGATTCGGATTGCGTGGCGCTGGTCATGCGAACGCGGCCAAGCATTGTTGCCGGATGGGAGCCTCTCGCGGCTCACAACTGCAGATATTCAGCAACCACGCGACGAGCCGGTAACAAGCGCGCTGCTCGGCCACTGGCTCTGCCACCTGTTGTTACCGGCTCGACCAGACCCACTTACGTTCGCCCAGTTGACTGCTGGGAAGTTCAACGGGCCGGTAACAACGCGCCACACCGTCGGGAAGAGAAACGCCAGAACAGGCGAGGAGAACGTCGCAACGCCCGGCGCCGGCGCGTAAATCACCTCGTCATCTGCGGAATTTACTTCTTCGTTACAGCACATCACCAGTACGTAGCGTAGAATCGTCCGCACAGTTTCAGAGCAAATGCGATGACAGGGCGAGTACTTGCCAAGCCATCCCACAGTAAGCGGGCGAGATGAGAACCCGCGGTGGTTGGCAAGGAACATTCCCTCGAGCTGCTCGGGCGAACGCGCGCCGCCTCTGGGCCACCCCCCACGCAGGCAGCAGCGCAACTACCTCGGGCCGGAGTCCACCGTAACGGGCATCGGGAGAACGCACCACGTCTCACCTGAAGTCGTATTTCTCGCACAAGAAAGGTTGCGCAGGAAGCGAGAGGTGACCATGGAACTTCGAAGCGATGCCATCAAGCGGGGCTTGGCCCGCGCTCCACACAGAAGCCTGCTCAAGGCCGACGGCCTTACCGACGAGGAACTCGAGCGCCCACTTGTGGCGGTTGTCTCGTCCCAGAACGAGGTCATTCCCGGCCACACCCACTTGGACAAGATCGCCGAGGCCGTTAAGGCCGGCGTACGCATGGCCGGCGGCACTCCGCTGCAGGTAAACACCATCGGCGTCTGCGACGGCATCGCCATGAACCACGAGGGCATGCGCTTCTCGCTCACCAGTCGAGAGGTAATTGCAGACTCTGTCGAGTGCGCCATCCAGGGCCACCAGTTTGACGCCATGGTCCTCATCCCCAGCTGCGACAAGATCGTCCCCGGCATGCTCATCGCCGCGTGCCGCCTGGACATCCCCACCGTGCTGGTCTCCGGCGGCCCCATGCTCGCCGGCCGCGGCCGCCACGGCGAGGAGACCGACCTCAACAGCCTCTTTGACGCCGTGGGCCAGGTGACCGCCGGCACCATGACCGAGGACGAGATGCACTGGCTCGAGAACACCGCCTGCCCCACCTGCGGCAGCTGCTCGGGTATGTTCACCGCCAACTCCATCTGCTGCCTGGCCGAGGCCCTGGGCATCGCGCTTCCCGGCAACGGCACCATCCCCGCCGTCTACTCCGAGCGCATCCGCCTGGCAAAGCACGCCGGCATGAAGGTCATGGAGCTGCTCGAGAAGGGCATCACTGCCCGTCAGATCATCGACGCCCGCGCCGTTCGCAACGGCATGGCGCTTGACCAGGCCTTTGGTGGCTCGACCAACACCATGCTGCACCTCACGGCCATCGCGCATGCAGCCGGCTGCCCCGTGACCATGGACGACTGGGACAAGGCCTGCTCGGCCACGCCCAACATCGTGCGTCTGGCACCCGCAGGCCCACTCCACATCCAGGACCTGAACGACGTGGGCGGCGTCTCGGCCATCATCGGCGAGCTTGGCCGCTCCGGGCACCTTGACCTCACGGCCAACACCTGCCACGGCACCATGGCCGAGTGGGTCGAGCAGTGCCCGCCCGTCGACGGCACGGTGGTGCGCCACATCGACAACCCGTACTCCCCCGACGGCGGCCTCAAGGTCATGCGCGGCACCCTCGCGCCCGACTGCAGCGTGGTCAAGAAGAGCGCCGTCGACCCCAGCATGTACAAGCACACCGGCCCCGCGCGCGTCTTCGACTCCGAGGAGGCCGCCTGCGAGGCAATCTTCGGCGGCAAGATCAACCCCGGCGACGTCGTGGTGATTCGCTACGAGGGCCCCGCCGGCGGTCCTGGCATGCGCGAGATGCTCACCCCCACCTCCGCCATCTGCGGCATGGGCCTGGCAAAGTCCGTCGCCCTCATCACCGACGGCCGCTTCTCCGGCGCGAGCAAGGGCCCCTGCGTGGGCCACGTGAGCCCCGAGGCCGCAGCCGGCGGCCCCATCGCCCTGGTGCACGAGGGTGACCAGATCTCCATCGACATCGAGGCCGGCACGCTCGACCTGCTCGTCGACGAGGACGAGCTGGCGCGCCGTCGTGCCGCCTGGGAGCCGCCCGCGCCCAAGTACACCACGGGCGTCCTCTCCCGTTACGCCAAGCTCGTGACCAGCGCAGACAAGGGGGCATACCTGTCATGACGAACACCGACAGCCACGCGGCGTCCGTCGCCGAGAAGCTCGCCCGCAAGCAGACGGCCATCGAGGGAAAGCCCTTTGGCATGGGCTCCCACTCGGAGTACGAGGGCAAGACCATGACCGGCGCCCAGGCGATCATCGCAAGCCTGGAGTGCGAGGGCGTCGACACGATCTTTGGCTACCCCGGCGGCCAGGCAATCAAGATCTACGACGCGCTCTATGACTCCAAGCGCATCCACCACGTGCTGGCCAGGCACGAGCAGGGCGCAACCCACATGGCCGACGGCTATGCCCGCGCCACGGGCAAGGTGGGCGTTGTTCTCGTCACCTCTGGCCCCGGCGCCACCAACACCGTGACGGGCATCATGACCGCATACATGGACTCCGTGCCCCTGGTGGTTATCACCGGCCAGGTCACGCGCGGCGTCATTGGCACCGACTCGTTCCAGGAGTCGGACATCGTGGGCATCACCATGCCCATCGTGAAGCACTCGTTCCTGCTGCAGTCCACCGACGACCTCACGCGCACCTTCCGCGAGGCGTTCTACATTGCCTCCACCGGCCGCCCGGGCCCCGTCCTCATCGACATCCCCAGCGACCTCTCCGGCTCGCAGATGGTCTTCCACTACCCGGACTCCATTAGCATCGCAAGCTACAAGCCCACCTACCGCGGCAACGCACGGCAGGTCAAGCAGGCCGCGCAGCTCATCATGAAGGCCAAGCGCCCGCTCATCTACGCCGGCGGCGGCATCGTGACCAGCCACGCCTGCCAGGAGCTGGTCGAGCTCTCTGAGACCATGGACATTCCCGTGGTGACCTCGCTCATGGGCAAGGGAGCCATGCCCTGCTCAAACAAGCACAACCTGGGGCCGGTTGGCATGCACGGCTCAAAGTACGCAAACATGGCCGTCATGGAGTGCGACCTGCTCATCGCCGTGGGCGCGCGCTTCTCGGACCGCGTGACCGGCAAGGTCTCTGAGTTTGCGCCACACGCGAAGGTCATCCACATCGACATCGACCCGGCCGAGATAGGCAAGATCGTGAACCCCACGGTGCCCATCGTAGGAGACGCCAAGGTGGTTCTCGCCTCGCTCAACGAGCGCCTGCACAAGGAGGACGCCAAGCCCGTGGACGACGGCTGGTTTGCCGAGGTCTGCTCGTGGCGCGAGCGCTGGCCGTTCTACACCGACGACTTTGCCAGCACCATCGACTACCCGGACAAGATCGCACCCGAGGTCGTGCTCTCGATGCTCTCGGACAAGCTTGATCCCAATGCCTCCATCGTCACCACCGAGGTGGGCCAGCACCAGATGTGGGCGCACCAGAACATCCACCGCGAGCACGCACGCACGTTCCTCTCGTCCGGCGGCGCCGGCACCATGGGCTTTGGCTTCCCTGCCGCCATTGGCGCCAAAATCGGCTGCCCCGACGACGAGGTGGTCTGCATTGCCGGCGACGGCTCGTTCCAGATGAACGTGCAGGAGATGGCCACCGCCATCCAGGAGAACGTGCCAGTCAAGGTGATGATTATCGACAACAGCGCCCTGGGCATGGTCTACCAGTGGCAGAAGCTCTTCTACCACGAGCGCTACTCGTTCACCAAGCTGCCCGACGTGCCGGACTTTGTGAAGCTGGCAGACGCCTACGGCTGGCGCGGCCGGCGCATCTCTCGCCCCGAGGAGGTCGAGGATGCGCTTGACGAGATGCTCGCCTCCAAGGAGCCGTACCTCCTGGACGTCGTGATTCCCACGGACCAGACGGTCTACCCCATGGTTGCCCCCGGCGCGCCTATCGACGACATCATCGGTGCGCTGGACGTGACGCTTGGCGGCGTTCGCGTCTCCGGAAAGGGCTTTGGCAAGGACGGACGCCCCGCCACAGCGGGCGGCGAGAAGGACGGTGACGAATGATGAAGCACATCCTCTCCGTGCTGGTCGAGAACAAGCCGGGCGTGCTCTCGCGCGTCACCGGCATGATTAGCCGGCGCGGGTTCAACATTGGTTCGCTCACCGTTGCTCCCACCGAGGACGAGAACCTCTCGCGCATGACCATCATCGTCGAGGCCGATGACGTGGGCTTCGAGCAGATCACCAAGCAGCTGCACAAGCTTGTCTCGGTCTTCAAGATCTCCGACCTCACCGAGGACGACGCCATCGAGCGCGAGCTGGTGCTCTTCAAGGTGCAATGCTCGCCGGAGCGCCGCCACGAGATCATCGAGATCGCGGGCGTCTTCCGCGCCAACATCGTGGACGTGGGCAAGAACACGCTCACGGTGGAGGCCACCGGTACCGAGAGCAAGCTCGACGCACTTGAGGACCTCTTCCGCAGCTACGGCATTCGCCAGCTCACGCGCACCGGCAAGATCGCGATGTCGCGCGGGCACGACCAGTAGCACCCCGTGGGCCGGCGCCTGCACCCGGCCCCACGAACACGGTTCAAACCGCCACCCGGCGGTTGAACATAGAAGGAAACGGCACAAACGAAAGGAAGTACGACATGGCCGTCACCATCTACTACGAGAAGGACTGCGACCCCTCGATCATCCAGGGCAAGAAGGTCGCCATTATCGGCTACGGCTCGCAGGGCCATGCCCACGCGCTGAACCTCATGGACTCCGGCGTCGACGTGCGCGTTGGCCTGCGCGAGGGTTCCAAGTCCGCCGAGAAGGCCCGCGAGCACGGCCTCAAGGTGACGGACATGGCGACGGCCGCCAAGGAGGCCGACGTCGTGATGATCCTGACCCCCGACGAGACTCAGCCGGCGGTCTACAAGGAGTTCATCGAGCCCAACCTCGAGCCGGGCAACACTCTGGCCTTTGCCCACGGCTTCAACATCCACTACGGCTACATCAAGGCTCCCGAGGGCGTCAACGTAATCATGGTTGCCCCCAAGGGCCCGGGCCACATCGTGCGCCGTCAGTACACCGAGGGCTCCGGCGTGCCCGACCTGGTCTGCGTTGAGACCGACGCCACCGGTGACGCGTGGCCGCTGGCTATGTCCTACGCGTGGGCGCTGGGCGGTGCCCGCTCCGGCCTCATCAAGGCGACCTTCGCCGAGGAGACCGAGGAGGACCTCTTTGGTGAGCAGGCAGTTCTCTGCGGCGGCCTGGTCGAGCTGGTCAAGGCCGGCTTCGAGACCCTCACCGAGGCTGGCTACCCCGAGGAGCTGGCCTACTTCGAGTGCTATCACGAGATGAAGATGATCGTGGACCTCATGTACGAGAAGGGCATCCACTTCATGAACTACTCCATCTCCAACACGGCCGAGTACGGCGAGTACTACGCCGGTCCGCTGGTCATCAACGACAAGTCGCGCGAGGCCATGAAGTACATCCTCAAGCGCATCCAGGACGGCTCGTTTGCCCAGGAGTTCGTCGACGACTGCAACAACGGCCACAAGAAGCTGCTCGAGGAGCGCGAGAAGATCAACACGCACCCCATCGAGACCACCGGCGAGCGCGTGCGCTCCATGTTCTCCTGGCTCTCGAAGGACGAGGACTAGCCGCGCGCTTGCGTAAGCTAGACTTTGCTGCTTGACTGCCCCGCCGGAACCCAGTTCCGGCGGGGCTTTTCTTGTGCGAGACGGCCGCATAGCTTGCTTGTGCAATTCTCCTGCCAGCATTGCGTCTGTCCTTCCTGCGCCCGTTGCTCTAGGACAGCTGCCTGAGGGCAAAACAAAGGCTGGATGAGAACGTAAGACACCTAGTGCTGCACAAAATAGGTCTATCGAACGGGAAAATCGCTGGCGCTGCACAAAAACGGGCTATCGAACGGTGCCTCAGTTCCATTAGCATCAACTATTTAAATATCTATGCGTGTAAATGCAAATTTTTGATAGGTAATGCATCATTTTGCATGTTTAGTTGTATATTTGATAATTGCAGCAGAAACGCACCGTTCGATAGAGCATTTTTATGCACGGAGTCCCAGATTTCCGTCCGATAGAGCGTTTTTATGCAGCTCAACGTCCGGATCCAGTAGTTTCCCTAAGGTAACCAGCCTACTTGTAAGTGCGTACTTCCCTATGTGGAGTCAACAAGCCACACTGAGACCAGTGAATACGGCGGGCACCCCGGCGCCCGCCCAGCAAGGGGAGGAAACCATGACGCAAGATGGACGGCTTGAGTACCTCATAAACACGCTGCTAGAAGACCCTGCCTGCACCTACGCAATCGGCGGCCCCATCGGCATGCCGTCCTCGCTCGATGACCGTCGCCACCTGCTGCGGGCCCTCATGAACGTTCGTATGCCGGAACCCGCAAGCGGGGAGTTTCTCGCCGTCCAAGATGCCTATCTCAAGAAACGCCTGGAGGAGCGGGGTGTTACGCGCGTCTCGGCCCTCCCCTTCAACGCAGACGGCATGGCCGTATGGCGCGGCGACATCACCACGCTTGACGCCGATGCCATCGTGAACGCCGCAAACAGCCAGATGCTCGGCTGCTTTGTCCCCAACCACCGCTGCATCGACAATGCCATCCATACCTATGCCGGCATCCAGCTGCGCCTTGCCTGCAAGCGCATCATGGACGAGCAGGGCCACGAGGAGCCAACTGGCGCGGCCAAGCTCACGCCCGGCTTCAATCTGCCTGCCGCGCACGTGCTCCACACCGTGGGGCCAATCGTCCCAACAGGCATCCCCTCCGCGCACGACCGCGAGCTTCTTGCCAGCTGCTACCACTCCTGCCTTGAGCTTGCCGCCGCACACGACCTGCGCAGCATCGCCTTCTGCTGCATCTCGACCGGAGAGTTTCGCTATCCCAACCGCGAAGCGGCGCAGGTGGCAATCAACACGCTGCGAGCCTTTAAGAGCGAGCAACCCAATCATTCCCAGATGAAGGTGATCTTCAATGTCTTCAAGCCAGTGGACGAGCAAATCTATCGAGACCTCCTCACAAGCCGCTGAGCAAATCGCCACCTGGCTGGACCAGAGCGACGCCGTGCTCATAGGCGCCGGCGCGGGGCTCTCGGCAGCATGCGGTCCGGACTTTGCATACACAGGCGAGCGCTTCGAGCAGCTCTACGGCGACTTTGCGCAGCGCTACGGCTTCCACGACGAGTACTCCGGCGGCTTCTATCCCTACGACTCGCAGGAGGAGTTCTGGGCCTGGTGGTCCCGCGTCATCTGGAACGAGCGCTACGCCGGACCGGTGGGGAACACATACCTTGACCTTCGTCGCATTGTGGACGGCCGGGACTACTTTGTCCTCACCACCAACGTCGACCACCAGTTCCAGCGCGCCGGCTTCGACAAGAAGCGGCTCTTCTACACGCAGGGCGACTACGGGCTCTTCCAGTGTTCGGTCCCATGCCACCGCCGCACGTATGACAACTACGACGCCGTGCGCCAGATGGTCAACGCCGAGCAGGACCTTCGCATTCCCACCGAGCTGATCCCGCGTTGCCCCATATGCGGTGAGCCCATGACCATGAACCTTAGGGTAGACGGCCGCTTTGTGGAGGACGAAGGCTGGCACGCAGCCGCCCGCCGCTATGACGCCTTCGTGCGCAAGCACGCCCATGACAAGGTGCTCTATCTGGAGATTGGTGTTGGCGCAAACACCCCAGGCATCATCAAGTACCCCTTCTGGCAGCAGGTGGCGGAGAACCGCAACGCGCGCTACGTGCAGCTCAACATGGGCGGTGTGATTGCGCCCGCGCGCATCGCCGAGAGGTCCGCGCTGTACGATGGAGACGCAGCAGAGGTGATTTCGAAGCTCGCATGAGACAAAGGAAGTTTCCCTTTGTCTCATAGAGAGGCGGCGTCATGCGCATAGCGTTGATTACCGGCGCATCGAGCGGACTGGGCCGCGAATACGCACGTTGGGCAAATGAGCAGGGCGGTTACGACCAGATCTGGGCCGTGGCCCGCAGGCGCGAGCGCCTGGAGGAACTGGCGGCCGAGCTCTCGACGCCCGTGCGGTCAGTTCCTCTCGACCTTACAGACAAGGCCTCGATTACGCAGCTCAGAGGGTTTCTTGACGAGGCGGCGGCGCAGGACAAGGCGCGTGGCGAGAAGTTCTCCGTTGGCCTTCTCGTCAATGCGGCCGGCCTAGGGAAGTTTGGCACCTACGCCGACATGACCTGCGAGGAGGTCGACACGATGGTCGACCTCAACTGCCGCGCGCTTGTCGACGTGACGCAAGTGGCGCTTGCGCACATGGAGCGCGGTGGGCGCATCATCCAGATTGCGTCCAGCGCGTCGTTCCAGCCGCTGCCCGGACTCAACGTGTACGCGGCGAGCAAGGTGTTTGTCCGCAGCTACACGCGGGCACTCCGCTTTGAGCTGCGCGGTCGCGGCATCTTTGTGACGGCGGTGTGCCCGCTGTGGGTGAAGACCGAGTTCATCGACGTCGCACGCCAGACGGCCAACGGCCAGACGGTGCGCCATCCCTTCCCCGTGCTGGGCGCGCGTCGGGTGGTTCGCTGGTCGATGCTGGTAAACGCCGTGAACTACCCCATCGCCACGTGCTGCGTAACGGGACTCCTCATGAGGATTGCCGACAAGGTCATCCCTGCACCGGTAATCATGTGGATCTGGGAGGGCGTGCGACGGGTATGAGCACGGGACGAGCGGGCGTACGATGACAGCCCACCACCCGAACAGCTCAGGAGACCCGGTGCGAGAAGCAACGAGAACAACCGCCAGGGAAGTCCTGTCGGCCGCCTGGCCGGTCATGCTCTCCTACGTGGCCGTGGGACTTCCCTGCGGCGTGCTGGCCGCCAAGGCTGGCATGACGCCACTCATGAACTTTGTGCTTGGCCTCACGTTTCTCTCGGGCGGTGGACAGTTCATGATGAGCAACCTCTGGCTGGCAGGAACCCCTTTGCTCTCGATCATCGCCTCGGTGGCGGCCATCTCTACGCGCTTTGCACTCTACTCGGCGTCGCTCGCGCCATACCTCAAGCGCTTTGGACGCAGGCAGTCCCTAGCCATCGCGTGCTGCTACACCGAGGAGGCGTACGGCATCACGCTCTCGCGCCTTGCGTCGGGCGACGCATGGACGGCACGGCACGCGCTGGGTCTCAACGTGAGCGTGCAGCTTACCTGGGCCGCATCATGCGCGGCCGGCGCCGCGCTTGGCTCCGTGGTCGACATCCCCACCGCCATCGCAGGTTTTGCGATGACCTCGCTCTTCATCTACCTGCTCTACGCTCAACCTCACACGCGCGGTACCGTCTGCGCGGTGCTTGGCGCGGTGGTCACGGTTGCGCTCTGCAAGTGGAACGGGATGGGCGGCGTGGCCGTGCCGCTCGCGGCGCTTGTGGGCGTGGCCGCAGGGATGGCTTCGGGGCTTGCGCCGCGACGCGGCGTCGGTGACGGCGGCAATGGCGAGGAGTCCGCCGCATCCGCAGAGCCCCCAGGGTCCGCCCCGGGAGGTGGCGCCCGATGAGCACCTCTCAGTTCCTTGTGCTCTGGCTCTCCTCGTTCGCGTTCATTCTCGTATGCCGCGTGGTGCCCGTGATTGCCCTGCGCGGCCGTCCCCTCTCGCCACACGTGGTTGAGGCGCTGGGCTACATCCCGCCAGCCGCCTTTGCGGCACTGGTCGCAAACGATCTGCTCTCCCCCACCATGTTCGACGCCGGGCTATGGGCGGGGCTCATGCCGCTGGTTGCGGCCGGTGTGGTAGTTCTTGTGGCGTGGCGCACGCACTCGATGCTATGGTACTGCGTGGCGGGAGTCGCGGCATATGTACTACTCTCGCTGGTTTAGCGACGCCGGAACGCTGGAGGCGGGGGCATGGTCGAGCAGAGCTTTGAGGTCGGGGGCGAGAAGGTCACCCTCCGCGCGACGGAACCGGCCGCGGGTGGCGGCGCTCGCCTGGCCAACGTTCCCGTTGTCTACCTGCACGTATTTGAGGGTGACGGGGCAGACGTGTGGCAGCGCCTGGGCGAAGACGGCAGGCCGGCAGGCCGTCCGGCGATGGCCCTCGTGGCAATAGCCCCAAAGAGCTGGGACAACGACCTCACCCCGTGGCCGGCCGCGCCGGTATTTCGCGGCGGCAGCGCATACGAGGGTGCCGCAGCGGCGCAGCTCGAGCTTCTCGGACGCGAAATCATGCCGCATGCCGAGGCGCTTCTCGCACAGCACGGCATGGCACCGTCCTTCTCGGCGCTTGCTGGCTACTCGCTTGCAGGACTCTTTGCCGCGTGGGCGGCAACGCAGAGTGGCGCCTTCGAGCGCGTGGCCAGCATCTCCGGCTCTCTGTGGTATCCGGATTTTGTCAAATACGTCGCAGGAAACAGGCCCAGGCCTGCCGTACAACGCGCGTACTTCTCGCTTGGCGATGCCGAGCCGCACACGCGCAACCGTGCCATGCGATCCGTGCTTGAGGACACGCGTCAGGTTGCGGAGAGATTCGAGCAAGCGGGCGTCGCCACGCGCTTTGAGCTCAACCCCGGAAACCACTTTGTGGACGAGGACCTGCGTACCGCGCGGGGCATCCGCTGGCTGCTAGATGACGGCACGAACGCCGCGCAGGTGGACTAGGCCGCCTGCGCCGGGCGCGCGGTGACCCACGCCATCGATGCCAGGGGCACCACGGCCACGCATGCCAGAAGCAGGTACGCCTCACGCGTGCCGGCCATGGTCGCCCACGTCATGTCGGTGGCCCCCACCTGCGCCGCATTGACCACGGCTGTCACAACACTGGTACCAATTGCGCCCGCCAGCTGCTGCAGCGTGTTGATCACTGCGTTGCCGTCGGCCTTGATGGCTGCGGGCAGAAACGAGAGGGACTCGGTCATGGTGTTGCCCACCATGAGGCTCTGGCCAAAGGCAAAGCACACGTAGATGGCGATGGCCGGCAACGTAGGCAGGCACTGCGAGAGCGCGGCAAAGAGCACCGTGCCGAGAAGGGCGCAGGTGGCGCCCACCAGGATTGGCCTTCTCGGCCCAAAGCGGTCGAGGACCTGGCCCGAGAGCGGCGCTGAGAGAAGACGGCAAGGGAGATGAGCGGGTGGTCTGCTCGCCCTTCTCGGCGCACAAACAGGACGAGAAGCACCACGAAGGCGGCCAGCAGGCAGAGCTCGGCGGGGCTAGTCCAGCCAAGGCTTGAGCCAAGGTCAACGGCAAAGACCAGCGTGGCAAAGGACACGGCAATGGCAAGCCAGCCGGGAACGTCAAAGGGGTCGCGCGAGACCTCGTGGCTCTGGCGGATGGAGAACACGCCCAGGAGGAAGGCTACGCCCAGTACGGGCAGGAGCGCCGCGAAGATCATGCGCCACCCGTAGTTCTCCGCAAGCCAGCCGCCCACGGAGGGACCAACGGCCGGTGCCATGGCCGTGACCAGCGTGCCAATGCCCATCATGACGCCCATGTTCTTCTTGGGCGCCTGCTCGGTGATGATGTTGAACATGAGGGGAAGCGCGATACCGGTGCCCACGCCCTCGAGGATGCGGCCGCACAAAAGCATGGGGAATGAGACCGCGGTGAAGCCGCACACGATGCCGGCAATGTAGAAGCACATGGCCGCGATGAACACGCTACGGGTACGGAAGCGCTTGTTGAGGTAGGACGAGGTAGGGACAACGGTGGCAAGAACCAGCAGGTAGGACGTGGTCATCCACTGGACGGTCGAGGTGGTGATGTTGAACTCGGCCATGAGCGAAGGGAACGTGACGTTCATGGCAGTCTCGACGGTCACGCCTGAGAACGACATGATGCCGGCGGCGATGACAGACAGGACGAGACGAGCGTCGAGCACGCGCTCGAAGCTGCTTGTAGTGGTGCATTCTTGCATGGGGCGACTCCCGGGATTGGCTAGTCCAGGCGGAAATGTCTCTGGTTCCGCTCAGGACAGTGGGAACTATAGCCAATGCGCGGAAATCACGCTTTCAGTTTCGCGCGGGATGGCCGCGGCGCTAGGCCGGGTGCGCGGGCGGGTCAGGCAGCTCGCAGACGTCCTCGAAGTGCGTAATGCCTGCGTAGGGGGCCAGACGCGCGTCTGCCATAAGGGCGCGGGCGGCGTCGGCGTCATCCCAGTAGTGCATGGGGAAGAGCGCGCGGGCGCCAACCACGTCCATAAAGGCTGCAATTCCGGCCGCTGGGTCCTTGAGGCGCGGGTCGAGCGGAACAAAGGCAAGGTCCACCGGACCGGAGGCAATGCGCGAGAGCTCCGTGCGGAAGAACTTCTCGGATGCGGCGTTTTGGTCGGCCGGACGGCGCCACTGCCAGGAGTTGAGGTCACCCGAGAAGTAGATCGAGGTTTCGCCAGCGCGGACGAGAAACGCCACGCCCTCGTCGTTGGACTCGAGGGTCTGGATGGCGAGCGTGGTGGGGGCAGCTCCCGGTGCGGCGGGCAGCCGCAGCTCGTAGGACGCGTGCGGCTCGACTGCGGTCACGCGGGCGTCTGCCGGCGCGTCTGCTGCGACGTCTTTGCCCAGCACGTAATGCGTGTTGGGGAACTGCTCGCGCAGCGGCCAGATGCAGCGGCCATAGTGGTCGGAGTGCTCGTGCGAGACGAACACCACCAGCGGGAGGTCACGGTGGAGCTGGGGAAGCTCGCCCGTGTACCAGTCGAAGAGCAACGTGTAGGCAGGAAGCTCAACGGCAAAGCCGCTGTGGTAGATGTGCGTGACGCGCATTGAATCCCTCCTTACGAGCGTGCTACTCAGCCCAGAAGACGC
The DNA here is from genome assembly GCA_902834555.1 of Atopobiaceae bacterium. Lineage (GTDB taxonomy): Bacteria > Actinomycetota > Coriobacteriia > Coriobacteriales > Atopobiaceae > Tractidigestivibacter. Next base: position 87,772 of record CADFJN010000012.1, read on the forward strand.
GGCCGTCCTTGCGTGCGGGCTGGGCCTTCTCAGCGTCTGGGTAGCCAATCACCACGTGGCCAATGCCCTCGTAATCGCCCTGCACGCCCAGGCTTGCCAGCAGCTCCTTGTAGCGGGGCTCCTCGAACTCCTCCTTGGCACGGTGAATCCAGTGGCTGCCCAGGCCAAGCGACTGTGCGGCAAGCAGCATGTTCTCGATGGTCGCCGAGCCATCGTACACGCGCGTGGGTGCCGAGGCACTGGCGAGAACCACAAGAACGACGGGAGCGCCGTAGAACGGATCCATGCCCTCGGGTGCGCCCATGATGCGGCGGTTCTCCTCGGCCAGCTCGTCGCGAAGCTTGCGGTTGGTCACGGCCACAATGATGGGAGACTGCTTGTTCATGCCGGAGGGCGCCCAAAGGCCGGCCTCGATGACGCGCTCGACCAGCTCGCGCGCCACGGGGACCTGCTTGAACCTAGGGGTGCTGCGACGCTCGCGGATGCACTTCTCGACCTCGTTCATGGCTCCTCCAATGCGGTTGGAAATCGCGCGGCCCGTCCTTACGTTGCCTCGCTCCCCCATGTTCTTCCCAAACCAGCGCTTGATGTACCGTAGCAGCGTTGGCGAACGGCGTCGGGTGGCCGGAGCGCGATTTCTTCTCGGCAAGGGGGTGCGGACTCGATGTTGGACCACGCGCGTGGTCCGGAGGGGGGTCCGCATGTACGGCAGGGACGACGTGGAGCTCGCGCTCTACGCCCTCGAGGAGGGCATGGGCGCGAGGGGGGCGGCCGAGCTCGTGGGCTGCGGCGTGACCGCCGTGAGGGAGTGGTCGAGGGGGCACCTCCCCCACTCGGTCGCCGGGTGTGGTAGCCTGCGTGGCGGGCGCGCACGGTCGCGCCCGGGACGACGCACGGAGGCGGTTGCCATGGCGAGGTCGGACGAGGCCGAGGACCGCGGCGCGGGGCTCTACGACGCCCCCGCCACCGGCCCGCTGTCGGGGCTCAACCCCGACCAGGTGGAGAACAGGCTGCTCAGGGCGGTGTTGGACGACCTAAAAGCGGGAGGCTCGCTCCCGGGTTTGACCTCCAACAGGAGCAAGGCAGAGCTCGGCGAGAGATTGAGGCGGGAGACAGGCCTGCCCCTGCGCCCCATCGCCCGCTTCCTGGGGATATCGAAGAGCTCCTATGAGTACTGGAGGCGCAGGCTCGCCGACGGCTCCGCCTGCGCCCCCGACGAGGCGGACGAGCTGGGCGGGGAGGTGGAGCGCGTCTTCCGCGAGGAGGGCCGCTGCGCCCGCGGCTACCGCTTCGTGCACGCCAGGCTCGCCGAGGAGTGAGCCGTAATCTTTTGGTGGACAGCGGGATGGCAGGAACCTGCAGCCGATATG
>CADFJN010000013.1 GCA_902834555.1 Atopobiaceae bacterium
GCGGACCTCCAGTCCCGGACCACCCCGTGGTCCAACTTCGAGTCCGCACCCCCATCACGTACGAAAGGACCTCTCGGGTGCCGTTTTCTCGCCGGAGGGCGAGTTTCTGTGGGGTCTTCGGATGTCGCCGTCGGATGGCCGCCGAGAGGAACAAGCCGTCGCCGAGAAGCAACCCGCTGCGGTCCAAGCTCCCCATATGAATGGAGCGTTAACGCTCTGTGTGCCTGGCGTCCACACAGCGCACAGCACTTTAGTATGCTAAAGTGACAACGCAAGAAACGCGCGTCGCGACAAGTGGCACACCGTAATTTCTGTCGCGGCGGAGCGGTATGCTCTACGTACCAGAAGGGGAGAGGGGCAGGCGTGATAGCAGGCACACCAAGCGGGTTCCGTGACATCCTTCCTCAGGAGGCGCTCGCGCGCGAGCGCATCTCCGGCATCGTGCGCGAGGTCTTCTCGTCGCATGGATACCTTCCGGTTGAGACGCCGCTCTTGGAGTCGCGCGACGCCCTCGAGCGGGCCGGCCGCATCAAGGGTCTGCCGTTCCAGCTCTTTGATGTGGACGGCAGCCTCCTCACGCTGCGCCCGGATCTCACGCTGCCCATCGCACGCATGATTTCCACGCGCGTGAGCCCGGACCGCCTGCCGGTGCGCCTTCGCTACGAGGCGCCGGTCGTGCGCGAGGAGTCCTCGCTCAAGGGTCAGCCGCGCCAGTTCACGCAGCTTGGCGTGGAGCTTGTAGGCGGTGACGGCGCGGCCGCCGAGCACGAGGTCGTGGGCCTTCTCGCCGAGACGCTCGGTGCGCTTGACGTGCCAGCGTGGCGCATCGTGCTGGGCTCGGTCACGCCGCTCAAGGCCCTGCTTGACACCTGTGCCCCCAGCGCGCGCTTCCGCGAGGATGCGCTTGCCCTGGTGCACGACTCTGACTTCGTCTCCTTGGACGAGCTGGTCGAGAAGGCCGCTGCAGCAGGCGAGCTTGAGGCCACCGCGGCCCGCGCCATCTGCCGCATTCCGCGCCTGGTGGGCGGCACCGAGGTGATCCAAGAGCTCGACGCCCTACTCGACGAGGCGGGCGTCCAGCAGGACGCGCGCGGCACCGCAGAGCTTGAGCGTCTCGTGGGCTCGCTCTCGGACCTCTTCTCTGACGGCCGCGCGTCCTTTGACTTCTCGATCATCAACTCTTTCGACTACTACACGGGCATCATCTTCAAGGGCTACGCCGAGGGCATCGCGGCCTCGCTGGCCTCCGGCGGCCGCTACGACGCGGTTCTCGCCAACCTGGGCCGCGAGAATACCGCTGCCTGCGGATTTGCCCTCTCGCTCGAGCGCCTGCAGGAGATTCTGGGCGAGCCGGGAGAGTCGGGTGTGGTCACCCCCGGCGTGAGGCTTGCCGAGAGGCCTCTGCGCATTGCCGTCCCCAAGGGGTCGCTCCTCAAGGACACCATCCGCGTTCTGGAGGCTGCGGGGCTGCCCGTGGAGGGCTTGCGTGACCCCGGCCGCCAGCTCACGGTGCGCGAGGGTGACGTTGAGTACGTGATCGTGCGCGCCCAGGACGCGCCGGCCTTCGTGGGCCACGGCGGCTGCGACTGCGGCATCTGCGGGCGCGACTCGCTCGTGGAGGCCAACATGGACGTGCTCCAGCTCGTCGACCTGGGCTTTGGCGGCTGCCGCTTTGTGGTTGCCGAGCCGCGCTCCAAGGCGGGCCTCGCCGAGCGCAACTACGCCTGGCGCGGCACCGTGCGCGTGGCCACCAAGTACCCGCGCATCACGCAGGCCTACTACGACTCAATTGGCCAGCAGGTGGACATTGTGACCCTGCACGGAAACATCGAGCTTGGCCCCATCGTGGGCATGACCGACCGCATCGTGGACATCACCGCAACGGGAACCACGCTCCGCGAGAACGACCTGGTTGTGGTGGATGAGGTCATGGAGTGCACCGCCCGCTTCTTCGCGGGCCCGGCCGCATACCGTTGCGACAAGAGGATTCGCGACCTGGCAACGCGTCTCGCCGAGGTCGCGGGAGGGGAGTAGCTTTGAGAAGGATCACGCTTGCCGCCGGACAGGCGCTCACGCAGGCAGACCTCAATCGCTCGGGGGCGCTTCCTCGCGAGGTGATGGAGAGCGCCGCAGCCATCGTGGATGATGTGCGCGAGAGGGGCGACGCAGCCGTCCGCGAGTACTGTCAGCGCTTCGACGGCGCCTGCCCCAGCGAGTTCCGCGTCCCGCAGGAGCTGGTGGACGCCGCCCCCAGCATGGTGGATGCGGAGTTCCTCTCGTCCCTGCGCCGCGCCTACCGCCAGATTCGCGAGTTCCACGAGCGCCAGCGCGAGAACTCCTGGTTCGAGACGCGCCCCGACGGCACCATCCTGGGCGTCAAGGTGACGCCGCTCGACTCCGTGGCCATCTACGTGCCCGGAGGCCGCGCTCAGTACCCCTCGACCGTGCTGATGGACGCCATTCCCGCAAAGGTCGCCGGCGTGCGGCGCGTTGTCATGGTGACGCCGCCCCAGCACGACGGCACGCTCTCGGCATACACGCTGGCCGCGGCCTCGGTGGCGGGCGTCGACGAGGTCTACGCCGTGGGAGGTGCCCAGGCGATTGGCGCCGTGGCCTACGGCACCGAGTCCATCCCTCGCGTCGACAAGGTTGTTGGCCCCGGTAACGCCTACGTTGCGGCCGCCAAGCGCCACGTCTCCGGGGATGTGGGCATCGACATGATCGCCGGGCCCTCCGAGGTCTGCGTCTTGGCGGACGCCTCGGCAGACCCCGTAGTGGTGGCGGCGGACCTCATGGCCCAGGCCGAGCACGACCCCATGGCGTCCTGCTACCTCGTGACCTGCGACGCATCGCTTCCAGACCGTGTCCTCGACGCCGTGGAGCGCCTGGTCTCGCAGAGTCCGCGCGAGAAGATCACCCGCGCCTCGCTCGACGACCGCGGAGTGGTGGTTGTGGCCGCAACGCTGGCAGACGCCGTCGAGGCCGTGAACGTGGTGGCGCCGGAGCACCTCGAGCTGCACTGCGAGGATGCCATGTCTCTTCTGGGGTCTGTGCGCAACGCAGGTGCCATCTTTGTGGGCGCCTGGAGCTCTGAGCCCCTGGGGGACTACGCTGCTGGTCCCGATCACACGCTCCCCACGGGGGGCACCGCGCGCTTCTCCAACCCCCTGGGCGTCTACGACTTCCAGAAGCACTCGAGCGTCATCTCCTACACGCCGCAGGGCCTTCTCGCCGACGCTCCCGCCGTCCAGGCCATGGCCCAGGCCGAGGGGCTTTGGGCGCACGCCCTTTCTGCCGGGCTACGCGTGAAGCTTGCCGAGCAGGGCGAGAAGGACTTCGCAAACGCGGCCGCCGCTTGCGAGGACGCAACCCACACCGCGTGGCCGCGCACGTTCGACGAGCCGGGCGTGCCAAAGCTGCCCGGATACGAGGGATAGGGGAGAGATGACAGGCATCACACCAGAGGTCCGCGCACTCATGCGGCCGTCCGCGGCGGCGCTCGAGCCCTACGACCCGGCCTTTTCCCCCGTGGACGTGATTCTCTCGGCAAACGAGAACAACTACGGCATCCCGCCCGAGGTGACACCGGCGCTCGCCAAGGCCGTGACCGATGCCGCGTGGAACCGCTATCCCGTTCCCCTTTGCGGAGAGCTGCGCGAGAAGATCGCCGCGTGGCACGGCGTGGTACCTGAGCAGGTAATTGTTGGCAACGGCGGCGACGAGCTGCTCTTCAACTTCTTCCTAGCGTTTGGCGGTTCGGGGCACGCCCTGGTGAGCTGCCCGCCCACCTTCTCGGTCTACGGGCTCTATGCCTCCATGGTGGAGACGCCCGTGGTCGAGGTTCCGCGCGAGAAGGACTTTGCTCCCAACGTGGATGCGTTGGTCGAGGCCGCGCGCACGGCGGCGCTTGTGGTGGTGACCTCGCCCAACAATCCCACGGGCGACCTCTTCCCGCGCGAGGGCGTGCGCAGGCTCTGCGAGGCGTGCCCTGGCATCGTTCTTGTGGACGAGGCCTATATCGAGTTTGCAGACCCCGGCTCGTCCGTCGAGGACATGCTTAGCGAGTACCAGAACCTAGCCGTTCTACATACCTTCTCAAAGGCGTTTGCTCTGGCGGGAGCCCGCGTGGGCTACGTGCTGGCAAGCCCCGCGGTGGTGGCGGCGCTTGCCGCCGTGAGGCAGCCCTACTCGGTGAGCGTGCTCGACCAGGCCGCCGCCCTTGTCGCCGTCACGCATCGAGACGCGTTTCAGCCGGCCATCCAAGCCATACGGCAGGATCGCGGCCGCCTCTCCAAAATGCTTGACGTCCTCGCCCCGCTGGGCGTGTACGTGTGGCCCAGCCAGGCGAACTTCCTCTGCGTTCGCGTGCCGCACGCCCACGACGTGTGGTGCCGCCTGCGCGACGAGCACTCCATACTGGTGAGGGACTTCTCGTCAATGCCCGGTCTTGAGGACTGCCTGCGCATCACCGTGGGCAAGCCCGAGGAGAACGATCTTGTGGTGGCAGCCCTCAAGTCCATCCTGAAGGGGGAATGACCATGGCACGCGTGGCAAGCGTCTCTCGGCAAACCGCCGAGACATCGATCGAGGTCACGGTGAACCTTGACGGTACCGGTACCTCGGACATCTCGACGGGGGTGGGCTTCTTCGACCACATGCTCACGGCGCTCTCGCGCCACTCGCTCGTGGACCTCACGGTGCACGTGAAGGGTGACACCTGGGTGGACGACCACCACACTGTCGAGGACACCGGCATCGTGCTGGGACAGGCGCTCCACCAGGCGCTGGGCGACAAGCGCGGCATCCGCCGCTTTGGCGATGCGCTGGTCCCTCTCGACGAGGCCCTGGTCATGGCTGCCGTTGACATCTCCGGCCGTGGCGAGCTCTTTTGGGACGTGCCCATTGGCCCGCAGAAGGTGGGCACCTTCGACACCGAGCTTGGTCACGAGTTCTTCTGCGGGCTGGCCCGTGACGCTGGCATGACCGTCCACCTGCGCGAGGTTGCCGGCGAGAACGCCCACCACATCCTCGAGGCCACGTTCAAGTCGTTCGCCCGTGCGCTTCGTGCCGCCGTCGAGCCGGACCCGCGCGTGGAGGGCATCCCGTCCACGAAGGGGGCGCTCTGATGGCATCAGCGAAGATCGTCGTCATCGACTACCACAAGGGCAACCTCCTCTCCGTCCAGCACGGTCTTGCCGCCGTGGGCGGCGAGGCGGTCATCTCTGACGCGCCCGAGGACATCTCCGCGGCCTCTGGCCTGGTGCTTCCTGGCGTCGGCAGCTTTGAGAGCGCCATGGAGTACGTGAACGAGTCCGGCCAGGGTAAGGCCATTCTCGACGCACTCGGCCGCGGCGTCCCCTTCCTGGGCATCTGCCTGGGGCTCCAGCTGCTCTTCTCGCGAGGCGAGGAGCGCTCGGGCGAGAGGGGCGTGCCGCACGAGAACGAGAAGCCCGTTGCTGCTGGCACGCCCGGGGATGACCGCTGGGTCGCCGGCCTGGGCTTCTTTGCCGGCTCGGTCATCCGGCTGCGCTCTGGCAGGCTCAAGGTGCCGCACGTGGGCTGGGACCAGGTCTACCCAACCGAGGTTGGCGAGAGAACGCAGCTTCTGCGAGGCGTGCCCTCCGGCTCGAACTTCTACTTCACGCACTCCTACGCGCTGGCGGACGATGTCGACCCCACACTGGTTGCTGCCCGTACGCACTACGCGCGGAGCTTTGGCTCTGCCGTTGCCCGGGGTCCCGTCTTTGGCGTGCAGTTCCATCCCGAGAAGTCCTCTGCCACGGGCCTCGTGGTGCTCTCGAACTTCGTCGACATCGTGAGGGCTGGGGGCGTCCGATGATCCTCTTCCCGGCAATCGACCTGGTGGGCGGCCGTGTGGTGCGCCTTGCGAACGGTGACCGCTCACGCATGGACGTCTATTCGGATAGCCCGGCCTCCGTGGCCCGCGACTTTCTCGCTCGTGGTGCCAGCTGGGTGCACGTGGTAGACCTCTCGAGCGCGCTTGGCGAGGACGAGGCCGCCCGCGAGGCAAACGCCCAGGCGATACGAGCTATCTGCCAGGTCGAGGGGCTCTCGGTCGACGCCGGCGGCGGCGTACGCTCGATCGACGCCATGCGCCGGCTTGCCGACCTTGGCGTGCGACGCATCGCCATTGGCACGGCGCTCGTGCGCGACCCCGCGTTTGCCCGTCAGGCGGCGAGCGAGTTTGGCGACATGGCAGTGGCGGACGTCGCCGCAAAGGACGGCGTTGTGCGCGTGAACGGCTGGCGCGAGGGTGGCTCGCTTGCGGCGGACGACCTCGTTTCCAGCCTTGCCGAGATGGGCTTTCGCCACCTGGTCTTCACTGACATCGCCCGTGACGGCATGCAGACGGGCGTCGACCCCGCTGCGTACAGGCACATCGCCCAGGTCGCGGGTTTTCCCGTGGTTGCCTCCGGTGGCATTGCCAGCGTGGACGACGTGCGAGCGCTTGCCGCGCTGGGGCCGCAGGTGGTCGAGGGCTGCATAACGGGGCGCGCGTTGTACGAGGGCGCGCTCACGCTCGAGGACGCCCTTGCTGCGTGCGGGTAGGCAGGTGGGGCGTGACCCGCTTCTTGCAGGGCTCGGCGCTCGCGCTTTGCGCACGCTCGCTTCGCGACTCGCCCTGCAAGAAGCGGGTCACGCCTCAGAGCAGCCTAGCGCAGGCAGCGCGCCCTCGCACAACGTCGCTTGGCTTCTGTTCTCTGTTCTTCTAGACGGTCAGGCCCTGGTCCTAGGCTCCAGTCAGGGGATGACCGCCTGAACGTGTTGGTTTCGACTGCGGGCTGCCGTGCTTGTCGCAGCGCGAGTCGCGAAGCGAGCGAGCCGCCCCAAGGGCGGCGAGCGCCGAGCGCAACGACAAGCACGGCAGCCCCCCACCGAAGGGAAGTAACCATGCTCACTAAGAGGGTCATCCCCTGCCTGGACGTCAAGGACGGCCGCGTTGTTAAGGGCGTCAACTTCGTCGACCTTCGTGATGCCGGCGACCCCGTGGAGCTGGCCGCCAAGTATGACCGCGAGGGCGCAGATGAGGTGGTCTTCCTCGACATCACCGCAACTTCGGATGACCGTTCCACTACGGTGGACTTGGCCTCTCGCGCAGCAAGCCAGCTGCACATCCCCTATACCGTTGGCGGCGGCTTCCGCGATGTCGAGGGCTGCCGCGTGATGGTCTCGGCGGGTGCCGACAAGGTCTCCATCAACTCTGCCGCCGTGCGCGATCCCACCCTCATCACACGCGCTGCCAGCGCTTTTGGCAGTCAGGCCGTGGTCGTGGCCATAGACGCCAAGCAGGTGGGGCCGGGCGACAAGTGGGAGGTCTACCTTGCCGGAGGCCGCATCCCCACGGGCGTCGACGCCGTCGAGTGGGCCGAGGAGGCCGCGCGCCGCGGCGCCGGAGAGATCCTCCTCACAAGCATGGACCGCGACGGTACCAAGGACGGCTTCGACATCCCGCTCACGCGCGCAGTCTCTCGTGCCGTGAGCATCCCCGTGATCGCCTCGGGCGGCGTGGGTACGCTCGAGCACTTTGCCGAGGGCATCATCGAGGGCGAGGCCGACGCCGTTCTCGCCGCGAGCGTCTTCCACTTTGGCACGTACACGGTGCGCCAGGTGAAGGAGTACATGGCGAGCCAGGGCATCCCGGTAAGGCTCGACTTCTAGCGCGCCTTGCGCACCGCCATCCTCAACCCCTGTACGAGAAGGAGCAAGAACCATGACAGATGCGTCGCACGTCTCGCCCGCCTACGCCGGCGAGCCCACCCAGCCCTGCGACAACTTCCCCACTTGCGTGAGCTTTGACGCCCACGGCCTGGTCCCCGTGGTGGTGCAGCAGGAAGGCACGGGCGAGGTCCTCATGGTTGCCTGGGCAAACCGGGAGGCGCTGGGCCTCACCCTCAAGACGCGTACCAGCTGGTTCTGGTCGCGCTCCCGCAAGGAGCTCTGGAACAAGGGGGCCACCAGCGGAAACATGCAGCAGGTGAAGCGCGTCTTGGTTGACTGTGACGCAGATACCCTCATCTACGTGGTGGAATCTCCCGGCCCAGCCTGCCACACGGGACATCGCAGCTGCTTCTTCCGCGAGGTTCCTCTCGCCTAAGTACGCCAAGCGCTACGTTGCCTGCACACTCCGCAGACGCCCTTGCCTTACACTGTGTAAGTTGCACGCACAGACCAAAGGAGAGCAGATGGGCGTTAGAACCGCAAATGTGAAGGACGGCAACATCGGGGAGACCCTGGAGGGGCTTGCCGTCGTCATCCACCAGCGGGGCACGTCGGCGTCTCCGGAGGAGTCTTACACGGCACGCCTTCTCACTCCCGAGAAGGGCGACAAGCTGCTCTCAAAGCTTGCGGAGGAGTCGTCGGAGATCATCATGGCCTGCAAGGACGAGGACCATGACCACATACGCTACGAGATGGGAGACCTCCTCTACCACATGCTCGTGGTTGCTGAGAAATACGGCATCACCCTCGACGAGCTGGCGGGCGAGCTTGACGCTCGTCGCCATTAGCGGAGGGGGAATTATGACCGTCCGCATAAGAGAGATTGACTGGCCTGAGTTCGAGTCGCTTCTGGCAGCCCAGACCGTTGACGTTCCCATTGAGCAAACGCAAGCTTGGTCTAAGTATGAGTCCGGCATTCCCGGACGCAGCCCTTGGGGCTGCGTAGCCATCGAGCGTGACGGCGATGTTGTTGCCGTTGCGGCATTTATGGACTACCTCACACATCGCTTCCATTACCTGCGCTCGCACCATGGGCCCATTTGGTTTGAGGCTCCCACCCCCAGCGAGGAGGCCGAGGCGCTCAAGGCGCTTCGCGACTACGTTCACAACCGTGATGGCAAGGTTGTTTTCCTCCGCCTGGCAGTGGACGCGGACGTAGACTTCGCGCGCCATACGCTCTCCACGATTCCCTATGACACAACCGTCGTTATCAAGACCGAAGGCGGCGAGGAGGGCATTCTTTCGCGCATGAAGCCGCGCGGCCGTCGTGACGTGCGCAAGTCTTTGCGTGAATGTCCAGCTGAGGTTGCGGATGAGACCGACCGCGCCGTTGCGGACTTTGCTCCGTACTACCAGATCATGGTCGAGACAGGCGCACGCGACGGCTTTGCGCCCGCTCCCTGCGGGGACTATGAGCGGCTGCTTGCCACTCTTGGCCCCGAGCACGCCCGTGTTTTTGCCGCACGCATCGACGGCGAGCTCTGCGCCTGGTCGATTGTCACCATTAGCGGTAAAGTCGCCATGCGCTACTACGCGGCGTCGAAGAACGCCACCATGCGACAGCACGTTGGCGAGCGCCTCGTGCTCTTCGAGGCGGAGTCCCTTGGGGAAGCGGGAGTCGAGCGCTATGACCTCATGGCCGTTGGCTCGGAGATCGCGCCTCAGCTTATGGGCCTCAACGAGTTCAAGACCAAGTTCTCGAAGGAACTCGTCCACGTTGCCCCCGACCGCGACGTGCCCGTGCGCACTGCCTTCTACGGCGCCCTTGTGCGCCTGCAGCACCTCCGTCACTCACATCGGTAGTTGGGTATCTTCTCATGACAATGGCCCAGTCAAGGTCTGACCTTCTCCCCGTCATTCTTGGTGGGGACATTTCCTGTCACGCCTATGCTCGGGAATTCCACGAGGCATTTGGTGTTCGGTCGGCCATTCTTGGCACCGGCTTCGCTGCCGCCGTGGAGCACTCGCGCATCCTCGAGAAGCACCTGCTGCCGTCGTTCGCGCCCGATCAGCTCCTGCATGCCCTGCTGGAGCTTGGCTCGAGCGCCCCCGGTGCTCGCATGCCCATTGTGGTCTCCACCGATGCTCTCGCAGAGGCACTCGAAGCTATTCGCGATGAGCTCCCGCCCCAGTTCGTCCTGCCCATCCCCTCGCGGGAGGCGTTCGCGCGGGCTTGTGACAAGTCCGAGTTCATGGCCCTGTGCGCGGTCCATGGCCTTCCAACGCTACAGACCGAGATCGTGCACCTTGCTGGAACTGACGCTATCCCGCCTTGCGAGATTCGCTTTCCGGTCGTCGCGAAGGCGGCCCGGTCTGCCGGCTACAGCCACCTTTTCTCAAGGGGGTTCCGCAAGGTCTACCGCATGAACTCGCAGGCAGAACTTGATGACCTCTGGGCAGCGCTTCGAGCCGCCGGCTTTTCGGGTGACTTCCTTGTCCAGGAGCTTATCGGCGGCGATGACACCCACATGGGTGCGCTCACGCTCTACGTTGACGCTGGGGGCTCCCTGCGCCTCTTCTCGGCTGCCCAGACCCTGCTCGAGGACCATGCGCCTACCATGCGCGGCAACTCCGTGGCCATGGTTTCTCGCCCCATGTGTGACATGGTTCCTAAGGTGGAAAACCTTCTGAGCGACCTGCGCTATACGGGCTTCGCAGAGATTGACATGAAGCGCGACCCGGTAACGGGGGAGTGGCTCTTCTTCGAGCTAAACCCTCGTGTTGGGCGCAACTCCTACTACGTTGTTGGCGCAGGTGCCAATCCCATGCAGGTCATGGTTGCCGACCTCGTGGATGGCGAGAAGCACTCTCTTGTGCGTGCCGAGGACCCCTGCCTGTACTCGATTGTGCCGGACTGCCTGCTCATGCGCTACCTCACCGATAGCTCGCTTGCAGCAGAGGTAAGGGGCCTCATCCGCGATGGCCGTCGGGTTGACCCCCAGCGCTATGCACCTGACATGAGCCTTCGCCGCCGCTTGGACGTCGACCTCACGGAGTGGAATCAGCTGCGTAAGTTCCGGCGCTACTATCCAAAGCCAACCGAGAACTCGTTTTAGGGGCGCAGCAAACCTACTTGTGCGCAATCACCTTGCGGGCAAGGTCGTAGACGGCGTAGTGGGCCTGCTTGATGGGCTTCTCCCACGTACCGAGGTAGTGGCGTGCCTCTCCGCCAAAGGACTGCTTGAACTTAGTGAACCCGTACCAGGGGTGCTCTGGACCGGCGCCCTCGGGTGCCATGCCGTGGAAGTCGCACCACGAGCGGCCCTCCTCGGCGGCATCGAGCACAATCTGCACCTGCATTGCTACGTTTGCGCCGGTCTTGAAGTAGTTGCTGTCTGCGCCGTTGTGGATGAGGTAGCAGCAGTCGTCGTCGAGGAAGACAAAGTTTGCGGCAACCACGCGCTCCTCGCCGGTGGGGTTGCCGTCGGCGTCCTTCTCGTGCAGCACCGCAAGGTACAAGCGGCCGTTTCCGGTGGGGAAGAGCGATGCGGCCTCCTTCTTGAGATAGTCGGTGTCGCGCAGCGTGATGCCGTCCCTCTCCTCAACGTCACTCATGAGCTTGGTGAGCAGCGGAATGTCTTCCGGGTCGGTGGACGTGCGAATCTCAATGCCCTTGCCAGCAGCCTGGCGATAACGCTTGCGGTTGGACTTGTCCATGCCCTTGAGCAGGGCGTCTCGACCAACGGTTACGTTAATGCGCCACGTGTCCTCGGGCAGGAGGTGACTCACGCGGTGGTATCCAAGGGACTCGAGCTTCTCGCGTGCGTCCTTCTCAACCTCCGGAGTGGTCCCCATGGGCTCCACGCGCACAAAGACGTCCCCCATCTCGCGGGCATTGAGCTCGAACTGTTCGAGCGCGGGCTCAAGTGCGGCGGGGTCCGAGAAGCTCGGCCCGTATGGCGCATAGAGGCGCTTTGTGTGGAACGGGCCGAATGTCTGCGTCTCCTCAACGCCAAGGAAGCTCCAGTTCTCGCCTATGCGCCTGGTCACGCGCTCGCCCAGGCTCTGCTGGAAGCGTGCCCATGCCTCTGATTGCATGAAGTGTGCCACCGACGTCTCCTTCTCGGGCCGTCTGGGGTCCGTTCTGTGGGGCCAAACTTTGCCAAGGGCGCCCGAGTGTGGTGGGGCGCATACGAAAACGGGGCCGACGAAAAAACGCCGACCCCGTATTGCAGTCTGGCTCCCCGGGCAGGGTTCGAACCTGCGACACGCTGATTAACAGTCAGCTGCGCTACCACTGCGCCACCGGGGAATCACGCCGCGCTATTATAGCACCTTGCCAGAAAAGCCTCGCCCGTTCATGCAATTTCCTTATCGCGTGTACCGGGGGCGGGGTGTGGCCTTACCCCTAGAAGCTCGAGCTGCTTTGCTCGGGATAGTAACGAGCGAACTTCCGGTACTGGTTAAGCTCGGTGAGAGAAACGCTCAGCATGCGCGATGCCCCGTTGTCGTACTCGTAGCGCTGCGGGTCAAAGACGAGACCCGCACGGTATGCACTCTCGACGCGCTTGCGTAGGGACTCGTCGGTAAGGTAGCGCCTGAGAAGACCGCGGGGGACAAGCGTGTAGAGCGCCTCGCGCGTAGTGCGCACCTCGCTGGGTTCCCGGTCAAAGACAAGCTCTTCGATGCAGTGGCCCATGGGGTTCTCGCCTGCGGCGCTCACGTAGTAGGAGTTGCGCCCAACGCGGGGGTTTATCTCAAGGAAGAGCGCCCGACCGTCACGCGGGTCGCGCTTGACGTCTACGCAGGCGTAGCCACGGTAGCCCATGCCCTCGAGGAGCCGGGCGACCTGGCTGTACAGCTCTGGCACATCCTGCGTGAGCATGGCCACAGAGTTTCCCATGAGGCTGGGCGAGTGGTCGTTGAGGATGGTCCGCGCTCCCGAAAGCAAGCTGATGCGACCGGAGCGCGTCACGTAGACGGTGACGGTCTCGTTCATAGTGTCATCGCCGGGGACAAACTCCTGAACCAGGAAGGTGCCGGAGAACCCTGCCGCGCGTAGGTTCTCCCAAAGCTCGTCAAGCTCCGCCTGGCTGCTCAAGAGGTAGACCTTCCGGAACCCCTGGGCGATGAACGGGGCGTATTCTGCCGAGAACGACGGTTTGGCCACCACGGGAAAGGAAATCTCGCTCGGCGGAACCGTGGCGTCGCCAGAAAGGTCGACGATCTCAGTTGCAGGGGTGGGGAGGTTTCGCTCGCGGCAGAGGCGGATGAAGCGGTCCTTGTGGGCAAGCGCTTCCACGGATTCCTTGGTTGGGGTTGGGGTCACCACGTTTTCTGGCAGGCGCCCCTCCAGGCGGCAGACGCAGCCCACCACAGACTCGAGGTTGGTGATGAGTAGGACCTTCTGGTCTGCGTGCGTGGCGGCCGTCTCGCGCACCACGCGCTCGACCTCGGCGTCGTCAAGCCTGCTGACGCTTGCGCACTCAAAGATGCGAGACTTCGTGATGGCATCGATGGGACCCTGAGAAGCGCAGATGCTACGGACGCCGCACGCCTCGTGGAACTCGCGGCCAAGCGCGTATGCGCCAATATCGCCCCCAAGGATGAGAGGGACGAACGTGGGTGAGGCCATTGCTTCTCCTAGTTTTAATGGGAACCATGTGCGTTAATTCAAACGCATCCTATACTACTCCTACTGTTGAAGTGTCCTTTAGGCGTCGAGAGGAGACGTTGAGCATGCTCCGGGAGTCCAAGGCCGTCACGGGAAGGCGTTGCGAGAGATGACAATCCGCGACCCTGGGGCTCGCCCAGATTTTGATGATGCTCGCTCGCTTGACGAGAGCCTGCCCGAGCTGCGCCGCCAGGTGGACGACGCACCCACGGACCCCGGCTGCTACCTCTGGAAAGACGCGCGCGGGCAGGTCGTCTACGTGGGCAAGGCCAAGAACCTGCGGGCACGCCTGCGTCAGTACGTGACGCTCCAGGACGACCGCGACAAGATCCCCCTCATGATGCAGGTCGTGAGGTCGTTCGACTATGTCGTGGTGGGCTCCGAGCACGAGGCCCTTGTGCTCGAGCGCAACCTCATCGCCCAATACCACCCATACTTCAACGTCGATTTCAAGGACGACAAGAGCTACCCCTACATCGCCATCACCGAGTCCGACGTCTTCCCGGCCATCAAGTACACGCGCGAACACCACCGCAAGGGCACGCGCTACTTTGGACCCTACACCGACGCCCACGCCGCACGCGACACCATCGACACGCTGCGCAAGGTTGTCCCCATCTGCATAGCCACGTGCGCGGAGTGGAAGCGCTGTCGCCGAGAGCTGGAGCGCCGCCCTGACGAGGCGGCCGTGGCCAACCTGGCGCTTGCCCGCACGGGGCGGCCCTGCTTCGACTACCACATGGGCAAGGGCCCGGGCGTCTGCGTAGGCGCCATCGATACCGTCGAGTATGCCAAGCACGTGCGCCAGGTCGAGGACTTTCTCGCCGGGCGCCGCTCGCACGTGGTCTCGGCCGTTGAGGAGCAGATGCGCGAGGCCGCCGCGGACCTCGACTTTGAGCGCGCGGGCCGCCTGAAGGCGCGCCTCGAGAGCCTGAACGCCCTGGACGACCGCCAGCAGGTCATGTTCTCCTCGGACGTCTCCCTCGACCTTATCGGCTTCTACCGCGAGGAGACCATCAGCGCGGCGTGCGTCTTTGTGGTGCGCGAGGGCCGCACGGTGCGCACCGTCGAGTTCATTCTCGACAAGGGCGCGGACGTGGGGGAGGTCGAGCTGCAGGGCGGCTTCCTCAAGCGCTACTACGACGAGACGGCAGACATCCCGTCCGAGGTGGACGTGGACGTAGACCTGCCGGACGCCGAGCTCCTCTCAGAGTGGCTTGCCGAGAAGCGCGGGCGCGCCTGCCACATCCATCACCCGCAGCGGGGCGAGAAGCGCCACCTCTTGGACATGGCCGCCGCAAACGCCCGCCACGCGCTCATGCGCTACATGGTGCGCACGGGCTACGCGGACGACCGTACCAACCAGGCACTGCTGCAGCTGGAAAGCGCGCTTGCCCTCGACGCGCCGCCCATGCGCATCGAGTGCTTCGACATCTCGACCCTCCACGGCCACTTCACGGTTGCCTCCATGGTCGTTTTCACCAACGGCCGTCCTGACAAGTCCCAGTATCGGCGCTTCAAGATCCAGACGCCGCTCACCGAGGCGAACGACTTCGTGAGCATGTCGGAGGTTCTCGCCCGCCGCTACGCGCCCGAGCGCATGGCCGACGAGCGCTTTGGATCGCGCCCGGACCTGCTGGTGGTCGACGGTGGCAAGCCGCAGCTTACGGCTGCCATGGAGCAGCTCTCCTCGCTGGGGCTCAACATCCCCGTGTGCGGCCTTGCCAAGTCCGACGAGGAGGTCTTTGTCCCCTGGGACGAGACGCCCGTGGTCCTGCCCTCGGGCTCAGCCTCGCTCTACCTCATCAAGCAGGTGCGCGACGAGTCGCACCGCTTTGCCATCACCTTCCACCGCGAGTTGCGCGACAAGGCCATGACCGTCTCGGTGCTCGACGACGTGCCGGGCGTGGGCCCCAAGCGCAAGCGGGCCATCATGCGCCGCTTTGGCTCGCTCAAGCGCTTGCGTGCCGCGAGCGTGGAGGACATCGCCCAGGTTCCGGGCGTGCCCGCCGAGGTGGCGCAGGCGGTCTACGACGCCCTGCGCGTCTGGGGCGAGGAGGCCCAGACGGTGGCGGAGAAGGCGCGTTAGGGCTAGCTTAGTCAACAGCGGCGCGACCGTGGTGGCCGCGCGGAGAGGAGCATCCATGGCTGTCAATCCGCTCGTCCAGTCCCTCAAGGGTAAGCTCATCGTGAGCGTTCAGGCGTATCCCGGAGAACCCATGCGACACCCGGAGACCATGGCCCAGATCGCCCGCGCCTGCGAGCTGGGCGGTGCCGCAGCAATCCGCTGCCAGGGCCTCTCGGACATTGCCGCCATCAAGGGCCGCGTTGAGATTCCCGTCATTGGCCTTTGGAAGGAGGGCCACGACGGCGTCTACATCACGCCCACGCTGCGCCATGCCGTTGCCTGCGTGAACGCCGGTGCCGACGTGGTGGCCATTGACGCCACCAATCGCCCGCGCCCCGACGGCCGCACCTTCGAGGAGACTGTTCGCGACCTGCGCGCCCAGTGCGAGACCATCGTCATGGCCGACTGCATGACCATCGAGGATATCCGTCGCGGCGTCGCCTGCGGCTGCGACATCGTGTCCACCACGCTCTCGCACAACAAGCCTGCCATCGACACCACGCTGGACGACGGTCCTGACATCGCCCTTCTCGCCGAGGCCGCCAAGGAGTTTCCCGGCTTCCCTGTGATCTGCGAGGGCCACGTCCACACTCCGGCGGACGCACGCGCGGCCATCGACGCAGGTGCGTGGGCAGTGGTCTCGGGTACCGCGATCACACACCCCACGAGCATCACCAGCTGGTTCAAGGCAGCCATCGAGGCTTAGGTACTGACATTCCGGCAACAACCAAAAGGAGAAGCACATGGCTGAGAACAACGGCTCTGGCAATGTGGCCCCGCTCGATGCGGCAGGCGCCGCAAAGGCAGCGTTTGCCGAGGTCACAGGCGAGCCCTTCCCTAAAGACATCTACACGGCGCCGCAGCTCTCCTGGGCGGTCATCGGTTGCGGCGTGATTGCCAACCAGATGGCGGCCTCGCTTGCCCTCTCCGGCCGCCACCTCCGCGGCGTTGCCAACCGCACACGCGAGAAGGCCGAGGCCTTCGCTGGGCGCTACGGGGTGGAGCGCGTGTACAACTCGGCCGAGGAGCTCTACCAGGACCCCGACGTGGACGCCATCTACATCACCACGCCGCACAACACGCACATCCGCTACCTGCGCGGCGCCCTCGCGGCAGGCAAGCACGTCCTCTGCGAGAAGTCCATCACGCTCAACTCCGAGGAGCTCGACGAGGCACGTGCGCTTGCGCGCGAGAACGGCGTGGTGCTCATGGACGCCACGACCATCCTGCACATGCCGCTCTACCAGGAGCTTCTCCGCCGCGCCAACGCGGGCGAGCTTGGTGCTATGAACCTAGCGCAGCTCAACTTTGGCAGCTACAAGGAGTACGGTGACCTCACCAACCGCTTCTACAACCCCAGGCTGGCAGGCGGCGCGATGCTCGACATTGGCGTCTATGCGCTTTCGCTCATGAGGCTCTTCATGGCAAGCCAGCCAACGGAGGTCGTCTCTCTCGCCAATCTGGCGTCGACGGGGGTGGACCAGACCTCGGGCATCGTGTGCCGCAACAAGGAGGGGCAGATGGGCGTCCTCTCGCTCACGCTCCACTCCAAGCAGCCAAAGCGCGCGGTCCTGAGCTTTGACCGCTGCTACGTCGAGGTCATGGACTATCCCCGCGCCGACGTCGCGACCATCGTGTGGACGGAGGACGGGCGCCGCGAGGAGGTGCGGGCAGGCCGCTCGGGCTATGCGCTGTGCTATGAGATCGCCGACCTCGAACGCGCGGTTGCGGGTGACGCTCGCGCTGCGGGCCTCATCGGCTATGCTGCGGACGTCATGCAGATCATGACCCAGCTGCGCCGCGAGTGGGGCGTGGTCTACCCCGAGGAGCGCGCGTAGGTGCTGGCTGCAGAAATGCGCCCTTCGGCGAGAAAATGCCGCCTGAGCGAAGGTTTTGTACGGAATCTCCTCCAAAACCCATGCTCGGGCGAGAAATTCTCGCCCGAGGGGCGCTTTCGTACGAAGTAGCTGCGATAACGTGCCTTCCGGCGCCCTGGACCCCCGGACCCCGAAACCCCCGGACCAGCGGGGAATAGCTCCTTTTCTTAAACGGCGGTTGCGTTTACCCAGGTGGCGGCCAACTGGATTAAGAAAAGGAGCTAAACTTTGCGGGGCGAGATGGACCAAAGGCCGGGAGAGGCACGCTATCCCCATCCAGAACGCCGCCATTAGCGAGAGCCCCTTATCAAAAGCGCGTCTCTAAGGACGGCACTGCTGCATCTCGGCAATTTATTGCGCGTTTTTCCTCGGCCTAAGTACGTTTGCCCAAATAAGCTCAATATTTCCAAGAAATATCGCTCAATAATTTCGGAACAGAGGAACATGAAGCTAGGGTTTGGGATCGGACAAGAGCAATCGGGCGCTGAAGGCAAGGCTTCCATCTCCAATATGGATTCACACTCTCAGCGAACGCCATGTCTGACCTGGGCACATGTTGGCAACGGGCACCATTTCAACCCATGGCACTTCTCTGCGGCAGAACTTATTGCGCGTTTTTCCTTGGTCTGAGCATATTTGCCCAGATAAGCTCAAATTATCGAGAAATAACGCGCAATAATCTCGCGCGAGAGCATCGATGGTGAGGCGTGCGCCCCGCCCGCCGAGAACCCCTGGACGAGAACCCCGCCCGCCGAGAACCCCTGGACGAGAAGCGAGGACCCGGGGGGAGCAACGGCACCCAGACCGCCACCCCAACCGCGCGCCAACCCCTATACTTGAAGCGATTGCCACCCAGTGCGGAGGAGGGACGAATGCCAGACGAGACTACCGGCCAGACCATGCGCGACGCCGAGAATCGCGACCGCGTCCCCGACATCGTGATCATCACAGGCATGTCCGGCTCGGGTCGCACGCAGGCCCTGCACTGCTTCGAGGACATGGGCTACTTCTGTATCGACAACCTCCCCCCGCGCCTAGTCCCGCAGCTCGCGGATCTCGTGGGCATCAACTCTGGCGTGGGCCGCCATCTGGCCGTGACCTGCGACCTGCGAAGCCAGGGCCTCTTCGACGAGCTCACAGACACCATCCGACAGCTCGGCGAGCACGAGCTCTCGTGCAAGCTTCTCTTCCTGGACGCTTCCGACGAGGTCCTCATGCGTCGCTACAACGAGAACCGCCGCCGCCACCCGCTCGCCGTGCCTGGCGAGTCCGTCGAGCACGCCATTAAGCGCGAGCGCAGACAGCTCAAGGACGCCCGCGCGATGGCCGACCTCGTCATTGACACAAGCCGCATGCGCACCGCATCCCTCAGAGCCCGCCTGAACGCTGCCTTCTCCGAGCTCACCGAGCAGCAGCTCCTCGACGTGAACGTCTTCTCGTTTGGTTTCAAGCACGGTATGCCCTCCGAGGCAGACCTCATGATCGACGTGCGCTTTCTGCCAAACCCCTTCTACGACCCCGAGATGCGCCATCTCACGGGAAATGACGAGAAGGTCGCGCGGTTCGTGATGGACAACAAGATCACGCGCGACTTCATGGACGCCTGGCTGCGACTGCTCGACGTTGCCATGCCCGGCTACGTCGCCGAGGGCAAGGCGCGCCTGTCCATTGCCGTGGGCTGCACGGGAGGCCAGCATAGAAGCGTTGCCATTGCCAATGCCACGGCGGCCCACCTCAAGGCGCAGGGCTATCGCGTGAACCTCTTCCATCGCGACCTCCCGGAGGCTGTCGCTACGGCCGCGCACGACGCTGCGACGGGCGAGAGGTAGCCCATGTCCTTCACCGCTCAGGTAAAAGACGAGCTCTCGCGCATAGAGCCCGCCTCCCGGATGGCCGAGCTCGCGCAGCTCTCGGCGCTTGTCCGCGTCTGCGGCACCATGAGCTTCCACGGCTCGGGGCGCTACTCGATTCGCATCGCCACCGAGACCGGAGCCGTGGCACGCACCGTCATCAAGCTCACACACCGCGTGTTTGACCTCGAGACCTCGCTCACCGTGAGGCGCTCGGTCCTTCACAAGACGAGAAACTACCTCATTGAGATGCCAGAGCAGGACCGCCTGGCCGATGACCTCACCAGCCTGGGAATTCTCGTTCCCGGACACGGCATTGCCCTGGGAATCCCCGAGGGGTTGCTCAAGACGAGAGAGGCGCGCTGCGCCTTTGTGCGTGGCGCCTTCATGGCAGGTGGCTTCATCGCCGATCCGCGCGGTGACTTCCATCTCGAGATCGCGGTGACGGGGGAGGAGTTCGCCCGAGGCCTGGCCAACGTTATCTCCACGCTAGGCGCCTCGGTGCGCATTAACCGGCGCCGCGGCGCCTATGCGCTCTACCTCAAGAGCTTCGACGACGTGCTGTGCCTCCTGCGCATGATGGGTGCCCAGCGCATGGCGCGCGTGGTCGAGGTCGCGCGTGCGAGAAAGTCCGTCAAGAACGACGTCAACCGTCGCGTCAACGCCGAGGTGGCCAACCAGGCGCGCTCGTCCTCGGCAGCCGTGGCGCAGCTCGAGCTCATCGACCGCGCGGACGAGCTCGTGGGCATCTCGCGCCTCCCGCCCGCTGTGCGCGAGTTCTGCGTCGCGCGCAGGGAGAACCCCGAGCTCTCACTTGCGGCGCTGGGCGAGACCTTCGATCCTCCGGCCTCCAAGTCCGCCATGTACCACCGGTTGCTCAGGCTGGAGCAGATCGTGGGCGAAGAGGGCGCACCCGAGAAAAACTGAGAACGTTTCCACATCAGAAAATCCTCGTTCATTCACATGAAATCGCAGGTAAATTGCATCACATACTATATTTTGCGCAGATATGCGTCCAGAATTTTGCCAGCGTTGCGGATTACTCGTTTTAGATTGGCAAACGTGCGGTAGAATGTCCCTAGCAATGACGTTTCGGCGTTGTTACATGGTCAGTCGGGGGGAGGCCCCGTCGGCCACTCGAAAGGAGAAAGCATGGCAGTTAAGGTTGCAATCAACGGCTTCGGTCGCATCGGTCGCCTGGCGTTCCGTCAGATGTTCGGTCACGAGGGCTCCGAGATCGTCGCCATCAACGATCTTACCTCTCCCGAGATGCTCGCCTACCTGCTGAAGTACGACTCCACGCAGGGCAACTACTCCCGCGATCACGAGGTCACCGCTGGTGAGGACTCCATCACCGTCGACGGCAAGACCATCAAGATCTACAAGGAGGCAGACGCCAACAACCTGCCTTGGGGCGAGCTCGGCGTCGACGTCGTCCTCGAGTGCACCGGCTTCTACACCTCCAAGGCCAAGTCCCAGGCCCACCTCAACGCTGGCGCCAAGAAGGTCGTCATCTCCGCTCCCGCGGGCTCTGACCTCAAGACCATCGTCTACAACGTCAACCACGAGACGCTGACCGCCGACGACGACATCATCTCCGCCGCCTCCTGCACCACCAACTGCCTCGCTCCTATGGCCAAGGGCCTGAACGACTACGCCCCCATCGTCTCCGGCATCATGACCACCATCCACGCCTACACCGGCGACCAGATGATCCTCGACGGCCCGCAGCGCAAGGGCAACTTCCGTCGTAGCCGCGCCGGCGCGGAGAACATCGTCCCCAACACCACCGGTGCTGCCAAGGCCATCGGCCTCGTGCTCCCCGAGCTTAACGGCAAGCTCATCGGCGCCGCTCAGCGCGTTCCTACGCCCACCGGCTCCCTCACCAACCTCTACGCTGTGGTCAACAAGGAGGTCACCGTCGAGGGCGTCAACGCCGCGATGAAGGCCTACTCTGAGCAGATCCCCGAGACCTTCGGCTACAACGAGGACCAGATCGTTTCTCGCGACATCGTCGGCATGACCTACGGCTCGCTCTTCGACGCCACCCAGACCATGGTCAACCCGCTCGGCAATGGCCAGAGCCTCGTCCAGGTCACCTCTTGGTACGACAACGAGAACTCCTTCACCTCTCAGATGGTCCGCACCATCAAGTACTTCGAGAAGTTCGTCGCCTAGTCGACGCTTCGGTGAGGTAACTATGGGGCGCGGTTTGCAGCTTTCGGGCCGCGGCCGCGCCCCTATTCTTTGCACGTATCGACAATAAGGAGTGAACATGGCTTTCACCAAGAAGACCGTTCGCGACATCGACGTCGAGGGCAAGCGCGTCCTCGAGCGCGTCGACTTCAACGTGCCCCTGAAGGATGGCGTCGTCACCGATGACACGCGCATCAAGGCTGCCATCCCCACCATCAAGTACCTCAAGGAGCACGGTGCCGGCATCGTGCTCATGAGCCACCTCGGCCGCCCCAAGGGCGACGGCCCCGAGCCCGAGCTCTCGCTCAAGCCTGCTGCTGAGAAGCTCGCCGAGCTCACCGGCTATGACGTGAAGTTCGTCGACGACACCTACGGCGAGAAGGCCGCTGCTGCCGTGGCTGCGGTCAAGCCTGGCGACATTCTGGTGCTCGAGAACGTCCGCTTCGACAAGCGCGAGAAGAAGAACGACCCCGAGATCGCCAAGAAGCTTGCCTCCTACGGTGACATCTTCGTGCTCGACGCCTTTGGCACCGCGCACCGCGCGCAGGGCTCCGTGGTCGGTCCCGCCGCCTACATCCCCGCCGTCGCCGGCTTCCTGCTCGAGAAGGAGGTCGACACCCTCACGTCGATCTTCGCCGAGCCCGAGCGTCCGTTCGTTGCCATCGTGGGTGGCTCCAAGGTTTCATCCAAGATCACCGTGCTCGATCGCCTGATCGACTCCGCTGACACCCTCATCGTGGGCGGCGGCATGGCCTACACCTTCTTCCTGGCCAAGGGCTACACCGTGGGCACCTCGCTGCAGGAGCCTGACTACGTCGAGGAGGCCAAGAAGCTCCTCAAGAAGGCCGAGGACAAGGGCGTCAAGCTACTTCTGCCGGTTGACAACGTGGTCACCGATGACTTCGACAACCCCACCGTCAAGGAGGTTGTCGACTCCGACAAGATCCCCGACGACCGCATGGGCATGGACATTGGCACCAAGACCCGCGAGCTTTACGCCGAGGCCATCAAGGGCGCAAAGACCGTCTTCTGGAACGGCCCCATGGGCGTCTTCGAGAAGGACGAGTTCGCTGACGGCACCAAGGCCGTTGCCGAGGCCGTGGCAGAGGTCAAGGCCAACGGTGGCACCTCCATCATCGGTGGTGGCGACTCCGTGGCCGCAATTAACAAGTTTGGCCTGGCTCCCAAGATGAGCTGGATCTCCACGGGTGGCGGCGCCTCGATGGAGCTCGTCGAGGGCAAGGCCCTTCCTGGAGTGGAGGCGCTTCTCGATGCGTAACAGGATGATCGCAGGCAACTGGAAGATGAACAAGACCTACGACGAGGGCGTCGTCCTCGCGCAGGGCCTTGTCGACGAGCTCAAGGATGGCACCGGCTCGGTGGACGTCGTTGTCTGCCCGCCCGCCATCGACGTCAAGGGTGTCGCCGAGGTCATCCAGCAGGCCAATGCCCCCATCGCCGTGGGCGTCCAGAACGTCTACTGGGAGGAGAAGGGCGCCTATACCGGCGAGACCGCTCCCGACATGATCACCGCCGTTGGTGCCACCTACTGCATCATTGGCCACTCCGAGCGTCGTGGCTACTTTGGCGAGACGGACGAGGACATCAACAAGAAGGCCAAGGCCCTCATGGCCCATGGCATTGTCCCCATCTCCTGCTGCGGCGAGTCCCTCGAGGTTCGCGAGGCCGGCAAGCACGTCGAGTTCGTGGTCGAGCAGATCAAGAAGGACACTGAGGGTCTCACGATTGACGATCCCTCCAAGTACGTCGTTGCCTACGAGCCCATCTGGGCCATCGGCACCGGCAAGACCGCCACGGCCGATGATGCCGAGGAGGTCTGCGGCGCCATCCGCAAGACCCTGGCCGAGATCTTTGGCCAGGAGACGGCCGACGGCATCCGCATCCTCTATGGCGGCTCCGCCAAGCCCGAGAACGTGGGCGGCTTCCTTGAGAAGGAGGACGTTGACGGCGCGCTCGTCGGCGGTGCCTCGCTCAAGGCCGACAGCTTCGCAGCCATGGTCCGCAGCGCCATGGCGTAGTGAGACAAAGGGACTGTCCCTTTGTCTCACCTGGCCCCGGTGCGTCTTTCGCGCCGGGGCCTTTTCTAGATGGGGTGGTTCTTCTAGCCCGAAAGGTGGCGGAAGTTGTTTCTCGAAAAGTCGACATGGCCTGCAGTCGAGGCATACTTTGAAAACAATGACCTGGTAGTCCTTGGGTTTGGCAGTACAGAGAACCACGGACGGCACAATCCACTGGGCACCGACTGGATGGCTCCCCAGAGGATACTGGACCTCATGAATGAGCGCAGGCCCAAGGTGCTCTATGGTCCAACGCTTCGCCTCGGCTCGGCCGATCACTTCATTGACTACCCCGGAACGCTCTCGCTTGGGGATGACCTTCTCCATCAGGTGACCGCACGAATCTGCGGGCAGCTCTACCACTACGGCGCTCGGCACTTCTGCTTTGTCAACGGTCATGGGGGAAACACCCGAGCCCTCACCATGACCGGCTATGACCTCAACGACCGCGGCTGCCAGGTGGCGCTTCTCAACTGGTGGAAGCTTGCGGGCGAGCTTGACCCCGCGTGGGGCGGTGGCCATGGTGGTGCTCAGGAGACCTCGGCGAACCTTTGGATAGACCCAGACTCTGTTGATACTTTGGCGTTGGGTCCCATGAACCTTGTGGACGACGGCGGCAGCGATATCAAGACCCAAGGTTTTGACGTTGTCGAGTTCGAGGGCGTCCACCCATCGCTTATCCGTCGTGCTCGCAGGTATGCCACGAACGGATGGATTGGGAAGGACGATCCCAAGCAGGCGTCTGCGGAGTGGGGAGAGCAGATGCTCACCTCCTTTGCGGACTGGGCAGTGAAGTTCCTTGACGCCTTTGCCCGGTCTCCGCTGCCGGGGCAGATTGAGCGCTAGGCGAGAAGGTCGAGGCCTCTCTCCTCTATGACTGTGTGGAGGTCGTCCCTGCGGCAACCGTGCCTCCGGCGTCGGCTTGACGCCGGAGCATGAGTTATAGCGCCGCTCGTCTCCGTGGTCTTATCGCAAAAAACTGAGCCCACCGGTTACTACCGATGGGCTCAGTGCCATTGCACGCCGAGAAGCGTAGCTGCTGCACAAGCGCAACTACTGCGCGGGCGTTGCGTCCCTTAGCTCGGGCAGGCGTGCGGCATCGACCTTGATGCCGGTGAACTTGTTCGAGGTCACCTTGTTCAGGGTCTTGTGGAGCATGGGGATGATGGGCATGTCCTCGGCAGCAATGGCGTCCGCCTCGTGCATGAGCTCGACGCGCTTGTCCTCGTCCACGGTCTTTCTCGCCTCGTCCAGCTTGGCGTCGAACTCGGCGCTGGAGTAGTGGGAGACGTTGTCGCCCACGCCGGTGTACATGAGCGGCTGCAGGAAGTTGTCCATGATGGGATAGTCTGCGGTCCAGCCACGAGATCCAAGCTGGAAGGTGCCGGCAACGTAGTCGTCGAGCATCGACGCGTATTCCTTCTGGTCGATGGTCACGTTGATGCCCACGGCCTTCCAGTCGCCCTGCAGGACCTCAAACTCGTTTGTCTTGTTGGACGAGGAAACCATGATGGTGAGGTCGATGCCGCGCATACCGTCTGAGCCGGCGGGATAGCCTGCCTCGTCGAGAAGCTTGCCCGCCTTGTCCACGTCATAGGCGCAGTACTGCCACGTGGTCTCGTCGTTGCCCTTGATTCCCGGCGGGACAATGTCGCCTGCGGGCTGCGCAAATCCCTCGTAGAGGGTGTCGCAGAGGTTCTGGCGGTTGATGGCAAGAGACATTGCCTGACGAACCCTCTTGTCCGAGAGGATGGGGTCGTTCACGTTGTACGCAAGGTACTCCGTGTACAGAACCTCGCCAACCATCGTCTGCTTGTTGGGGGTGCCGGTGTAGCCGTCATCCGACTGCCCGTACTTCTCGACCGTCTCCTTGACGCGTCCCGCTGGAATGTCGCAGAGGTCGAGGTTGCCTGCCTCAAACTCGCGGAACGCCGTGTCGGTGTCTTTGTAGATGTTAAAGTGGACTGCATCGACCTTGGCGGGGTTGTCGCCGGCGTAGTCCTGGTAGCGCTTCATGTTGATGTACTGACCATCGTTCCAGGTGCCATCCATCTGGAAGGGGCCGTTGCCCACGGGCGCCTTGGAATAGGTGTCAAAGTTGTCCTTCGCGCAGTCCGGGATGGGCGAGAGGGGCGTGCAGCACACCACAAAGGGGAAGTCTGCGTAAGGGCCGGTGAGCTCCACCTTGAGGGTGTAGTCGTCGGGGCAGGAAAGCCCCTCAAGCTCTTCGACGTTTCCGTTGACCACGTCGTCATAGCCCTTAACCATGGCAAGGTGGTACGAGACCACAGACGGCGCCGTGGTGGTCTTGGGGTTGCAGATGCGGTTCCAGGCGTACTGGAACGACTTGGCCGTGACGTCGGTGCCATCGTGGAACTTGAGGCCCTGCTTGATGTGGAAGGTCCACGTCGCGGCGTCGTCAGATGACTCCCAGGACTCGGCAACGCTGGGCTTCAGCTCCTCTGTGTCGTAGTCGTAGACCGTGAGCTGGTCAAAGAGCTGAGAAGCAACAGCAGCGCCGTTGAACTCCTCGATGTCAAAGGGGTCGATCGACGTGGGGTTCGTGATTGCATAGTTGATGGTTCCTCCCGATGCCGCCTCCCCACTGGATGACTCTCCGCTGCTGGACGAGCGCTGTCCGCAGGCACCAAGTCCTGCGGCTGCCATCGCGGCAGCTCCGCCCTTGATGAAGGTGCGACGATCCATCGAATGACCCATCTTTTCCTCCCGCCGTCTGTCCTCATGCGGACACCGCATGACCGCAGTGTCCGCTTTTCGAGAAAGATGTTCGTCCTGTTGGAGGAAAGTGGCGGAGGACTGAAATACGCCTGAAGCAAATGTTTGCAGTATTGAAACTCCTGGCCTGATTTACCTACCGCTCGCCGACTGCAACTCGAAAGTCGCATGGCTGCACCTCGCTCGCGAACCTCACAAGAATGGGTGCGAGCATGACTGCCCGCACCCATCAAGAGGTACTGTCTCCAATGGCGAGAAGCTTCGCCCGTGCTGTCCGCTATTCCAGCGCAAGGAAGGCACAATAGCCCTTGTAGGCCTCCCAGATGTCTGCCTTGCTCGTGACCTCCCAGGGGGAGTGCATCGAGAGCACGCCAATGCCGGAGTCAATCACGTTCATGCCATAGGTGGCCAGGATGTAAGCGATGGTGCCACCGCCACCGGCGTCAACGCGGCCGAGCTCGGCGGTCTGGAAGCGGACGTCTGCGTCATCCATCACGCGACGGATGAGGGCAACGTACTCGGCGTCGGCATCGTTGGAGCCAGACTTGCCGCTGCCTCCCGTATACTTGTTGAATGTGAGACCGCGCCCAAGAAAGCACGAGTTCTTTGCCTCGAAGACCGAGGAGTAGTTGGGGTCGAAGGCTGCGGAGACGTCACTCGAGAGCATGCGAGAGCGCTCGAGGCAACGGCGCAGCGCCAGGGGAGTGCCCTGTCCGGCTGCCTCGATAAGCTCGGCCATGACATCCTCAAAGAAGCGGCTGCTCATCGAGGTAGCACCGCGGCTGCCAATCTCCTCCTTGTCAACAAGGATGGTGACGGCGGTGCGCTTGGGCGCCTCGCACGCAAGCTGGGCAAGAAGCGAGGGGTAGGCGCAGGAGCGGTCGTCCTGGCCGTAGCCCAGGACCATTGAACGGTCCAGGCCCATGTCGCGCGCCTGGCCTGCGGGCACAATCTCAAGCTCGGCGGAGAGCAGGTCCTCCTCGGTGATATCGTACTTCTCGGCGAGAATATCAAGGACGGTTGCCTTAACCGCTTCTTTGTCTTGGTCCTTCTCGGCGCCGTCGCCAGCTGTCTTGGGGCGGTTGCCCACAATGACGTCGAGAAGCTCGCCCTCAATGAGCTCGGATGCCTTCTTCTGCATCTGCTCACGGGCAAGGTGGGGGAGAAGGTCGGAGACGCAGAAGACGGGGTCCGAGGGGTCCTCGCCAATCACGACCTTGATGACACTCCCATCCTTCTTAGCAACAACGCCATGGATTGCCAGAGGCAGGGTTGCCCACTGGTAGGTCTTCACGCCGCCGTAGTAGTGCGTGTCAAGCGTGGCGATGTCGTTTCTCTCCTCGAGCGGGTTCTGCTTGACGTCCAGGCGGGGCGAGTCGATGTGAGCACCAAGGATGTTGACGCCCTGCTCAAGGGGCTCCGTGCCCAGTTCGATGAGCATGAGGCTCTTGCCGCGAACCGACGCGTAGACCTTGTCGCCGGCCGATAGCTTCTCGCCTGCCTTGACAGCCTCCTCAAGCGGGCGATACCCATGTGCCTCCGCAAGCTCGATGGCGGTTGAGCAGCACTCTCGCTCCGTCTTATTCTCAGAGATGAACTTTCGGTACCCCTCGCAGAATTCAGTGAGCTGCGCCAGGTCCTTCTCGCCATAGCCCTTCCAGGCGTTTGGTCTCTCCATTCCTGCTCCCTTCCAAAGTCCTCGGGTAAGCTCCGGAGAAGACTGTATCACCCATGGAACTCGCGCCGTTCATCGCGCCGCTCGCCGGATGTCATCTGAGCTGTGAAATGAGAAAAACGATAAAACACGCGTATCACCATATGCTATGCTGAATAGCATTGCGTACAGCCCATCCGCTCTCGAAGGAGCCAGAATCCGTGAACGTCCTCAACGTCATTCTCCTTGTCTTGCTGTTCATCTCCGGCCTGCTCACCGTGGCTCTCGTCCTCATGCACTCGGGCAAGGGCACGGGCGTGTCTGACATGATTGCCTCCTCGCTCTACAATGCCTCCGCCGGCTCTGGCATCTGGGAGAAGAACCTCGACAGGCTCACAGTCATCACCTCCGTCATCTTTGTGGTGTGTGTCATCGTGATGGCGGTGACCTTCCCCACGGGGACCATCGGCCTGGCTGGCTAGGCCTTCTCGGAAAACGGTTTCATGCGGGACGGAGCGGCGAGTGCCCTCCGTCCCTTTTTTATCCGCACCACATTCTTTGGTTAACAAGTGGGACATTGAACCATCGAGTTGGCATCCTTAAACGCTTGCAAGCCTATGCTGGTGACATAAAGGCTTGTCGCAAGGAGGATGCCACATGTACATGGCGAGAAGCACCTGGACACAGGTCCGTGACTACTTCAAGGAGCACGACCTGGTGATTATTGGGATTGGTTCGACAGAGTGCCACGGCAGGCACAATCCGCTGGGCACCGATACCATGGCGCCAGACAAGATCCTTGAGCTGCTGGAACAGCGCGACGGGACGTATCTTGTGGCACCAACACTTCCCTATGGCGCAACGGACGACCTCGTTGGGTACCCTGGCACGGTGAGCCTTGGCGTCCAGGGGCTCTACGACGTCCTGTCGAGCATCACGAGGCAGCTACGTGCCTACGGTGCGCGCCGCTTTGTCTTCCTCAATGGCCACGGCGGTAACGTCAAATCTCTCTCTATGGCGTCGATGGACCTAAACGATGCCGGCTGCCTTGCGGCTGTTGTCAACTGGTGGAGGTTGGCCCCGCAGCTTAATCCCGCGTGGGGAGGCGGGCACGGTGGTGCCATGGAGACCAGCGCCAATCTCGCCATAGACCCGGCCTCCGTTGACATGTCGCAGGTGACAGACGAGAACCTGCTCCCCGACATTGGGGATGACATGCCATCCACGGGATGGAACAGCGTGAGCTTTGGCGGTGCCGAGGTGGAGTTCCCGCGCAGGCTTGCCCGCTTTGCAAGCTCCGGTTGGGTTGCCGAAGGCCACGACGACCATCCGCGCGGTGCAAGCGCCGAGCTTGGGAAGGCGATGCTCGAGGGCACTGCGGCATGGCTACAGGAGTTCACGCATGCCCTCGAGGCAGAGAAGCTGCCCAAGCCAATCGACTTCTCTCGGGCAACGGAGCACCTCGACCAGTAGCGCACGCCGCATAGCTGCATCTGTACCAGGCGTTCCCGCCTGCCGAGGGACGGGCGGACAACAAGGAGGAGAAATGCGCATCGAGCTGAGTACCTGGCCTGCCGTGGAAGACTACTTTGAGCGGGGAAACGACCTTGTCGTTATGGCCATAGGAAGCACGGAGGAGCACGGGAGGCACAACCCGCTGGGAACAGATACCCTTGCACCCAATCTGCTGCTGGAAAAGATTGATGCTGCCCTTGGCGAGGACGTGCTCATTGCGCCCACGATTCCCTTTGGCAACGCGGATGACCTCCTGGGGTTCCCGGGAACGCTCTCGATAGGGTATGACCTTCTCCGCTCGCTTGTCCGGACGCTCAGCATGCAGCTCTACGACTATGGAGCAAGAAGGTTCCTCTTCATCAACGGCCACGGCCCCAACATCAAGCCCATCTCAAGCGTGTGCGAGGAGCTCAATAGGCGAGGGTGCCTCGCGGCAAGGGCGGATTGGTGGCTCATGGCAGGCGAGCTCAACCCTGCGTGGGGCGGTGGCCATGGCGGGGCAGAGGAGACGGCTGCGGTGATGGCCGTCGACCCCTCGCTTGTGGATTCCTCCGAGCTTGGTCCCATGGCGCTTGCTAACGACATCTCCGACGAGCTCCCCACGTCTGGTTGGGACAACGTTGAGTTCAAGGGCGCTCACGTTGCCATTCCGCGTGACGCCTGCCGCTACGCCGGCAACGGCTGGATTGGCCCCGACGACCCAGCGAACGCCAACCCGGAGTGGGGAGGCCAGATGATGGACGGCGTGGCCAGCTACCTCGTCGACTTCATAGGCGCCCTCAAGCGCGCGCCGCTTCCCGCGCCCATGCCCGTCCGCACTACCAAGGCATACGGCGGCAATGGCGACAAGTAACGTCAGCACGTACGCGATATTGGCTCCCAGGAGAGAGGCAAGTGGCAATGGATTTCAACGATAGCGAGGTCGTGGACCTTCTCGGCAGGCTCTCTAACGCAAAGTCCCCCTCGGGCTTCGAGGACGAGACCATAGAGGTCGTGCGCGACTTCTGCCAAGGGTGGGCAAAGGTCGAGACCAACAGCGTCCACGACTCACTCGTCACCCCCAAGAACTTTACAGGCGAGAAGCCCGTGCTCATGCTCGATGCCCACGGCGACGAGGTTGGAGGCATGGTCAAGTCCATCCGCTCCAACGGCACGATGACTTTCGTTGAGCTTGGCCGTTTCTCGCCCAACGTGCTCACCGGCCAGGATGTGCTGGTGAGAAACACGCTTGGCGAGTGGGTTCACGGGGTGATTGGCGTGAAGCCGCCCCACTTCATGAGCGCTGCCGAGCGCGCCTCCGGAGAGCTGCAGCTCATCCTGGACGTTGGCGCCACCTCCAAGGAGGAGGCGGTAAATGTCTTCCATATGGGTATGGGCGAGCCTTTTGTCCCGGCCACCAAGTTCGAGTATAACGAGAAGACTGCCGTTGCGTTGGGGAAGGCATTCGATTGCCGCGCAGGAGTCACCGCAGAGCTCCTCGCCCTGCGCGAGCTTTCTAGCCGCACGGATCTACCCTTTGACGTTCTTGCCTCGGTGAGCTCGATGGAGGAGGTGGGGGAGCGCGGCGTGCTGGCAGCGGCGCTGCACTTCGATCCCATGGTCGCCTTCATGTTTGAGGGCTGCCCGGCAGATGACACGTTTACCATCCCCGATGACGTCCAGACTGCCTTTCACCATGGCCCCATGTTTCGCTACTTTGACTGCTGCATGATTACGAACCCTCGCTACCAGCGCTTTGTCCTCAAATGTGCGGCGGAAGCGGGACTTGTCTGCCAAACGAGCGTGCGGGAGGGCGGCGGCACCGACGGCGGCCCCACCCACATGCTTGACATTCCCTGCGTGGTCGCTGGCGTTCCCAGTCGCTACGTCCACTCGGGAACCGCGCTGTGCACGCTCTATGACGTAAAGATGACGGCGGAGGTTGCGGTTGCCGTGGCCGAGCGGATTACTCCGGATGCCGTTCGCTCCTTTTAAGCGGGGCGGGACCCCTGGCAATTTGGAGTTGCGTTAACGGGTAATTACATTGACATTTCATAAACTTTTCTATTTACGTTCTTAACGTTACATGTGGACTGTTTGACCTTGATGAACACTGTTTAGAAACAATAGCCCGCTACGCTGGGTCACAACATCAAGGTGGGACTTGGTGCTTTGGTATTCAAGTTGGTGTGGAAGAGGAGGAGCATATGGAAGACAGATTTGGCGGAGTCTCTCGCCGAGGCTTCATCAAGGGTGGCGTCGCAGCCGCCGCACTGGCCGGTCTCGCGGGATGCGGCAAGAACAACACTGGAAGTGCTACTTCGGGTGGCTCTTCTTCTGATGCGGGAGCCAGCACGGGCGGCGTGCTGAAGTACTACATCAACGACCCCGTTGCCATCGACCCCTACAACACGCAGGAGTCCGAGGGCACCCAGGTCGCGAAGTGCCTGTTCGATTCCCTCACCAAGTACAACTACGACACCAAGGAGCTTGAGCCGGCGGCGGCCGAGTCCTGGGAGTCCAACGACGACGCGACCCAGTGGACCTTCCACATCCGCAAGGACTGCAAGTTCCACAACGGTGACACCGTGAAGGCAGAGGACTTCAAGCGCGCCTTTGAGCGCATCTGCGACCCAACGATGAAGACTCCCTCGGACGTTGCCTACCACCTCGACCCCGTCAAGGGCGCCAAGGAGATGCAGGCGGGCGAGGCCGACGAGATCTCCGGCGTCACCTGCCCCGACGACAACACGCTCGTCTTCGAGCTCACCACCCCTATGTCCGAGTGGCCGCTCGTCTGCGCCCACCAGGCGCTCGTGCCTGTTCCTAAGGCGGCACGAGACGATCCCGACAGCTTCCTCGTTGCCCCCATCGGCAATGGCCCCTTCCAGATGGATGGCACCTGGGTCTCCGGCCAGTACATCAACGTCAAGAAGTTCGACGGCTACTATGGCACCCCCGCCAAGCTCGATGCCGTGAACTTCTCCATCCAGAAGGACCCGGACACCGCCTTCAAGGAGTTCCAGGCCGGCAACATCGACTTCTGCTCCGTGCCCTCCGGCCGTCTTGCCGAGGTCGAGCAGCAGTATGGCACCTCTGATGACGGCTATACCGTGACCCCCAAGAAGCAGGTCCTTACTGGTGCCGAGGCCGCAACCTACTGGCTCATCTGCGAGGTGGGCGACGAGAACCTTGGCAAGAAGGAGGTCCGCCAGGCACTCAGCCTTGCCATCAACCGCCAGAACATCTGCGATACCCTCTTTGAGGGCTCCCGCAAGCCTGCCACAAGCTGCTTCCCGCCGCTTATCGATGACTCCTCTGATTCCACGTGGGAGTACTGCGACTACGACCCCGAGAAGGCCAAGGAGATTCTTGATAGCGCCGGCTACACGGCAGACGCGGACGGCAAGCGCAACCTCACGGTTAAGCTCTCCTACAACTCCGGTGGCGGTCACGAGGACATCATGT
Organism: Atopobiaceae bacterium; assembly: GCA_902834555.1. GTDB lineage: Bacteria > Actinomycetota > Coriobacteriia > Coriobacteriales > Atopobiaceae > Tractidigestivibacter. The sequence goes on from CADFJN010000013.1 coordinate 32,836, forward strand.
CCATCATCCAGGGTGACTTCGAGGCCATCGGCGTGACCGTTCAGCAGAACTCCCTGGAATGGGCTGCCTACCTCACCGCGCTCGATGACGGTGGCTTCCAGCTCGGCCGCATGGGCTGGATCGCCGACTACCCCAACATGGACAACTTCCTGTACCCCAACTTCTACAGCACCTCGTCGAACAATTACGGCAAGTACTCCAACCCTGAGTTCGACAAGCTGGTCGAGGACGCCCGCAAGGTCACCGACGAGGAGGAGCGCAAGTCCGAGTATCGCAAGGCCTGCAAGCTCCTGGGCGAGGACATGCCGGTCATCCCCATCATGTTCTACGCGCACGACCACATTGGCTCCGAGAGGATTCAGAGCCTGTACTACGACCCGGCAGGCATTGCCCACCTAGGCGAGGCTAGCGTCCAGGCCTAGTCCCCACGAGCTCGTGCGGGGCATCGGGTTTCCGGTGCCCCGCCCTGTCTTAATATCGGCATCTATTGGCTCGTCCCATGTGGTGGCAGGGGAGTGACCATGGGAAAATACATCATCAAGCGCGTTTTGCAGTTCATCCCGGTGTTCTTGGGAGTCACACTGATTCTGTTCTCCCTCGAGAACATCGTCCCGGGAGACCCAATCAGGCTGATTGCCGGCGACAAGAAACTCGACCCCGTCACCGAGAACAACCTGCGCGCCTCGTTCCACCTCATCGAGACGAACGACGATGGCACAATCAAGTACGACGAGAACGGCAACACCATCGAAACCCCCATGTGGGAGAGGTATTTCCTCTACGTTGGTGGCCTTCTCCACGGGGACCTTGGCGTGAGCTACCAGAAGTCGGGCCAGTCGGTCTCGAGCATTCTGGCAGACAAGTACCCCTACACCGTGAGGCTTGCCATTGTGGCAATCATCATGGAGGCGGTGCTCGGCATAGGTGCCGGCATAGTGAGCGCACTCAAACGCTACTCATTCTGGGACATATTTGTCACGTTCCTCTCGGCCCTGTTTGTCTCCATGCCCGCATTCTGGTTAGGTATGCTCTTACAGCTGTTCTTTGGCGTGTTCCTCAAGGACGCCACTGGCGGCGCCTTCTATTTGCCAATATCTGGCGCTGGTGGCCCGTATGCCGAGTTTCAAGACTGGGTGTACTACATACTCCCCGCGTTCACCCTGGCTGCAATCTCGATGGCATACACGGCCCGCATCATGCGCTCCCAGCTGCTTGAGGTCATGAACCAGGACTACATCCGCACGGCAAAGGCCAAGGGGCTCTCTCGCAAGGACATCGTCATTCACCACGCCCTCAAGAACGCGCTTATCCCCGTGGTCACCTACATTGGCATGGATTTTGGCGGCCTTCTTGCCGGTGCCATCCTCACCGAGACGGTCTTCAACTGGCCGGGCGTTGGCTACGAGACCTATCGCGCCATCACCCAGCGCGACTGGCCGCTGGTGCTTGGATCGGTGACGGTCATCGTTGTTGTGGTCATGGTCATCAACCTGATTGTCGACGTGAGCTACGCCTTCCTTGACCCGCGCATCCGCTTTGGCGCACCTAAGAACGAGAGGTAGGCAGGCATGGCTGAAAACACCACACAGACGCCAGAGAAGGGCAATGACGAGAACACCCTCGGAATCTTCTCCGCAAAGGCTGCCGCTGCAGCCGTCAATGCCCAGACCTCGTCTCGCACTATGTGGGGCGATGCCTGGAAGAGGCTGAAGCGCAACAAGCTTGCTATGATCGGCATGATTTGGATTGGCTTTGTCGTCGTTGTCGCCCTGACGGCAGACCTTTGGGTTCCCGGCACGCTTGGCAACCCAACCGAGACCGATTCGGCAACCATGGCGCAGAACTCCAGGCTCGCACCGTCCCCTGAGCATCCCTTTGGCACCGACACGCTGGGGCGTGACGTCCTCTGCCGCGTTATCTACGGTTCGAGGATCTCTCTTGCCGTCGGCGTTCTTGCAACTGCCATCTCGACCGTGCTGGGCCTCATCATGGGCGCACTTGCCGCCTATTACGGTGGCATTTGGGACACCATCATCATGAGGTTGGCCGACATCTTCTTGGCCTTCCCGTACACGCTCTTTGTCATAGCAATGCTCGCGGTCATTGGGCCGGGCATTCAGAACGTGTTTATCGCCATCGGCATCCTGGGCTGGCCGTCCATCGCCCGCGTGTTCCGTTCGGCAATCCTCACTGTCAAGGAGAACGACTACGTTGACGCGGCGCGTGCGATGGGCGCCTCCGACGCGCGCATCATCGCCCGCCACATCTTCCCCAACTCCGTGGCAGTCATCGTGGTCTACGCCACGATGAACATCGGCTCCGCAATCCTTACCGAGGCTGCCCTGTCCTTCCTGGGCATGGGCGTCCAGGCACCTAACCCCTCTTGGGGCATCATGATTCAGGACGGCGCAACCTACCTGGCCACCCAGCCCTGGCTCATGATTATGCCCGGCCTCGCGATTCTCACCACGGTGCTCGCCTTCACCCTTCTGGGCGATGGCCTGCGCGATGCCCTCGACGTCAAGATGAAGGATGCCTAAGCCATGTTCAAGAAGAAGACTAGAGTGCAGATGCACCTCAAGGACCAGCCCGTCCCCGAAGGAGAGCACCTTCTTGAGGTCGACGACCTCAAGATGTACTTCCACACGCAGGACGGCGTGGTCAAGGCCGTGGACGGCGTGTCCTACACCCTCGACCGCGGCGAGACGCTCGGCGTGGTGGGCGAGTCTGGATCGGGCAAGTCCGTCACGCACCTCACCATCATGGGCCTCATCGACATGCCCCCGGGACGCATCGAGGGGGGTGACGTTCGCTACCGTGGCCAGTCCCTCCTCAAGATGAGCGAGGAGCAGATGCAGGACATCCGCGGCAACGACATCGCGATGATCTTCCAGGACCCCATGACCTCGCTGAATCCGGTCTACACCATTGGCCGCCAGCTGGGCGAGGGCTTGCGCCTGCATCGCGGCTACTCCAAGGATGAGGCGCTCAAGCGCTCCGTCGAGCTTCTCGACATGGTGGGCATCCCCAACCCCGAGCAGCGCGTCAAGGACTACCCGCACCAGTTCTCCGGTGGCATGCGCCAGCGCGTCATGATTGCCATGGCGCTTGCCTGCGACCCCGACATCCTCATCGCCGACGAGCCCACCACGGCCCTCGACGTGACCATCCAGGCGCAGATCATCGAGCTCATGCGCGAGATGCAGAAGAAGAACGACAACGCCATCGTGATGATCACGCACGACCTGGGCGTTGTTGCCGACGTTGCCGACAAGATCATGGTCATGTACGCGGGGCACCCCGTGGAGTTTGGTACGGCCGATGAGATCTTCTACAACTCCACGCATCCCTACACCTGGGGCCTCATCCGCTCGATCCCAGACCCGGTCATGACCGAGAAGCACCCGCTCACGCCCATCAAGGGCAACCCGCCCTCGCTCGTTACGCTGCCATCTGGCTGTGCGTTCTCGCCGCGTTGCCCGTATGCCACGGACAAGTGCCGCGCCGAGCGCCCGGGCCGCATCATGGTTGGCCCCAACCATTACTCTTGCTGCCACTACTCGCTTGACAAGGACTTTGTCACCAAGAATGCCCCCAAGACGAGCAGGACCACGGCAGCGGCGCCCGCGCATGTCGAGAAGGGAGGCGAGGCGTAATGACAGAGCCCCTTCTCAAGGTCGAGCACCTCACCAAGGAATTCCCGGTAGACTCCAGCGTCTTCTCGCGCGAGAAGCGCAAGGTCTCTGCCGTGAGTGACGTGAGCTTTGAGATCTATCCCGGCCAGACCCTTGGCCTTGTCGGCGAGTCAGGCTGCGGCAAGTCCACCACGGGCCGCTGCATCATGCGCCTCATCGAGCCCACCTCCGGAAAGATCACCTTCGATGGCAAGGACGTCACGAAGATGAGCCGCAAAGAGCTCAAGGCCATGCGGCGCGACATGCAGTACATCTTCCAGGACCCCTACGCGAGTCTCAACCCGCGTATGACCATCGGCGAGATTGTCTCCGAGCCCCTCGTTATCCACAACGTGATGCCCGACAAGGTCGAGCGTACAAAGTACGTGGCGTCTCTTCTCGACATGGTGGGTCTGAACCCCGAGCACATCAACCGCTATCCGCACGAGTTCTCGGGCGGACAGCGCCAGCGCGTGGGCATTGCGCGTGCCTTTGCCTTGAAGCCAAAGCTCATCATCTGCGACGAGCCGGTCTCTGCCCTTGACGTCTCCATCCAGGCGCAGGTGCTCAACCTCCTGTCCGACCTCCAACAGGAGTTTGGGACGGCCTACCTCTTCATCGCGCACGACCTCTCGGTGGTCCAGCACGTCTCCGACCATGTGGCCGTGATGTATCTGGGCAACCTCATGGAATACGCGGACTGGAAGGAGCTGTACGAGAAGCCCTGCCACCCATACTCGCAGTCGCTTCTCTCGGCCGTGCCGGTGCCCGACCCCGACATCCAGCACTCGCGCAAGCGCATCATCCTAGCCGGAGACCCGCCATCACCCATCGACCCGCCCTCCGGCTGCCGCTTCCACACGCGCTGCCCGCTTGCCACCGAGAAGTGCTCCAAGGAGCGCCCGGACTTCCGCGACCTTGGGGGAGGACACTTCTGCGCCTGCCACTACGGCCAGCCGTTCCCCATCAAGGATTCATCCATCGAGCTTTAGCAGAGCATCAAAACTGATTGCAATCGCCCCGCACTGTGACCGTTGGTTGCCGGTGCGGGGCGTTCTGGTCGTTTAGTTTGCATACTCTTTTCCATTGTGTAACCAAGCCGTGGTGCTAGACTACCCCATGTTGTGTCGTGCCACGTCTGACCCACATGGCGTTGCGTGGCACACGACATGTGGGTGGCCATATGGTGAAATGTCGTCCCTTTTCGTTGTGCCAGGGGGACTTCGCTCAATATGGCTCGGGCGAGCGGAACCCCCAAGGGGCGCGCAGGTGAAGGCTGCCGTGCATCCCCCTTTGGTTGCGCGAACGGCACAAAGGAGTTTCGATGGCACGATTTCTAGGGTACCTGGCCAAGAGGATCGTCAACTACATTGTGATGATCTTCGTTGCGACCTCGCTTACCTACTTCCTCGCGTGCGCTTTCATGAGCCCGCGCTCGAACTACGAGTCGCGTACGCCGCGGCCCTCCCAGGAGTCCATCGAGGCATCCCTGGACAAGGCCAACCTCAACGACAAGACCCCGGTTACCGAGCGCTACCAGCGCTGGCTCACCAACATTGTGACCGAGTGGAACTGGGGTCTCTCGCCCGCAGGCGACTCCGTGAACAACGAGATCTCCAGCCGCATTGGCGCCTCGGTCAAGCTCATGCTTCTCTCGACGATCCTCTCCATCGTGATCGGCGTGAGCCTGGGCGTCTATACGGCGCAGCGGCAGTACCAATGGCAGGACAGGTTCTGGAGCGGTTTGGCCTCGGTCTTTCTCGTCATCCCCACGGTCGTCCTGGCCATCCTCATCGTGTTCTTTGCCATCGAGATAAACCAGCAGACAGGGCAGCGCATCTTCTACGTCACGGGCCTTTCGAGCTACGACGGCCCCAACTTCTTCATCGCCCTCGTTGACTTCCTCCAGCACATCCTTCTGCCCACCATCGTGCTCACCATCATCAGCTCCGTGGGCTACCACCTAAACCAGCGCACTTACCTCCTGGATGAGATGCACGCGGATTACGTGCGCACGGCACGCGCCAAGGGCCTCACCAAGAAGCAGGCCATCCGCAAGCACGCGCTGCGCGCAAGCCTTATCCCCACCTCGGTGAACGTGGCGTTCTCCATCGCCAGCATCTTCACCGGCGCTGTCATGACAGAGAAGATCTTCGCCATCCACGGCATGGGCGAGTACTTCATCAACTGCATCAATAACAACAACATCAACGGTGCCGTTGCGGTCGCCGCCTTCTCGGGCGCCTGCACGCTTGTGGGCGCCCTGCTCGCAGACCTCTTCGCTGCGGCGCTCGACCCCAGAATCAAGATGAGCTAGGAGATGGCAATGGAAGAGCAGAACAACAAGAACGAGCAGCTCACCAATGCCCAGCTCGAACTCCAGGCCGACGCTGCCGGCCCCAGCGAGGTCAAGCGCATAAGCTACGCGAGCCTCATCGCGCGCAGGTTCTTCAGGCAGAGGAGCGCCGTGGTTGGCCTCACCATCCTGGGCATCCTGGTGCTTCTCGCCATCTTTGGGCCCCTCATCTGCAAGTACGACTACACCGACCCAGACTTTACGGCTATCAACGTGGCCCCCAACGCGCGTCACTGGTTTGGCACCGATGGTGGCGGCTTTGACCTCTTTGCCTGCGTGGTGCACGGCCTTGGCCGCTCCCTTGTGATTGGCCTCACCTACGCCATCCTCACCACTGCCATCTCGGCCATCGTGGGCACTGCCATCGCCTATGCGCGCGGATGGGGCGAGAAGATTGGCATGTGGCTTCTCGACATGCTGCTTGTCATCCCGAGCTTCCTTCTCGTTGCCATGATCGTGCGCGCCGCCTCCGGCACGCAGGGCTGGCTCATGCTCATCCTCGGCCTCACTGCCTTTGGATGGATTGGCTATGCGCGAACGCTGCGCACCATGGCGCTCTCGCTGCGCGAGCGCGACTACGTGCGGGCGGCCAAGTACATGGGCGTTCCCTCGATCAAGATCATCATTCGGCACCTGATTCCCAACCTGGGCTCGATCCTGGTCATCGACACGGTCCTTGGTGTCATCAGCGGCATCAACTCCGAGACGGCCTACAGCTTCCTGGGCCTGGGCATCAAGGCGCCCGACACCTCGCTGGGCTACATCCTCTCGCAGGGCTCCTCGGCCATGCTCTCCGCCCCGTGGATTGTCCTCATCCCCTCGGTTGTCCTCATCATCCTGTGCGTGAGCATGCAGCTCATCGGTGACGGACTGAGGGACGCCTTCGACCCCTACTCCCGCGCTGCGGGCGAGGTGGCCGACGAGGAGTCCAAGAAGGATGAGGCCGAGAAGACCGCCGCTGCTGCCGCCGGCACCGCTGCCGGGTCACACCACGAGTAGACGGAGACGTACGCATGTCTGACACCACCAGCACCACATCCATGGACGACACGCTTCGCTACGAGCTGCTCGAGGCCAATGGTCCCAAGGGCGCGCCAACCGGCGACCCTGTCATGAGCGTTCGCAACCTGCGCGTCTCCTTCAACACCGAGGCCGGCGTGGTCCACGCCGTGCGTGACGTGAACTTTGACCTCTGGGGTGGTCGTACCCTGGGCATCGTGGGAGAGTCCGGATCGGGCAAGTCGGTCACGGCGCTCTCTCTCATCGGGCTTCTCGATGACAACGCGCACGTCTCGGGCTCGGTCAAGCTCAAAGGCGAGGAGCTTATCGGCAAGAGCGACGAGGAGATGTCCAAGATCCGCGGCGCGCGCATCTCGATGATCTTCCAGGACCCGCTCTCTGCTCTCACGCCCATGTTCTCCATTGGCGACCAGCTTGCCGAGGCGCTGCTCATCCACAATCCCGGCATGCCCAAGGACGAGGTGCGCAAGCGCTGCATCGAGCTGCTCACCCTGGTTGGCATCACCGACCCCGAGAACCGTCTGGACGCGTACCCCCACGAGTTCTCTGGCGGCATGCGCCAGCGCGTTGTCATCGCCATCGCCATTGCGAACAACCCTGACATCATCATTGCCGACGAGCCCACCACGGCCCTCGACGTTACCATCCAGGCCCAGATTCTGGACATCTTGAAGATTGCGCAGAAGGAGACCGGTGCCGCCGTCGTGCTTATCACGCACGACCTGGGCGTTGTCGCCGGTACGGCAGACGACGTGATGGTCATGTACGCCGGCCGTGCGGTGGAGCGTGCGAGCATCGACACGCTGTTTGAGCGTCCCTCTCAGCCCTATACCATGGGCCTTCTCGGCGCCGTGCCCAAGCCCCACATGGCGGCCGAGCACCGCCTGGTCCCCATCAAGGGCAACCCGCCCTCGCTTGCGGCCATTCCCGCGGGCTGCCCCTTCTCGCCGCGCTGTCCCATGGCAACCGACGAGTGCCGCGTGACCGAGCCTGACCTCCTGCCCATCGAGGCGGGGGAGGGCCACCTGGTCTCGTGCCACCACATGGACCAGATTCGCGACAAGCACCTCACCTACGCCGACGTCTATCCGGCGCTTGAGCCGCTGCTGCCCAAGTGGGCCGACGTCCCGCGTGACCAGCGCCCCGTGGTGCTCGAGGTCAAGGACCTGGTGAAGACCTTCCCCATTCAGGGCAAGGGCCTCATTCGCAGGAACAAGGGAACCATGACCGCGGTCGATCACGCATCGTTTACCATCCACGAGGGCGAGACGCTGGCGCTTGTCGGCGAGTCTGGCTCGGGCAAGTCCACCACGCTCATGCAGATCATGGACCTCGTGGTGCCCGAGGAGGGAACGATCACCGTCCTGGGCAAGAAGACCTCCGAGCTGAAGAGCGCCCGCGACCGCCGCGAGCTGCGCCGCAACCTCCAGATCATCTTCCAGGACCCCATGAGCTCGCTCGACCCGCGCATGCCCATCTACGACGTGCTGGCCGAGCCCCTCGAGGCCCAGGGCTGGGACAAGGCCAAGATCAACAAGCGCATCGGCGAGCTCATGTACCTCGTGGGCATCAACCCGGACTACGTGGACCGCTTCCCGTCGCAGTTCTCCGGCGGCCAGCGCCAGCGCATTGCCATCGCCCGCGCCCTGGCCACAAGCCCCAAGCTGCTTCTCCTCGACGAGCCCATCGCGTCGCTTGACGTGTCCATCCAGGCGGGCATCATCAACCTTCTCGAGGACCTGCAGGTACAGCTCAAGATTTCCTACCTCTTTGTTGCGCACGACCTTGCCGTGATTCGCCACATCTCCGATACCGTGGCCGTCATGCACCTGGGCAAGATCGTGGAGTACGGCGAAACTGAGGAGGTCTTCACCAACCCCCAGGACCCCTACACAAAGGCGCTTCTCTCTGCCATCCCCATCCCCGACCCCAAGGTCGAGCGCACGCGCGAGCGTCTTGTCTACAGTGACGGCAAGCTCATCCCCGCCTCGAGTCTGCTGCCCACCTCGCTTACGTAGCGAGAGGGGAGAGGAGCCGGCCGTCTCAGGCTGGAACGTGACCTTGCGGGCCCGGACCTCCGGGCCCGCTTCTCTGCGGCAACCGTACAATTTGTGTCCAAATCATTACGTATCGATTTCTAAACACAATTCAATAACGATGTGATTTCATTACCTAATGCTAGTCTGATACCATCTTTAACGGTTCATTACGAACCGGTATCATCCGAGAGAACGGGAGAGAACATGTCTGTTTCCAACCTTTCGCGTCGTGCCTTCCTGGGCATGAGCGGCAGCGCCGTCGCGCTGGCTGGTCTTGGCCTCGCCGCCTGCGGGTCTGACTCCGCCTCCAGTGACAACGCCAACGCCACCGGCACCGCTAACAGCACCGACGTCACCGGCGTCGAGCCCCAGAACGGCTCGCCCGCGACCACGCCGCTTGACCAGCTGCCGCTCCCCGAGAAGGGCAAGGTCTACAACAACCCGCTCGATCGCGACCAGATCCAGGACGGCGGCACCCTCACCCTTCCTGCCGGCGAGATTGGCCCCAACTGGAACTACCTCTCCATCGAGGGCAACACCGCCGAGATGCACAACATGTGGGACTGGTACATGCCCACCAACCTCTTCGTCTCCGATGCCACCGCCTCGAAGTTCGAGCCCAATCCCAACTTCGTGACCAAGGCCGAGACCAAGGACGAGGGCGGCAAGCAGATCCTGACCCTCGACCTTAACCCCGACGCCAAGTTCAACGACGGCACCCCCATTGACTATCGTGCCTTCCAGGCCGTGTGGACCGTCATGAACGGCACCAACCCCGACTACACCCCTGCGGCCACCGACGGCTACGACCGCATCGAGTCCGTCGAGAAGGGCGACTCTGACAAGCAGGTCGTGATCACCACCTCCAACCCGGTCTATCCTGCCGAGGCCCTCTTCAACCTGGTCATCCACCCCGACGCCGCTGATCCCGACATCTTCAACAGCGGCTGGAACAACAACCCCCACGCCGATGACTGGGGCTATGGTCCCTACACCGTGGACTCCTTCGACACCACGCAGGTCACCTTCGTCCCCAACCCCAACTGGTGGGGCGACGCACCCAAGCTCGAGTCCGTTACCTACAAGCAGATGGACTCTCAGGCGCTCTTCAACGCCTTCAAGAACGGTGAGATCGACGCCACCGGCGTCGCCCAGAGCGGCTCGCAGGAGATGCTCTCCAACTTCTCCAGCATGGACAACGCCGAGATCCGTCGCGCGAACAGCCTCTCCATCGCCAATATCGAGATCAACTCCACGCGTGGCGTGCTCACCGACGAGAACGTGCGCAAGGCCTTCGTGCAGTGCCTCGACATCCCCACGCTGCGCTCCGTGGTGTTCCAGGGCGTGAACTGGGAGGAGGACGTCCCCGGCTCGCTGCTGACCCCCGTCTGGGCAGATGGCTACGAGAACAACATGCCGGATGACGTCACCAGCCTCACCACTGCCGACGAGCGCACCGCCGCGGCCAAGAAGACCCTCGAGGACGCCGGCTACGCGCTCGACGACGACGGCTACTACGCCAAGGACGGCACCGAGGTCGCCTTCTCCTTCACCACGTTCGGCGACTCCAACACGGTGAAGAACCGCGCTGCCGCCATCATCAAGATGGCCAAGGACGCCGGCATCAAGATTGACCAGGACGCCAAGCCCTCCTCGGAGTTCTCCACCACGCTCACCAGCGGCTCCTGGGATATCTGCCTGTTTGGCTGGGTCTCCACGCCCACCTCGGTCTGGAACGGGCCGCAGATCTACGGTTCGGACTCCCCGTCCAACTTCACGCACCTCGGCAGCGCCGACCTCGACGCCGAGCTGGCCAAGATCATCTCGATTGAGGACCACACCGAGCAGATGAAGGCCCTGAACGCCGCCGAGAAGAAGGCCCTTGCCTCCTACGGCTTCGTGCCTCTGTACGCCGGCCCCGACGTTGTCGTGACCAAGCAGGGCCTCGCCAACTACGGCCCCGCGCTGTACCTCACCGTGTCCAACGAGAACATCGGCTGGGCCAAGTAGTTCGGCTGTCGCCGGAAGCGCGATTTCTACGACATTTGCACCATGCGGGCCCCTCCGGAGACGTTTCGTCGCCGGAGGGGCCCTTCTTTCGGGACTTGCAGCGGCAGCGCCCCAAGCTGCGGATGCCGAGAGCTCCTCGGGCAGGGAAGACGGGTCTTCTCGACAATGCCGCACCTTTTCGGCATTTAGGATTTTTCCGAACGGTTAGGGTTGCTTAAATGGCGAGAACGCGCGGCATTGCGGGGGGCCGCGCATTTCGAACGGTTAGACCGCCTTAAACGTTCGGATTTTTCCTAACCGATGAAATCGCGCGGCATTGGCGAGAGGGTCGGACCGTCTGACGACAGGAGTAAGTCCTTTCCCTTTCGGCACATTTTTGGTCTGGCGAGAAAAACTTGCGATTCGCGCTTGCCACCGCGCGAGCGTGTGTTAATATACTCCTCGCGTTCAAGGCGCACGTCGGAGTGGCGGAATTGGCAGACGCGCTAGCTTGAGGTGCTAGTGACTGACTAAAAGGTCGTGCGGGTTCAAGTCCCGCCTCCGACACCACGAGCGTTCGCGGGTCCCCGGAAACGGGGGCCCGCTTTTTTGTGTCGCGACGTCCCTGGGTCTGCGAATGAGACAAAGGGACAGTCCCTTTGTCTCATGCGCCATTCGTAGCGCACCCGCAACCAAGACGAAAACAGAAAGCGCGACCATGTCCCCCAAGGTTCCTTGTCGGCCGCGATGCCGGTGTGGGCGCCGCGGCACCACCGGGAAGGGGTGCGCCATGGAGAGCGCAATGATTGACCAGCTGACCGTCTGCCTGCCCAACGAGCCAGGAAAGCTTGCCAAGATGAGCCGTGCGCTGGGCGCGGACAACATCCAGATTCACGCCCTCATGGTGGCAGACACCACGGACTTTGGCATCATCCGCATCGTGTGCGACCGCCCGGAAGATGCCCTCTCGCTTCTGCGCGGTCTGGGCTACGACGCCACGCTCACGCAGGTCGTCGGCATCGAAGTCTCCGACGTTCCCGGTGGGCTAGGGGTTCTTCTCGACCATCTGGCCTCGGCTGACCTCAACGTGGAGTACGCTTACACCTGTCCCATGGGTGGGCGAACCGTCGACATCGTGAAGGTCACGGGAGAGCCGCTTGCCATCAAGCTGCGCGAGAGCGGCCTCACGATGGTCTCGGCAGAAGAGCTCTGCACGCCGCGCCAGGCCGTGTGAGAAGACCGCGCCGCCCGCAATCGGGCACGGCAGGGCACCTCTCAGCAACAAAAGGGGCGAGAGATCCGCCGGCCTCCCGCCCCACAGCAAATCCTGGACGCAGGGCTATTCGTTGCCCTGGGTCTTCTCGGCGCCTTGCGTTGCGCCGCCATCGGTTGCCACCGTGGCTGCCACCTTCTCCTCATGGCAGCGCTTGAGTTGCTTGTACCAGCCAGCCCCAAGGCCGGCTACCACGGCGACCTCAATTCCACCAAGGAGGTACTTCCAGTAGGGGGTGTAGTCGCGGCTTACGGTCATCGCGTTCGAGTTGCAGTAGCAGTAGAGCATCCGCTTGCACATGTCATGGAGCATCTCGATGCCCTTCGTGGACTCGGTAGTCCGCTCCGTGAAACCGTACTTCCCCTTGTAGCCTCCGGTGAAGAGCAGCGCTCCCGCGCCGGCACGAAGCTGGATGTCGGGTGCCTCGTACATGTCGGTATTCACCAGAGTAGCGGGGAGCTGCATGCCTGCCATGGGGCCAGCGTCGCCGTCCCTGAGGCCCGCCCCGTAGCCATCCGTCAGGCACACGGCGTTCGATCCCCATTCCTGCTTCAGGACGTAGGTGTTCAGCGCCTTGCAAGTTGAGCACTCGGTGAGGCCGATGCGCGGATATGCCTCCATGACGGCCTTCGAGCCGCCCTCCTTTATGGCAAGCTCAAATCCGCGCAGATAGATCTCTCGAATGGCCTGCTCGTTAATCCATGTGTACATGCCGCCGCGAAGGTTGTCTGACTCATTGAAGGCGAAGTGCTTCACGTAGCAGTAGACGCCCTTCTCCTGGACGGCACGAATCTCAGCTGCAGCGATCTTTCCCGTGAGGAGAGGGTCTTCCGAGTAGTACTCGGCGCAACGACCGCCAAAGGGGGTGCGGTGCAGGTCGCAACCGGGGGCGTACCAACCGTTTGCGCCGGCTGCAATCGCCTCGTCTCCCACCGCGGAGCCCATCTGCGCCGCAAGGTCCACGTTCCACGTGGCAGCGGTCACAGGCTCCCCGCAGAACTCGTGCCCATAGTAGTTGAGGTTCTGGCTCGAGATGCCAGCGGGTCCGTCAAGGTCGGTCGCCATGCCCTTGCCCACCGAGTCTATGACGGGCGTCCCGTATCCGCAGTCGCAGAGAAGCGTGCACATGTCCTCGACGCTCATCTGGTTCACGAGCTTGTCCCAGATGGGGTCGTTCCACTCCGTGTAGCCGGCGACGTCCTGCACAGAGAGCCCGTTCTGCTCGCTTGTCGAGACGGGCACCAGCGAGGCGCACTCGTAGCTATCGTCGTCATCGAAGGAGACGTCGGAGCCACCTTCGGACGTGCGCATCCTTTCGACGCACGTGTCGCCGAGCGCGACGTCCATGGCGGTGATGTGCACGCCGCCCATCGTCTGGTTGGGGTGGGTGCCCTCGAGGTCGGCTCGAGTCATCCAGGGAATGGACGAACCAACGTTGCCGTCACCAGCACTGGCCTCCTCGAAGCGGTTCTCGGCAACGCTTGCGTCGGTCGAGCGCTTGCCCACGCCTGCGTCGTTGTAGACGCGGTCGGCATCCACCGTGTAGGAGATGGGCGAGACGCCCTCCTTGTCGTTGTGCGAGTCCGTCTGGAGGTGCAGCCGGTACTCTCCTGCTTCGGCAACGTAGCAGCCCCGTCCCTTGTAGTCGAAGGAGGCAAGGTCGTCTGCGGCCATCGTGAGCGTGACCGTCTCGGAGGCACCCGGCTCCAACAGTGACGTCTTGGCAAATGCACCCAGCACGCGGGCCGCCTTCTCGATGCCGCCGGTGGTGTAGGGTGCCTCAACGTAGAGCTGGACAACATCCTTGCCCGCGACCGCACCGGTGTTTGTCACCTCGACCTTGACCGAGATGTCCTGGCCAACGCCGCCAAGGCTCGTCTCTCCCAGCTTCCAGTCGAACGTCGTGTACGAGAGGCCAAACCCAAAGGGAAACTGCACGGCGCTGCCATAGTCGATCACGCCATCGGCGGCCGCGGTCTCGTAGTACCGGTACCCCATGTAGATGCTCTCGGGATACCAGATCATGCCGCCGTCGACTTTGTTGTCGAAGCCCGCGTCGGTCATGTCGAAGTCGTCATAGTTGTTATAGGTGCCTGCCGTGCAGGTGAGAAACGACGTGTTCGACCTGATGTCATAGGGGAAGACGTCGACCGTGTGGCCGGAGGGGTTGACCTCTCCCGTCATGATCTTAGGGATGGCGGCAAGGCCGGAAGCTCCGGGAGCGCCAACCCATATGGCAGCGTCGACCTTCTCGTCATCCAGGAAGTCGAGCTGCATGGCGTTTGTGGAGTCGAGCAACACGACCACGTGCTTGAAGTTCTGCTCGGCGTAGTCCAGAAGCTCACGCTCTGTATCCTGCAGCTCGAGGTAGGTTCTGCCGGCAACGCCGTTCTTGTAGTTTGCCATGTCGATGGGGAGGTCACCGTTCTCACCTCCCTTGCGGCCAAAGACGACGATGGCGGTGTCGTTTGCCGCCGCCGCGGCGTCGAGCTTGTCGCGATACTGCGAGATGGGCTCGTCGTAGATGTTGTAGTCCGCACCGGTGAGCGCCTGCATGTCCGTCAAGTTGTCACCGCGCGACTCGGTTGCCATGTAGTCTTGGTAGTACTGACGCATGGTCTCGTCCACCGCAAAGCCGTCCTCGGCGAAGGCGGTTGCAAAGTCCACCATCGCGGTTGAGCCGTCTCCCTGTGCTACCGAGCCGGCGCCAATGTAGACGGGGTCTTGGGACACATAGCCGAGAAGCGCGATGGTGCCACGCTCCATGGGGAGCAGGCCGTTGTTCTTGAGCAGCACCGCTCCCTCGCTTTCGATCTGGATGGAGACCTGCTCGCTGTTGCTCTTTGCCTCCTCGGCCGAGAGCGCCTCGGAGTTCTCGCTCGTGGCGGTTGTGAACGTGCCGGACCACCAGCGGGTGATGACGCTGTCGTAGCGCGCGGCCATGGTGTTTGCCGCAACGCCGGCTACGGCTGCCGCAGCAGTTCCTCCAATGAGGAAGTTCCTTCTCGTTGTGCTTTTCACGAGTTGTTACCAGCCTTTCCCTTTGGGGCGCCTCTCGTCCCCCTCGCGGCCAACCCTAGGGATTGGCACTATTGCCCGGTCGCTTCTGCCGCAGCTTGTCATGCCTGCGGCCCAGCCTGTTGGGCATGGGCACGTGGACCTTGTGCCAGGAGCGAGTCTGGCGGCAGCTGCTGGACGAGAGGCGACTGCGCTCCGACGTGACATGGGGTACGCTTAGGAAGGTTATGAGAAGGGAGCGGCACGTGGCAAAGAACGCACTCAGCACGCGGCGCGTGGAGGGCATAGGAGAGGGGAGCCTCGCCGCCACCTTCGCGCGGCTCCTGCAGCTTGCCTTAGAGGCTGTGGTGGCCTTTGACGGGGCGGGACGGGTTCTTCTCGCCAACGACCAGGCAACGTCTCTGCTGCCGCACAGAGAGGCCGAGGGCCTTGCTGGCGCGGACGTGCGCACGCTCTTCCCCCCGGCGGGAAGCATCGACCCCGAGGCTCCCTTCTCGGTAGACGCGCTGCCGTTTCCCGTTGATGGGACGCCGGTGGTGGTGACCATGGCCTCGCACGCGGGTGAGGCCATGCGACTGAGGGTCCGCTGCGACCGGGTGCAGGCGGCAGGCGAGACGTACGTGGTGGTCGCGCTTCCTGCCGAGAGCCAAAGCCTTGAGGAGCGCCAGGGCGAAAGGGACCTCGATGACCTGCGCCGCGCAAACAAGCGCCTGGCAGGCGCCCTGCGTATCGTCCTGGACACGCTTGACTCGCGTGACGTCGCAACGCTCTTCTCGCGCGTGCTCGAAGAGATTACGCAGACCATGGACGCCGATGCCACGATTGTCTACTTGGCCGAGTCCGACGGATTCCACCTGCGTGGCATTTCCAAGTCGCTTGAGGGCGCCCGCGTGCCGCACTTCATGGCGTACGGCAAGTCGGTAGAGACGCTCGCCACACGCGCGGGGCATGCGCTGCGCCTGCGTGTGAAGCCCCCGCAGCCGCAGGAGCTGCGACAGGGCAAGATTCGCGTGAGCGAGGTCGTGGACGAGGAGACCCGCGAGATCCTACGCATCCGCAGGAGCCTGCTTCCGCCCTTTGCGAGCTTCTTTGCCGTGCCGGTGTGGTTTGGCGGCCATGTGATAGCCATCATCGAGGTGGGCTGGTCTCGCCCGCGCCCTCTGGAAGCAGATGACGCGCGCCTGCTTGACTCCGTTGCGCACTACCTCTCGGTGCAGCTCATGGGGGCCTTCTCGACCATGCGACAGCAGCGCGCAGAGCGTCTCAACCAGCGCGGCTCTGAGTTGCGCGAGGAGCTCTTGGATGCCTCCGAGGGCGACGAGGACCTTGCCTCCCGCGCCGAGCAGGCCTTTGTGCAGGCGGCCGAGGAGCTCGATGCCGTTTACGTGCGGCTCGAGCAGAACGTCCACCAGAGCGTCCTGGTGGCGGAGCTCCCCGTCACGGGCATGCGCGCCGTGCCCATCGACCTCGACGCCGCCGAGAAGGGCCATGTGGAGGACGACGTGGCCGTGGTGCCGGTGCTCGCGGGCACGGACGTCTACGACGTCCTGCGCGACTTGGGGGAGCCCTGCGTGGGCGCCCTCGTGGACGCGGGCAAGCTGGCGGGCGAGAGGCGCTGCTGCCTTGTGCTACGTCCGGACGGCGCCGAGCCCCTCGACGCGGGCGAGCTCGCGTTTCTCGGCACGCTTGCCGGCGACGTGCGCGACATCTTCCTGGGCGAGGAGAGGCGCGAGAAGGACAAGCGCATCTCCCATGCGCTCCAGACGGGCATGCGCAACGTCCTGCAGCACGTGGACGGCCTTACGGCCCAGGGAATCTACTCCTCGGCAACCGAGTCCGCCTTTGTGGGCGGCGACTTCTACGACCTCATCCGCCTGCCGGGGCGGCGTGCCTGCGTGATTATGGGGGACGTCTCGGGCAGGGGCGTGGAGGCGGCCTCGGTCTCGGCGGCCGTCAAGACGGCGCTGGGCGCGTACTCGTGGGAGGGGCTCGCGCCCGCGCGCATGGTGCGCTCGCTCAACGAGTTCCTTCTCGGCTTCTCGCGCATCGAGACCTTTGCGACGCTCTTTGTGGGCATCGTTGACCTTGCGGCGTCCACGCTCACGTACTGCTCGGCGGGGCATCCGCCCGCGGTGCTCGTGAGGGCGGCAACGCGCCAGATAGACCTTCTCGACGTGCAGTCCGGCGTCGTGGGCGCCTTCCACGACATGGAGTACCGCGATGGCGTGGCGACGCTCTGCGAGGGGGACATCCTTTTCCTCTACACCGACGGTACCACCGAGGCGCGCTCGCCCTCCGGCGCGTTCTTTGGCGAGGACGGCCTGCGTGACATGGTGTCTGCCGAGACCGCAGGGGACTTCGATGGGCTTCTCGACCGCTGTTTGGCGCGTCTGGATGACTTCACGGGGCGCAACCTGAACGACGACGTCTCGATGGTCGTCGTGCGCTTCGACGGGCTGGGGTAGGGCGCGTTTAATCTGAGGCGCTGGCGTGTCGATCGCGCACTTCTCGGCATACGCCCGCATGGTTGTGGGAAGCATTCCCGTATGGAGAGAATGCCGGACATAGCCGTTGTGAACGTCTCGGGAGACCTGGACGTGACGAGCGTTGGTGCGCTGAGAAGGACCATCGACGCGCTCATCGCCGACGGCTGCCGGCGCATTGTGCTCAACATGGATGACGTTGGCTTTGCGGACTCCGCAGGGCTGGGCCTTGTGCTCTGCGAGCTGCGGCGCATGAGGTCCCTGGGTGGGCTGCTCTCTCTCACCAACGTGCGGCCGCGCGTGTACATGAGCCTGGCGCTCATGCGCATCGTGGACTACATGCCGGTCTCACGCGCGGGAAGCAAGCGGACCGTCTCGGAGCTCGATCCTTCCGTTCTGCCGCTGTGGCGTACCACGTTTCCCGTGGACGCTGTGCACCTTGGCGAGGCCCGCGACCACGTGGGCGAGCTCATGCGCGGCATGCCCTTCTCGGAGGATGAAATCTTTGATATGACGCTTGCGTGCGGAGAGGCGCTGGGCAACGCCGTCGACCACACCTGCGCCACGGGAGTGCTCGCTACCGTGACGGCCTACGACGACCGCATCGAGGTGGATGTCGCAGATTGCGGCGAAGGCTTCGAGCTTGGCGCCAACGAGGAACCGCCCGAGACGGGCCCGGGCGCCGAGCGCGGGCGTGGCATTCGTCTGATGCGCCTTCTCACCGACGCCGTGTCGATTGCGCGCAAGCCCTCGGGGAAGGGGACCGTGGTGCGGCTGGTGAAGCTCGTGCCTGCGCGAGAGAAGATCGGCGTCGTGAGCGGCGGCGCCGGCGCGTAGGGGTGCGGGGGCCGCTACGGCAGTCACCGGTGTCGCCGGAAGCCCCGTATTGTTGCAACTCTCGTCAAAACCTGCCCTCCGGAGACAATTTGTCGCCGGAGGAGCCCCCGTGTTGCAAATGGCGCCAATATTGGCGCTCCGGCGACGAGAGAAGCCCACGCAACAAAAAGGCACCCGCCGGAGCGGGTGCCGATCTTTTCTGGAGGCGAAGCCCGGATTCGAACCGGGGGTAAGGGCTTTGCAGGCCCGTGCCTTACCACTTGGCCACTTCGCCATATGAAAAAGGCCGATTCACACCGGCCGGGAAATGCATGGAGCGGGCTACGGGGTTCGAACCCGCGACCTCCACCTTGGCAAGGTGGCGCGCTACCAACTGCGCTAAGCCCGCGATGCAGGGGATAATATACGGGAACCATCGCGTCGATGCAAGCGAGAATTTGAAATTTTTTGAGCGTCTTGTAAAAGCCGCAGGTAGATGCCACAAATTGACGAGAAGAATCTCTGAAGACGTCGCTGGCGGTCGTGTCGTATGCTAAGAGGACGCGCGATTGCACCCGTGCCGCCGGATAGTCACCGCCCACCCAAAGGGAGACGCCCCATGATCCTTAGCCTGCTCACGCTTCTCCTCATTGCCCTTATCGTCGAGGGCTTTGTCCGCGTGATCCGCTACTTTGCCGATTGGCTGCGCCAGGGCAGGAAGCTCGACGCGTCGGAGGTCTTGGAGGCGCACGAGGCAGAGGAGGCTGCCGAGAAGGTCGCCGAGCGCGACCTCAAGGGCATAGACGACAAGGCCGTCCCTCAGCGCCGCGCAACCGTCGTGCGCACCGAGCGCGATGCGATCGAGGCGTACCTCGACGAGATGCACTTGGGCTTCTACCAGATCATCATCGTCTTCTTCCTGGGCTGTATCGCAGGCCTCTTTGTCGAGGAGGTCTGGATGTTCGTGACGGCAGGCCTCACGCAGAGCCGCGTGGGCCTGGTATGGGGGCCCTTCTCGCCACTTTATGGCTTTGGGGCCACGTTCCTCACGCTCATCTGCTTTGAGATGCGCCGCCACCACGCCAAGGGCTGGCAGATCTTCCTCATCTCCATGGCGGTGGGTGGCATCCTGGAGCAGGTCACCGGCTGGTCGATGGCAACGCTCTTCCACGCCGAGTCCTGGACCTACGAGTATCTGCCCGACCACATCACCCAGTGGGTCGCCTGGCGCTTCCTCTTCTTTTGGGGCATCCTGGGACTCACCTGGTGCCGTGTGGTCATGCCGCCCCTGCTCTACCGCATTGGCATGCCCACCTCTCACCGCCAGCTGGTCTTTGTGATCCTGGTGAGCGTCTACCTTGCGGCGGACATCTGGATGACGCTCGCATGCTTCAACCGCAAGACGGCGCGCGACGCCGGCGTCCCCGCGAGCAACGCCTTCGAGCAGTGGGTAGACGAGCACTACACGGACGAGTTCATAGCCAACCGCTTCCAGAACCTCGTCATTGGGGGCGACGAGCAGTGACGTCCGACCGCATGATGCCACGGTCTGCCGCGCAGGTGCAGGCCACGGGCGGCGCGGGCGCGCCTGTCCCTGCCCGCGATGTCTACCTGGACTACGCTGCCGCCACGCCGCTAGACCCCAGGGTCCTCTCGGCCATGGAGCCCTACCTCACGCGCTGCTTCGAGAACCCCTCGGCCCCGTACGCCCGCGCCCGCGCGGCGCGAGATGCCGTTGAGGGAGCGCGGGCGGACATTGCGCACCTCATGGGCGCCAAGCCAGATGGCGTCATCTTCACCGCTGGCGCCACCGAGGCCAACAACCTTGCCTTTGCGGCAGCGGACGGTGGCGCTGTGACCGACGCCGCCGAGCATGAGTCCGTCCTCGCCTGTGCCAAGGCGCGCGGCGCCGTGGTTGTGGGCGTGGACGCAGACGGCCGCGTTGACCCGGAGCGCCTGTGCGCGACCATTGGCCCCACCACGCAGCTTGTCTCGGTGGAGCTTGCAAATGGCGAGGTTGGTGCCGTGCAGCCCGTGCGTGAGATAGCCCGAAGGGTTGCCGCGGTGCGCCAGAAGCGCCTTGCCGAGGGAAGCCGCGTGCCCCTCTGGCTTCACACGGATGCCTCGCAGGCGGCCGGGTCACTCTCGTGCAACGTGACCTCGCTTGGGGCCGACATGGTCACCCTCTCCGCCGCCAAGGTCTATGGCCCCAAGCAGGTGGGCGTCCTCTGGGCGGGGGAGGGCGTGCGCCTGCGCCCGCTGGTCCTTGGTGGCGGCCAGGAGGGTGGCGTGCGCTCCGGCACCGAGAACGTTGCCGGTGCGGTGGGGTTCGCTGCCGCGCTCGCAATCGCGCAGGGCTGCCGCGCCGAGGAGTGCCGCCGCGAGGAGGCGCTGCGTTCGCGGCTTGAGCGCGCCCTTGCGGACGAGTTCCCCGGCATGGTGGTCTCGGGGCCGAGAAGCCCCAAGCACCGCCTTCCCGGGCTTCTCCACGTGAGCTTCCCCGGCCTCGAGGCCAGGCGCCTGGTGGTGCTTCTCGAGCGCCGCGGGGTCTCTGTTGGGACGGGCAGCGCCTGCGCGGCCAGCCGCATGCGCGAGAGCCACGTCCTTCACGCCATGGGGCTGCCTCCGGAGGTCTCGGCGGGGAGCCTCCGCATCACGATGGGTCGGCAAACCAGCATGTACGACATCGACTACGCGGCCGCGCAGATCGCAGACGCCGTGCGCACGGAGATGCGGCGCACGGGCCTCTCCCAGGACGACATGCTCGGCCGTGCCGGTGGGCTGGCCGTGGGGAGGCGGCGCTAATGGGCGAGAAGGTCTTTCTCGGCCTCTCCGGAGGCGTGGACTCGGCGCTCTCGGCCGCGCTCCTTGTGGAGCAGGGCTATGACGTCACGGCCGTCTACATGCGCAACTGGTCGCGCGACCTGCCGGGGTACCGCTGCCCCTGGGCCGACGACCTCGCGGACGCCGAGCGCGTTGCCGTGACCCTGGGCATTGGCCTCGAGGTCTGGAACTGCGAGGAGGAGTATCAGCGCACTGTCGTGGACTACCTGGTGGACGCCTACGCGCGTGGCCTCACGCCCAACCCAGACGTGATGTGCAACCAGACCGTCAAGTTTGGCACCTTTGCCGACCGTGCCTTTGCGCGTGGCGCGGACCTCATTGCCACGGGGCACTACGCCCGCGTGCGCAAAGACCCGCAGTCGGGCTCGACCCAGCTCCTGCGCGCCGTTGACGAGCACAAGGACCAGACCTACTTCCTCTGGCGCGTGGGCGAGGAGGCCTTCTCGCGCACGCTCTTCCCCGTGGGCGACGTGCGCGACAAGGCCGAGGTGCGCCGAATGTGCGCCGAGAGGGGCCTGGGCGTGGAGTCCAAGCCGGATTCTGACGGCATCTGCTTTGTGGGGCCCGTGGGCATAAGGACCTTCCTCCTGGACACGCTCGAGCGCCGAGCCGGCGACATCGTTGAGTGGGAGACGGGCCGCGTCCTGGGCCACCACGACGGCGCCTTCCTGTTCACGGTGGGGCAGCGCAAGGGCCTTGACCTGGGCGGTGGCCCTGCTCGCTATGTGGTCTCGACGGACACCGAGAAGAACGTGGTCTACGTGACCGCGGACCCTGCGTGCCCCGGCCTGTGGTGCACGCAGCTCGACCTCTCCGACGTGCACTGGATTTCCGGCAAGGCGCCCGCGGACGGCGAGTACCTGGTGAGGACGAGGCACACGGGGGAGCTGCGGCCTGCCCGCGTGGTGGCGCTCGACGGTGGGCGCGCCCGCGTAAGCTTTCCCGAGCCCGTGCGCACGGTGGCCCCAGGGCAGTCCGCCGTCATCTATGGGGGTCTCGTCTGCCTGGGCGGAGGAATCGTGGAACCAAACCCGGTGGCCTATAATCGATGAGTTAGCTCTAGTGATGTAGTCGGTCTACGCCCACGGCGCTTGCCTGGGGCTGGCGGGTCGGAGGTGCTTGTGGCTGAGGACGCCGATAAGAACGCCCCTGTGGCGCAAAAGCGCCCCAAGGCTCCAAAGCCGCAGGTCGTTGGCGCCAAAGTGAGTGTCGGCAAGCCAAAGCCCAAGGCTGCCCCCAAGGCTGCCGCCGGCGCCGCCCAAAAAGCTGCGACGGGCGCGGGCGCAAAGGTCAAGTACCGCGTCAGCGCCGCGAAGGCGGTCTCCGCACAGGACCGCGAGGCCGACAAGCAGAGCATGGGCCAGGTGCACAAGAGCCTGGTATTTCTCGGCATCGTCACGCTTGCCTACCTGGCGTACCTTATCTTCTCCGGCCAGATGGACGTGTTTCTCAGCAGCCTCTCGCAGGTCGACAGCTCCTGGATCCTGCGTGGCGCCCTCTGCTACCTGGTCTACTACGTGATTGGCGTCTCGGCCTACGTGCTCTCGGTGATCACGGACCCCAACTCTCCCGTTGGCGTATGCGACCTCATGAGCGTTGAGGCGGCAGGCATCTTCTTCATGAACCTCACGCCCAACGGCATGGGTGCCGCACCAGCTCAGATCTACCGCCTTACCCGCTCGGGCCTTTCCGTTGGCGGCGCCGGCGCGCTCCACTCCACGCGCTTCATCATGTACGAGGCGGGCGAGGGCATCTTTGCGGCCATCATGCTCATCTTCCGGCTTGACTACTTCCTCAACTCCTTTGGCGACTTCATCATCATTGGCATCCTGCTCTTTGCCTTCAAGATTCTGGAGTGCGTGGTGCTGTTTGCCATCTGCGCGTACCCCAAGTTCTTCTCGAGCATTGGCAACTGGGTGCTGCGCTTTGCCAACAAGCATGGGTGGGTGAAGGACTACGACCACTGGTACCAGGTCGTGAACAACCAGATCATGGAGTTCTCCGACGGCTTCAAGTCTGCCGCCAAGAACAAGGGTGACCTCATTGGCGTGCTGGCGCTCACCCTGCTGCAGCTGGGCTGCCTCTACGCGCTGCCGTGGTTTGTGCTCAATGCCTTTGGCAAGAAGGCCGACCTCATCACCTGCCTGGCGTCCGGCTCGATGCTCGAGCTGCTCACCTCCGCCATCCCGCTGCCCGGCGGCACCGGCGGCGCCGAGGGCGGCTTTGCGCTGCTCTTTGGTGGGATGTTTGGGGCGCAGGCTTCGGCGGGCTTCGTGCTCTGGCGTGCCATCGAGTATTTCCTGCCCACGCTGTGTGCGGCGCCGCTCCTGGGCCTGCGCTCGACCAGCGGCGAGAGCATCAACCACCGCTTCAAGCGCTATGGCGCACGTTTGCGTAGACTCTTCTCGCGCAGAGGTGGCGGCAAGGGCTCTGGTGGCATCAAGATCACGTTCAAGTAGAGAGGCGGCGGGAAGCGCGTGTGGCTTCCCGCCGCTTTCGTAACGTGTGCCGGTCGTGTGACGCTACCAGGAGACCTTGGCGATGTTCTCCTCGATGTGCCTGCAGCTTGCCTGCCAGCGCTCCTGCTCGTGCTGCGTCATGGTGGGGACAATGACCTTCTCGACGCCGCCCGCGCCAATCACGCAGGGCAGCGACGCGTAGTGGCCCGAGACGCCGTAGACGCCCTCGACGAGGGTCGAGACGGGCGTCACGAGCTTGGTGTCGCCCAGGATGGCCTCGATGATTGCAACGGTTCCGTTGGCGATGGAGTACTCGGTACAGGCCTTGCCCACCATGGTGGTGTAGCCGCCGCGCACGGCCTGCATCTCGAGCGCGTCCCGGTCGAGCGTGACGCCAGTCTGGGCCTCCAGCTCCTCGGGCGTGAGGCAGCCAAAGGTGACGTGCGACCACAGGGCAAACTCGGAGAAGCCGTGCTCGCCGAGCATCCAGGCGTTGATCGATGCCTGGTTGAGGCCGGTCGCACCGGCAAGCGCGTGCTTGAAGCGAGCGGAGTCGAGCGTGGTGCCCGAGCCCAGGACGCGGCGAGGGTCGCAGCCCGCGAGGTCGCGTATCTCGGTGGCAATCACGTCGTTGGGGTTGGCGACGCTCACCCAGATGCCCGTGAAGCCCGCGTCCTCTATGCGGCGGACGAACTTCTTGGGCTCCTCTGTTGTGGGGGCCAGCTCGCCGTCGCGGTCGGTGCGGGCGGCGTCCACGTGGCCCGCGGCGTTGACAATGACGTCGCAGCAGGCCAGCTCCTCGTAGCGGTCATCGCACTCGACAACGCGCGCGGGACGGGGGTAGAAGCTCATGGCGTCAAGGAGGTCGTTCTCCTGCGCGCGGCAGAGCTTCTCGTTTGTGTCAGAGAGGCGTATCTCGTCCACAAGGCCCTGTGCGAGCAGCGCGTTTGCGACGTGCGCTCCCACGTGGCTGCAGCCGATGATGCCGACGGTCGTGTGTGTTGCCATATCCTGTTCTCCTGCTCCTTGCGTGATGGTTGTGTTCCGCCGCCCATTGTCTCACTCGGCACCGGGGCTTGCGGTGTCTGTGGTGAAGCGGACCTCGTCCACGCTGGGGACGTGCACGCGAATGAGCGCCGTCGCGCGGTTCTGCTCGTCTGCGGAGAGCGTGCGGGCGCTGGTCACCGTTGCCACAATCCGTTCGTTTGGCTGCGAGGAGCCTGATGCGTAGCTGTACTCGGTTCCCACGGAATAGCGCTCGACCTCGGGCTGCACCGCCTTGAGCTCCTGCGTTGTGAGAGCGGTCTCGTACTGGTCCGAGGCCTGGGAGGGGGTTGCCGTTGCGTCCTTGGCGTGCTGCTGGATTGTCTCTTGGACCACACCGGTCGTCACCATAAGGCAGGGGATCGCAAAGACGAGCGTCCCAATGATGACGTTCCTGCGCAGGTGACGCGATATGGCCACGGCCTCCTCACTCTCCTGTGGGGTTACGACACCGTCGTCGTTGATGTCTCGGTGGAGCGGCACATGCAGGAGGAGCAGCACGACTTCTGCGGCGAGCGCGATGAACACAACGTTGACGCCAAACTCGTAGATTGCGCCAGCGAAGCGCGTGAGGCTCTGCTGTGCGATGCCGTAGCCGGCCGAGCACAGGGGCGGCATGAGGGCGGTTGCCACGGCAACGCCTGCAATGAGGGTCGAGGGCTCCTGCTTGCGGGAGTTGCCGAGCCCGCCCGCGAAGCCGCCGGCAAGGGCGATGAGCAGGTCCCAGATTGTGGGCGTCGAGTTGTCGAGGAGGGCGCTGGTCTCGTAGGGGATAGGCGTGAGGAGGAAGTAGAGGGTGGAGGTCGCAAGGCAGATGAGCATCTGGAGTGCCAGGCCGGCGACCGCATTGCGCAGAAGGCGCCTGTCGGCCGTTGCGACGGCGTAGGAGATGGCTAGCACCGAGCCCATGAGCGGGCAGATGAGCATGGCGCCCACGATGGCCTCGGTGGAGTCCGTGTTGAGGCCAATCGAGGCAATGAGCATGGCAACGATGAGGATGCACATGTGCGTGCCGTCGAGCTTCGATCCGCCCACGAAGCGTTTGCGGATCTGCGGCCAGGAAGCGCGACCTTCGCGCACGTCGAAGGCGCGCCTGAGGGCTGCGATGCCCCGACGTGCCCAGCTTGCGCCAGTGCTCGTGTCTGCTGCTTTGCCCTTCTCGGCCATAACTGCACCTCTATATCCTGCGGTTTGACCCGTCTGCATTCCGGCTTCGTTCACTCTTGTGCCCCAAAGGTGTGGTGACAACGCTGATTGGGAGTGCGTGATACCGACATTTTCGGTGGCTTGGCACGAAAAACCGTATCCCAACCGTCAGATTGCGCCAAGGAAGTACCCCAGGAAGCAATCCCGGCAGCCCAGCAGGTGTTCGAATTACGCACGGCTGAGGCCGATACGAGTAAATGCCCAGGACGACACAAAGCGTTATCTCGACCGTGCGTAGGGCGTTGAACCTTCCGTCAGCAGTCTGAGCACACAAATCAGCGTACACGTGTTCTCATTATACTGTCGGGGGAGTAGAATGGTTAGCTACAAATGCTGCGTCGCGCGGGGAGGTGCAAGTTGGACGAGGGAAGTACGGGCCGTTCAGCGGATGGCGCTCGCTCGCGTGCCAAGGAGGTCCTCGAGCAGATCCTAGCCTCAAAGGATGGCCGCGCGCTCGCCAGCATGAGCCAGACTACCTACTCTGACCAGCCAATCCTTCGTACGGGTGCAGACTTCGCCCGTGAACGCGCAATGCGTCGCCAAGAGGGACGCAACGCCGCGCGCAGCGCCCGTGAGCAGCGCGTCGAGAGACGGCACCAACAGGTGAGCTTCCCTGCGCCTGCCTGGGGAGCGTCCTCGACTCCCGAGTCCGTGCAGTCGGCGTGGCCGTCGTTCTCGTTTGTCGCACCGTCCTTCTTCAACGAGGAGAGCGCGGAGCTCTTGGATTCCGAGCTGCCGCCCAGACTGCAGGAGCTGCGGCACCTAGAGAAGGTGGGCCTACGCCCGGGAGAGCTCTTCTGCCGCCAGGCTCGCCTTGCCGCAGAGTTCGAGGATAACCTGCCATTTGAGGGTTTCCATCCCTATCGCTACCTGCCAACTTACAAGGACCTCGGTAACCGAGAACTGCGTGGGTACTTCACTTGGCGCGCGTCCTGGCGTCGCGGCACGGCCATCGATGCGCCGGCAACCTACGTCACCATCCTGGCGTTCGAGCTCATCAACGGCGTGGGGGCCACTCCGGGGACCGAGGTTCTCTCCTGTCTGCGTAAGCTCGAGCAGCGCTGCTTCGAGCAGGATGCGCGCGGCATTGGGCCCAGCGTGACGATGGACCTACGGCGCTGGGAGCGCGACTATGCCATCTGCATGGGGCTTGACGTTCAGCAGACGGTTGCGGAGGCAGACCGTGCGTTTGGCGCAGGCGTCGAGACGCTGCGGGCAATGGAGCGGGCC
Source organism: Atopobiaceae bacterium (assembly GCA_902834555.1). GTDB lineage: Bacteria > Actinomycetota > Coriobacteriia > Coriobacteriales > Atopobiaceae > Tractidigestivibacter. Next base: position 60,287 of record CADFJN010000013.1, read on the forward strand.
GAGCTTTCATCGCGTGGGCTTCTCGAGGACCATCAGGCAGAGAAGGTGTCCGCCCCAACAGATGACGAGGTCATGGTGGCCATGGGCAACGTCTCTACCATGGACATCTCCCGCTCGCCCTTTGTCCGCGCGCATCGTGAGTCCTTCGCTGCCGTTGCCGCTGCCGTGGCGCGGCGCATGGCAGTGCACTGCAACCGTCGCCGGAAGACGGGCTGGGTCGACGGCCTGGTGGGCTACCGCACGTCCTGGCCGTTTACCCCTCTGGCCGGAGTTCCGCTCGAGCGCGGCTGGGAGGGCTCCGACCGCACGGTTCGCGTTTGCCCCGGCCAGACGGTAAGCTTCCTCTTTGGTCGATGGACGGAGCGACGGGCGTACTCCACTAACGAGCGAAACCGCGACCTGGCGCGCCTCCTGCGCGCCATCGACCGCCAGATGCGCATCGACTGGGACTTTGGCCACCCCCTCAAGGAGCAGACGCTTCCTCGCTACCTCCAGAAGATGGTAACTGAGGAAAGCCAGGCGCAGCACGAGCGCGAGGAGGAGGCCGAGAGACGCCGGTTCAAGGTTGACCTCTCCAAGCTGGGCGGCATTCGCAGCGCGGCGGCGGTCACGCGCGAGGCTCTCCTGGTGGACGAGGAGCGCGAGGGGTACGTACCAGGTGATGCGGCAGCGGAGCCCGCTGCCGTGGCGCTGGCGCCAGAGCATGCGGTTGCACCTCCGGCGGCAACACCGGTGCCCGCACCGCAGCCGGCCAAGACCGACCTTGGCCTTACCGCGCAAGAGCGTGCCCTTCTCGACGCGCTTCTCGCCCATAAAGAGCCGCCTGCCGCCGCGGGGGCGTCCCTCGACATGCTTGTTGACTCAATCAATGAGAAGCTCTTTGACCTCGTGGGAGATACGGTGCTGGAGTTTGGCGACGCCGGCCCCACCCTTGTCGAGGACTACGAGCAAGACCTGAGAGGATATCTACAGCCATGACGCAAGCAACCAAAGAGCAGACGCCGCGCGTTCCTCGGCGCATCGCGCAGGTGATCATCAACTCCCTGAAGGGCGGCGTCGTTCCGCGCGTGGGCCTGCCCTACATCACCGTGGGTCGCGACCGCGAGGTTGCCGCCCTCCTGCACGACCTCGACCTCGTTGCCGATGGTGGCGCCAGCTTCCGCTTTCTTGTGGGCCGCTACGGCAGTGGCAAGAGCTTCCTGCTCCAGACCATCCGCAACCATGCCATGGGCAGGGGCTTTGTTGTGGCAGATGCAGACCTTTCACCCGAAAGGCGCCTGCAGGGCACGGGCGGCCAGGGTCTCGCCACCTACCGCGAGCTCATCCGCAACCTCAGCACCAAGACCAGGCCAGAGGGTGGTGCCCTCAACCTGGTGCTCGACCGTTGGGTCTCCAACGTGCAGTCGCAGGTGACGCTCGAGGACGGCCTCGCCCCGGAAGACCCGGCCTTCGCCGATGCCATGGAGCGGCGCATCATGGCCACCATGACCTCGGTGCAGGAGCTGGTCCATGGCTACGACTTTGCGCGCCTTCTCACCATGTACTGGCGCGCCCACCTCGAGGGTGACGACGAGACCAAGGCAAACGTCACCAAGTGGTTCCGTGGCGAGTACCGTAACAAGACTGAGGCCAGGCGCGAGCTGGGCGTGGGCATCGTGATTGGTGACGATGACTGGTACGACTACCTCAAGATTCTTGCGACCTTCCTTGTGGGGGCCGGCTACAAGGGCCTTGTCATACTCCTCGACGAGATGGTGAACCTCTACAAGATCCCCAACGCGGTGAGCAGGCAGTACAACTACGAGAAGGTGCTCACCATGTACAACGACACGCTCCAGGGCAAGGCGCACCACCTGGGCATCATCATGAGCGGAACGCCTCAGGCTGTGGAGGACAGGCGGCGTGGGCTCTACTCGTACGAGGCGCTTCGGAGCCGTCTCACGCAGGGGCGCTTCTCGCAGGACGGCCTGGTGGACATGCTCGCGCCGGTCATCCGCTTGGAGCCGCTCACCCACGAGGAGCTGCTGGTGCTGGTCGAGAAGCTTGCGGACATCCACGCGGGGCTCTTTGGGTACCAGCGCACCATCACCCAGGACGAACTCGTGCGCTTCCTCGAGACCGAGTACGGCCGCGTGGGCGCGGACACCCACCTCACTCCACGCGAGGTCATCCGTGACTTTGTCGAGATGCTCGACATCCTCTCGCAGAACCCCGGTGTTACGGTTGAGCAGCTGCTTGGCAGCGGGCAGTTCACGTCGCCGGTGAAGGCGCCGGTGGAGCAGGACGCGGCGCCGTTTGCTGCGCCAGGAGGCGGGCAGGCCCCAGCCGCGCAGGACGAGTTCGCTGAGTTTGACATCTAGGCCGCCATGGACGCTTTCGATCGCTACGCGCCATTCATCCAGGACTTCATCTACGACCACGACTGGCAGAGTCTACGGGCGGTGCAGGTTGCCGCCGCAGACGCCATCTTCAACACCGACGAGAACGTCCTGCTCACGGCTTCCACCGCCTCGGGCAAGACGGAGGCTGCGTTCTTCCCCATCCTGACGGAGCTCTGGGAGGACCCGCCGGCTTCGGTGGGCTGCGTCTACATTGGCCCGCTCAAGGCGCTGATCAACGACCAGTTCCTGCGGCTCGAGGACCTCTGCGCCGAGGGCAACATACCCGTGTGGCACTGGCATGGCGACGTCTCGCAGTCGCACAAGGCTAAGATGCTCAAGCATCCCTCGGGCATCCTGCAGATCACGCCGGAATCACTCGAGTCCATGCTGCTTCACCGCCATAATGCCATTCCTCGTATCTTTGGCGACCTGCGTTTTGTCGTGATAGACGAGGTGCATTCGCTCCTGCGGGGAGACCGAGGCGGCCAGACGCTCTGCTGCCTTGAGCGCCTCTCGCGACTGGCGGGCGTGGTGCCGCGCCGCATTGGCCTCTCGGCCACCATCGGCGACCCAGGGGCAACGGGCGCGTATCTCTCCGCAGGTACGGGGCGCGGATGCGTCATCCCCAGGCTGGAGGCCCCCAAGGAGCGGTGGCGTCTCTCGATGGAGCACTTCTACGTGAGTGGGCCGCAGGCGCCGGAGCGCGGCGAGGATGGGCTTGGTCATGGTGCTGGTGCGGAACCAGCGGAGGCAACGTACGAGACCCCCTTGCATACGGCGGCCGAGCAGCGCGTGCCCAGCCGAGAAGAGCGCGTGGTGGACTCCTCGTCAAGCGTCGCTGCACCCCAGACAGAGCAACCGGAACCCGAGGCTCCCACCGACAGGGCGCCCGTCTTCGCGGACCCTGGCCTTGCCTACGTCTTCGAGCACACGCGCGGCCGCAAGTGCCTGGTCTTTGCCAACTCTCGCGAGGAGTGCGAGGCAGTTACCACAACGCTGCGCCAGTACTGCGAGGCGGTGGGGGAGCCGGACCGCTTCCTCATCCATCACGGCAACCTCTCGGCAAGCTTTAGGCAGACGGCCGAGGAGCTCATGCGCGACGAGGATGCAAACCTCACAACGGTCACTACCTCGACGCTCGAGCTCGGCATTGACATCGGTCGCCTGGAGCGGGCCTTCCAGATTGATGCCCCGTTCACGGTGAGCTCGTTCTTGCAGCGCATGGGGCGCACCGGCAGACGCGGCCAGCCAAGCGAGATGTGGTTCGTGATGCGCGAAGACGAGCCCGAGGCCAGGGCGCTTCTGCCCGAGACCGTGCCTTGGAAGCTCCTGCAGGGTATCGCGCTCGTGCAGCTCTACGTGGAGGAGCGCTGGGTTGAGCCCCCGCGGCTGGACGGCCTGCCCTACAGCCTCCTCTACCACCAGACCATGGCGACGCTTGCCTCTACGGGTGAGCTCTCGCCCGCAGACCTGGCGCGCCGCGTGCTTACCCTCTCGCCCTTCCATCGCGTGACAGCAGATGACTATCGCACGCTGCTGCGGCACCTCGTCGAGACCGACCAGATCGAGCGCACCGAGACGGGCGGGCTCATCGTTGGCCTTGCGGGCGAGCGCGTGACGAACGACTTTCGCTTCTATGCAACGTTTGCCGAGGACGAGGAGTACACGGTGCGCTCGGAGTCCCAGGAGCTGGGGACCATCGTGCAGCCGCCGCCCGTGGGGGAGCGCATTGCCATTGCGGGAGCCGTCTGGGTGATCGAGGAGATCGACTACAAGCGCCATCTCATCGAGTGCACGCAGGTGAAGGGCAAGGTCCCCGCGTACTTTGGCATGTGCGCAGGAGACGTGAACACCCGCGTGCTCGAGCGCATGCGGGGCGTTCTCCGCGAGACGTGCGACTACCCCTACCTGCGCACGAATGCGCACGCCCGGCTGGCACAGGCGCGTCATATGGCGTCGTTGGCCCATCTGGCGTCAGAGCCGCTCGTGTGCCTGGGCGGTACCTCATGGTGTCTTCTGCCCTGGCTGGGGAGCTACGCGTTTCTCGCGCTCGAGCGCTTCCTCAAGATTCGCTGCGCCGACAAGCTCGGGCTCAAGGGGCTGGACTCCTCGCGCCCATACTTCATGCAGTTTACGATGAGCGCCGATGCGCATACGTTCTACCGCGTGGTCAAGGAGGAGGCCGCGCTCCCGCTTGACCCCATGGAGCTGGTCTATCCCGGTGAGGTTCCTCGCTTCGACAAGTACGACGGGTTTGTGCCCGACGAGCTGGTTCGCAAGGGCTTTGCCTATGGCGTGCTAGACGTTGAAGGCATGCTGGCACGCGTGCTTTCGTGGCCGGATGCGCCCGGATATGACATTCCCGCCTTGCCTTGCACGAATCTGTCAGGAATCTGACGAGAACAAATGTTCTCATACATGGTACGATATTCTTGCAAGGGATGAAGCCACCCCGGAGGCCCCCACTGGCACGTGATGGCGCACCTCTCCCTTGCAAACAACGCTCGAGCGTGGTCGGCGACGGCTGGCCTCCTGTTGGCTGCTTGAGGTTTGGGGGCAATCATATGTCTGGATACCAGGAGAGTTTGGTCAAGGTCAGCTGCTTGGCGGAGGCGGCTGGCATCCGCAAGGCGTTTGACGAGTGGAAGGTCCCGTTCTTCCGCATGTATGGGGTGGAGCGTGCAGTACGGGATGTGAGTCCAGACCTCCCTTCCAGAGATGGCGACATGCTCTGTCTGCCTCGCATTCCCATACGGGTGGGAGACCTGTTTGTGGTGTTGTGCGGAGACCGGCATCCCTATCAGTGCTGTAGTGGACGATGGTTTTACATCGATGGGCTTGCAGACGCCGTGCACGAGAATTACCGCTCCTACCTTGTTCCCGTGGACGAGGGCAGGGTGCGCTCCTCTTGGGGTGACAATGCTCGTCTCGCCCAGCGCTCGTATGTGAACTGGAAGGACTACCTAGAAAATGTCGAGGCTACCTGGGACAAAGACGAGGTCGATCCCAGGGCGCGCTTCGCAGAGGTTGTCTATGGCATTGGCGCAACAGCGCCCGCAATTATGGGGATAGACCCAGATCCTATCTATGCCATCGCGCGGATGCTCCGAGAGCGCGGGATTACGGGGGCAATTGTCAACGGCAAGGTTCCGATGGAGGACATTATGTAAGTGTTTGGTGGTGTTGCGTGGAGGGCCGCTACGGTGGGCGGTTCCTAGGGCCGCCTATTCGCGTTGGTGCTTCTTGTCCTCTCGCTTTGCCTCCATCTCGTCAAGACGGCGTTCGTTCTCCTGGTACTGCTCTGTGGGTACCGGTCTTACATGCAGGCCTTCCGCCCAGTTGCCGCTCTCGTTCCTCTTGAGGTGGCGATAGCCGATAACAGAGAAGACCAGCGCACCTGCAAAGTTTACGAGCAGGTCCTTCATGGTGTCGATAAGCCCAATGTCGAGGTAGCCGTTGATAGTAATAGTGTCGCCGGCAGCGGTGGTAATGACAGTCGTCACAATGTCGTGTATCTGGATGCGATTGCCTGCGTTTGCAGGGTCAAGCGCCACGGAGGAGATGCTCGTGACAAAGGTGTCCTTCTGCATGTCCATTCCAAAGAAGGTGTCGAAGCCAAACTCGACAAACTCCCATAGCACACCGATGGTCATCGAGAAGCAGAAGGCAACGATCGTCACGTAGAGAGGGGAAAGGTTGATGTCCTTGCTCGAGCGGTTAAGGAGGTCCACGAGGGAGAAGCCTATTGCGGCACACAGGAAGCCATTGAGCGTGTGCAAGACGGTGTCCCAGCCGGGAATCAGCACGTAGTAGTGATCAATCTCACCGAGAATCTCGGCTGCAAAAATGAACGTGTAGATGATTGCCTGGAATAGGCCGGGTATCTCGATGTGTGCCTTGTCCTCCACGATGGAAGGTACCAGAAAGAGGACAAGCACCAGGATTGAGATGGCCACGCCTTCCCAGCGCTGGGTCATGATGCAGCGGACGAGTGTGAGGAGGACGAGCACCCTGAGAATCGAATAGAGGATGAAAGTGCGACGGTTGAGCGCTATGCGGTCCCTGAGGCGTCGCACAAACGCCTGGAGCTTGCCCATTGCCATGCGTGCGTCCTTTCACGGTTCAATATGTGATGAAAATTATCGTAGTCCACCCAAGGTTTGTTCAAGGACGAGAAGGTCATTTGCTGCCTTGCTAATCCTCGACAATCATCATGGACGTGCCGAGAAATGCTGGAGCCCGTGAACGACAAGCGCATTCGATGGGTAACATCCGGTTGCACGATTTCGCGTATGGTGCCAACGAATGCCTCACGAGGGGGTACATCCATGGAAGACAACGTCTCAGAGCCCATCGTGGTCCCTACGACCGCGAAGAAGGAAGCCCCAATCATTCAGGCCAGGCTGCGCCACAAGATTCTCAAGATGCCGGAGGAAGCCTGGAAGGCGAGCGGTATCAGGATATTTGGCCGCAAGATTCGCGCGCTTGTCTACACTACCGATCTCGCGGTCATCAAGAATTGCGATGCTGACGCCGTCTTTGCGGTCTACCCCTTCACTCCGCAGCAGTCCATCTCCGAGGCTATCATCGACGCCTCGAGCATCCCAGTATTCTGCGGCATCGGCGGTGGTACCACGCGTGGCGTTCGCACGGTCACGCTTGCGCACGACGTGGAGTGCCAGGGTGCCATGGGCGTGGTGCTCAACTCGCCTATCTCGAACGTCAACCTCCGTGCCGTCTCCCTTGCCATCGACATTCCCACGGTCATCACCGTGGTGAGTGCCGACACCGACATCGCCGCGCGCATCGATGCTGGTGCAGCTATCATCAACGTCGCTGGCGGTAAGGACACGCCGGCCATCGTAAGCAAGATTCGCGAGAAGTTCCCTGACGTGCCCATCATCGCGTCGAGTGGCGGCACGGAGGAGTCTACGCGCGCCACGGTCGAGGCCGGCGCCAACGCCATTACGTACACCCCACCAGCGCCAGCCATTCTCTTCAAGCAGATGATGGCCCAGTACCGCAGCCCCGCATCCACCGCAGAGCAGCCCCAGCACACCGCGCTCGAGGTGCTTCAGGCCGCAGGCCTCTGGCACGACCAGCACGATCAGCACGACCAGCAGCATTAAACCAAAGCATATTGGCTGGCTTGCCCTTCGGGGCAGCTATCTGGAAAGGTCGGGGGCATCGCCCCCGACCTTTTCAGCTTTCGCGTAACGTCGTGCCCATGGGATGGCGTGAGACCGTAGGGGGGGGGGTTCCGCGACCAATCGTGGGGAAGACTCTTCCGCAAGGTGGCGCCTCGGCGTCGTGCACGCGGAAGAGGGGAGTCTCAAATGCATGAGGAGACAACGACCAAAGCCAAGCAAGCCCCAACTGCGCTCCCGTCGGACGAGACGGTCATCACTCCGCGAGTGGCGCGCTGGTGGAGGCGTCCCGTCGCTGCAACATCTCGCACCTCCAAAGCCGTCTGCATGCTCGCGGCGGCGTTTGCCCTCACCGCAGTCCTGGGCGTAAGCCCGTCGAGGGTTGTCGCCGAGGAGCTCGACCATGCGGAGGCTATCCAAGAGGAGACGCAAGGGGAGTCTCTTCCTAGTGAGGGGTCTTATCAGCAGGCCTTTGAGCAGGATGACTCCGATAACCGTAATGCGACGCAGGCAGTGGCAACCGTACCAGACCCCATTGAGCCCCACATGCAGCCCACGGTGGATTCGCCAACGTCTCTCTCGCTTGCTGCCGCCTATGTCTCAGAGGAACAGGGCGAGTCCGCGGATGGCTCCGGCGACGATGACGCAACGAGCAAAGACGCAGCCAGCGAGCTCAACGGCGAGGTCCTCACCTCTACGAGCGTTGGTGCAGTCGTTCAGGTGGGCGCTGGCGAGTCCCTTGCGGCACGGGGGTCGACCATCATCTCGGTTGCCCCCGAGGGATCCTCTGCGTTGAGCGTAGCTGACGGCGGTTCTGCAAACGTCACAGCTGCCTCGACGCTCTCTGCGCGCGGAGAGAACTCCACTGCGCTTGCATGTGCTGGCACGGGCTCCATTGCCTGTCTCAGCGACTCGTCTGCCTATGCCTCTGGCGAAAACTGCGCCGCTATCGCCGCATCCGATGGCGCAGCTGTCTCGATGGAACGCGGAAGCCTTGAGGCCACGTCGGGTACCGTGGTGCGCGCCGAGGGGTCCGGCAGCAACGTCTCTCTTGTCGACGTACAGATTCTCTCGACAGGCTCCCTTGCTGAGCTCTGCAGCACCGCGACCCTCTCGCTTGACGGTGTCACCTCTGCAAGTTCGCATGCGGCGGCAATCTACGTTGCCGCTGGCATGCCAACCTTGCGGCTCACCAACGGGTCCGTCGTGCGAGGGACCATCGTGATTGCGAATGGTGCGGATATCGACATCCAGACCGACGCAACCTCGCGAATCGATGGTCGCGTGGTATACCTCTCTGCCGCGAACGTCGCGTAGTCCATGGGCGCTATACTTGCAACCCGAACATGGTCGCGGAAGGCGGTGCGTGGACGCGCCGCTCGTGGCCGCGACCAGATGCGCCCGAACGGCGCGGAAGGAGCATCACATGGCACAGCGGGTTCAGGGAACCGAGGACCTCTTTGGCGGCTACATGCGCGCCTGGCAGCACATGCAGGATGTGGCGCGTGACCTCTTTGGCGCATACGGCTTTGACATGGTCGAGACTCCCGCAATCGAGCAGGTGGACACCTTTGTCCACGGTATTGGTGAGTCCACGGATGTCGTGCGCAAGGAGATGTTCCGCGTGGTCTCCGGTGCGCTCTTCGAGAACCTGCTCGAGCAGGGTTCTGAGGCGGGGCTTAAGCCCAAGCAGCGCCTGGCCATGCGTCCCGAGGGGACGGCTGGCGTGGTGCGCGCTGCCGTGGAGAACAACATGGTGCCCCAGGGTGCCGCGCCCGCAAAGCTTTGGTACGCCGAGGCCATGTTCCGTGGCGAGCGACCCCAGAAGGGCCGTCTGCGCCAGTTCCACCAGGTGGGCGTCGAGTGGCTGGGAGCCGCGGATCCGGCAGCGGACGCCGAGTGCATCATCATGCTCATGGAGTACTACAAGCGCCTTGGCTTCGACCCCTCTCGCCTGAAGCTCTCCATCAACTCGATGGGTGATGCCGCGTGCCGTCCCGCCTATCGCGAGAAGGTCCGTCAGTTCATTCTTGACCACGCTGACGAGATGTGTGAGGACTGCCTCGAGCGCGCGGAGATCAACCCGCTGCGCAGCTTCGACTGCAAGAACGACCACTGCCGCGAGGTCATGCGTGACGCACCGCTTGCCAAGGACAACCTCTGCGACGATTGCGCCGAGCACTACGCACAGGTAAAGCGCTACCTTGATGCGGCAGGCGTTGCCTACGTCGAAGATCCCACGCTCGTGCGCGGCCTTGACTACTACACGCGCACGGTCTTCGAGGTAGAGGCCGTGGACGGCGGCGTTGGCGCCATCGGAGGCGGTGGCCGCTATGACGGGCTCATGGAGCTCGAAGGTGGCAAGCCCACACCGGGCATCGGGTTCGCCGTGGGCTTCGAGCGTATTGCGCTCGCGCTTGCCGCGCAGGGCGGCTCGCTCGAGACGCCTCAGCCCGGATGCGTTTACGTGGCAGGGACCTCTGCGGAGGAGCGCGAGGCTGTCTTCTCGGCTACGCTTGCGCTGCGTCAGGCGGGCGTGCGTACCGAGGCCGACTACCAGGGCCGTTCGCTCAAGAGCCAGTTCAAGCAGGCCGATAAGCTCGGGGCGCGTGTCTGCGTGGTCATCGGGCCAGATGAGGTAGCCGCCAACGCCGTGACCCTTCGTGACATGGAGACGCACGAGCAGACCCAAGTTCCCGCTCCAGAGCTGGTCTCTGCGGTGACCACGCGCCTGGCGAAGTAGCACGACTTCGGCTGTGACGCATATTCTAAGCAGCATGCGTGTGCCCCTGGCGCCAACGGCGTGGGGGCACATTCCTTCTCGTGCGCCAGCGTCTTTCGGCTCTCTCCTGCCCACTCCCGCAGAGAATAGCTCCTTTTCTTAAATGACAGTCGCGTTTCCCTAGGTTGCGAGGATCAGTTATAAGAAATGGAGCTAAACTCCGCTCGTGAGGACCTGTTCCGCCAGCGGGGTCCCGTGACACGAGGGGGTGCGTCACCTCTACGCGAAGCGCTTGTCGTGCTTGGCAGCCGACCGCACCACGAGGAACACAATCACATAGATCAAGGCAACTACCAGCAGAAACGTCCCATCTCCGTAGTCAGCCAGCGTCGCCGTGGCATCGTAGAGTCCGTGCAGCAGGGCTGAGAGCGCAAAACCAACGACAACGCACAACGCGGACCCAATGCGATGACCGCGAACCGCAAGGCACTTGGCCTCTCCGTAAAGCATGCCAAACAGCACGGCAAAGCCCATGTGAGCGGGAATGGCCATGACCGCTCGGCTCATGAGCACGCCCGTACCATAGTTGAGTCCGTACATGACATTCTCCATACCGGCAAATCCCAGCGAGGTGAAGACCGCATACACCACGCCGTCGTAACGGCAGTTGAATGCGGGGCTGTTCCATGTGGCGCGACTCATGAGGATGTACTTGCACGCCTCCTCGATGACGCCTACCACCACAAAGTCCGAGAGCAGTTCAAAGCCCAGGGTGTTCTCATCAAGGCCGGACAAGAGGCCAAAGACTGACATCCCTACCTGCTCGAACACACCGGCGAGAAAGGCAGCCAGCACTCCCCGTAGAATCAGGCGCGAGAGAAGCCCCGATGGCTCCTTCTCCAAAGGGTCGAGGTTATAGACATAGCGCATGAGGGCCACGGCAGGCCCAATGGCAAGGATGAGAAAGAACAGCAGGTAGAGCGTGAAGCCGTTTGCCAGGAGAAAGAACATGGTGAACCTTTCCGCGAAAACTATGCTGGTTGGAAGGTTACCCCATTGATGAAGGAGTGCGCCTTCGGGCAAGAAGCCGGTGCCAGAGGGAGCTTCTCGTACGTGATGGCTGCAAGCAGCAGGGCTTCGGGCGTAAAACGGCGCCGGAGGGGCAATCTCGAATGAAACTCTGTCGGAAACCCCTGCTCAGGCGTCATTTTGCCGCCGGAAGGGCCGTTTTCGCAGCGAGGCGTACGAAGTCGCCGCACCGGCATCGTTTCGCGAGATGGGCGGCCGTTTGGCATACCATGGCATCTATGCCCTCTGGTTCGTGCTTGCAGCCGATTAGGGCGTTGCAGCGCAATGGAGATGAGAGGAAGCGTGCGCAGATACGAGAGCCTCAATGAGGGCTGGAGCTTCCGCGGACCAAAGGGAGACGTAACCCAGGTCGATATTCCTCACACCTGGAACGCGCAGGACGGCCAGGACGGCGGCAACGACTACTGGCGCGGCACCTGTGGCTACAGCCGGACCTTCCAGACGCCCGAGGGTTTTGATCCCGCTCGCGAGGTGGCTTACGTCGAGTTTGATGCCGTGAACGCATCTGCGGACGTGACGGTCAACGGGAGCGCCCTCTGCCACCACGACGGAGGCTACTCTCGCTTCCGCGTGAACGTGACCTCGGCATTGGCGCCGGCGGGGGAGGTGAACAGCCTCGACGTCGCCGTAGACAACTCCGTGAACGACCGCGTCTATCCCCAGAAGGCAGACTTCACCTTCTACGGCGGCATCTACCGAAGCGTGCGCCTTGTTATCGCGGACGCCACGCACTTCTCGCTTGACCGCAACGGAGGTCCTGGGATCGCCGTTACCCCTAAGATCAAGGATGGCGAGAAGGACGCTACCGTGTGGGTTCAGACCTGGGTCGACGGCCCACATGCGACGGACTCCACGGTCAGGGTTCGCGTGCTCGATGCCGCGGGCGTCGAGATTGCCGCAGGTGAGGGTACTGACGCAGTTCTTGCGCTTCCCAACGTTCACCGCTGGGACGGCACGGCTGATCCCTACCTTTACCAGGCAGAGGCAACGCTCTTCTCGCCTGCGGGGGAGGCCCTCGATCGCGTTGCCTGCCGCTTTGGCGTGCGCAGCTTCTCCTACGACCCCCACAAGGGTTTCTTCCTCAACGGTCGCAGCTATCCTCTGCGCGGCATCTCTCGCCACCAGGACCGCAAGTGCATTGGCAACGCTCTCACCCCGGCCATGCACGAGGAGGACATCGACCTCATTTGCGAGGTGGGCGCAAACACCGTGCGCCTGGCGCACTACCAGCACGACCAGCACTTCTATGACCTCTGCGACGAGCGCGGGCTTGTGGTGTGGGCAGAGATCCCCTACATCTCGGAGCACCTCCCAAACGGCGACGAGAACACCCGCAGTCAGATGACCGAGCTCATCACCCAGAACTACAACCACCCCTCGATCGTGTGCTGGGGGCTCTCGAACGAGATAACCATCTCCACGCACGACAAGAGGGCAATGCTCGCCAACCACCATGCGCTTAACGACCTCGCCCACAAGATGGACGAGACGCGCTTCACCACCCTTGCGTGCTATGCCATGTGCGGCCCGTTCAACCGCAGCGCGTTCGTGAGCGACGTGGTCAGCTGGAACCTCTACCTTGGCTGGTACGTGCCCGGTCTCTGGCTGAACGACCTCTGGTTTGGCTTCTTCCACCTGGCGCATCCCAACCGCACCGTGGGGATGAGCGAGTACGGCTGCGAGGCCATGCCCAACCTTCACTCCGAGCACCCGCGCCGCGGGGACCACTCGGAGGAGTACCAGTGCGTGTACCACGAGTACATGCTCAGGTTCTTTGACAGGCATCCCTACCTGTGGGCAACCCACGTGTGGAACATGTTCGACTTCGCGGCGGACGCGCGCAACCAGGGTGGAGAGCCCGGCATGAACCACAAGGGCCTCGTGACCTTCGACCGCAAGACCAAGAAGGACGCCTTCTACCTCTACAAGTGCTGGTGGAACCCCAAGCCCATGGTCCACATCTGCTCCAAGCGCTTCCGGGACCGCGCTCGCGACCGGATTTGCGTGAAGGTTTACTCAAACCAGCCGCAGGTCACGCTTGTTGTGAACGGTAACGAGGTGGCCACGAAGGCGTGCGACAAGGTCTTCGAGTTCGACGTCTCGCTGGGGCAGGGCGAGAACCACGTGGTGGCACGAGCCGGAGACCTCTCCGACGAGGCGACCTTTGTCCGGGTCGAGAAGCCCAACCCCGCCTACAGCCTTAATGGCAAGGGTGGCGGAGGCAACTGGACGTAGCCCCTACCCAGGGCGAATGAAAACCGATGACGGAATCTGCGCCTGACTTCGGAGGGCCAGGCTTGGAGATGCATGTCCGCATGGCGCGGACACATGGTTACACGAGATGGGGGGGGGTGAAGTACATGGACAAGATGTCACCAGAAGGCAGGTTCATTGTTCGCTGTGGCATCAATCCAGAGCCTCCGCCCCTACGCCGCGGCGGGAATTCTCCGCACGTCGTCGGCGGGCGTAAGGCCCAGGAGCTGAGCTGGCCTGCTGTCGGGGAACTCCGGGCGCCTGCGTTGCCAGACGCTTATCGCCAGGGTCCACAGCGGCAGAAGGTAGCAGAACGTTGCCGCCACAATGCTCAGCGCCGGCGCGCCCACGCTCGAGAGCACGGCCACGTTGGAGATGGACCACGGCACAAGCGGGCTCACGATGACCACGCTGTTCTCGAGGTCAAGCGCCAGGGCGCTTCCGTTGTTCTCGGTGCGGCGGCACAGCTGGTCGGTGAGCATGATGGCAAGCGTCTGGTTGCATGCGACCATGCACGAGACCACGCTTGTGGCAAGTACGCCAATGAATGGGGTGGACTTGCGCGAGAAGCCCGTGACCAGCCCAACGGCACCGTCGAGCAGGCCAGTCTTCTTGAAGATGCCCGCATAGGTGGAAGAGATGGCCACCACAAGCGTCACGTTGGCCATCGAGACAACCCCGCCTCCGTCGATGAGCGGCGCCACCGCAGGGTCTGCGACGTGGTAGCCAAAGACGAGGAGCTGCGGCAGCTCGGCAGGCGAGACGCCCTGCACTCCAACGCATACCGCGCATGCCATACCCAGGCTTGCCGCCATGGCCACCAGCACGTTCACGTGGGCAAGTGAGAGCGCAACAACCAGCGCTGCCGGAAGGATCACCAGCCAGGAGAGCGAGAACTTATCGGCAAGCGCTGCCGCTACTCCCGCGGCATTGGCGCCTCCCTTTGCCTGCAGGCCCATCGCGAGATACGCCACGCAGGCAACGAGAAACGGCACGAGTCCGGTCCGCAGCATTCGACGAACGTTGTCGTAGATACTCGTGCCCGTGAGCTTGGACACCAGGACGGCGCTTCCCGAGAGGGGAGAGCAACGGTCGCCAAAGTAGCAGCCGGCAAGCACCGCACCGCCCGTGGCCAGCTCGTTTGCACCCATTGCGTGCGAGACGGCCATGCAGATCACGCCCATCGTCGCTGCCGTGCCAAAGGCCGTGCCCATGAGTAGCGACATTAGGCAGCAGAGGAGAAACGCCGCAAGCACGGCGGCGGACGGCTGGATGAGCGACGAGGACCAGCTCACGATTGCCGCAATCGTGCCGGAGGCGCGCCATGCCGCGGCAAGTGCGCCGGCAACCACAAAGAGGGCGAGCATGGAAGCTACCGAGCGCATGGACGACGCACCTGCGCGAAGCAGTTCGGGAAGGCGGACCCCGCGGCGTATACCATAGGCAAGGAAGAGCGCAAGGCCGGCGGCGAGAATCGCCACCAGGGGGATGCTCATGGCTGTGCCGGCTACGAGCATTCCTGCAAATACCCCAAGCGTTGCCGTCTCTGCCATGTCCCTCGTCCTTCTCAGCGTTTCCTTCCAAGGCACGAGAAACACTATGGACACATGAGAACCAAGTCAAACTGATTTATATGGTATGAATCACCAAATGAATTTGTAATATGGACTCAGCTGGAAAAACGCACAGCGGCAGGGCTGCCGTGTGCATGAATTGCGATGAGGGATGCTGAGCCGTGAACTTTCAGACCATGGACTACTTTGTTGCCGTTGCCGAGGAACGCAGCTTCACGCGTGCCGCTGCTCTCATGCACGTGAGCCAGCAGACCCTCTCGGCAAGCGTTGCCGCCGCCGAGCGCGAGCTTGGGGTTCGGCTGGTAGAGCGCACGGTCCCGCTTACGCTCACCTATGCGGGGGAGGAGTTTCTCGGCTACGCTCGGCGCTTCCAGGCCGAGCAGCGCACCATGGGTCAGGAGTTCCGCGACATTGCGCACAACGACCGGGGCAGGATTCGCGTGGGTGTAACGGCCACGCGCGGCCACATCATCATGCCGCGCGCCATTGCCATGTACCAGCGCGCGCACCCTCACATATCCATTGCGCTCTTTGAGGGCGAGAACGACGAGCTTGTGGACGAGCTGGGGGAAGGTCGTCTCGACATGGTCGTTGCGACCGTCGAGGAGCGGGTGCCAGGCCTCGAGGTGCACCAGCTCTTTCGCGAGGAGGTCGTGCTCATCGTGGCGCGGTCTCTCCTCGAGGACCTCTACGGCAAGGAGGCGAATCGCGTTGCCGAGGAGTGCGAGGCCACCGGCTCTATTGAGGGGCTTGCTGCATGCCCGTTCCTTCTCATGGGCGAGAAGGACGTGCCAGGCGAGTACTCGCGCCGCAAGCTCGCCGAGGCAGGCATCTCGCCCGAGGTACGCGTGGTGTCGAAGAACTCCGAGACGCTCATGGCCCTGGCGCTGCGCGGAGTGGGTGCGTGCTTCGTGCCCTCAGAACTTGTCGCCACCACCTTTGCTGACCCCGTCGCTGCGGGCATGCGCGTCATCCATCTAGGGGAGGAGATGAGCTATCCGCTCTCGGTGGCGTGGCGCTCGTCAGCCCATGTGTGGTCGGCCATTCTCGGCTTTGACCAGGTGCTTCGCCAGCAGTTTGCCGATGGCTCGAGGATGACGTAAGCGCAGGTCGATACAGATTCGCCATACGAATGCATTGCAACGCCGAGGGCTGCGACTTGCAATGGCTGACCTATTTTCTACTGATAGAAGCGAGGCTCAATACCCTCGTAAAACTCCACCCATTTGCTAACGATGTAGGTGTGGTTCTGGACGATGAATCTTTGAATGTCTCGAAGGTCGCTCTTCGAGAGACCCCCTGGTCGGGCAACAATACAACCGCCGTCTCTGGTTAACCAGAATTTGGCGTCGCCATCCGCTGGGCGTCTTACGCCAACATGCACATGGATTGGCTCGTTATTCTCGCCAGCCAAAAAGTACAGCACGAATGTCCCAAAGACGAGAATTTTTGGCATTAGGCAAAGTTCCTCTCCTCTGCGTGCCGCTCGGCAATGTCGAAGATGAGAGGGGCATTGTTATGCAAGAAGTCTGCGAGAAACGCAAGCTCGGCCGTCGAGAATCCGTCCACATCCTTCCAGCGGCACTGGGGGAGAAGACAGTCTGCTGAGTCGAGACCGCCGTCTCTGGGTCGCTCGACAACCACGCGAACCGTCCCGTCGGAACGTGTAGCTGAGCAGGCTATTCTCGTCTCGTCATCTAAGCGGGCATATTCCCACAGCATGGCTCTCTCCTTCCCAAGCTATTGAAAGCATACCCAATGTCTTACCGTATTTCCTGACGCCGCCGAATTGCCGCTACGTGCGTCACACATTCGCGCATGAACGTGTGACGCACGCAGGTCGATACAGATTCGCCATACGAATGTGTTGCGGTAACCAAGGCGGCGTGTCGCCAGTTGGGGAGTGGACCAGCACTACTGGTATCGCAGCGACTCCACGGGGTCGAGACGCGCAGCGCGCCAGGCGGGATAGAACCCAAAGAGCACGCCGATGCCAACGCAGATGCCGCTGGCGAGACCAACTGCCGTCGGAGAGATGACGGGCGTCACCGACATCCCGCCTATCTCGCTTGACAGGCTGGCAAACTGCGCGAGAACGTTGGCGCCGGCATATCCCAGGATTATCCCAAACGCGCCGCCCACCAGGCACAGCGTGATGGACTCCAGCAGGAACTGCCACGTGATGTCGGAGCGCCGCGCCCCCAGAGCCTTTCTCAGCCCAATCTCGCGAATCCTTTCGGTGACGTTGGTGAGCATCATGTTCATGATGCCAATGCCGCCAACCACAAGCGACACGCCTGCCACGCAGGTCATGAGCGCCTGGAACGCGCCCATCGTCGAGTCGAGCTGCTCGATGACCGAGGCCATGGTCGTGACGCCGATGTAGTAGCTGGATCCATCGGGGCTCGAGGGATCCTCCTCCGGCAGGTTGAAGTAGCTCCTGAGGTAGGACTCCGTCCGCGCGGCAATGCCGTCCATGTCGGTGCCCTCGCGAGCAAAGCCGATGATCTGGCTTACGCCCGAGTTTCCGCTCATGCGCTTCTGCATGGTAGAGAGCGGCACGAAGGATTGCCCGCCCATCATGCCCGATTTGCCAACGACGCCCACCACGGTGTAGTCGTCGTTGCCCACGTGCACGCTCTGCCCCACAGCCTCGTCCGCAGACCCCCACATGCGCTCGGCAACCGACTGGTCGAGCATGATGACCCGCGAGCCAGCGTCCTCCTCGCTTTGCATGATGGTGCGTCCGGCGATGGCCTTTGTGCCCATGGCCTCGAAGTACTCTGGCTCCACGCCCAGGAAGGTGCCGTCCTCTTGGGTGACGCCGTTGGACACCGTCCCCGAGTTGTAGGATGCCGCGGTTATGAACTCGTAGTCGTCGGACATCCCGGCCTCAAGTGCGTCGATGTCATCCATCGTGACCTCGCGGCCGGGCCAGCAGTCGATCATGACCGTGCGCGACTGCGAGAGCCCCAGCTCGCCCACGAGCGACGCCTTGACGCCGTCGATGAGCGCCGTCATGGAGATGACGGCGGCGATGCCAATGACAATGCCAAGGATCGTGAGGAGGCTGCGCCCCCGGTTTGCCTGGATGGCCGAGAAGGTCTCGTAAAAGAGGTCCCGTATCCTCATGCGCCTGCCGCCTCCTTCGAATCTCCGAGGGCACGCCGCTCTCGCTGGGCAAGCGACGCCACGTAGGCCTGCTCCTGCTCGTCCGAGAGGAGCCGGCCGTCTCGAATGTGCACCACACGGTCTGCCCAGCCAGCAACGCTTGGGTCGTGCGTGATGAGAACCACGGTCTTGCCGCGCCCCTGCATGCGCCTGAACGTGCGCATGAACAGCTCCCCTGTGGCGGAGTCGAGGTTTCCCGTGGGCTCGTCGGCAAGGATGAGCGCGGGGTCGTTGACCAGCGCGCGGGCAATGGCCACGCGCTGCATCTGGCCGCCAGAGAGCTCGTTCGAGCGGTGGGTGTAGAGGCTCTCCGGAAGGCCGACCTCCACGAGGGCCTGCCACGCCCTCAGCTCGCGGTCGGCGGTGGAGCTCCTGCTGTAGACCAGGGGAAGCATCACGTTTCGAAGTACCGTGGCGCGTGGCAGCAGGTTGAACGACTGGAAGACAAAGCCAAGTCGGGTCGAACGCACGTGCGCCAGCTCGTCATCGGTGAGCTTCGAGACATCGATGCCCTCGAGGAGGTAACGCCCGGACGTTGGCCGGTCAAGGCATCCAAGGATGCTCATGAGCGTGGACTTGCCCGAGCCCGAAGGTCCCATGATGGCGAGAAACTCGCCGCGCTCGACGTCCAGGCTCACCCCGCGCAGCGCGGGCGTGAGGCCAGCCGCCGACGAGTAGATGCGGCAGACCTTCTCGGCGTGGATGACGGGGGATGCCATCTTAGGCCGCCGAGCTTGCGGGCGCGTCCGCGGAAGCGGAGCCGTCGTATGCGCTGGAGTCGCCTTGCATCATGCCGATAACGACCTCGTCGCCCTCGGCGATGTCGCCTTCGACGGCGGCCAAGGTGCCGTTATTGGCAAGCACCGTGACGTGCCTTTCCTCCGTCGTGGGGAAGCCCGTCTCGTCCTGGCCGGTGACCACGCTCACCGTGGCCTGGTCGCCCTCGCCGTTCACAGCACTCAGCGGGAGCATGAGCGCGTCCGGGATGTCCGTCGAGGAGATGGTGACGCTTGCCGTCATGCCCGGCTTGAGCGCCGGGTCCGGGTTGGGTATGAGAAGGTCGACGGCATAGGTGACCACGCTTCCACCGTAGCCGGGGATGGCACTTTGGGCATCCGAGGAAGAGACCGTCGCAATGCGGGTGACCATGGCGTCAAGCTCCACATTTGGAAGGGCCGAGAAGGTCGCCCGCGCCGCCTGCCCAACGGAGACCTTCGAGATGTCCATCTCGTTCACCTGCACCGAGACCGTCATCTGCGAGAGGTCTCCAATGGTGATGAGCGCGCCCGAGGACCCGGCGGCAGATGTTGCCGTGGCGGCGGCACCGGCACCCGCGCCGGAACCCACGGCTGCACCCTCTACGGCGTTCATGACCACAATCGTGCCCGAGGCTGGTGCCGTGACCGTGCGCTTGTCTGCAGTGGCAACGGCGTCGTCGTAGGCGGACTGTGCGGTCTCGAGCGAGAGCTGCGCGGCGTCGACGGCATCAGCGGCGGAGTTCACCGTGGCAAGGTCCGTCTGGTCTGCGTAGTAGGCCTTGTAGGCGGTGTTGTAGTTCTCCTTGGCGGAGGAGAGCTGGGTCTTTGCGGAGCGCAGCTGGATGTCTGCCTCGCGCACCGCCTTGTCCAGGGAGTCGTTGCGGATGGTGAGGAGGGTGGTACCCTCCTCGACGTAGTCGCCTTCGCTCACGAACACCTCGGAGATGATGCCGTCCACCTCGGGTGTCACCACCACGGAACTCACGGGCTGGACGTTGCCGGACGCCTTGACCTCGTCTTTGAACTCACCGCGCATGACCGGCGTAGTCTGGAGCGATGGCTCCTCGGGGACGCTTGCGCCCTGCTGTGAGGTCACCGTCCAGACAAGGACGGCGACAACCGCGCAGGCGGCAACGACACCAACGATGATGTTCCTGCGACGGCGCTTCTTGCGGTGGGCGAGAAGACTTGCCATCGCGTCGCGGGTGTCCTCGTCCTCCTCAGCGCTCTCGCCAGGCAGGGGAGGAAGGGTGTTGGGGGAGTCCCCGGAGATGACGGGGAGGCTGTCGAGCGGATGGGCTTTCGGCGTTGTCTTGTCGGGTTCGCCGAGGTCGTTGGTGTGGTCGGTCTCCTGGGACATGCGTCCTCCTCGCTCTTGGGTGCAAAACGGGTGGTGCCGGGGTGTTACCGAGTCCGTGATGCTGTCATACCTGCTCAGCGTGCTTGTGGAAATGATACCGGGGCATTGTCGTCAGGAGCCTATCGGCAAGCTTACAAATCTGTAAGCGGCGCTTGTGCCTGTGGACGAGACGGGCGATGGATACGAGACCTGCGGCCTGCGGGGCTGGGCTTGCCTCCCGTAGGCAGGGGCCTGCGGGCCAATCGACAGGGACTTGGTGCCCGTAGGCCTAGGGCCTCTCGACCCGCAGCTAGGGACTTGCTTTCCGTAGGCTTTGGGCCTCTCAATTATTGAACGAAATTTCTTGCAAGAAAGACATTCGGCCAGTTGCTGTTGAGCACTTCTCGGAATTTTGCGCAATAATCTTGCTCTGATCGTGCCAGCTCAGGATTTATCTGCTTGGCGAAAATACTCCGCCAATAAGGCTGGTAATCAGCGCGGACACAAAAGGCTCCCCGGTGCCAAGAGGGCATCAGGGAGCCCGTAGAGAGGCTATCGCGTAAACGCTACGCCGCGCTTGCCTGGCCCTCGCGCTTGAGCTCAAACGAGTCGTCGCCGTCGTAGACGCTGTGGTCTACCAGACCCTCGCCAGAAGCCACGAGAAGCGAAGCCTCTGCCGCGCCAAGCACGTTGGTTGCCGTGCGGCCCATGTCGACGATGGAGGAGATGGGCGCCACAAGGGCGATGGTCTCCACGGGAAGCCCTAGCGCGGCGAGAAGCGCCGTGGCTGTGATGGTCGCCGTGCCGGGCACGCCCACGGTGCCAATGGAGACAACAAGCGTGAGCAGGACAAGGAAGCCGTACTGGACCGGCGTGAAGGGGATGCCCAGTGCGTTGATCGCGAAGACCGCCACGAGCGTAGGCCACATACCGGCGCAACCGGGCATGCCAAGGTTTGCGCCAAGGCCGGCGGTGAAGCTGGCCACGTCCTCATCAACGCCCAGGTTTTGCGTGAGCGAGCGAATGGTAACGGGCAGCGTGCCAATGCTGCTCTGCGTGGTGAAGGCGGTCACGGCAGCGGGAGCCATGCCCTTGAGGAAGCGCACCGGGCTAAGATGCCCCACCCAGGCCACGAATGCAGACTCGACGCCAAAGAACTGGATTGCCAGGACCACGTAGGCAACGGCCAGCACGCCAAGCAGCGGCACGAGCTGGGTGACGTCGGCGCGGCCAACGGCGCGGCCAATGAGCGCCACCACGGCGTACGGCGTGAACCCAACAACCCAGCTTACGGTCTCGCCCAGGACCTTGTTGCCGGCGTCGATGAACGCCTTGAACGGCCGCACGTCGACCTTCTCGCCACCCTGGCGCTCTGAGGCAAGCCGGTTGTACGCCAGCGCGACGATGATCGCAAAGACGATGATGGGTACAACTGCGTTGCTGGTCCACGCTGCGGCAAGGTTCTGCGGGAAGAGACCCACGATGGTGTCGGTGACGGTGGGAACCTCCTTGGCCTCGTAGGTTACGCCGTCAAGCGAGAAGCCCGTTCCCACGCCCAGGGGCAGCGCGATGGCAAGCGTGAGGAGTGTCGCCGTGAGCGTGTTGAGCACGAGGAAGACCACCGACTTCACGCCGATGCCCTTGAGGTGTACGAGGTCCGCCAGGTTGGTGACGCTCGAGATGATGCTAAAGAGGAGGAGCGGCACCACAAGCGCGGAGATCACGTTTGCGTAGATGGTGCCAAAGATTGCGTAGTACGAGAAGCCCTGGCCAAACGCGACGCCTATGACTATGCCGAGTCCGGTCGCGATGAGGGTGCGCACGCCAAAGCCAACCTTGAACCTGCGCTTGAGCGTGGCGAGAAGGGCGAACGCCACAATGGTTGCGACGAGTGCCCAAAGTGCCGTGATGTCGATCTGCATGGGTGTTACCTTCCGACGTGTCGTATGCGTTCCAAGTGGGGGATGCGGGCAAGCCGCCTCGGCGTGCTGGTTTCGCTACACATTCGGTGACAGATGATGGCCATGATGCGCTCCTCAATCTCTAGTGCGTTGGTAGGATATTGGTATGGTCGTGCATCGGCGCTTCCGGCACAAGGCTGGGCGTTACAGCGTTTTCCGACAACTGGCGTTCGGAAATTTGGGAGAGCGAGGTCTAGCGGAGAGGGCGCTGCTCCCCAGTGCGTTGGCTGACGTAGAATACCCGCGCAAGCGTCAGCAAGAGTAGTGAGAGGTGCTGTGTGCCATTGGAGACAGAAAAGTTCGTGCGTTACGAGTTTCTCGGCGAGAAGGACGATGCCTCGCGGCTTGAGTTCCGCGCGCTTGAGGACTGCTCAGCGCTCGACCTGGCACTCTCCACGGGGATGTCGCGGCGCTCTGCCGCCCGCGCGTTCCAGGGCGCTGAGCTCACGCGTGGGGGAGAGGCGCTTGCGGCGTCCTCGCGTCTGACTGTCGGGGATGTGGTGGACGTTGCCCTCGCGCGGCAGGCAGCCATGCCTACGCCACCGGACGTGCCATCTGCCACCATTATCTATCAGGACTCCGTTTGCCTTGCTGTCGAGAAGCCCGCGGGCATCCTCGTGCATGGTGACGGCACCGGCGCGCCCACGCTCACGGATCGCGTGCGCGTCTCGCTTGCTCGGCAGGGCGTGACGGCGAACCCCCAGGCCGTGCAGCGCCTGGACGTCGATACCACGGGGCTTGTGCTCTTCTCGCTGGCCGAGGAGTTCCAGCCCGCGTTTGACGCTCTCGTGGCCGGACACGCCATGCGCAAGCGCTACCTTGCCGAGGTGAGTGGCGCCTTTCCGGGAGACGTGACTACCATCGAGAAGCCCATCGGTCGCGATCGCCACGATGCGCGCCGCATGCGCGTGTGCCGCTCTGGCCAAGGCCAACCCGCGCTCACGCGGGTGCGCGCGCTGGAGCGACGTGGCAACCGCACGCTCCTTCTCGTCGAGCTGGGAACGGGGCGCAGACACCAGATCCGCGTGCACCTCTCGTCTCTGGGATTTCCCATTGTGGGAGACGCACTCTACGGCGGTAGGAGAGACCCACGCGGACTCATGCTGCATGCGCTTGAGGAGGAGTTTGACCATCCGGTGAGCGGTGTGCACGTGCTTCTCCGCACGGAAGTCCCGGAGAGGTTCCGGGCTTAGCGAGGCAACACACGCCCGTTCGACTCATGCAACGAGGACAAGGTTGCGCGATACTGTTGATGAAGGGGACGCCGTCATCGTGGCGACGTGACGCCGTTTACAGTGCGGCGAGAAAAAGGGACGAGAAGCGAGAGGATCCACCTATGGCTGACACCATGCGTGGCGTGTACACCAACCTGACGGAAATCAGGCGCAACGTCTTTTGCGAGGTCGCGAAGATCGCCTACGAGGGCGGCGATGACCAGGCGAAGAAGCTCGACGAGCTGCCCTACAAGATCATCCCTGGTGACGTGGCCACCTACCGCGAGAGCGTCTTTCTCGAGCGCGCCATCGTGGGCGAGCGCATCCGCCTCACGCTGGGCCTGCCGCTGCAGGGGGTCGACCGCCCCGAGCAGCTCTCCGATGGTCTTGCCGAGGCCGCAAAGCCCGAGACCTACTACCAGCCGCCCCTCATCAACATCATCAAGTTTGCCTGTAACGCCTGCGAGGACAACGTCTACCGCGTGACCAACATGTGCCAGGGCTGCCTCGCGCACCCCTGCCGCGAGATCTGCCCCAAGGGCGCCATCACCTTTGTGGACAAGAAGGCCCACATCGACCAGGAGAAGTGCGTCCACTGCGGGCAGTGCGCCAAGGTCTGCCCGTACCACGCCATTCTCCACAAGGAGCGCCCCTGCGCCTCTGCCTGCGGCATGCATGCCATTGGCTCCGACGAGCACGGCCGCGCGCAGATCGACTACGAGAAGTGCGTCTCGTGCGGACAGTGCCTCATCAACTGCCCGTTTGGCGCCATTGCCGATAAGAGCCAGATCTTCCAGGTGATCCAGGCCATCAACGCGGGCGACGAGGTCATTGCCGCCGTGGCGCCGGCGTTCGTCGGACAGTTTGGCGGCAAGGGCAACGTGGGCAAGCTGCGCGAGGCCTTCCACCAGCTGGGATTCTCCGGCGTCGAGGAGGTGGCGCTTGGCGCAGACCTCTGCACCATCCAGGAGGCGGACGACTACCTGAATGAGGTCCCAGACAAGCTTCCCTTCATGGGCACCTCATGCTGCCCCGCGTGGTCGGTCATGGCAAAGAAGGAGTTCCCCAAGTACGCCAACTGCATCTCCATGGCCCTCACGCCTATGACCCTTACGGCGCGCATGATTCGTACGCAGCACCCAAACGCCAAGATCGTCTTTGTGGGGCCCTGCGCCGCCAAGAAGCTCGAGGCCATGCGCAAGTCCATCAGGAGCGAGGTGGACTTCGTACTCACCTTCGAGGAGATGGCGGGCATGATGGAGGCCAAGCAGATCGACTACCTCTCGCTGGCTGACGACAACAAGAGCGACTTCGACGTGGCCTCTGCGGACGGCCGCGGCTTTGCCGTGGCGGGAGGCGTGGCTACGGCCGTGGTCAACGCCATCCACCGTCGCTACCCCGACCGCGAGGTCAACGTGGCCAATGCCGAGGGCCTCGAGGACTGCCGCAAGATGATGAAGGACGCCGTGCGCGGCAAGTACCCCGGCTACCTGCTCGAGGGCATGGCGTGCCCGGGTGGTTGCGTGGCCGGCGCCGGCACGCTGCAGGCCATCAACAAGTCTGCCGCAGCGGTCAAGCGCTATGCCAAGCGCTCGCCGCACGAGAACGCCACCGAGAACGCGTATCGCGTGCTCATCCCGGCGCTTGCCGAGGAGGGCGGCGTGGACACCGAGGTCGAGGAGACCTTCGAGGCGCAGCGCCCGGTCGGCGAGAAGTAAAGGGCGTCGCTACCGGTCCCAGGCGCTCGCTTTCCTCGCCTCCCCAGAAACCTGCGGCTTAATAGCATCATGCCGAGAAGAACCAAGCGCTCTAGCTGCGGTTCTTCTCGGCACCGCCTTCTTGCGACTGCTACTAAGCCGCAGGTCTTGCGGGAGGGCTACAAGCTTTCCCCCGAACACAAAATGACCCCGCTGGCACATGCCAACGGGGTCGCAATGCTTTTGATGGCAGGCTTACTCGGTCTTCTCGCCCTGGGGGTGCGGACTCGAAGTTGGACCACGGGGTGGTCCGGGACTGGAGGTCCGC
>CADFJN010000014.1 GCA_902834555.1 Atopobiaceae bacterium
GCCTCCCATCTCTCGGACTTCCATTTCCATGTCCAAGAAATGGGAGGCAGTTCACAACGCCAGAGGGCCCTTGTATGTTGCCGGGTCTCAGTCGCGGAAGCGCATGCCGCTTGACACCGTGCGTTTGCACAACCCGCAGCCAAACCCCGTATTCAGTTTCGTCTCGTCAGACGAACATCGCGAGAACCCCACCGCCTACCATCAGGGAGGCGCGCGAGACCGGCAGGGACCGGTGCCACGCGCCAGGCATCCCACATCCCAGGAGAGGGGTTCTTCATGGCAAAGTTCAAGGTTATGGCCGTTTGCGCAGGCAGGAAGGACGGCAACGGTGAGGCTCTCGCAAAGGAGGCCCTGTGCGCCGTTGAGGAGGCGGGCGGCGAGGTCGAGCTGCTCAATCTCTTCGACTACAACATCCTGCCGTGCACCGGCTGCGAGGGCTGCACCATGCAGATGGGCAAGATGGCCGCCGGCCTTCAGAAGGAGTACCACGGCTGCGTCCTCAAGGACAAGGACGACACGGACGCGATCATCACCGAGATGCACACGTGCCAGGGCATCATCTTCGTGGTTCCCACCTACGACCTCACGCCAAGCTCGCTCTATACGCGTCTTGCCCAGCGCTTCCTTGCCTACGAGCTCTCGTTCCTGCTCGCCATCGGCGCCGTCAAGGAGAACCCGCACACCGTTGCCGGCCTCATCTCGGTGGGTGGCTCCATGCACGACTGGCAGTCGCTGGCGCTCGAGAGCCTGCAGGCGACCATGTTCACCCAGTCCCTCCAGGTGGTCGACCGTTACATGGCCACGCGCGACGGCCGACCCGGCAACACCTTCGTCTACGCCGACCAGCTGCCCCGTGCGCGCAAGATGGGCGAGAACATCGTGAAGGCCATCAACACCCCCGTCGAGGAGCGCGGCTGGCTCGGCGATCCCAACGACGGCGTGTGCCCCAACTGCCACTCCAGCCTCGTCTACCCTGGCGACAAGCACTGGGACGGCATCGAGTTCCCGTGGGAGTGCGCTGTGTGCGGTGCCGGCGGAACGCTGGGCACCAACCCCGAGACCGGTCGTCCCATGCTGGTGATTGACCCCAAGAATGGCCTCATCCGTGACCGCAACAACGACAAGGCTCGCGCCGAGCACCTGAACGAGATCAACAAGACGCGCGATGAGTTCTTTGCGCAGCAGGATCAGATCAAGGACCAGATGAAGAAGTACCGCGACATGAAGTTCCCGACCCTGGAGATTAAGCGGTAGCTTCTTCGCCAGCACTCAGCAATACCGCCCGGCTGCGAGTCTTTCCCGCGGCCGGGCGGTGTTGCTCTAGCTCGGAAGGCGGACGGTCTGGTTTGGCGCACCCTCGGGGCGGTCCTGCTCCTACTCGTTCTCGATTCTGAAGTCATTGCGCGAGGTGCTGATGCGTGACTTAAAGAGGTCGAGGTAGAAGAGGACGCGGTACGAGAGCTGAAGCATGAACTGGTCCTCGCCGGAGGAGAGGTTGCACCCCAGGATTTCGCGGATGCGACCCATGCGGTAGAGCAGCGTGTTCTTGTGCAGGTTGAGCATCTTGGCGGCGCGCTGGGTGTTGCATGCGTTCTGCAGGTAGATGAAGAGCGTGTCCATGAGCTCGGTCCCGTGGTCCCGATCGTAGCGTGCCAGGCGCATGAGCGAGGGATGCACAAAGTTCAGCAGGTTGTACTGGGTGTTGGTGAGGCCGAGCATCTGCACGTAGGCGTAGTCGCAGTAGTGGTAGACCTGTCCGTCCTCGAGAAAGACCGATACCATGCGCCCCGCCTTGATGGCTGCCCGTGCCTGCTCGTAGTGGCTTCGGATGTGCGTGAGGTCGTCAAAGGCGTTGCTCACACCTATCGAGAGGTCGTTGACATCGGCGACCTTGCGGAGCAGCTCTTCGGTGTAGTCACCCAGGCCAGCGCCCTTCTCGCGCGAGAAGGCCACCACCAGCGCGTCCTCGTACGTGGCATAGATGCTGTTCTGGAGACACCCCGTGAGCTGCATGGCTATGGAGTTGAAATCGTGTGGCGCCACGTGTGCGTGGTTGGGGTCCAAGACGGCAATGTAGAGCTCGGGCAGGGGGGTGAACTCCAGCACGCTCAGGCGCCGTGCGGTCACGGCATGGCTGGGTTGCTCGTCGTTGAGCAGGTTCACCAGGAAGTAGGAGTCCAGCTGGCCGCGGCTTGCGGTGTAGAGGTTTGTCTTCTGCATCTCCTGCGCCACAAAGCGACCCAGGCGTCCCATGCACTCCAGATCAACGTCGCCAAACGGGTGGTCGCGCTCGATCATCATGGTGTGCGCGATGGTTACCCCGTGCACAACCGAGGGCGTGACCATAGTGTTTGCGCCCAGGATCTCGTTGTAGATCACGATGGGCCTGGGAGATTGCGCGCAGCGCTCGGTGATGCGGGCATGCTCGATGAAGGCAACGCCGTCCTCGAGGATGGACTCGTAGCGAAACTCCTGCTCGAGCACTTGGTCCAGGTGGCGGCTGGGGTCGAGCTTTCCCTCCACATGGCGCGCCACGTAGTGGTAGGCGCTGTCCACCACCACGATGGGGTTGCCCAGCGCCCTCGACGCCTCCTCGACGACGTACTGCAGGCCGTTGTTGGAGAAGTGCGCGGTGAGCATGCGGCGTACGATGTCCGTCACCTGGATGTCCTCGAGGAAGAACCCCTGAAGCTCGTTGTAGCAGGTGAAGGGGTTGAACTCCAGCCGGAGCAGGATTACGTTGCAGGAGGGATTGTCCAGCAGCCCCTGCGGCACCTCCTGGCACCCAAATAGCACCACGTTGAAGATGTCCTCGAGGGGTGCCTCTGGCAGGTGGACGTCATCCGAGAAGTACAGGACGTTGGGGTGGGGGAGCCCTATTGCGGGCGTGAGGAAGCAGATGTTGTCGATGTTTACCTCGGGGTCACGGAGCTTCCTTGTGGCAACGGATCCCTCGGGCAGGCGTGACAGCAGCTCTTTGAGTTCCATGGACGAGTCCCCCTTCTCGTATGTGCAAGCACACAAATAATAAGGGAATGCCTTCGCGCACGTTGGTCTCGCGTTCTGCCGGTGATGGGATTCCCATCGGCTATAGTTCAGCATATGTGCAGGAAGAGGCGGCTGTCTGGGAGGTGTGCAGGTGAAGCGCAGCGCGGCGAGAAACGCCAAGAGGACCGTTGAGGAGAGAATCGAAGAGGCGGTCTTTGGCCTCATGGAGACGACCGACATCCCCAACATCAAGGTTGCGGACGTGGTGCGCCTGGCTGGCGTTTCTCGCTCGACCTTCTACCGCCACTACGACAGCGTCGAGGACGTGGTGAAGCAGTTCGAGGCTGGCCTTCTCGACACCATGCGCACGATCAACAACACCGCGCTTGGCGTGCAATTTAGCAAGGCCGAGCTCAAGCCCACGCAGTCGATGGTCGCGCGCATGGAGGTGCTCCGGGCAAACCGCGACAAGATTGTGGCCCTTAACAGCGACCACGGAGATCCGGTTTTCCAGCACAGGGCCACGATGCTCATGCATGAGTACTTCCGCATCCGCCTCCAGGGCGTGGGTGGCTCGGAGCTCCATCGAGACCTGTACCTCTCGTTTGTGATAGCGGGCCACAACAACCTCATCCAGTACTGGTTGGAGAAGCGCCCGGAGATTCCCCCCGCCGAGGTCGCCGCCATGCTCAACCGCATGTACTACTCACCGCTCTTCATTGACGAGAAGACCGCGCTCGAGCTTCCCGAAGACCCGTTCGCGCGCCTGTAGCCACCGCTCCCCCGGGCACGATGCCCGTGCTCCTCCGGTGGCGGCTACCCACCCTTGATTTGTCACTCTACCTGCGTGTTTATGCATGCGCACAAGGATGGGCAATGTGCGTCCCAGCTTCTTTGGGCGTAGCAAACAACCTACTTTGACCTGCGAAAAGAAACAGAATGGCTACATGTGTCCCGTAACGCGGGACGTTGCCTGCGCTAATGTCCCGCCATGCGATTTTCTCGCCCCATATCCTGTGCTCGTACGGAGCGATTGTTCTGCAGCATACGAGCAAAGGAGTGATTGTCTTGGTCAAGCTTGGCAAGCAGGCACGCAGCGTCTCCATCGTGGGTGTTGGCTGCACGCCCTTCAAGAACTTCGAGGACCATCCCCAGACCAAGGGCATGAGCGAGGGCGACGCGTTTGGCTATGCCGCGCTGGAGGCCATCCAGGACGCAGGCCTCGAGCCGCGCGACATCCAGTACTTCTACCACGGCGCCGCCAACCCCTTCATGATTGGTGACTCCCTCACGCCCAACATGCAGGTGGCGGACTGGTTTGGCGTGCGCGGCATTGGCTCGGTGCACCACTCCGAGGCCTGCTGCACGGGTTACGTTGCCCTGCAGGAGGCAGTGCAGGCGGTTGCCTCCGGCACCTATGACGTGGTGCTTTCTGGCGCCGTGGACTTGGCGGCGTCGCTTCCCGTGGTAGACGCCCCCGGCCGCTTCCGCCGCGACTTCCCGCTCTCCGAGATGCTGCCCTCCATTCCCAAGGTCTACGACCGCGCCTACGGCCGCCCGTTTGACTCCGCGTTTGGCATCTCGTTCGACAACTGGATCAACAAGTACCGCTGGGAGTACGACCTCACGGCCGAGCAGATCGACGACGCGCTCAACGGCGTCTCCAAGTCCCTCCGTCGCGACGCCGTTCTCAACCCCTTGGCCTTCTCGACGAAGACCTTCGAGGAGCTTGCCAAGGAGAACGACCTGCCCGACGCCGACGCCTACCTCAAGGGCTTTGGCAACCCCAAGGTCACGCAGTACCTGCGCGTCACCGGGTTCGAGATCAAGTGCGACGGCGCTGCCGCCCTCGTGGTCATGCCCACCGAGATGGCAGTGGCGCGTGGCCTCGACCACAAGGTGATCGACGTCCTGGGCACCGGTGCCGCCGCCTTCGAGGGCGCCACCCCGGACAACGAGTACAACGGCACCAAGGTCGGCACCGAGCAGGTCTACGAGCTTACCGGCGTGAGCCCCGACGAGCTCGACCTCCTCTTCGTGAACGACTTCTTCCTCGCCGGGGATATCGTGGCGGCCGAGGAGGTCGGCTACATCCCGCGCGGCGAGGCATGGCAGTACGCCATCGACGGTCGTATGGGCTTTGACGGTGATAAGCCCATCAACACGCACGGCGGCCGCTGCAACTATGGTCATGCGCACGGCGCCTCGGGCGTGGCGGACGTGGTCGAGGCCGTCAAGCAGATGCGCGGCGAGGCCGGTGCTACGCAGATGCCCAAGGTTCCCCAGACCACGTTCCTGCGCGGCTTTGGTGGCGGCCAGAACATCCGCTGCCAGATCCTGCGCACCCACGACTAGCGCCCGGCGCGCATCCAAGCAACCAAGAGGAGGTACACGATGCTTCTTGAAGACATGGAGCCAATCGTTAAGAAGTTCTACGACGGCGTTGCCGAGGGCAAGCTCCTTGGCCGCAAGTGCACGGAGTGCGGTGCCATCGAGTTTCCGCCGCACCTGGGCTGCAACGCCTGCGGCTACCACCAGACCGAGTGGGTGGAGCTCTCTGGCCATGGCACGCTCGAGTCCTTTGTGGTGCCCGGCATCCAGAACGACAAGCCCTACCTCAAGGAGGTCGCGCCCTACGGCTACGGCAAGGTGCGTCTCGACGAGGGCACGGAGTACTCGTTCGTGATTTTCTGCGGCAAGAAGAAGGTCGTGAAGGGGCTGCAGGAGCGCCTCTACAAGAATCACGAGACCATTGGCGTCCACTTCAAGCCCATCAAGCGCGTGGTGCCCGAGAAGGAGGGCTCTGACGTGATGGTCGAGTGGTGGGAGCCCTGCTTTGAGCTCGACGAGGTCGCGGAGTAGCGCTGCGGCCGTGGACTGTTGAACATCAAAATATTGAATCAAGACGGAAGGAAGCAACCATGGACAAGAACGAGCTCTTTTCGACCCTCGCAGGCCTTGCCAAGGAGGCCTACAAGACCGATGTCGACATTACCCCCGATACCACCTTCGACGAGCTGGGCAAGGGTTCCATGAAGATGATCGCCCTCACCTCGATGATCGAGAACGAGCTTGACGCCGAGGTCACCGTCACCGAGATCATGAACATGAAGACCTTCGGCGAGCTCGTTGACCGCGTTGCCGAGGAGGTCGAGGAGTAGGCCTTCTCGCCCACTCGCGTGTACGGCCAAGCAAACCCCGGGGCGGCTCCTTCTGGGGCCGCCCCCTTCTTTTACCTTTGGAGAGATACATGAACCTTATGGATGACATGCGCGAACGTGCCAAGGCAAACGTCCAGCGCGTCGCCTTCTTCGAGGGCGAGAACCCTACCATGATCAAGGCCGTGGCCGAGCTTACCGACCAAGGCCTGGCCTCGTGCGTGGTTGTCGGCAATGTTGAGGCGATCGAGAAGAACGCCGCCGAGCAGGGCGTGAGCCTTGACGGCGTGGAGCTTGTGGACCTTGCCGACGAGGAGGCAAACGAGGTCCTGGCCCAGCGCTTTGAGGTCCTTCCCAGCTGCCGCTGGAAGGCCAAGGGCGTGCGCCGCCGCGTGGTGCGCCCCATGGAGCGCGCCCTCATGATGCAGGCGCTCGGCGACGTGGATATCACCTTTGGCGGCATCGACTGCCCCACGGGCGACGTCATCCTGGGCGGCCAGGAGATCATCGGCCTGGCAGACGGCATCGACACCATCTCGTCCATGGGCATCTTCGACATCCCCGGCTACGAGGGCTCCGCGGGGCAGCTCCTGGGCTTTGGCGACTCCGCTGTCTGCCAGAACCCAACGCCCGAGCAGGAGGCTTCCATCGCCATCTCCGCCTGCGACACGTGGAGCGCCCTTACCGGCAGCGAGGCACGCTGCGCGCTGCTCTCGTTCTCGACTGACGGCTCCGGTGCGGGCGAGATGGTCCAGAAGGTGCGCGACGCGCGCGACATTGCCAACGAGCGTCGTCCGGACCTCAAGATCGACGGCGAGTTCCAGCTTGACGCCGCGCTGCGCCCGGAGGTGGCGGCCCACAAGGTGCACCGCGAGAGCGCCGTTGCCGGCAAGGCCAACGTCATCATCTGGCCAGACCTCAACGTGGGCAACGTGGGCGTGAAGCTCGTGCAGATGTTTGGCCACGCCAACGCGTACGGCCCCATGCTCCAGGGCTTCAAGAAGATTGTCTGCGACTGCTCGAGAAGCGCCCCCGTGTCCGAGATCGTGGGCAACGTCGTGATGTCCTGCGTGCGCGCGCAGTGCCTCAAGGGGGAGTAGCCATGGCCGAGAAGAACTACCGCATCCTGGTCATCAACCCTGGTTCCACCTCCACCAAGGTGGGCCTCTTCGAGGGCGCCGAGGAGGTCTTCTCAGCAAACGTCGCCCACGACGCAAAGAAGCTCAAGGAGATCGGTGACGTCTCGGCCCAGCTGCCGTACCGTCGCGACATGATCCTTGACATCCTCGACCAGAACAAGGTTGACCTTGCTAAGGTGGATGCGTTCGTCGGACGCGGCGGTGGGCTCATGCCCTGCGAGGGCGGCGTCTATCAGATTGAGGAGAAGCTCCTCCATGACGCACGAGTCGGGGCAAATGGGGTGCAGCATCCGGCTCAGCTGGGAAGCCAGCTCGCCCACGAGTTCGCGCGCTTCTATGGCAACAAGCCCGCCTTTGTCGTGAACCCGCCCGATACCGACGAGCTTTGCGACGACGCGCGCATGACGGGCATCAGGGGCGTCTACCGCAACGTGCACCTGCATGCGCTCAACCTCAAGGAGACGGCCATCCGCCACGCCAAGGCGA
Source organism: Atopobiaceae bacterium (assembly GCA_902834555.1). Lineage (GTDB taxonomy): Bacteria > Actinomycetota > Coriobacteriia > Coriobacteriales > Atopobiaceae > Tractidigestivibacter. The sequence continues at coordinate 7,772 of CADFJN010000014.1, forward strand.
TGGGGCGCCGCTACGAGGACTGCGACCTTATCGTGTGTCACATTGGCGGGGGAATCTCCATCTCCGCGCACCAGCACGGCCGCATGATCGACGGCTACGACATCGTGGGCGGCGAGGGCCCCATGACGCCCACGCGCTGCGGAGCAGTTCCGGTCACTGCGGCGTTCACCTATCTTGAGGAGCACGGCATCAACACAACGAGGCGACTCTGCCAGCGCAGCGGTGGCTTTGCCGACCTTCTCGGCACCTCCGATGCCCTTGAGGTGTGTCGCCGCGCGGAGGCGGGCGACGAGGCGGCGTCGCGTGCCTGGAGCGCCATGGAGTATCAGATCGTGAAGTACATCGGGTCCATGGCAACAGTGCTCCATGGCAAGGTGGACGGCATTCTCCTTGGGGGCGGCATGGTGCACAACCAGGGGCTCGTTGACTACATCCGGGAGGGCTGCGGCTGGATTGCCCCCGTTACGGCGTACCCGGGCGAGTTCGAGCTGGAGGCCATGGCAGCAGGTGCTGTACGTGCGCTCTCTGGCGAGGAGGAAGTCAAGCGCTACACCGGAGTGCCGGTCTTCTCAGGCTTTGCCTGCTTTGACGAGCAGGACTAGGGCAGGTGCCGGCGTGCGTTTCTCGGTTCGTGCGATAGCACATAAAGCCGTCACATATCGGCAAAACCTTGTGCTAAGAGCCATATGATGAGCCGATGCGTCCGCATAGGATGAAGTCATCGGGCGGCGTGCGGGAATGCCCCGTGCGCCGCATTTTGTACCTTTGGGCATATGCCCAGCGTCTAGGGAAGGAATCACTCATGCCGATGAAGACTTCTACGAGGTTCGTGAAGGCCGCAATTCTGGATATTTGCACAGCGCTCGTGCTCTGCACACTGTGTGAGTGGCTTGCAATTTACGTCTTCCATACTGCGACGCCGGCGCCGGGTGAGGGTTGGATCTGGCCTATGTTCTGGATCAACTTCGTGTTTGCGTGGTGCGTCGCCACCATCATCGGCATGGTCCCATCCCTTCCCGAGAAGTCCGTCCGCTGGGCTATGAAGCGCTCCAATCCTTCTGAGGGCGCCAAGTTTGGTGCGCTCGTCAACGTGCCCATCAACACGGTCTACGCCCTTATCCTGTGCTATCTGGTAGGCGCTCTCGATGCTTGCGTACTGGGTGGGGCACCTTTCATTGCATCAATCTTTGGGTTCCTGCAGAACATCATCCCGGTGTGGGTTGCCTGCTACGTTGTGACGTTTTTCCTGCAGGGCCCCATCGAGGACTTCGCCCGCAAGGTGTGCAACGACCCTGCTCCGCAGATGCATTAGGGTAGCCGCACGGTAGGCATACAACAGCACATGGCGTTTGGGCGCCCGGGCCGGGAGGCTCGGGCGCCACTTTGGGCTCAAGGAAGGAACTTCTCGCATGGACAAGATCTTCACGGTGACAGACCTGGGCGACGGCCTGTGGGAGATAGCGGACTGCGTTGGCTGTCGCTGCTACCTGGTAAGGGGGCACGATCGCGTGGCGCTTGTCGACTCGTGCGTGGGTGTGGGCGACCTGCGTCCCGTGGTGCACGAGCTTGCGGGCGGCCTTCCCGTGACCGTGCTTCTCACGCATCGCCACCACGACCACATTGCGGGTTCGTACCTCTTCGATGACGTGCGCATTCCACGCGAGGAGGACGTAGACATCGCCCTGGGCGAGGAGCACAACGCCAACGCCGTGCGCATCTACGTGGAGCAGGGGCGCGCGCCCGAGGGTGCCTTCTCGGCCATGCGCGAGGGTACGCGGCCAAGCTTTACGTACTTCGAGGAGGGCGACGTGCTTGACCTGGGCGGCGTTACCATCGAGGGCGTTTTTCTCCCCGGACACACCGACCACTCGATGGGATACCTGGTGCGCGAGCGCAGGCTGCTCCTCTCCGGCGATGCCGTGACGCCCTGCATGTGTCTCTTCTTCCCCGAGAGCCTGCCTATTACCACGTGGCGCCAGACGCTCGAGAAGATGCAGGGGCTGCCCTTTGACACGTTTAGGATTGGCCACTACTCGCATGAGTTCCGCAAGAGTGACCTGGACGGTTTTCTCGCCGCGGCGGACTACGCGCTGAGCGGTGCGCGCGGCCTCTCGTGGATGTACACCTACATTGAGGGCCTTAAGGGGTCGCTGTACATCTCGCCTGACACGCCGACAGACGATGCCGATTCGCCGGACTTCCGCGCCGTCATTGGGCCGTACGTGCCGCGCGAGCACAAGCGCCGTAGGCGCCACGGGGCAGACGGGGTGGCCTGACGCCCAAAGGCACGTTATCGCAGCTATCACGTATCAAAGTGGCCCTCCGGCGCCGATGTGGCGCCGGAGGGCTCATCTCGTACAGGATCGTGTCAATAGCCGCTGCTCGGGCGTCATTTTCTCGCCCGAAGGCGCATTTCTGCAGCAGCAGCGCAGGAACTTGAAGCGCCTACTCTGCGCGGGGAGCACGCGCAAGCGCGAAGAGCGCAAGTGCCAGGCACGCCGCCATGCACACCAGCGACAGGGCGAACATGAGGCCATACCCGCCGGCGGAATCGATAACCAGGCTCCAGAACACCGCGGCAACGGCGCTCATGAGCGAGCCCACCATGGAGACGCGCGAGTAGATGTTGGCGTAGTCGGCGGAACCAAAGACGCTTCTCACCAGGAGTGGCGTCTCGACCGTGGTCATGGCGTAGACAACGCCAAAGCAGAACGCGCCCACAAGCAGCAGCGCAAGCACCGAGGGCATGCCCCACATGAGAAGGACGCCCACCGCGCCACCCGCAATGCCGCAGATGGCACCAAGGCGCACGGAGTGGTCGCTCACGGAGCCGAGAAACACCTTGCCAATGGCCTGCCCGCCCATGGCCGCAGAGGCAACTACGCCAGACGCCGCTGCAATCTGCGGCAGTGAATTGGAGAACGACAGTGCGTAGCTCGAGAGGAACTGGTAGACGGTCTGGTTGAGCGTGATCAGCCCGCAGAAGGCAACAATCGCCCAGAACGCTGGCGTGCGCATGGCATCTGCCGCCGATACGCCCTGGGTGCCCACGGTTGCGGCGCCGTCTGCGTCAGCCGCGTCCTTCTCGCCCGCGCCATAGGGGAGAAGGCCCTTGTCTGCCGGCTTGCCCCGTACCACGAATAGCGTGAACGGCAGCGTCCCCACAAGGATAATGATGCCAAAGACGAGATAGGCTTGGCGCCATCCCTCGGGCGAGCTCTGAATGATCGCGGTGCCAATGGGGTTGAAGATTACGCCGCCAATGCCCGTGAAGGCCATGCACAGACCCACGAAGAAGCCCACGCGCTTGACGCACCACGCGTTGATGAGGGTAGGAACCGCCAGGTAGATGAGGGGCGCCACGCCCACGCCTAGCACGATGCCAACAAGGTAGAACTGCCAGACCTCCTGGCAGGACGCCATGCCAAACATGCCCAGACCGCAAAGCGCCGTAGCAACGGAGAGCACCACACGCGCATCCCGCGCCGCAAGGAGCTTGCCGGCAACGGGAAGCGTGGCCATCATGGCCAGGTTGAGCAGCGAGAAGTACAGCGTGAATGACGCCTTGGGCACGCCAAAGAACTCGGACACCGGCGTGAAGAAGATGCCCGCGCACGAGAGGACCAGCGCGCAGGGGAGGCACGTCATCACGATGCACGAGAGGACGATGAGGTACGCGTAGTGAAAGCCGCCGTGCGTGGCTGTGTTGCTGCTCGCCATGCTCTAGGCCTCCACGTCGGTGGGGGCGCCGGCCAGCTTGAAGCCGTCCCAAGAGGGCACGCCCGTGTAGGTCATGACCTCCTCGGTGCCTTCGAGCGCGCGCACAGCACCTGCAGCTGCGCCCTCCATCTCGAAGTCGCCCGCATACACAAAGACCGGTGCAATCCAGCTCACGTGTGACGTCACGTAGTCAACAAAGCGCTGGTCATGCGACACGCCGCCCGTGAGCACGACGCCGTCGACTTTGCCCTCGAGTGCTGCCGCAAAGGCGCCGATCTGCTTGGCGGTCTGGTAGGCCATTGCCTCGAAGACAATGCGCGCCCACTCGTCGCCCGCGTCGATGCGTGCGTCGATCTCCTGCGCGTCGTCGGTGCCGAGAAGGCCCTTCAGGCCACCCGTCTTGCCTATGACGCCCATGACCTCCTTTTTGTCGTGCACGCCGGAGAAGGCGAGGGCTGCGATGGGCTTGGCGGGCACGTCGCCAGAGCGGTTGGGGGCAAAGGGGCCCGAGCCCTCCAGCACGTCGTTCGTGTCGACCATGCGGCCCTGCCTGTGAGCCGCCACGGAAAGGCCTCCTCCCACATGCGCCACGATAACGTTGACCTCGTCGTAGCTCTTGCCGAGAGACGCTGCGCAGCGGATGGCGCACTCTTTCTGGTTGAGGCAGTGCACGTGGCTCTTACGGTAGACGCCAGGGTAGCCTGTGATGCGGGCAACGTCCGCAAGCTCGTCGGTGTCCGGCTGGTTCACGGCAAAGGCGGGCTTGCCGCAGCGGTCTGCAAGGTCGAAGAGGATGGGCGCACCCAGGATGGCCGGGTGGTTCATGCCGCAGTTCAGCACGTGCTCGCAGACCTTCTCGTCAATGCGGAAGATGCCGCCCTTGGTGGGGCCCATGCCCCCGCAGTAGCCGGAGAACGCGTCGATGCTCTCGAGAGCAATGCCAGCGGCTGCAAGCGCGTCGAGGACGGTTGCGGTACGGAACTCCAGCTGGTCGGCCGCGCGATCAAAGCCAGCCAGCACGGCGGGGTCGTGGCGGACGTTCTCCCTCATGAGGGCCTTCTCGCCCTCAAAGACTGCCACCTTGGTGGAGGTGGAGCCGGGGGACAGCGTAAGAATGCGATACGTCATGTAAGTGCTCCTTGATTTTGCGTTTGTGCGCGGTGCGGGCTAGCGGGCGGAAAGGACGAGCATGGCGATGTCGCCGACCATCTCCTCGACCGAGGATCCGCGCGAGCTGTCGGCCACCGGGCGCCTGAAGCCCGAGAGGTTGTGGCCGTAGCCCTTGCCGTGGGCAAAGATCTGGATGAGCTTCACGGCGCTGTTGGCGCAGTTGAGGTCGGGGAACACGAGCACGTTCGCGCGGCCGGCCACGGCGCTCTCGCGCTTGACCTTCTTTGCCGCCACGGCCGGGATGATGGCCGCGTCAAGCTGGAACTCGCCGTCAAGCGCGAGGTCTGGCCTGCGGTCACGGGCGATCGAGATGGCCTTGCGGATGCGCTCGACGCTCTCGCTCTCGCCGGAGCCGTCCGTGGAGTAGCTGATAAAGGCGCAGCGGGGCTCCCAGTCCATGAGGGCCGAAACGTTGTCGCATGCGGCAATCGCGATGGAGGCCAGCTCCTCGGCTGTGGGCTCGGGGTTGAGGCCGCAGTCGGTGAGGGCAATCACGTCGCCCTCGGGGCCGGCAAAGCCGGGCGTCTGGACAAGCGCCAGGATGGAGGGCACATCCACGCCTTCTGCCAGGCCAATGATCATCTGCGCCGCCATGAGCACGTCACCGGTCGTGTTGGTGTGGCCGCAGAACGTGCAGTCAACGTCGCCCAGCTCCTCGAGCATCATGGCGTAGTTGAGCGGGTTCTTGAGCTTGCGACGGGCAGCCTTTGCCGAGAAGAGCCGCTCGCGGCCGGCGTTCATGTAACGCTCGGCCAAGGCATCTGCCGCCTCGGCGTCTGCGGTGTCGACGATGCGCATGCCCTCGGTGGAGACGCCCGCGCGCTCCGCAGTCTGGGCGATGACGTCAGCGGGGCTCACGAGCACCGGGGTCCCAATGCCGTCGTCTGCCACGCGCCTTGCCGCAAGCAGCGTGTCCTCGTTCTCACACTCCGGAAGCGCCACCACCTTGGGTGCCTTGCGTGCCTTCTCGATGAGCTCGTCAATAAGTGCCATGGTCTCTTTCTACCTTTCCCTTGGCGTTGTACGTGAGGTTGTGTGCTAGCCCTGCTCGTGCTTGGAGGGAATCTTGAAGAGGACGACCGAGGTCACGTAGCCGATAAGAACGAGCTGCAGGTAAGTCTGGCTCCATGCGGCGAGCATCTGCGCGGGCCCAACCTGCGTCACCGCCTCGGTGAGCGAGATGATGGTGACGAAGATCAGGTTCTCGATGAAGATGGCTGCGTACGGCCGTGCCGCCTTGCTAGCAAGACCCTTGGTCAGCGACTGAGAGATGCTTACCGTTGGGATGAGCAGCTGCGCTACCACGTTGGTCGTGAACGCCACACAGGTGTAGGGGTACCACGTCCCCCACTCCATGGGCGCGCCCGCAAGCAGCGTCGCGCTCGTGTTGATGACAAGGGCAAGCACGATGTCGTTGACAAGTGTCCTGATGTTCCATTCGCACATGGGCTGGCCTTTCGGTCTTCTCGGTAACGGGGTCTCTTCGCGATAGTCCATATGCAAGCGTACGGCCCCGCCCATCCGGCTCCCATGGAACGCGCACCAAAATAGACGCGCGGAGAAGTTACTATGTTTGTGCACGAGCACAGCGCCAGCGGAGGGTACAGATGAGGCTTCGGACCGTCCTTAACGAGCTGCCCATAACGGGCTCATACATCCACGACGAGGACCTTCTCGAGTGGGACCTCATTGTCTCTCCCAGCTGGAACGTGGGGTCAAAGGGCGTCGTGTGCCTAGGCTCCATGGCGGACTACCTGCAAAACGATGCCCCGCAGACCACAGACGGCATCCTTCTTGTCTACGTGCAGGGCGTGCTTGACGAGGAGTACCACAAGCCGCCTCGCAACGTGGTCTTTGTCACCGGAGAGGTCTCGCCGAGCGACTTCCAGGAGGCCTTCATGCGCCTGGTGCTCAAGAGTGGCGAGCTTGCCGTGAGAAGGGAGGATCTCTTCCGCTGCTACCTGGACTCCTATGACCTCAGGCAGTTTGCCAGGCGCGCCTCCGAGGTCATTGGCAACCCCGTCGTGATCACGAACACAGACCACAAGGTACTGGCCACGGCGGGCGAGATCCCCAATGACCGGCCGGATATCGCAGCGACGGTCGAGAGTGGCTACGTCTCGCAATCGGTCGAGGATCACCTGGCGGAGTCGGGCATCCTGAGCTCTGTGAGAAGCTCCCGGCACTCGATCATCACCACAAACGTGGCCGACAACCTGCGCTGCGTGACTTCGATAATCTATCACCACCGCCTGGAGATGGGGCGCTTTGACGCGTTCGAGGTGACGCACGAGGTCACCGGCATTGACCTGGAGCTCATCGACTATGCCACCTCGCTTGCCGGCCTCATGATCGACCGGCTGGGCGTTGCTGGCAAGCGCGTGGACATGGGTTCCTCCGTCCTTGCCGACGTGCTCTCTGGCAAGTTCGAGGACAGGGACGCCGTTCGTGAGCACCTCCGCATCGCTGACGTCCCACTTGACTGCAACTACGTGCTGCTGCGCGTGGTTGGGCAACCAGGCGCAGGTCACGACTACTATGCGCGCGTGGGGCAGCTTGTGGGCGATGCCCTTGCCGGCAGCGTCTGGACCAACTTTGGGTCTGCGGTTGTCGTGCTCGTCTCGCTGGGGGAGGCAACCGAGGCGGGCTTTGCGGACTACGAGTCCTGCGAGCGCAGGATCTTGAGGGACAGGAAGTTCATGGGCGCGCTCGAGCACAACGACATGCGCGCCTTTGTGAGCGAGCCCTTCTCCGACGTTATGGAGGTGCGCGCCAGGCTCAAGCAGTGCATCCTGCTCGACGAGGCGGACGTCTTGGAGAGGTCTTCTCGCCAGCGCGTGGTCTTCTTCTGGGAGCACCGCTTCCAGGTGGTTGCTTCTGTGTTCAAGGGGCTGGGCTACTCCGACATGCTCCTCGACAAGCGCGTGGTTGCCATGGCTCGCTACGACCGCGAGCACGGGAGCTCGTATCTGGAGACCGCCGTGATGTCGGTGCGCTTCCCGGGAAGTCCGGCCGAGGCGGCGGAGGCCCTGAGCGTGCACAGGAACACCTACTTCTACCGCGTGAACAAGATCGGCGAGCTCTTCAAGCTCGACCTCAAGGACGGCGACGACCGCCTGGCGCTCTCGTTTACGGCACGCGTCCTGGAGGCGCTCGGCGAGGACGTGGTGGACGCCGGTGCCCTCCCCGAGACAAACTGAGAGCATTTCTCGGCCAATCTTCTATGCAATTGCACAGCATCTCCGGCGATAGGCTTCTGCCATCGGAAGGGCCGCGGCGCGGGGGCGTGGCGGCAAAGCCATGACGGAAGGCTGGTGCTCCATGACAAAGGTTTTGGGCGTCTCGTTTGGAACCAAGAACGGCAACAACGACAGCATCTGCAAGGAAGCGCTGATGGGTGCCGTCGAAGAGGGCTGCGAGGTCGAGTTCATCCGCGCGATGGACCTCAACATCAAGCACTGCACGGGCTGCATCACCTGCGTGAAGATGCTCATGAGCGGCCAGGGCAACATGTGCATCCACAAGGACGACTTCGACTGGCTGTTCTTCAAGATGGCCGAGGCAGACGGCATCATCATGTGCGACCCCATCTTCGAGACGGGCGCCTCGGGCCTCTTCCACACCATCATGGACCGCTTTGGGCCGCGCATGGATACCGGCAACAACGTGATCGCCACCCAGATTGCCGAGAAGATCGCGGCTGAAGGCGGCAAGTCCAAGGCCCCCGACCCGCGCATCATCTGCCCGGGCAAGCCGGTATCCTACATTGGCATTGGCGGCTCCGACTGGGGCACGCACGTCCAGTCCGACCACGCCATCCAGTCGATGACCCCCACCTGGAAGGTCATCGACAACGAGTGGGTGCCCTGGTCCAAGCGCGCCCTTCTCGACGACAAGGTTGTCGCCCGTGCGCACCAGATTGGCGTGAATCTCGCCCGCGCCGCCAAGGATCCCGAGCACGCCACCTACCAGGGCGCCGAGGGCGTCTGCCCGCACTGCCACGCCAATGACTTCTACCTGGTCCCCGGCACGGACAAGGCAATCTGCTCGGTCTGTGGGCTCGAGGGCCACGTGAGCGTGGTGGACGGCAAGATCGAGGTCGAGTACCGCCACGACGAGTGCTACGACGAGCATGGTCTCTTCCGTGCCCACGACACCGCCGAGGGCAAGCAGATCCACGGTGAGGACATTGGCCGCATGGAGGGTGAGCTTGCCCAGCTCCAGAAGGGCGACGAGTACAAGAGCCGCGTGGCCAAGTACAAGGCGTTCATCCAGCCCACGATGCCCCCGAGGGACTAGCTCCTCTCGCCAGGCTCCTTTCCGGCGGCACCACGCGCAGCGCGCACAGTTTTGCGCCGTGCGTGGTGCTGTTCTTTTGTACGAGCGCACATAGCCCGGACGAGCCGGTGCTGCGACATTACTAACTGTGCGAGATACACAAAGCGTCTTGTTGTCCCAACTCTGGAGGTATGACATGGCCAAGCAGCTTGAAACGGATGTCGTCGTTGTTGCGGCGGGTCTCTCGGGACTCGCGGCGGCAATCTCTGCGGCAGAGAACGGCGCGAGCGTCATCGCGCTGGAGAAGGCGTCCAACACTGGTGGCGCCGCCAACATGGGCATGGGTCCCTGCGCGGCAGGATCGCCCGTGCAGAAGGCCTCGATGATCGAGGTTACGCCCGGTGAGCTCTTCCGTCGTCACATGTTCTACACCCACTACCAGGTTGATCCCCGCCTCGTGCGCGCGTACTACTTCAAGAGCGGCGACACCATCCAGTGGCTCATGGACATGGGCGTCAAGTTCAACTCCGTGCGCCCGGCGTTCCGCGCCCGCGAGCGCACCCGCGCCTACGCAGACGGCGAGTACACCTGGCACGTTGTCCAGCCCGAGGATGGCTCCGAGCCCGGCCCTCGCGCTGCCACCACGATGACCAAGCGCATGACCGAGCGCGCGCAGGCGCTGGGCGTCGAGTTCATGTTCGAGACCCCCGGCAAGGAGCTCATCACCAACGATGAGGGCGCTGTCACGGGCGTGAAGGCCGTCGACAAGAACGGCGAGGAGATCGGCATCACCGCCAAGGCGGTCATCGTGGCCACGGGCGGCTTTGGTGCCAACGCCAAGATGATCAAGGACTACATTGGCCTTGACTGGGGCAAGAACCTCTACTCCTTCGCCGTGCCCGGCATGGACGGTGACGGCTTCAACATGTGCCACAAGGTGGGCGCCGGCCACACCCCCGTGACCATGGAGATGATGTACCAGCTCCCCGACAACATGAACCACTTTTACGTGGAGGGCGGCTTCCGCCAGCCCTGCTACTGGTGCGACCGCAACGGCGAGCGCTTCATGCCCGAGGACGACATCTTTAACACCACCTTCGTGGGCAACGCGATCAACCACCTGCCTGGCAAGGTCGGCTTCTCGATCTTTGACTCCAAGATGCTCAAGCACTGGAAGAAGGACGGCCCCGATATCGTCTCCCACGTCCACCCCAAGGACCTCTACCAGGGCTTCGAGGAGCAGTTCGCCCGCGACGAGGACACCTACCTCGACGGCGATGGCAACCATGTAATTGCCAAGGCCGACACGCTCGAGGAGCTTGCCGAGAAGATCGGCATCGACCCCGAGGGCCTCGTCAAGAACGTCGAGGAGTACAACGCCATGTGCGCCGAGGGCTGGGATTCGCTCTTCGAGAAGGAGCGCGAGTTCATGATGCCGCTCGAGAACGGCCCATTCTACGCCTGCCGCCAGTACGTTGGCGCCTACGGCACGCTGGGTGGCGTCCTCATCAACCAGCGCATGGAGGTCATGACCGACGAGTACAAGACCATTCCCGGCCTGTACTGCGTGGGCACCGACGCCTGCACCATCTACGGTGACTCCTACAACTACTCCATCCCCGGCAACACCATGGGCTTCTGCCTCAACTCCGGCCGCATCGCCGGCGAGAACGCTGCTGCCCTCTCGATGGAGTCCGCGTCGGACGACGAGTGGGACTAGCACCTACTAGCTCGTGACTGGTTGCGCCCCGCTGCGTCTGCGGCGGGGCGCGCCGTCTTGAGAGACCATCATTGCCATTGGAGAGGGACATGATGAAGCTGACCATTGACGGAAGCGAGGTCGAGGCCGCAGAGGGCACGTCGGTGCTCGACGCTGCGCTCGATGCGGGAATCTTCATCCCGCACCTCTGCAAGCACCCAGACCTTGAGGCCGTGGGTGGCTGCAGGCTCTGCGCGGTCGAGGTGAACGGCTCCGGCCACGCCGTCCCCGCCTGCAAGACCCAGGTTGAGGAGGGCATGGTTGTTGACTCCCACGCCGCCAGCGCCGACCACGTGCGCAGGATGGCTATGGAGCTCATTCTCGCCACCCACCCCTCGGACTGCACCGGCTGCCCCAAGTACGGCGTCTGCGAGCTGCAGTCCATGTACCAGTACCTGGGCGTCTCGCCGGCGCGCTGGCGCTGCCGCGCCCGCACCGTCCCCACGGACGACTCGAACCCGCTCATCACCCACATGTTCACGCGCTGCGTGCGTTGCGGCCGCTGTGTGCGTGCCTGCCGCGAGCTGCGCGGCGTTGGGGTTCTCGACTATCAGCGCACCGAGGACGGCGTGCGCATTGGCATCGACGGGGGCGTCTCGCTCGAGGAGGCGGGCTGCCGCTTCTGCGGGGCCTGCGTTGAGGTGTGCCCCACGGGCTCGATCGTGGACGTCCTGGGCCTCAACAAACCCGAGCGCAGCCGCGAGGACAACGTGGTGCCGTGCCGCTCCGGCTGCCCCGCGCACATCGACATCCCGCGCTACCTGCGCCACGTGAAGGCGGGGGAGTGGGAGAAGGCCACGGCCGTCGTGCGTGAGAAGGTGCCGTTCCCCGAGACCCTGGGTTCCATTTGCACCCACAACTGCCAGGGCGAGTGCAAGCGCAACCAGCTGGAGGGTCCGCTCTCCATCTGCAGGCTCAAGCGAGCTGCCGCCGTGCGCGACACGGGCGAGTGGAAGTCCCGCGTGCGCCATGAGCCGCTTACGGGCAAGCGCGTGGCCATCGTGGGCGCCGGCCCCGCTGGCCTCACCGCGGCGTACTACCTGGCAGAGAAGGGCCATGCGGTCACGGTCTTCGAGGCCGAGGAACGCCCCGGCGGCCAGCTTCGCTACGGCATCCCCGCCTACCGCCTGCCCGACGAGGTTCTCGATCATGAGATTTCGACCATCCTCGAGGTCGCGCAGGGCACGGACGAGAAGCCCCGCATCGAGCTGCGCTGCGGCGAGCGCCTGCACGACGTCAAAGCGCTTCTCGCAGAGTTCGACGCGGTGCTGGTGACCGTAGGCACCTTCGACGGCACGGTGCTGCCCATGAAGGGCCACGACCTTGCCGGCGTCATCCGCAACACCGACTTCCTCAAGGCCGCCCGCAAGGGCAACCCCATCGAGGTCAACGGCCGTGTGGTGGTTCTCGGCGGCGGAAACGTTGCCTACGACTGCGCCCGCACCGCCGTGCGCCTGGGTGCCACGAGCGTGGACGTTGCCTGCCTCGAGGCCGAGGCCGTCATGACCTCCACTCCCGAGGAGCGCGAGGAAGCGGCCGAGGAGGGCGTGGTCCTGCACGACGCCTACGCCTTCACGTCCATCAACGAGTCTGCGGAGGGCTCGGGCAAGGTTGGCTCCATCACGATCAACAAGATCGCCAAGTTCTACTTTGACGAGAACCACCGCGCCGTGACCGAGCTTGTCGAGGGCGGCGAGCTCACGCTCCCCGCGGACTACGTGATCTTTGCCGTTGGCCAGAAGCCCGAGGACACGCGCGACATGGGACTCGAGCTCACGCACGGACCGTACGTGGTGGCAGATGCGGAGCACCGCACGAGCGAGGAGGGCATCTTTGCCGCCGGTGACGCCGTGACGGGCACCAAGTCCGTAATCGGCGCCATCGAGGGTGGCCGCGAGGCGGCGCAGTCCATCGACCGCTATCTGGGCGGCGACGGCGACATCTCCGAGGTCCTTCTCGACGCCGACACCCCCGAGCAGCACATCGGCCGTCCGGGCGAGCACTTCTACGACGCGCCGCTGGAGCCCAAGATTGCCCCCGCAGCCGAGCGCCGGGACAACTTCAAGCAGTACGAGTGTCCCTTCGCCGAGTCCGAGGCGGAGCGCGAGGCGTCCCGCTGCCTCCAGTGCGATCTGCGCCTGACCCTCGAGCGTCCGAAGCTGTGGAACGAGTACCCGCAAAGGAGCGCAAACTGATGACTCTCGTCAACTTCATGCCGCTCGACCGCTCGCATCCCGTTGCGCTCGAGCTGCTCCGTTTGAACCTGGGGGAGGCCGCGCAGCGCGTGGCGACAGAGGACGTGCGCCTGCTTGTGCCCGCCTCTGCCACGGACGTTGTCACCGCGCTTCCCGAGGGAAGCTTTGTCACGGCGGACGACTCCTTTGGCTTTGTCTACGCCAACGACACCGCCGCCGCGCGCGTTCTTGTGGGCGAGAAGCCCCTGCCCTCTGCCGTGAGCGGAACCACCGCAGGCGTGGACCCGCTCGTGTCCGGCGAGGCGTGGCTCTGCGGCAGCGAGCACAAGGTGGTCTACGTGGGCGACGCCCGTGTAGAGAGCGCCGCACAGACCACGGTCGCCGAGCTTCTCGGCGCCGCAGGCGTTGGCACTGACGATGTCAAGGCCGTTTACCTTGGCTATCCCATGTGTGCCTTTGTGGTGCCCGCGCACTTTGGCGATGCCGTCACCCTTACCTGCGACGAGGCACGCGTGATTGGCGCGGGCGACTGTGCCGTTGACGCCGTGCGAGAGATTCTCGACGGCTTCCACCGCGAGTGCTGTGGGAGGTGCGTCTTTGGCAACGAGGGCGGCCACCAGCTCTGCGCGATTCTCGCTGACGCTTGCGCCGGTAAGGGGCAAGATGCTGACCTCGACCTCATTCGTGACCTTGCGCCTACGATGGCAGAGCAGGCACTCTGCGAGGTTGGCCAGCGCATGGCCAACGTTGCCGCCCAGGCGCTTGGGCTCTTTGGCGACGAGTTCGAGGCACACGTCTCGCGCCACCAGTGCCCGGCGGGGAAGTGCCGCGCGCTGGTCACGTACCACATCCTGGTCTCGCGCTGCACTGGCTGCGGGGAGTGCCTGGATGCGTGCGAGGAGGATGCCATCGAGGGCAAGGCGGGGTTTGTCCACGTGATCGACCAGCGCGCCTGCGTGCGTTGCGGCAAGTGCCTGGACGCGTGCCCCAAGGGTGCTGTGGTGACGGCCGGGCTCAAGAAGCCCAAGACGCCGCCGCATCCCATTCCCTGCCACGTGCACTAGGTTTAGTGTCCGAACTGCGTTTGCCCTTTAGGGCCCGTCGCCGCGCGCGACGGGCCCTTTTTATCCCCGCTTTCGCCATGGTCGATACACATTCGGTGCTCGATTGTGTATCGACCTGCGCGGGATACACGTTCGGGTGCGAATGTGTTGCGGCGCACCATGCGTTTGGAGCGGATGCGGGCCTCCCCGCGGGACCTCGTGCCCAAAATTTGCGGTTGCCGGTAAAAAATAGGGGTTCCGCTTAGTATCACCCCACGGGTGCCATTTCTCTACCTGCGGTTCCGCAAAAAGTTAGATTCTTCGTACTCGGCGATTCGTCCAGAAAGGACCGGCAACCGCAATTTTTGGGCAGAGCATGTCACGAGGATGGTCCAAAAACGCTTCGGCCCACCGCCAGTGCGCCCAACGCGGTCCCCCAGCCCCAATTGCTAACGGCCGCGTGCCGTCATGTTTCAGGCGTGCGAAACCCCCGTTACCATGCTCGTTTGGTTCCGATTCTTACAAGACCCAGCGAATCCTCCCACGTAAAACGGTATGCGTGGGGCAGAGAAGGCCCCCAGAACGTGGGGCAGGGGAGCCCCGGAGAGAGCGGGCGGAGACCCGCAGAGAGTTTGGGGAAGTGATCGCATGGGAACGCGCTTCGATGAGCATCCGATTCTCGGGACAACCGAGAGGGGGCGCTTGGTCAGCTTCACCTACGACGGGAAGACACTCCAGGGCTACGAGGGTGAGCCAGTCGCCGTTGCCCTGAGCGCAGCCGGCGTCAAGGTGCACCGCTACACCGCCAAGCGCCACGAGCCGCGCGGCATCTTCTGCGCCATCGGCCGCTGCACCGACTGTGTGATGGTGGTCGACGGCGTGCCCAACGTGCGCACCTGCATGACACCCCTGGCAGAGGGCATGCGCGTCCAGACGCAGTACGGTGCCACGGCTACGCCCTTCGACGACGTTGCCACCGCCGCAGACGAGAAGGGAGGCGCGCGATGAACCGCACCGACCTTATCGTCGTTGGAGCAGGCCCGGCCGGCATGTCCGCCGCAATCGAGGCCGCAAAGCGCGGCGCCCACGTGACCGTCTTCGACGAGAACTCCCGCCCCGGCGGCCAGCTCTTCAAGCAGATCCACAAGTTCTTCGGCTCCAAGGAGCACCACGCCAAGATCCGCGGCTTCGTGATTGGCGAGGAGCTCATGGAGGAGGCCGCGCGCCTGGGCGTGGACGTTCGCCTTAACTCCACGGTCATCGGCCTCTACCAGGACAAGGAGGTCGTCGTCCGCGAGGGCGAGGAGGTCTCCCACCACAAGGCCGACGCCATTGTCATCGCAACCGGCGCCGCCGAGAACATGGTGAACTTCGAGGGCTGGACCCTCCCCGGCGTCATTGGTGCCGGCGCCGCACAGACCATGATGAACCTCCACGGCGTGCGTCCCGGCGAGCGTGTGCTCATGCTCGGCACGGGCAACGTTGGCCTGGTCGTGAGCTACCAGCTCAAGCAGGCCGGCTGCGACGTGGTGGCGCTCGTCGACGCGGCGTCCCGCGTGGGTGGCTACGGCGTGCACGCGGCGAAGGTCGCCCGCACCGGCGTGCCCTTCTACCTCTCGCACACCATCAAGCGCGCCGAGGGCACCGACCATGTGACCGGCGTCACCATCGCCCAGGTGGACAGCCACTTCCAGTTTGTCCCCGGCACCGAGAAGCACTTCGACGTCGACACCATCTGCGTGGCCGTTGGCCTCTCGCCTATGTCCCAGCTCTTCAAGATGGACGGTTGCAAGGTCGTGGACGACCGCAAGAAGGGCGGCCAGGTCCCCGTGGTGGACGACCTCGGCGAGACGAGCATCCCGGGCATCTTTGCCGCAGGCGACGTCTCGGGCATCGAGGAGGCGTCCTCGGCCATGATCGAGGGCCGCATCGCGGGACTTGCCGCGGCCGAGTACCTGGGCTTCATTGGCAAGGACGAGATGGACAAGGCCGTGGCTGCCAACGACGCCGCCCTGGACGGCCTGCGCCAGGGCATGTTCGCGCCCAAGAACCGCGGCAAGGTCGTGACCACCACCGAGGAGGGCATCCCCGTCTCGCAGAGCCTGCTCGAGCACGGCTTTGTGGCCGACGACGAGATTGGCCGCTTCCCCGGCGTCACCCGCCGCGTGGGAATCCACCCCGTGATCGAGTGCACGCAGAACATCCCCTGTAACCCCTGCCAGGACGCGTGCCCCAAGCACTGCATCAAGGTGGGCGACCACATCACGCAGCTTCCCGCCGTCGAGCCCAGCTCCACCTGCATCGGCTGCGGCATGTGCGTTGCCTCCTGCCCCGGACAGGCCATCTTCCTGGTGGACGAGAAGGACGAGGAGGGCTTTGCCGACGTCACCCTCCCGTACGAGTTCCTGCCCGTGCCCGCCAAGGGCGACCGCGGCGTGGCCCTGGGCCGCGACGGCTCGCCCGTCTGCGAGGCCGAGGTCGTCTCTGTGCGCCAGACGCGCGCCTTCGACCACACCACGCTTCTCACCATGCGTGTGCCTGCGAACATGGCCATGCGCGCGAGGTTCTTCCGGGCTGGATCCTCAGACGCCGCCGCGAACGAGACAAGCGCTGCCGCAGCCACCGCGGCGGCAGAGTAGGGGGTGCCACGATGAAGGAGATCTGCGACCGCACGCGCGACCTTGGGCCCTTCGTGCCCAAGCCGGGCGATGACCAGATTGTGTGCCGCTGCGAGGAGGTCACGCAGGGCGAGATTCGCCGCGCGGTGCACGATGGCCTCTTCACCATCGCCGAGATCCGCCGCTACCTGCGCTGCGGCATGGGGCTCTGCCAGGGGCAGACCTGCGCGCGCCTAGTCAAGGGCAGTGTCGCCCGCGAGCTGGGCGTCTCGCCCGACGAGCTGGAGCCCGCGAGCTCCCGCGCACCCATGCGTCCCATCGAGATGAGCGTGTTCGCGAAGGAGCCTGAGCGAGATGAGCGATAAGACCTCTGACGTCATTGTTGTTGGTGCCGGCATCATCGGCTGCGCCACGGCCTACTACCTCGCCAAGAAGGGCGTCTCGGTCACCGTCCTCGAGGCGGACGAGGTCATTGGCAACGGCGGCTCCACCAGGAACGGCGGCGGCGTGCGCCAGTCCGGCCGAGACCCGCGCGAGCTCCCGCTTGCGATGTACGCCGTGAAGAACCTCTGGCCCACGCTCTCCGAGGAGCTTGGCGCCGACGTCGAGTACTGCCAGGGCGGCAATCTCCGCCTGGGCAAGACCGAGCGCCAACTGGAGATCCTGCGCGGCCTTCGCGACAAGGCCGTGGCCCTTGGCCTCGACATGCGCATGATCGATGGCGACGAGGTCCGCGCCATCAACCCGTACCTCTCCGAGGAGGTCATCGGTGCGTCCTGGTGCCCCACGGATGGCCACGCCAACCCCCTCAAGGCAACCTACGCCTACTACACCGCGGCACGCCGCCTGGGCGCACGCTTCTACTCCGGCTGCCCCGTGCTCGAGCTCCGCAAGGTCAAGGGCGTGCTTCGCCAGGTCGTGACGCCCGAGGGGACCTTCGAGGCGGGCTCCGTGGTGGTTGCCGCGGGCTATGCCTCCCGCAAGATCCTGAACACCGTGGGCATCGACGTCCCCATGTCCAACGTGCTCATCGAGGCGCTGGTCACCGAGATGGAGCCACCCATGTTCAAGCAGATGCTCGGCACCGCTGACGCCGACTTCTACGGCCACCAGACGAGTCATGGCTCCTTCGTCTTTGGCGGCGACTCCGGCTTCGAGACGGTGAACGAGGACAACGGCCACTACCGCACCACCTCCGTCACGGCTCCCGCCATCTGTCGCGGCATCCTGCGCTACATCCCCAAGCTCGCCAACGCAAAGATTGTGCGCACCTGGGCTGGCTTCGAGGATGTCTGCATCGACGGCGTGCCAGTGCTGGGCCCCGTGGACGAGGTCCCCGGCCTGGTGGTTGCCTGCGCGCTCACCGGCCACGGCTTTGGCATCTCTCCCATCGTGGGTACGCTGCTCGCCGAGTCCGCGCTCGGCGAGGCCACAACGCTCGACATCTCTGCGTTCCGCTACGACCGCTTTGCCGCCCGCGCCTAGACGCCCCGAGCCAGCCTCCTCCGAGAAAGGAACCGCAATGGACACCAAGATCGACTTTCTCTACCTGAGCGAGCCCGACATGATCGCTGCCGGCGTGAAGGACATGCCCGCCTGCGTCGACTGCATGGAGGACCTTCTCGTCACCCTGGCCAAGGGCGACTACGTGATGGGCGGCGAGAACCACAACTCGCACGGCTGCATGATCATGTTCCCCGACGACCCCAAGTTTCCCGGCATGCCCAAGAACGGCGAGGACCGTCGCTTCATGGCTATGCCCGCCTACTTGGGAGGACGCTACCAGATGGCCGGCATGAAGTGGTATGGCTCCAACATGGACAACAAGGCAAAGGGGCTTCCGCGTTCCATCCTCATGATGATGCTCAACGACAAGGACACCGGTGCCCCTCTCGCCCTCATGTCCGCGAACCTGGTCTCTGCCTACCGCACGGGCGGCATTCCCGGCGTGGGCGCGCGCTACCTCGCCCGCAGGGACGCCAAGGTCGCAGCCATCGTGGGGCCTGGCGTCATGGGCAAGACCTCGGCGGCGGCCTTCGTGGCGGCGTGCCCTACGCTCGATACCATCAAGGTCAAGGGCCGCGGCAAGCGCTCGCTCGACTCCTTTGTGGCCTTTGTGAAGGCAGAGCTCCCGCAGATCAAGACAGTCGAGGTCTGCGACACGATCGAGGAGGTCTGCCGCGACGCCGACATCGTCTCGTTCACCACGACCGTGGCCGATGACATCTCCACCTTCCCCAAGGTCGAGGGCTCCTGGATCAAGAAGGGCGCGCTCGTCTCCATGCCCTCCGCTGCCCTGTTTGACGAGGAGTTCATGCTTTCGAGCAAGCTCGTGGTTGACAACATGGGCCTCTACGACGCCTGGGAAGAGGAGTACCCGTACCCCACCTACCCCAAGATGGGCATCATCGGCTGTGCCTTCACCGACCTCGTGCACGAGGGCAAGATCGAGCGCACGGACATCGTGAACATCGCCGACATCATCACCGGCGAGGTCCCTGGCCGCACCTCCGACGACCAGACCATCATCTACTCCGTGGGCGGCATGCCCGTCGAGGACATCGCCTGGGGCGGAACGGTCTACAGGAATGCCGTCGAGAAGGGCATCGGCGTGAAGCTCAACCTCTGGGACACCCCGGAGATGGCGTAGGGCGCTCGGCCGGTCACGGGGCGCCTTGCGGCCACGCGCTTGCAACAGCCTTGTAACCGGCATTGCAATATCCCGCAAAGCTTGGCTGGTACTGTGGCTTCAACAAGGAGCCGAGCAACCAGGAAGGCGAGGCCTCTTGTCCGAAACTCGGGGGTAGCCATGGGCGTGGAAATGACGAGAAGCACGAAGGCGCCGGCCGGCGCCCTGCAGCCGTACCTGCCGCTCACGGTGGAGAACTACGTGGAGCGTCGCCTCTCGTCACCCGCGGCTGAGCTCGTCTACGCCTTCCGCTCCACCGGCGCGGGCGCCTGTCCCTCGGCAGTGCCAGATGGCTGCGTCGACCTGGCGTTTGGCGTTGGGCCCGCGGACGTGCTCGTGACCATGGGCGGAACTGTCCTCACGGCCAAGGGCTGGGACTTCTCGGGTGCTCGCGAGTGGGTGGGCTGCCGCTTCCGTCCGGGCGAGGCCGTGCTGCCTACGGGCATCTGCCCGGCGGACCTAGTTGACGCGGACATCGAGCTTGACCCCGCCGATTGCGACGGACGCCTGGTCGACGCCCTGTACCAGGCGTCGGACGCCTCTGCCCGCATGGATGTGCTCACGCGCGCACTCCTCTCGCACGAGGCGGCACGGGGCTTCTCGGCACAAGCCGGGTCCCGCTCGGTGCGGGCCCTCGAGCGCCATGTGCGCGAGCAAATCCTTGCCGCCGGCGGCACCGCGTCCGTTGCGGCCCTTGCCAAGGAGGCGGGCGTCTCCACGCGCTACCTGCGTCGGGTCTTCGTAGAGGTCCACGGGATCTCTCCCAAGCAGTTCTCGCGCTTCGTGCGCTTCCAGCGGGCAATGGGCCTCATCTCGTGCGGAGACGACGCCGCGCGGGCACAGGCGCTCGCGCTTTCCTGCGGCTACAGCGACCAGTCGCACCTGGTCCACGAGTTCGATGAGCTCGCGGGCATGGCGCCGGGGAAGCTCCGTCGGATGCTCAGGGATTCTCGCCAGTTGGCCTGCACCTCTTAGCCAATGGGGCTGCTTTTCAGCCCTGCGCATACCACTATCAGCGTATCAAGGGGATGGGGCCCAAGGTCCCGGATGAGGCGGGCGCGCGCCCGTTGCAAGGAGGCTACTATGTCCGAGATTTCTAGGATCGACATCGTGATGGGCATGGAGAAGTTCGACGGGCTGCGCCGCGCGCTGAGCAAGGCCCACGTGCGCGGCATGACCGTGACGCAGGTTCTGGGCCGTGGCGTCGAGAAGGGCACAAAGGAGTACGAGGTCGACGAGAACTACGACATGGAGCTGCTCCCCAAGACGCAGGTCTCTATCGCCGTGGAGACTGCGCGCGTGCCCGAGCTGGTAGAGCTCATCAAAAAACAACTCTACACCGGCCACATTGGCGACGGCAAGATCTTTGTCACCGACCTCGCGCAGGTCGTGCGCGTGCGCACGGGCGACGAAGGCACAGAGGCGCTCTAGGGGGCAGACATGGCAGACGCATCCGAGAAGCCCCTTGGGCTCCACAACGTTGTCTCGGTCTCGATGGGACTCATCGTCTCGATGAGCTGCCTCGTCTCCTTGGGGCAGGGCGCGGGTGAGTCTGGCCTCATGTTCATTCCCGCCATGGTGATCGCGCTTCTGCTCAACATCTGCAGCGCGGCCTGCATGGCAGAGCTCAACGCCCTCATGCCCAACGCCACGGGCGGTCTGGTGCAGTACACGCTTGCGGGCCTTGGCCCTTTGCCCACGCTCGTCACGATGGTGGGCGGCTACCTCATCTGCAACATTCTCTGCGGCGGCGTTGAGGCGGCGATATTTGGCTCGGTGATGGTCGAGACCATCCCCCTGGCGATTCCCGCGGCCATCTACCCCACGATCGTCTCGATCATTGTCGCGGTGGCTGCGCTCAAGGGCGTCGACATTTTTGCCAAGCTCCAGGACTTCGTGTCCTACCTGCTGCTCTTCTCCATGATTGCACTGGGTCTCATTGGCGCCTTCCAACTTGGCACCGGGGCGGTTGTGGACCAGCCCGCCGCCTTGACCACCGACGCCGCCTCCGTTGTGAGCGCCGTGGGCGTGGCCTCGTGGCTCTTCGTGGGTGCCGAGTACGCCATTCCCATCTCCAAGGACGTGCGCAACGCCAACCGGAACATCCCTTTGGGCATGATGATCAGCCTGGCGCTCATCTGCGTGATGGATTCGCTCGTGGTTCTCGGCTTCTGGCACTACGTGCCCTGGGGCGAGCTTGCGGAGTCCGCCTCGCCGCACCTGCTCTACGGCGAGAACCTCTTGGGCTACGTTGGCAAGATCTGGATGAGCGTGGTCTCGGCGCTGGCCTTTATTGGCTCGCAGAACTCCACCGTGAACGGGCTTTCCCAGATTTGCGACGGCATGACCAAGGTGAACATGATGCCCCGGTTCTTCTCGCGCAAGAACCGCTATGGCGCGCCCGCGGTGGCCATTCTCTTTGTGACGATCTCGATTTGCCTCATCGCGTACTTCAGCGGCGGGTCGTCGGCGGCCATCTCGTTTCTGATCCTTGTGGTTACGGTGCTGTGGCTTGTCTCATACATCTTTGCCGACATCGACGTGCTGGTGCTTCGCCGTCGCTTCCCCAAAGCGCCGCGCGCGTTCAAGGTTCCCGGCGGCCCCGTGATCCCCGTTATTGGCATTGCCGGCACGGTGTTCATGATCGCGAACATCTCGAGCGATCCCGCGGAGGCACTGGCCATCTGGGTCTTGGCTGCCGTGATCTTCCTGGCGTTGAGCGTCTACTCTTTCTTCTGGATCAAGTACAAGATGCGGATGCCCGTGTTCAAGCCGGTGCCTATCCCGGAGGTGCTCGCGATGGAGAACGACCTCTACTACGAGATCCGCCACCGGCGCGGCATCTGGCGGTAGGGGAGGCAGGCGCAAATTCCTTGTCGCCGGAGGGCCCGTTTTGGCGCGATTTGCAACATTTGGCGCCTTCCGGCGACTTCGACGGGTCTTGCGCGGCGCGGTACCGTACACGCTACGTTCCGTGGCGTCCTTGTGATACCGTTCGACCTGCTCCTTGACCGCCTGCCGAGAAGTCCCTATACTTAATCTGCAATGCAGTAGTGATTCGTAGGAAGTGGGGTGGAGTTTCTCGCCCCGCTTCCTTTCTGTATGTACCTGTGATGTGTGAGGGAGGGGACATGCCCGCAGTGCCAGAGCACGACACGCGCCAGCGCATCCTTGACGCGCTCGAGGCAGCAGCGCCCGAGCATGGCATCGACATCGTCGACGTCGAGGTCGTGGGCTCGAAGAAGAACCCGTGCGTCCGCGTGCGCATCGACCACGCAGACGAGGAGGCCGGGCCCATCTCGCTTGACGAGGTGGCCGCCGAGACCGAGTGGGTCTCTGCCGCGATCGACGAGCTCGATCCCATCGAGGGGCCATTCACGCTCGAGGTCTCGTCGCCGGGCCTCTCGCGCCCGCTCCGCCGCCCCCATGACTTCGAGCGCTTCGCGGGCGAGGACGTCTCGCTTGGAACCACGGCAACCGAGGGCCGTCGCCACTTCACCGGCCGCCTCGAGGGTCTGGATGGCCAGAACGTGGTTCTCACCGTTGACGGCGAGCGCGTGAGCATCCCCCTCGACCAGGTCAAGAGCTGCAAGATCAAGCCAAACTTCGATTCCCCGTCCAACGGGGCCAAGAGCTAGAAAGGAATTCGCATGGCATCAGAGATGATGGAAGCGCTGATGGCGCTCTGCCAGGAGAAGCACATCGACGAGCTGTATCTGCTCGACCGCCTGGAGCAGTCGCTCGCCAAGAGCTACGCCGACATCCTTCACCTTCCCTTTGGCGCGCGCGTCACCATCGACCACGCCACCGGCAAGGTCTACGTCTACGAGCTCATCCCCAAGGAGGAGTCCTACGACGAGGAGACCGGCGAGTACCTCGACTTTGACGAGAAGGACGTCACCCCGCCCGACACCTCCCGCATCGCGGCGCAGCATGCCAAGGCCGAGATTCGCGCCATCGTGCGCAACGCCGCCCGTCTCCAGATCTACGAGGAGTTCTCGCAGCGCATTGGCGACATCATCACCGGCACGGTGCTCCAGACCACGCCCGACTTCACGATCATCAAGATCCGCGAGGGCGTAGAGGCGGAGCTTCCCCACTTCGACCAGCGCCGCTTCCCCGACGAGCGCAACGAGCGCCCCGTGGGCGAGCGCTACTCCCACAACCAGCGCCTGAAGGCCATCATCATCGACGTGCGTGACCCGAACAACGACCAGCCCACCGTCCGCGGCGAGCGGCAGCGTCCGCCTATCGTGGTCTCCCGCACCCACCCCGACCTCATCCGCAGGCTCTTCGAGCTTGAGGTCCCCGAGGTCTATGACGGCGTCGTGGAGGTTCGGTCGATCGCCCGCGAACCCGGCATCCGCTCCAAGGTCGCCGTCTCGTCCAAGGACGACCATCTCGACCCCGTGGGTGCCTGCGTTGGCCCCAAGGGCAGCCGCGTGCGCACCGTTGTCTCCGAGCTGCGCGGCGAGCGCGTCGACGTGGTGCCTTGGTCCGACGACCCGGCGCGCTGCGTTGCCAACGCCCTCTCGCCGGCGCGCGTGTCTCGCGTAATCCTTGGTCCCGAGGACGGCTACGCCACGGTGATCGTGCCCGACGACCAACTGTCGCTGGCCATTGGCAAGGAGGGCCAGAACGCCCGCCTGGCTGCCCACCTTACCGGCATGCACATCGACATCAAGAACGAGTCGCTTGCCGCTGGTGTCCTGCGCGACCTGCCGCGTGCCACTGAGGCCCCCGAGAGCGAGGCCGAGGAGGACGGCGAGCAGCACCGCTGCGAGTACGTGGGCGAGAACGGCATCCAGTGCCGCAACATGGCCCGTCCGGGCTCGCGTTACTGCGGCATCCACGAGAAGGTCATGGATGCCGAGGTCTCGGACGACCCCGACTCTCTGATCTAGCGTCCCCAAGCGGACTTTTGATTGCAGGCACTACCCGGGCGGCACAGCCGCCCGTGAATGAAAGGTTGGTCACATGGCCAAGACTCGCGTACACGACCTTGCCAAGGAGTACGGGATGACGAGCAAGGAGATGCTCGACCATCTCCGCGACATGAAGATTCCCGCCAAGTCCGCCTCCTCGACGCTCGAGGACGCCTACGTCTCCATCGTGCGCAAGAAGCTCAAGCCCATCCTTGAGGACCGCGCCGCTCAGATCGAGGCGGCCAAGAAGGCAGAGGAGGAGGCCGCCGCCGAGGCCAAGAAGGCTGAGGAGGAGGCTGCCGAGAAGGAGCGCATCGCCGCCGAGAAGCGCCGCGAGCGCGAGCGCGCCGAGGAGGAGAAGAAGCGCGCCGCCGTCGAGGCCGCCAGGAAGCGCGCCGAGGAGGAGAAGAAGCGCGCCGCCGAGAAGGCTGCCAAGGAGCGTGCCGAGGAGGAAGAGCGCAAACGCGTCCACGACAACGCCCCCAAGTCGATGCCCACCTTCACCTCACTGCTCGATCAGATCGCCCAGCAGGAGCAAGTGCTCAAGCAGCAGGCAGAGGAGGCCGCGCAGAAGAAGGCCGAGGGTAAGGGCCGCCGCGAGCGCCGTGGCGAGTCCGAGCACGCGCACAGCGAGCGCAAGAGCTACTCCGCCCCGTCCCGCATGGAGCAGGACGGCGGCGCCGAGCAGGGCGAGGGCCGTCCCGGTCGCAAGGGCCGCAAGGGCAGCCGTCGCGGCGACGAGGGCGAGGACCGCTACAGCCGCATGGCTCGCGAGGCCGAGGCATACAACCGCAGCCGCGTTCTCGACGAGGCCCGCGAGGCCGTCGAGGAGGCGTCGCGCGAGTCCACCGGCAGGCGTCGCCGCCGCAAGGAGCGCCGCCAGAAGCAGGCCGAGGAGGCCGCGGAGGAGAAGCGCATTGAGGAGGCCATTGCCAACGACCAGGACCTCTCCCAGCTCGACACCGTGAAGGTCCCGCAGGGCGCCACGGTCGCGCAGCTCGCCGAGCTCCTCGGCGTGCCGGCCAACGACATCATCAAGCGCCTCTTCCTGCTGGGCAACCCCCTCACGCTCACCGAGTCCATGTCCGACGACCTCATCGAGCTTGTCGCCGATGACCTTGGTCGCGACGTCAAGGTCATGACCAAGGAGGAGGAGAACTCCTTCACCTTCTACGACGACCCCAAGGACCTGAAGCCCCGTCCGCCCGTGGTCACCGTCATGGGTCACGTCGACCACGGCAAGACGTCGCTGCTTGACGCCATCCGCCACACCGGCGTTGCCGAGGGCGAGGCCGGCGGCATCACGCAGGCCATTGGTGCCTCGCAGGTCAAGATCAATGGCCGCACCATCACCTTCATCGACACCCCTGGCCACGAGACCTTCACGGCCATGCGTGCCCGTGGTGCCAAGGTGACCGACATCGTCATCCTCATCGTTGCCGCAGACGACGGCGTCATGCCCCAGACGGTCGAGTCCATCAACCACGCCAAGGCCGCCGGCGTGCCCATCATCGTTGCCGTGAACAAGATCGACAAGCCCGGAGCCGACCCCACCCGCGTGCGCCAGGAGCTCACCGAGTACGGCATCATCCCCGAGGAGTGGGGCGGACAGAACATGTTCGTCGACATCTCGGCCAAGAAGCACATCGGCATTGACAACCTGCTCGAGGCCGTCCTACTCGAGGCCGACGTCCTCGAGCTCAAGGCCAACCCCGACACCTTCGCCTCGGGCAACGTCCTCGAGGCCAAGCTCGACCGCGGCCGCGGCTCGGTGGCCACGGTGCTCGTGACGCGCGGCACGCTCCACGTGGGTGACGCCGTTGTCGCCGGCATGGCCTACGGCCGCGTGCGCGCCATGCTCGACCCCAAGGGCAACCCCGTCGAGTCCGCCGGTCCCTCCGACCCGGTCGAGATCCTGGGCCTCCAGAGCGTCCCCATGGCGGGCGACGAGTTCCGCGTCTTCCAGGACGACCGTGACGCCCGTGACCTTGCCGACCAGCGTGCCCTCAAGGCCCGCATCGAGGAGCAGAACCGCGTGAAGCACGTCACGCTCGAGAACCTCTTCGCCACCATGGCCGACGCGGACGTCAAGGAGCTCAACCTCATCATCAAGGCCGACGTTCAGGGTTCCATCGAGGCTCTTCAGGACTCGCTCGACAAGATGGACCAGTCCGAGGTGCGTATCAACACGATCCACGCCGCCGTGGGTGCCATCACCGAGACCGACGTCACGCTCGCCGATGCCTCCAACGCCATCATCATTGGCTTTGGCGTGCGTCCCGACGCCAAGGCGCGCGCCGCCGCCGAGCGCGAGGGCGTCGAGATCCGTACCTACAGCGTCATCTACAAGGCCATCGAGGATATCGACGCCGCCCGCATCGGCATGCTCAAGCCCACCGAGGAGGAGGTCCAGACCGGCATCGCCGAGGTCCGCGACACCTTCAAGGTGCCCAAGGTTGGCATCGCCGCAGGCTGCATGATCTCCGAGGGCGAGGTCTCCCGCGACGACCAGGTGCGCCTCGTGCGCGACGGCATTGTGGTCTACGAGGGCAAGATCGCCTCGCTCAGGCGCTACAAGGATGACGTCAAGAGCGTCAAGGCCGGCTTCGAGTGCGGCATTGGCCTGGAGAACTTCCAGGACATCCACCCCGGCGACCAGATCGAGGCGTACCGCGTCGAAGAGGTCGCGCGAACGGAGTAGGGAGGCACACGTGAAGCAGAACCAGCACTCGCGCCGCACCAACGAGATCGCGCGCGAGAAGCTCGCCACCATCATGCTCTTTGAGGTCTCCGACCCAGACCTCCAGCTCGTGACCGTCACGGGCGTGGAGGTCTCGGTCGACAAGTCCTTCATGCGCGCCTACGTGAGCTGCGATGCCTCTCGCTATGACGAGGTCTCCGCTGCCCTCGAGCGCGCCAAGGGGCGCATCCGCTCGCTTCTCGGCCATGCCCTTGGCTGGCGCGTGACGCCCGAGCTTGCGTTCCAGATTGACACCACCACCGACGAGGCCGAGCGCATCTCTCGCGCGCTCGAGAACGTCCCGCCAACGCTTGGTGTCGAGAAGGACGAGAACGGCTATCCCATCGCGGCAGACGCCGAGGACGGCGCCACCAATGCCGCCGAGGGCGATGAGGGCGAGTAGGGAAGAGCTTGATGAGGGTTTCCGAATACATGGAGCAGGCTGAGCTCTTCAAGGGCGTGGTCGCGCTGATCGAGGATGCCAACACCATCGCGATCTGCGCGCACACGTCGCCCGATGGCGACGCCATTGGCTCCGGCCTTGCCTTGGCCGAGGTCATCCGCACCGCGTGGCCGGGCAAGCGCGTGACCAACCTCCTGGCCGACAAGGACCCCGTACCCAGGATCTACCGCTTCCTGCCGGGGTCCGACACCTTCGTGCACGCGGTGGACTACGACGTGACGCCCGACCTCTTCATCTGCGTAGACCTCTCGCAGATGTCTCGCCTGGCGGACGCCGAGAAGGTCTGCGCCCGCGCGCATCACGTGGCCGTCCTCGACCACCATCCCTCGGGCGAGCGCTTCTGGGAGGCGGGCGTGGTTCGCCCCGATGCCGCCGCCACGGGCGTCATCATCTCCGAGTTCTGTCTGCACTCCTCGCGCGTCCTCACACCCACGATCGCGCAGAACCTTCTCTGCGCCATTGTGACCGACACGGGCCGCTTCCAGTACCAAAACGCCGACAGCGAGGCATTCGAGACGGCAAGCATGCTGGTTGAGGCCGGCGCCTCGCCCGCGGAGGTCGCGCTCAACGTGTACCAGTCCGACCGCCTGGCCTACGTGCACCTTGCCGCCCGCGTCCTTGCGCGCATCCAGACCTTTGCCGAGGGCCGCATTGCCTACAGCTTTGCGACGGCGGAGGACATCGCCAACGCCGGCGTCACGCTCGACGAGCTAGACGGCCTCATCGACCTGGTGCGCTGCATCGAGGGCACCCAGGTGGCGCTCTTCTTGAAGGAGGTCGACGGCGGCAAGGTCCGCGGCAACCTCCGCTCCAAGTGCGACCTTGACGTATCGGGCATCGCGCGCGAGATGGGCGGCGGCGGGCACCGTGCTGCTGCCGGGTTCACCGCCTCGGGCACTGTGGACGAGGTTCGCGCAATCGTGCTGCCAAAGCTCTGCGCCCTCTTCGATGGCGACGCCGCGCTCTCTTCCGCCCCGAAGGCAGACGTGCGAGGTGCGTCACGGTGAGGCGCGGCGAGTCGGGCTATAACGCCCTCCTCGGCATCGACAAGCCCTGCGGAATGACGAGCCACGACGTGGTGAACCACGTGCGGCGCGCCCTGGGGGAGCGCCGCGTGGGACACGCCGGCACGCTTGATCCCGCAGCGTCGGGCGTCATGGTGGTCGGCGTGGGCCAGGGCACGCGCCTCATGGGCCTTCTCACCGCCGAGCGTAAACGCTACACGGCAGGCATCATCTTTGGCTGCGAGACGGACACGGACGACGCTGACGGTGCTCCCACGGTTGCCGCCGAGGTCCCCGAGCGCCTGGGCAGCGAGGACGTGGCCCGCGGTATTCTCGCCGGCTTTGTGGGCGAGCAGGACCAGGTGCCTCCTGCGTATTCCGCCATATCTGTGGACGGGCAGCGCTCCTACGCGCTTGCGCGCGAGGGTAAGGCGCCTGAGCTGGCAGCCAGGCGCATCACGGTCTTCTCTGCAGAGCTTGTCGAAATAGCCTCGGTGGAGGGGCAGCTCAGCTGGGTCGTTGACTTTGACGTCTCCAAGGGCACCTACGTGCGGAGCCTGGCGCGTGACATTGGGCGCGCAGCCGGGTCTGCCGCGCACCTCGTGGCGCTGCGGCGCACGCAGTCCGGCTCGGTGGGTCTTGACGCCTGCCTGGCGCTTGACGCCGTCGACGCGGCACGGGATCCCGCGGAGGTTCTTGCCCACGCGCTTGACCCCGTTGCTGCCCTGGGTGCCCCAGTGCGCCAGCTGAGTGCTCAGGAGGCGGCAGACGCGGCCTGCGGAAAGGTCTTGGAGGCGGGAACGGTGCGCATGGCAGATGGAACAGAGCGCGCCCCGCTTCCCGGCGAGCGCATTGCCATGGTCTTTGACCAGCGCCTTGTTGGCGTCTGGAGCTGTGGCAGGCGTGGCCTTGCCTGTGAGGTAAACTTCCCGGCTGGCATCACGGGGGTGCGCGCATGACGGGCGAGCCCTTCTCCTGCGCTCCTGCCTGGCATGAGCCTGTCTGGCCGCTCTCGTACGCGGAGGCACGCCGACTGGCTGCGGCCTCGACGCTCTCGGGCGTATCGCTTGGTGCCTCCGTGCGCCTGCCCGGAGCCACGGTCTACCTTGCTCCTGGCGTCACGCTGGGGCCCAACCAGCGCTTTGTCTGCGTGATTGGCGCCTTTGATGGCCTGCATGCGGGGCATCGCGCCCTCATTGCCCAGGCCGCCGCGGACGCCCGCGCGCGGAACCTGCCACTTGCCCTGGTGACCTTTGACCCCGACCCCTCGGAGGTCCTTTCCGCCCGCCCGCCCGAGCGCCTGCTCTCCGATGCGGACCGCGTGCGCTCGCTGGCTCTTGTCGGCGCGGACGCCGTCCTCGTGCACCGCTTCACGCCTGAGCTTGCGGCCCTTCCGTACGACCGCTACGTCACCGAGGTCCTGGGGGGCATTCTCTCGCCCGCGGCCATCCACGTGGGTGAGGACTTCCGCTTTGGCGTCGGCGGCGCGGGCACGGTTGCGGCCATGTCTGCCCTGGGCGAGAAGCGCGACTTTGACGTCTTTGGCCATGCGCTCGTAACTGCGGAGGGGAGTCCCGTCTCGGCCACGCGCGTGCGCGGGCTTCTCGGCGAGGGCAAGGTCGAGAAGGCCGCCCAGCTCCTGCTTCGCCACCACTTCCTGGGCGGGCGCATCGTCCACGGCCGCGGTGAGGGCACCTCGTTTGGCTTCCCCACGGCCAACGTTGAGCTGGACGGTCGTGACTGCCTGCCGGCCAACGGCGTCTACGCCTGTCTCGCCATCATCGACGGGCGCGTCTGGCCTGCGGCGGTCAACGTGGGCGCACCGCCCTCCTTTGACGTGGCGGCCCACCCCATGCTCGAGGCAAACCTCGTGGGCTTCTCGGGTGACGTCTATGGCGAAGACGCACGCGTGGTGTTCCTGCGCCACCTTCGTGCCTCTCGTCGATTCGACTCGCTTGCCGAGCTGGAATCCGCCGTGTTGGGGAACATCCAATGGGTACGCGAGAATGTCGGGGAGGAGTGCGTGGGGGTGGTCGCGTGATTAGCGACGAGGACAAGGAGCGGGTTCGCCAGGCCACCGACATCGTGCAGCTGGTGGGCGAGACGGTCGAGCTGCGTCAGCGCGGCCGGGAGTTCTGGGGATGCTGCCCCTTCCACCACGAGAAGACCCCCTCGTTCAAGGTGGATCCGGCAACGGGCCTCTGGCACTGCTTTGGCGCGTGCAGCGAGGGCGGCGACGTCTTCAAGTACGTGATGAAGCGCGAGAACCTCTCGTTTCCGGACTCCATCCGCTACCTGGCAGACCGTGCGGGCATCGAGCTTTCCGAGGACAAGAGCGCCTCCCGCGGGCCGCGCAAGAACCGCCTCATAGAGGCCCTCACGCTGGCGGACGACTACTACCACACCATGCTCATGCGTGGCCGCGGCGATGGCCCGGCCGCCGCGCGCGCCTACCTGGCGGGGCGCGGCCTTGGCTCGGACGTGTGTCGCAGCTGGCACCTGGGCTACGCGCCCGGGCGCGGCTCACTCGTCTCGTACCTGCGCGGGAAGGGCTATAGCCCCAAGGAGCTCATCGCCGCCAACCTGGCCGTGGAGCGCTCGGGGCGCCTTGCCGACTGGTTCTACGACCGGGCCATGTTTCCCATCCACGACGAGCAGGGGCGCACCATCGCCTTTGGCGGTCGCATCCTGCGCCCCGCCAACAACGCGCCCAAGTACCTCAACACGCGCGACACCACGGTCTTCAACAAGGGCAAGCACCTCTTTGCCTACGACCGAGCCAAGGAGACCATGGCGGCAACGGGCACGGCCATCGTCTGCGAGGGCTACACCGACGTCATCGCCATGCATGAGGCCGGCTTCACCAACGCCGTGGCGGCGCTGGGCACCGCCTTCCGCATCGACCACATCCGGCTCATGGAGCGCCAGCGCGTCTCTCGCATCATCTGCATGTTCGACGGCGACGAGGCCGGCCAGCGTGCGGCCGAGCGCGCCGTGCAGTTCATCGACAAGACCTCGGCCTCGATGGTTTGCGTGGTTCTGCCCAACGGCCAGGATCCCATGGAGTTCCTCTCGTCACACGACGCCCCCGCCATGCAGGCGCAGCTCGACGCCGCAGTGCCGCTCATGGACTTCGTGTTCACCAAGCGCCTGGCGGGCTACGACCTCTCCGCGCCCGGCCGGCGCGTTAAGGCACTGGACGAGATGGCCCAGCTGCTGGCGCCGCTCAAGAACTCTGTGCTGCTTGACGAGTACGCCACGCAGCTGGCGGACGCCCTTGGCATGGACGTTGCCGAGACAAAGCGCGTGATTCGCGAGAAGCCCGTGAAGGCCGCTGAGCCCGAGGTGCGGGAGCGCCGGCGCGAGGGTGCCGCCAGGACAACCGCGCCGAGCATGGCGCCCGTGGCAGCCGCGCCGTATTTAGGGGACGAGGACGACTACGCTCCCGTGCCGGATGACTACGTGCCCGCGGATGCCTACGAGGGTGGCGGCGCCCCCGTTGCCGCAGCGCCCACGAACGCTACGTCCTTCTCGGTCTCGCGCATGCTCTCGGGTGACGAGCGCATGCAGGTCGCCGTGGAGCGCGAGCTCCTCTCGATGCTTGCCGCCATGCCGGACGAGGTGCGTCCCTACGCCGACCGCCTGGCAGACGTGATGTGGGCGGACGGGCGCCACGAGGGGATGGCCTGGGCAATGCTCGCCACGCCGGAGGGAACCGCACCCGCAGACGTCGTGGCAGTCGCCACGGCCGTGGAGCCTGACGCGCCGCAGATCCTCTCGTCCGGGCGTGTGGTCTCGAGCCCCGGCATGGACGCGCGCGAGAAGGTCGCGTTTCTCGTCGACTCGGTCGAACTCTACTCGTGCAAGCGGCGCGTGCGCGAGATCAAGGCGCGCCTGCGGCAGGCTGGGGACTCCGGAAGCGCGGGCGGGGAGGATGCGGAGGCGCTCTTCGAGCAGGCCACCGCGCTCCAGAAGCGTATTAATGCACTGACAAAGAAACTTTCTGCTGTTGTCGAGCAGTAAAAACGGGTAGCATCTTGAAGGTTACTGCGTCGAAGGGAATAACTTGGCTGCTGCAAAGAAGACGAAGGACGACATCAAGCTCTCCGACGAGCTGGGACGCGTTGTCGATGGGCTGGTGAGCGCATCTGCCAAGTCTGGCGGAAGCGTGTCCGAGGACGACATCCAGGTTGCCATCCGTGACGTCGACGTGGACGGTGACGAGCTCTCCGACCTCTACGACACGCTGCGCGCCAAGGGCGTCGAGATCACCACGTCAGGCGAGGCAGCCAACCCCGCCTATGGCATGGGCTCCATCGACGCTGGCGACGACGATGACGACTTTGGCTCTGATGACGACTTCTCCGACGACGATGACGCCCTCGACGGCGAGGATGACGAGGA
Source organism: Atopobiaceae bacterium (assembly GCA_902834555.1). Taxonomy (GTDB): domain Bacteria; phylum Actinomycetota; class Coriobacteriia; order Coriobacteriales; family Atopobiaceae; genus Tractidigestivibacter. The sequence goes on from CADFJN010000014.1 coordinate 40,780, forward strand.
ATCCGAGGCCGCCAACGAGGCAAAGGAGATCAAGGAGGCCCTGCGCTCCGTTCCCAAGGCCAAGGTCTCCAAGCCCAAGCGCTCGAGCCGCGCCCGCGCGCGCCGCCAGGACACCTCCACCGTCATGCTCACCGGCGATCCCGTGCGCATGTACCTCAAGGAGATTGGCAAGGTCGACCTGCTCACCGCCGACGAGGAGGTTCACCTGGCCATGAAGATCGAGGCCGGCACCGAGGCCTCCGAGAAGCTCGAGGCCGCCGAGAACGGCGAGATTGAGCTCACGCGTGCCGAGCAGCGCCGCCTCATGCGCATCGAGCAGGTGGGCCTCGACGCCAAGCAGCAGCTCATCTCCGCGAACCTGCGCCTGGTTGTCTCCATCGCCAAGCGCTACGTGGGCCGCGGCATGCTGTTCCTCGACCTCATCCAGGAGGGCAACCTCGGCCTTATCCGCGCGGTTGAGAAGTTCGACTACACCAAGGGCTTCAAGTTCTCCACGTACGCCACGTGGTGGATTCGTCAGGCCATCACCCGCGCCATCGCCGACCAGGCCCGCACCATCCGCATCCCGGTGCACATGGTCGAGACCATCAACAAGCTCATCCGCGTGCAGCGCCAGCTGCTGCAGGACCTTGGCCGCGACCCCACGCCGGAGGAGATTGGTGCCGAGATGGGCATGTCGCCCGATCGCGTGCGCGAGATCCAGAAGATCAGCCAGGAGCCCGTCTCGCTGGAGACGCCTATCGGCGAGGAGGAGGACTCCCAGCTGGGCGACTTCATCGAGGACTCCACGGCTGTGGCGCCGCCCGAGGCTGCGAGCGACTCCATGCTCCGCGAGCAGCTTGACCAGGTGCTGGATGGCCTCGCCGACCGCGAGCGCAAGGTCATCAAGTTCCGCTTTGGCCTTGAGGACGGTCACCCTCGTACGCTTGAGGAGGTTGGCCGCGAGTTTGGCGTGACGCGCGAGCGCATCCGCCAGATCGAGTCCAAGACGCTGGCCAAGCTGCGCCATCCCAGCCGCTCCGGCAGGCTCAAGGACTACATGGAGGAGTAGAGCTTCTCGCGTTTGCGCTGGTAGAAGTATGTGCGGGCCGTCCCTTTGGCGGCCCGCAATTTTGTAACGCGATTACTCTCTGTGCGGTTGCGGCTCGGGCGGGTCACCGGTCGCAGTGCCGTCGCCGGTAGGCCCTTTTTGATGCAAATTGCAACAACGCACGCTCTCCGGCGACAAATAATCGCCGGAAGGCCCAGCTTGGCGACAAAGTCATTCAAAAGGGCCCCTCCGGCGACGTGTCACCCGCGCACGAACGTGAGCGTCTCGGCGTCGGAGCGACTCCGATTCAAACGGTACCCTCGTTCCGAGAACCCCTCGAGCTGCTCGACCTTTTCGACGCCCTGCTCGGCACACCACCGCACAAATGCGCCGCGTGCGGCCTTTGCCTCGGTTGCGCGCTGAACAACGCACCCGTCAGAAGAGCGAACCTCGCCAAAGACGCAGGTTACTACCGGTATGTCTGCGCGACGCACCCAGGGGACAACTGCCTTTGCGTACTCCTGTGATGCTACGTTCACAATCACGTCCGCCCCGTCGCCGAGAAGGGAGTCCAGAAGCCGTCCGCCCCAGAACTCATAGAGGTCGCGGCACCCGCCAACGGTAAGCTTTGCCTGCATCTCCAGGCGATATGGGATCACGCCGTCAAGTGGACGCAGAATCCCGTACATCCCGGAAAGGATGCGCAGGTGCGACGAGAGCCACATCAGCTCCTTCTCGTTCATGACCTGCGGGGCTAGGTGCTGGTATTGAATGCCCACGTACGTGAGCACGGCAGGGGAGAGCAGGCGCGGCTCTCTTGCCATGTCCTCCGGCATGGTTGCAAGCCGCTCCCAGTTGGTTTGCGCCAGCGCATCGCTACATTGCCAGACGCTACGTGCGCCCTCGTATCCAAGGGAGCGCAGCTCGCGGGCCAGACTCTGTGCATCGGCGAGAAATGCGGGGCGCGTTTGGGCGAAAGGCGGGCCTTCGACCATGTCCATGCGCTTGGCAGGCGATATTACCAACATTACGGCCATACTTTCCCATTCCATTAGCTGCTCAAATCGGTCCCTAGTCCGGCGGAGCAGAATAAAGTAAGGAAACATTCGAGGAACTGCCCTACGTTACACAAAAATCGAAAACACTGCGCCGAAGTGCCCTTTGTTACACAAGGTTTTAGGCGGTCCTCTAGTATCGGGACCTGCATTTAGCCATTAGGAGTTTGATAACCACTATATATTGTGGCAACGCGTTCCTCGATACTTTGGTGCCCCCCAATTCCGCGTGTAACGAAGGGCAGTTCGATGCAAAGAAACAGAAATTTGTGTAACAAAGGCGAGTTCGATGTAGCGTACCGCCCTTCGCACGCGCAATCTTGACTGCACTCAAGTTCACCAGTCACACAATGATGGGTTGCGCCACGGGGATTCCCCGCGGCTTGTGGGAAGGCGGGGCCATGTTCAGGCAAATGAGGCGCTTCAAGCAGCAGCTCTCCCAAGAGGAGTGCGAGAAGATCCTGCTCTCCGAGCGGCGTGGCGTTCTCGCGGTTCACGGCGAGGACGGCTATCCGTACGGTGTCCCTATGGACTACCTGTACGAGCAGGGAAAGATCTATTTTCATGGGGCTAAGACGGGGCACAAGATTGATGCCATCAAGGCCGACAATCGCGTCTCTTTTACCGTCTTTGACCAAGGCGTGCCTGTTGAGGGCAAGGTTGGCCCAGACGTGCGAAGCGTCATCGTTTTTGGACGGGTCTCACTGTTGGAGACAGCCCCCGAAACCATTGAGATTGCACGACGCCTGGGCGAGAAGTACGACCCTTCCGGCTATGTGGCTGACGAGCTCAAGCGCACCGTCGAGAGGATTCAGCTGCTTGAACTTGTGATTGACCACATGAGCGGAAAGCGCGTGAACGAGTCGTAGGTCGACATTAGACGTGCGAGTTAACAATCAGGAATCGAGGAGTGAACGTGGTTCTGTTGGGAGCCCTCATAAACGGCCTCGAGGCTGCAGTCGGCGGAGTTCTCGGCCTTCTCTTTAAGGGTCGAGTCTCGGAGCGTCTGGGGGACTTCCTTCTCAAGGGGCAGGGCCTTGCCGTGGTGCTGGTAGCCGTCCAGGGGATGATGCAGGGCGGCAGCGTTGCCATCGTTACGCTGTCGCTGGCGCTTGGCTCTGTGATTGGTCTGGGGATCGACATCGACGCGCGTATCCGCTCTCTGGGCGACTGGGCCCAGCGGCGTCTCAACCAGGCGTTTGCCGGCTCCAAGCGCCTGGGGAACTTCTCGGATGGCTTCGTCACGGCCTCGATCTTCACCTGTACGGGAGCCATGGCCATTGTGGGGTCGCTCTCGAGCGGCATCTTGCTTGACCACTCGACCCTCATCTCGAAGGGCGTCATCGACCTGGCGGTCTGTCTTCCCATGGCGGCGACCATGGGAATAGGCGTGCCATTCTGCGGCGTGAGCCTCGTTGTCTACGAGGGCATACTCTCCGTGCTGGCAAGCTTGGTGGGGTCATTCCTCACCGACGCCGTGGTTACCGAGGTTGCCGTCACTGGCTCTACACTGCTACTCGCCGTGGGCACTAACCTCCTTGGCGTGACCGACATCAAGGTAGCAAACCTCATCCCTTCCGCGTTTGTCCCCATTCTCTTGGTGCCCGTCGCCACGGCTCTGGGGTTGATGTAGCTGCCGGGCCGCGCATTTGCGGCAGTGACGCTGGTTGCTCAGATGCTTGTTACCGGCTCATCTCGCATTTGGGAACCCAACTGGGCAAACGCTGCGGCCCCGCGACGAGCCGGTAACAAGAGAGCTTCTCAGCGCCGGCAATAAGAGACTTCTCAGATCACTCGTTGTTACCGGCTCGTTTATTGTTTCGGCCGGCTATCTGGGAAGATGGCGCGGCGGTTCGACGAGCCGGTAACAAGGGAGCTTCTCGGCCCATGCGTTGTTACCGGCTTGTTTGGTGCAAGATTGCCCAACAGGGCAAACGATGAGAACCTCGAACGGCCCGGTAACAACGATTCGCGATTCCAGCATCCCGCGGAGTCTATTGGCATCCCCTAATCGGCTGCTGGATGAGTCCAGTTGGTGCATGATGGGTCAAAGGGACATAGATAAACTCTGGGGAAGGTCTGGTCGGTCGGAACAGAGGACCTGGGAGAGAGGAGAGCGCATGGCGAGAAGAACGGGGCTTCCCGCGGTCACGATTGTCGACGTTACCGAGTCGACAAACAACGACGTTATGCGTCTTGGTCGCGAGGACGCGCCCCACGGTGCCGCCGTCGCTGCGCGCCGCCAGACACTGGGCCGTGGTCGCAGGGGTCACGTGTGGGTGTCTCCCAGGGGCGGCCTGTACTTTTCGGTCCTGGTGCGGCCGCAGGTCCCACGCGCGAGCTTCTCGGCCATTCCTGCGGCGTGCGGTCTTGGCGCGCTGGACGCGTGCCGCGCGCTTGGCGCCCGGGATGTCGCCCTCAAGTGGCCAAACGACATCATTGCACTCACGGGCGAGAAGAACGGCTCCAAGCTGGGTGGCATTCTCGTCGAGGTGGGGGAGTCCGCTGCCGGCGCGTTTGCCGTGTGCGGCATCGGCGTGAACCTCACGCGCCCGTCCCGCGAGGCCATTTGTCCCGCCGCGGTCCATGACGGCATGGTGGGCGCGCTTCCGCCTGCCTACCTGGACGAATGCGTTGGCGGTACCACAGCCGACGCGGCAGGTGGCTTTGAGAAGCTCGCCACGATCTTCCGTGACGCCGTGGTCTCACGCGTAGACGCGTGGGCGCAAGCGCTTGCTGCCCAGCCTCGGGCGGTGGGTCCTCTCTCGCCGTTTCTCGAAGACTACCAGGCAACGCTGGCGCTGCTCGGCCACGCGGTGCAGGCTGTCTCGCCTTCGGGCGAGCTGCTCGGTGAGGGAACCTTTGCTGCCGTGGACGCGCTCGGACGCGCCTTTGTGCGCCAGGCCAATGGCCACGAGCTGCGGTTCTCCTCCGAGCAGGCCTCTCTCCGCGCGCGGGATTAATTTGCCGGGCAACGGAATCCCATTGCCGGGCAACGGGATTGATTTGCCGGGCAACGGAATCCCATTGCGGGGCAACGGGATTCCATCGTGCAGATTGCGTGAATGTGTCGGCATAACAGCGCATTGCGAAGAATTCGCTACACTGTAAATAATTAGTTAGACTAACTAATTAATTCCAACATCGTCGCCAGCCGATCGGGGGTCACGTGGGCAAGTCGTACGAGAGGCACGCGCAGGAGCCGGGGCTCGCCGTCGCAAGCGGCCCGGAGGACGTCAACGTTAACGACGAAGTCGCCTTTGTCGCCGAGATCTCGCGCCTTCTGAGCAACACCTATGACTCGATTGACCGCCTTGAGGACCTCACGCGCCGCTCGCACGGAATCGATCTCTCGGTGGCCGAGCTCAACCTCATCGAGGTTGTTGGTCGCACGACCTTCCACACCAAGGAGACCATCAGCGTCTCGGACATCGCCCGCGCGCTCGACATCAAGGTCCCCTCGGCCACCACGGCAGTGAACCGGCTCGTGCGGAAGGGCTACGTCGAGAAGTGCCGCGACCCCAGGGACGCGCGGCGCGTCAACGTGAGTCTCACCCGCCGCGGCGAGCGCGTCTTTAGGCTCCATGCGGTCTTCAACCGCCACATGTCCGAGGAGGTCTCGCTCGGCCTCACGATCCCCGAGCGCCAGGTTCTGCTCGACGGTATCCGCCGCCTCGAGCACTTCTACGCGGAGGCCCAGCGTGCCCAGCGCGAGGAGCTCGAGAAGATCCTGGCCGAGAAGGGCGGCGTTGCGTAATGTCCTACACGATTATCGGGACCGGCTCGGCATTGCCCGTCCGCAGCGTCACCAACGACGAGCTCTCCACCTTCCTCGACACCAGCGACGAGTGGATTCGCACGCGCACGGGCATACGCGAGCGCCGCGTCTGCACCACCGAGTCGCTCGACGACCTTGCGGAGCAGGCTTCGCGCAACGCCCTCGCGTCCGCGGGCATTGCCCCAAAGGACCTGGACCTCATCGTCTGCTCCACCACCACGTCAGACCACCTCATGCCCGCCGAGGCCTGCGCCGTGGCTGAGCGCCTGGGCGCCACCTGCCCCGCGTTCGACGTCTCGGCCGCGTGCTCCGGCTTTGTCTTCGCGCTCGACGTGGCGGACGGCTACCTTGCCCGCGGCCGCGCCAAGCGTGCGCTGGTGCTCTCTGCTGAGAAGTGCTCGCGCATCATGGATTGGACCGATCGCACCACCTGCGTGCTCTTTGGCGACGCCGCGGCTGCCGTGGTGGTAGAGGCCGGCGGCGAGAGTCCGCTCTGGACGCGTCTGCGCACCATCCCCAACGTGGCCGCGCTTGACGTGCCTGGCGTTGCCGGCACGAGCCCCTTCGGCCCCGCGCTCGAGGCAGCCAAGCCCAGCGCGCTCTCGATGAAGGGCAGGAGCGTCTACCACTTTGCCGTCACCGAGGTCACGCGCGAGCTGCGCGACATGTCCGCCGAGACGGGCGTCGCCCTCGCGGACATCGACCACTTCGTGCTCCACCAGGCCAACGAGCGCATCATCGACGCCGTCTGCACCCACCTGGGCCTCGACCGCTCGCGCGTGGCCATAAACCTTGCAACCACCGGCAACGTCTCGAGCGCCTGCATTCCGCTTGCGCTCGACGGCATGAGCCGCGCAGGCGAGCTTGCCTGCGGCGACCTCGTGGCGCTTGTGGGCTTTGGCGCCGGCCTCGACGTTGCCTCGACCCTCGTGCGCTGGGAGGCCAGCCCAAGCTAGTCCCCGCGCGCCCGCCGCACGGCGCGGCGGCACCACTGGTATCCCGGGCGTCGCCAGACGCCCTCGTTCGCGCCGGAAACCGGCGCCAGAAGAAGGAGAAGAACCATGGCAGAGTCTACTTTCGATCGCGTCGTCGCCATTCTCAAGGACCAGGAGGGCCTGGACGACGTCGAGCTCACCCGCGACACCAACCTCGCCGAGGTCGGCCTTGACTCCATGGCCACCGTCGAGGCCGTCATGGCCTGCGAGGACGAGTTTGGCATCGAGATCGACCCCGAGGCCAACCCCAAGACCGTCGGCGAGTTCGTCGACCTTGTCGATGGCCTTCTCGCCAAGTAGCACGGCCACCCCACGCGGGAGGAACGCACAAGAGCCGGGAGCGCCGGAGCCAAGACTAAGGACCAACCTCACATGATCAAGACACCCCTCTGCGACCTGGTGGGCATCGAGAAGCCCATCTTCCAGGGCGGCATGGCATGGATCGCCGACGCGAGCCTCGCCGCCGCCGTCTCCGAAGCCGGCGGCCTCGGCATCATCTCGGCCATGAACGCCGGCCCCGATTGGGTGCGCGACCAGATTCGCGAGTGCCGCGAGCGCACGGAGAAGCCCTTTGGCGTCAACGTGATGCTCCAGAGCCCCTTTGCGGCGGACGTCGCAAGCGTCGTTGCCGAGGAGCGCGTGCCCGTCGTGGTGACGGGTGCCGGCAACCCCAGCAAGTACATGGCAGACTGGAAGGCCGCGGGAGTGAAGGTCATTCCCGTGGTCTCCTCGGTGGCGCTTGCCCGCCTCCTCGAGCGCGCGGGGGCAGACGCCCTCGTGGCCGAGGGCGGCGAGTCCGGTGGCCACATCGGCGACCTCTCTACCATGGTCCTCGTTCCGCAGGTTGTCGACGCCGTGAAGGTGCCGGTCCTAGCGGCCGGTGGCATCGCCGACGGTCGCCAGGTGGCGGCGGCCTTCATGCTAGGCGCCATGGGCGTCCAAGTGGGGACGCGCTTCCTGGTGGCGCGCGAGTGCACCGTGAGCCAGGAGTACAAGAACCGCATCCTCAAGGCCAAGGACCTCTCGACCATCGTGACCGGTCGCAGCATGAACGGCGCCGTGCGCTGCCTCAAGACGCCCTTCTCGCAGGAGTTCGCCCGCCGCGAGCGCGCCGGCGCGACCCCCGAGGAGCTGGGCAAGTTTGGCGCCGGCAGCCTGCGCAAGGCCGCCAAGGACGGTAACTACGAGGAGGGCTCCTTCATGGCCGGCGAGGTTGCCGCCATGGTCCACGAGGAGCAGACGGCCCAGGAGATCGTCGACGACCTCATGGGTGGCGCCGAGAAGTGCCTGGGGGAGGCAACCAAATGGATCGCGTAGACACCGCAGCCGCGCGCCCCAACGTGGCGTTCCTCTTTGCGGGCCAGGGCTCGCAGAAGCCCGGCATGGGGCACGACCTCTACGAGGCAAGCCCCGCCGCCCGCGCCGTCTTCGACGCGGTGGAGGAGGTCCGTCCCGGCACGCGCGAGCAGTGCTTCTCGGGCACCAAGGAGGAGCTCTCGCTCACCAAGAACACCCAGCCCTGCGTCTTCGCCGTCGACCTTGCCTGTGCCTGCGCCCTGCGCGAGCGCGGCATTGCTCCGGCGGCCGTGGCCGGGCATTCGCTTGGTGAGGTGGCGGCGCTGGCGTTTGCCGGCGCATTTGACGTGGCAGCCGCAACGCGCCTGGTTGCGGAGCGCGCCCGTCTCATGACCGCATGCTGCGACGAGCACCCCGGCGCCATGCGCGCCGTGCTCAAGCTCGACGCGGCTACCGTGGAGGACCTTGCCGCCAAGGCTGGCGAGGCCTGGCCGGTCAACTACAACAGCCCGCTCCAGACCGTGGTCGCCGGCTCGCCGGAGGCGTGCGAGAAGCTCGACGCCCTCGTGCGCGATGCCCGTGGCCGCTCGATGGCGGTCGCAGTATCTGGCGCGTTCCACAGCCCGTACATGGCCGCGGCCACAGACGGCCTCACCGCGTACCTTGCGGCAAACCCGCCGCAGGTACCGGCTGTGACCGCATGGGCAAACCTTACCGGCGCGCCCTACGCGGACACGCCGGCCCAGATCTCCCAGACCCTCTCCGCGCAGGTCTCCCACCCCGTCCGCTGGGTGGACGAGCTGCGCGGCCTTCAGGCCGCGGGCATCGACACCTTTGTGGAGGTGGGGCCCGGCCACACGCTCACGGGCCTCGTGAAGCGCACGCTCGAGGGCGTGACCACCTACAACGTCGAGACGCCGGACCAGCTCGAAGAGGTCGTCCAGGCGCTTGGGGAGGTGTAGCCATGGCTGAAAAGACCGCAGAGACTGGCGAGAAGGACACCCGCCGTGTGGCCCTTGTTACCGGCGGCTCGCGCGGCATTGGCCGCGCCTGCGCCGAAAGGCTCGCGCGCGACGGCTTTGACGTGGCCATCATCTACGCGGGCAACGAGGAGGCCGCCACAGATTGCGTGCGCTCTCTCGAGGAGCTGGGCGCGCATGCTGCCGCCTACCGCTGCGACGTGGCAGACGCCGACGCCGTCAAGGAGACCGTGGCCCAAATCGCCAAGGACTTTGGTCCCGTGTGGGCGCTCGTGAACAGCGCCGGCATCACGCGCGACGGGCTCTTCGCCCGCATGCGCGACGAGGACTTCGACCGTGTGCTCGACGTGAACCTCAAGGGCACCTTCAACATGGTGCGCGCGCTCGCGAGAAATTTCGTGCGCCAGCGCGGCGGCCGCATTGTGAACGTGAGCTCCGTCGTGGGCCTGCACGGCAATGCGGGGCAGGTCAACTATGCCGCGTCCAAGGCGGGCGTGGTGGGCCTCACCAAGTCTGTGGCGCAAGAGCTCGCCGGTCGCGGCGTCACCGCTAACGCCGTGGCTCCCGGCTTCATCGACACCGACATGACCGAGAAGCTCCCGCAGGAGGCGCGCGACGCCTATGCCGCCCGCATCCCGCTGGGAAGGCTCGGCTCTGCCGAGGAGGTGGCCGGCGTGGTGGCGTTTCTCGTCTCCGACGCCGCAAGCTACGTGACGGGCGAGGTCATTCGCATCGACGGCGGGCTGTGCATGTAGGCTCTGCCTGCTGCTCGTTTTACCTGGGGCTGCGGCGGGGCCGCACGCCAGAAGGGGGAAAGATGGATCGCAGGGTAGTCATCACGGGCATGGGGGCCATCACCCCCGTGGGCAATACGGCCGAGGAGAGCTGGGACGCCCTTGTCGCGGGCAAGTGCGGCATTGGCACCATCACGGCCTTCGACACCACCGGCTTCCGCGTGAGCGTGGCCGCCGAGGTCAAGGACTTCGACCCGGTCGCGGCGCTCGGCAAGCCCGACACGCTCCACAACGACCGCAACGTCCAGTTTGCGCTCGTCGCCTCGGACGAGGCCATGAAGTCCTCGGGCCTCGACGCCGAGGGCGCCATCGACCCCGAGCGCCTGGGCGTCTACGTGGGCTCGGGCGTGGGTGGCATTGGCACCACCGAGGCGCAGGTCACCCGCTACAACGATGCTGGCGCGCGCAAGGTCTCGCCGTTCTTCGTACCCATGATGATCGCGAACATGGCCGCGGGCCAGGTCTCGATTCGCCACCACGCGCTTGGCCCCACGCTGCCTGTGGTCACGGCATGCGCCACCAGCACAAACGCCATCGGCGAGGCGTACCGCGCCATTCGCTACGGCTATGCTGACGCCATTCTCGCCGGCGGCACCGAGGCGGCCATCGTGCCGGTCTCCATTGCCGGCTTCACCAACTGCCGCGCCCTCACGACCAACCCCGACCCGGCCACGGCCTGCCGTCCCTTCGACGCCAACCGCGACGGCTTCGTTATGGGCGAGGGCGCCTGCATCCTGGTGCTGGAGGAGCTGGAGCACGCCCTTTCGCGCGGCGCAAACATCGTGGCCGAGGTCTGTGGCTACGGCAACACCGCTGACGCGTACCACATAACCAGCCCCGACCCCACGGCCGGCGGTATCACGCGCGCCATCAAGCAGGCCGTCGCCGAGTCCGGCATGGATGCGGCCGAGGGCCTCTACATCAACGCGCACGGCACGTCGACCAAGCTCAACGACAAGACCGAGACCATGGGCATCAAGCAGGCGTTGGGCGAGAAGGCCGCGCATGCCGCGCACATCTCGTCCACTAAGTCGATGACCGGCCACATGCTGGGCGCCACCGGTGCCGTTGAGGCCATGGCCTGCGCCTGCGCGCTGCGCGACTCGGTGGTGCCGCCCACCATCGGCCTGGCCGAGCCCGACGTGGATTGCGACCTCGACTACACGCCCGGCCACTCGGTGCCGTTCGACGGCAGGTGGGCCATGTCCACCTCGCTGGGCTTTGGCGGTCACAACGCCGTGGTCGTGCTTCGTCGCTACGAGGGGGAGTAGGGATGGACACCAGCAGCTCTCGTGTGGACGCGCTCGCGCAGGTGATGCAGGAGCGCGGCCTGGCACGCATTCGCATCGAGGAGGGAGACTCCTCCATCGAGATGGAGCGCCCCGAGGCGTTCCCGGCTCCCGTGGCCGCGGCATCCCCGGCCGCGCTTGCCACTGCGGCGCCGGCACCTGCCGCGCCCGCCGCACCCGCGCCCTCCGCGGCCGCAGCCGATGGCGAGGACGCCGCCCCCGCAGACGCGGACTCTGCAGAGGCCGACAAGCCCCTCGACATGACCAAGGTCATCGCCGTGCGCGCTCCGATGGTGGGCGTCTTCTACGCGGCCGCCTCGCCTGGCGCCGAGCCCTTCGTGCGCGTGGGCTCCAAGGTCAAGAAGGGCGACACGCTTTGCGTGATCGAGGCCATGAAGGCCATGAACGAGGTGACCGCCGAGGCAGACGGCGAGGTCGTGGACATCTGCGTGAGCGACGGCGAGCTCGTCGAGTACGACTGCGTCCTCATGAAGATCTACTAGGAGGCACAAGATGAACAGGGAAGAGATCGAGGGCATCCTCCCGCACCGTCCACCCATGCTGCTCATTGACGACTGCGAGCTGGTCGACGGCCACGCAGTGGGGCACACCCACGTGACGGGCGACGAGTTCTTCCTCCAGGGACACTTCCCCGGCAACCCCGTGGTACCGGGCGTGATTCTCTGCGAGATGCTCGCCCAGAACTGCTGCGTGCTTCTCGCCCAGGGCGGAGCCGCCAAGGACACCACTCCCTACTACACGAGCCTCGACAAGGTGCGCTTCAAGCACCCCGTGCGCCCCGGCGACACCGTGGAGCTCACCTGCGAGGTCACCCGCTCGCACGGTATGTTCCACTTTGCGCACGGCGTGGCCAAGGTTGGCCAGGACGTCTGCTGCGTCGCGGACATGTCGTTTGCCCTGGTGCCCCAGAAGGACTGATGACCCATGTTCCAGAAGGTCCTTATCGCAAACAGGGGAGAGGTCGCCGTTCGCGTGATCCGCGCGTGCAAGGAGATGGGCGTCAAGACCGTCGCCGTCTACTCCACGGCCGACAGTGAGGCCCTGCACGCCACGCTGGCCGACGAGGCCTACTGCATTGGCGGGCCGCGCGCGAGCGAGAGCTACCTCAACACCGATGCCATTCTCACGGTGGCACTTGAGTCTGGCGCCTCGGCAATCCACCCGGGCTACGGCTTCCTCTCTGAGAATGTCGAGTTCGCTCAGGAGTGCAACGACCACGGCCTGGTGTTTGTCGGCCCCTCGCCCGAGGTCATGCGCCGAATGGGCGACAAGGACGAGGCGCGCCGCACTGCCCGCGCGGCTGGCGTCCCCGTGGTGCCGGGCTGCGACCTTCTCGAGTCAGCCGACCAGGCGCGCGAGGAGGCCGAGAGGATCGGCTGCCCCGTGCTGGTGAAGGCACGCGCGGGCGGCGGCGGGCGTGGCATCCGCAAGGTCGAGCGCCCGGAGGACGCGCCGGCCGCGTTCGAGACCGCAAGCGCCGAGGCCGAGGCCGCCTTTGGCGACGGCAAGTGCTACATGGAGAAGTTCGTCTCGCCGGCGCACCACGTCGAGGTGCAGGTCATTGGCGACAAGTACGGCAACGTGCTGTCGCTCGGCGAGCGCGAGTGCTCGGTGCAGCGGAGAAACCAGAAGCTCCTGGAGGAGAGCCCCAGCCCATGTCCGGCGCTTACCGAGGACGTGCGCCTGCACATGGAGGCCTGCGCCCGCGACCTCGCCCGCTCCGTGGGCTACGAGGGCGTTGGCACCATCGAGTTCCTGCTCGACGACAACGGTAACTTCTGGTTCATGGAGATGAACACGCGCCTGCAGGTGGAGCACCCCGTAACGGAGTTCGTGACCGGCAAGGACCTGGTCAAGTGGCAGCTGCGCGTGGCAGCTGGCGTGCCGCTGGAGTCCTCGCAGGAGGACATCCGCGTGACGGGCCACGCCATCGAGTGCCGCATCAACGCGGAGACCTCGGACTTCCGGCCGTCCTGTGGCGGCATCACGATGCTCCACGTGCCCAACGGACCGTGGGTGCGCTTTGACTCCGCGCTCTACGTGGGCTGCGTTGTGCCGCCCTACTACGACTCGCTCCTGGGCAAGCTCGTGGTCTACAGCCCCACGCGCGAGGAGGCCATCCGCAAGATGCGCTCTGCCCTGGGCGAGCTCGTGATCGAGGGCGTGGAGTGCAACGCCGACCTCCAGCTGGACATCCTCTCGACCGAGGAGTTCCTCTCCGGGAACTACCACACCAACCTGATGGAGCACCTCTATGAGTAGCACGCGCGACAAGAGCGAGAACGAACTCGAGGGGCCGGTCACCGAGGTCCCCATTGACGTGCCGCCTCGCATGGTGCTGGTGCGCTGCCCGCACTGCCGTCACGTGGTGGAGGCAACGGTCCTCTCGCGCGAGCTAGACGTGTGCCCGCGATGCGGTCACCACATGCGCCTCTCGGCCAGGCGACGCATCAAGCTCACCGTTGACGCCGGGAGCTTTGCTGAGTGGGATGCGGAGGTGGCCCCGCACGACGTGCTGGAGTTCCCCGGCTACCAGGAGAAGCTCTCCGCCGCAAAGGCCGCCTCGCATGAGCGTGAGGCCGTGGTGTGCGGCGAGGCCACCATTGGCGGCGAGCGCTGCGCCCTCTTTGTGATGAACTCCGCCTTCATGATGGGGTCCATGGGAAGCGCCGTGGGCGAGAAGATCACGCGCTGCTTCGAGCGCGCGACCGAGGCCGGCCTGCCCGTGGTGGGCTTCACGGTCTCCGGTGGTGCGCGCATGCAGGAGGGCGTGACCTCGCTCATGCAGATGGCCAAGGTCACCAACGCCGTGCGTCGCCACGGTGACGCCGGACTTCTCTACATTGCCGTGCTCACGGACCCAACCACCGGTGGCGTCACGGCGAGCTTTGCCATGGAGGCAGACATCTGCCTTGCCGAGCCGGACGCCCTTGTGGCCTTCGCCGGGCCGCGCGTGGTCGAGCAGACCACCCACAAGCGCCTGCCGGCGGGCTTCCAGCGCGCCGAGTTCCTTCTCGACCATGGGTTTGTGGACCTGGTCGTGGCGCGCGCGGAGCTTCCGGCCACCCTGGCGTACCTGCTCTTCCTTCATGACCGCGCGGCCTTGGGCGACGCCTCGCACGAGGTGCCGCAGTGCCCGGCGGCCTTCCCGGACGAGCCCCGCTGGCCGGCGCCGCGCCATCCGCAGGCGGCTGTCGAGGTGGGCTCCGTCACGCCGTACGACCTTGTCCGCCGCGTGCGCGACACCAACCGGGCGAGCGTTCCCACGGTGGCCGAGCAGGCCTTCTCTGGCCTCATCGAGCTCCACGGCGACCACCTCTTTGGCGACGACCCCGCCGTGATGGGGGGCATCGCACTTCTCGGCAGGCGCCCTGTGACCGTCATATGCACGGACCGCGGCCGCACCACCAAGGAGCGCGTGGCCAGAAATTTTGGCTCGCCTGAGCCCGAGGGCTACCGCAAGGCGCTGCGCCTCATGAGGCAGGCCGAGAAGTTCGGACGGCCCGTGGTGTGCCTTGTGGACACCTCCGGCGCCTACCCCGGCATGGAGGCCGAGGAGCGCGGCCAGGGTGCCGCCATCGCCGACGACATCATGGCCATGAGTGGGCTGCGCGTGCCCGAGGTGAGTGTCATCATGGGAGAGGGCGGCTCCGGCGGGGCGATTGCCCTTGCCACGGCCGACCGCGTGCTCATGCTCTCGGACGCCGTGTACTCGGTGGTAAGCCCCGAGGCCTGTGCGTCGATCCTCTGGAAGACGCCCAAGCGCGCGGGGGAGGCTGCCGAGGCGCTTGGGATCACGGCGCCTATGCTGGAGCGGCTTGGCATCGTCGATGGGGAGATCGACGCTGCTGGCCTGGGCACGCCCGAGTTCGCCGCGCGCCTTGCGGCCAGGCTCCGCGAGGAGCTTGCCGCGCTTGAGGGCAAGGACGGCGATGAGCTTGTCTCGGCGCGCTACGAGAGGTTCCGTCGGATGGGGAGGTTCGACGCATGAGTGAGGACGTACCTGCTAGACCCATAGGAATCGTGTGCGACAGCTCTGCCCCGCTCAAGCGGGCTGAGGCTGCGGCCCTTGGCTGCTCGCTCGTCTCGATGCACTACCTGGTGGATGGCGTACGCCGCGCCGAGGTGTACGAGGGCGAAAACGACGACTACGACACGCTCTTCCGCAACGGCAAGATCCTGGGCACCGAGGCGGTCTTCCAGTCCGCGTGGGCCAAGGCGTTCCGGCGGCTGCTCGAGGGCGGCTCCGACGTGCTGTGCATCACCATGTCGTCGAGGCTTTCGGGTACGTATCGCAGCGCCAAGGAGGCGCGGGCGCAGCTCATAGCCGAGGGCTTCGATGGCGAGAGGATCGCGCTGCTCGACTCGTGGACCACATCCGGCGGGCTGGTCTTTCTCGTCCAGCGTGCGAGGCGGCTCATCGTGAGCGGGGCCACGCTTGAGGAGACGGTCTCCGAGCTTGAGGGCGCACGGGCGCGGCAGGGGATTGTCTTCACCGTTCCCAGGCTCGACGTGCTCAAGCGGTCCGGGCGGCTGGGCGCCACGCGGCGCGCCGTTGCCGGCAAGCTCGACCGCTACCTCATCATGATGCTTGACCAGGGCGGCATTCGCGACGTAGACGTGGCGCACGGCACCACGGCCGTGGCGAGGTCGCTGGTCAAGCAGGTGCCGGAAGGCGCGCGCGACGGGCTGCTCATTGTGACCGGGTACGGCAACTCTGCAGCCTCCGGCGCGGTGGTCGAGTGCATCCAGAGGAGGCTCCCGCAGGCGGAGGTCTCGGTGCGTGACGGCGGTCCGGTTGTCTCGCTGCACCTTGGCGTGGGCTCCGTGAGCCTTGCCTGGGACGTGCCACGCGAGTAGAGCGGGGCTCTGCTGGCACGCTAGCCTTTGCTGACACGCTGATACACGTTCGCAGCCCGAATGTGTGGCACGCCGGTACACGTTCGCACCCGAATCTGTATCCCGTCCAGGTCGATACACGTTCGCAGCCCGAATGTGTATCGAACAATGCGTTTCAACTACCGCGCGCCAATTGCGTAGCGGCCGCGCCTCCGCTACCCCAGCTCGCGGATGAGGTACTCCGCAAAGCGCCGCGCCGCCAGCGGCAGCGTGGCCGAGTTTCTCCACCCCAGCGTGATCGTGCGCCTGGGCTCCTCGCGTATGGGCCGCACCACCACGCCAGACTCAAACCCCACGAGCATCATCTCGTAGAGGATCGTGACGCCCAGCCCCTGCCGCACCATGGCGAGTATCGAGTAGTCGTCCGTGACCTCGTAGCACACGTGAGGCGAGAGACCCGCCTGCTCGAAGGCGTGCAGCGTTACGGACTCGCGGCCCTCGTCCAGCAGGATGAACGGCTGCGTGGCCAGGTCGGCCAGCGTGAGCTCGTCCTTCTCGACAAGGGGGTTCTCGGGCGGAATCACCGCCATCATGCGGTCCGGACCAAAGGAGTGCGACTCCAGGCCCGCGGCCTCGGCGTCCGCAAGGTTAGTGAACCCCAGGTCGCACTCGCCGTTGCGCACCCACTCCGCAATGGAGGTGTACTCGCTTTGCCGCAGATTGAAGCGGACAGAGGGATACAGCCGCCTAAAGTCGAGCATGGGGCGGGGGAGAAGGTTCCTGCTCACGCTGGTGAAGGTGCCAATCGTGATGGTGGCGCGCCCCAGGCCCTGGACTTCGCGCTGCTTCTCGGCGAGCGCCCGCTCGTCGCGCGCAATGGCCTGCAGGTAAGGCATGAACTGCTCGCCGTCTTTGGTGAGCGTGACGCCGTCGCGGCTGCGCTCCACAAGCGTGCAGCCAAGCTCGCGCTCAAGCGCCTTGACCGTCTGCGAGACGGCGCTCTGCGTGTAGCCAATTCGATTGGCAACTTTGGTGAAGCTGCCCTCCTCCACCACGTCGATGAAGATCGCGTAGCGAGAGTAGCGCGCCTGTGCGTCTGGCTGCTGCGGCATGGTTGTCCCTTCGTCGGCTGGGTTGCCCGATCTGCTAGCGATTAGTATAGCTACTCAAATAATAAGAATCATTCGTTTTACTAATAATTGGATCTGTTGCTTAATGTGCTTAAGACGCTTTGAGCGGAGAAGTACGAGCAGGTCTGTCGGGTGGTTCCCATGGAGATGGCAGAGACGAGCAGCGCGTTTGCAACGGGTGCCCCAGCGGGCGGCGCGCAGAGCGTCCGCCGTAGTGCGGGCCTTCTCGCCCGCCATGGCGAGGCGCTGCGCGAGGGCATTCGCGACGGTGTGCCCATCGCGCTGGGCTACCTGGCGGTCTCGTTCTCGCTGGGCATTGCGGCGCGCAAGGTGGGCCTCGACGCGGTGCAGGGCTTCTTCGCGAGCCTCTTCAACAACGCCTCCGCCGGCGAGTACGCCGGCTTTGCCGTCATTGGTGCGGGCGGGTCGCT
Source organism: Atopobiaceae bacterium (assembly GCA_902834555.1). Taxonomy (GTDB): domain Bacteria; phylum Actinomycetota; class Coriobacteriia; order Coriobacteriales; family Atopobiaceae; genus Tractidigestivibacter. Next base: position 58,418 of record CADFJN010000014.1, read on the forward strand.
GCTCGAGATGGCCGTGGTAATGCTCGTTGCCAATGCCCGCTACCTGCTCATGAGCTGCTCCATGGCGCAGCGATTCTCGCCGGACACGCCGATCATCCACCGAGTGCTGGTGGGCTTCGACCTCACCGACGAGCTCTTTGGCATTGCCATCGCGCGTCCGGGCGAGGTGGACCCGTACCACAGCTACGGTGCCATGGTCGTGGCGCTGCCGGGCTGGGCGTTTGGCGGTATGGCCGGCGTGATTGCCGGCAGCGTGCTTCCCGAGCGCGTAGTGAGTGCGCTTTCTGTTGCACTCTTTGGGATGTTTCTCGCGATCATCATTCCGCCGGCGCGCAAGAGCCGCGTGGTGGCCGGGCTGGTGCTTGCAGGCTTTGCGACCAGCGCTTTGTTTGCGTGGGCGCCGCTCCTCTCGGGGCTCTCCGAGGGCGTGCGCACCATCATCCTTACGGTTGCGCTCTCGGCTCTTGCGGCTGCGCTCTTCCCGGTGGACGAGAAGGATGCTGGCGAGAAGGACGCGGACGTTGCCGGCGTCGCTGCGGCGAGCGTCCCCGAGGGAGATGCCTGCCGTGCAGCCTAGCGTTGTTGCCTATCTTGTGGTGATGTCGGCGGTCACGCTGGGAACCCGCATCTTGCCGCTCACGCTCATTCGCAAGCCCATCACTAACCGGTTCTTTAGGTCGTTTCTCTACTACGTGCCCTATGTGACGCTGGCGGTGATGACCTTCCCGGCCATCCTTACGGCCACGGATTCGCCCGTCGCGGGTGCGGCGGCGCTCTTTGTGGGCGTGGCGGCCGCGTGGCTTGGGGCGAGTCTCCCTCAGGTGGCGGCTGGATGCTGCGGCGTGGTGTTCGTGCTGGAGCTGCTATTGGCTTAGGGCTGGCGCGCCTCGGCTCGCGGTGCCTCAGCCCTGTTGGCTCCTCAGCCCCTGCTGCTGAGAAGTAAATCGACATTTTCCTTCGCCAGATTGGCCGATTCTGTCCAAATTGTTCTCAACAGTCACCGATGACACTGACGATCTGCCAGAATCGCAGGTCTCCTGAGCTTGCACACATGTGGCCGTTTTGCTCAGCCATGCCCTAACTACTTCTCACGCTCTCCCAACCGCCCATACTAGACACCTCGCAACTAATACGACTGCAGGTACCAAAACGCTTGAAGGGCTGGAAGCATAGTGGGTTCAATCAGCAAGACGCAGGGGAACGATGAAAAGGTCACGCGCGGTCAATGGCTGGCGCTGGCGGGACTGGCAGTTTCTGCTTTTATCTTCAATACGTCCGAATTCATTCCCATTGGCCTTCTCAGCGACATCGGCCAGACCTTCTCGCTCACCGAGGCTCAGACCGGCATCATGATCTCTGTCTACGCGTGGGGCGTCATGGTTCTCTCGCTGCCGCTCATGGTCTTTGCTTCTCGCTTTGACTTTCGCAGGCTGCTGCTGGGGCTCATCGCCATCTTTGCCACGGGGCAGTTCCTCTCGGCGTTTCGCCCACCTACCTGCTTCTCATTTGCTCGCGCTTGGTGGTGGCCACGTCGCACGCGGTCTTCTGGTCCATCGTGATGGTTGTGGCGGCGCGCGTGGTGAGCCCGCGGCACGCCTCCACGGCGATGGGTATCGTTGCTACAGGAAGCTCCATTGCACAGATTTTCGGCCTGCCGCTGGGTCGCGCCATTGGGCTTGCACTTGGGTGGCGCATGACCTTTGCCGTGGTAGGGATTGTTGCCGTAGTGAGCCTTGTGTATCTCGCCGTGGTCTTCCCGCCGCTCAGCGCAGGCGAGAAGTTCACGCTGGACAAGCTCCCCGAGCTCTTCCGCAATGGGCCGCTGGTCTCGCTCTACGTGGCCATCGTATTTCTCGCCACCGGGCAGTACGTGGCATACAGCTACGTCGAGCCGTTCCTCTCACAGACGGTCGCGCTTAGTGCCGGTGGCGTGACGGCGGCACTGGTTGTGATTGGCGCCGCCGGCTTGCTGGGTAGCTATCTCTTCTCGCGCTTCTACGACGGTCACAAGAAGGGCTTCATCGCAGCGTCGCTGGTGGGGGAGACGCTTGCCCTGCTGGCGCTGCTGCCTGCGGCGACCTCGCTGGGCGCCACCGTTGTCGTGCTTGTGGTGTGGGGCGCGTGCGAGATGGGCTTTTGCGTGGCGCTGCAGTCGATTCTTATTTACATCACCGAGAAGGACCAGGCGTCGGTGGCGATGTCAATCTACTCGGGGCTCTTCAACCTCGGAATTGGCGCGGGGTCGGCCATTGGCGGCGCTACGGTGACGCAGCTGGGTGTGGGTGCCGTTGGCCTTGTGGGTGGAGTGATTGCCGCCGTGGGGACCGCAGTCACCGTTGGCGTGATGTTCACGCTGATGCGCCGGAAGGCTGCGCAGGCGTAGCGGCGCTGCCGGACTTCCGGTTGGCAGCAGTATTGGTGAGAATCCCTATGTGACTGTCTTGACCGTGCGTAGTTCGGATAGGCACGACGTGCGAGAACTGCTGCAGAGAGGGACATAGGGCTAGCAAATCCCAGTTTCCTCAAAATTGTGGTTGAAGCCCCGGCCAGTCCGTGTTAGAGTTCTTACTTGCGCGGACGATGGTTCGCACAAACGGGTGGTGGCGCAGCTTGGTAGCGCACTTGACTGGGGGTCAAGGGGTCGCTGGTTCGAATCCAGTCCACCCGACCACGAAGCGGCAGGTCAGAGGCTTAGGTCTCTGACCTTTTTTCTTATACGTACTATTTGACGTACTATTTACGTACTGCAAACCGTGCCCCTCGTTTCTTCTGAAGTCCACTTTTATCTTTTCTCCCGCCGCGAGAAATTGTTCGGCGAACTGTTGCGGTACGCGTCTTCGTGCAAGATCGGCTCATCAGGAATGCGCCGATTCGCGTGCCCCAGGGACCTCTCTGGCAGGGCCGGTCGCGTGAGGCCCGACCAACGTTTCGCCCCCTCGGACTCAAGACGAGGCTTGCCCGTCGAAGAATGTTTGCGACTATGCTCGCGGCACATGAACTTTCAGTCGGCCTTGTGTATCCTCGGCTTGGGCGCTTGTGAAGGAACCGTGGCGCCCTGGGGGAACTCCGGGCCATTGCGGCCGATACGGACAGTGGGGACAGGCCGGCAGACGCGGCCAGAGGCACCGACACCAGCGGATAGCATGCGAATGTCAGGTAACCCAAGGGCGTCACGCTCCATCGGAGGATGGGAGGTGACACCAGATGAGGGAAGGCGACACGCATGCAGGAAGAGCAGACACCAGGCCTCTCCCGGATGAACCGGCCGCTCAGCACGCAGAAGGCCTCGCGGTACCTCGGGCTCTGCGAGCGCCAGGTCCTGCGCATGGTCCATAACGGGCAGATCCCAGCAAAGAAGTTCGGCCACAATTGGTACTGCTCGCCAAGGAAGATCGCCCAGCTGGTCGGGATGCTGGACCAATGACGCCGCCCGTGGGATTGGCGTCGTGCGTTTTCTGCGCAGGCTGCCGTTACTGAAGGAAAACGGCAGGCAGACGGGTCGCGTTCAGAGTATCAATGACACATGCGGAGACTGAGTAGACCTACTGGCTCACGGCATTGGGCATGGGCTCATCGCGTTGTCCATGGGAGCAGAGAAAACTCCTGATTCGTCTCTCCCCCAGGGCAGCAGCGAGGTCATTCCGGCACTTGCACATGACTTTGATCGTTCGGTTGATTGCCTTGAACATGTCCTTTGCGGGCATGCCTTCTTCGGTGCCGTCTTTCCCATGCGGGTCGTTCCCCTCGCCAGGTATGGCGAGCCTGACCGACTCTGACTCTGCCTCGAGTTCGACAATCCTTCTGCAAAGCCTTGCATAGATGGAGGACACTGAGCGCACGTCATGATTGCGGTCGAGGAGAACTGTCTGGCAAAATGCCTCAAGCTTCGAGCACTCCTCCAGTACATATCTCCCGTCCGTTGATAGCGCGAGAGAGGTTGCTGCAGTTAAGCCCGTGCCCCCGGCCGCACCCAAAAGAGCGCCTCCGCCGGCGATGAGCATCGTTCCACCCGCCATCCCGGCGCCACCTGTGGCAATCGCTCCTCCACCGAGGAATGCAAGGCTTGCACTCGCGAGCGCCGCTCCGTGCAGGGCGGAAGCCTCAAGTCCGAGCGCGGCGGCGAGGGTTGGAGCAATGGCCGGGGCAAAGTAGGCGGCAAGACCGCCGGTAGCAACCACGATGATTGCGGTGAAGGCGACACCCGCGACAAGTCTTCCTCTGGACCCATCTAGTCTGGCCTTCGCACCGTCCACTGCGTGCCCAAGGTCAGTGAGTTCCTTGGTTCCTATTACGTCCTGGTGATTGCAGAACACATCGTGTAGGTAGTTCGAGCACAGTTTGAGCCCCTTGTAATCACCGTCGTTGTTGGCATGCAGCGGCCCGTATGGCCTGAAGCGTCCCGCCTCCATTGCGACGAGCCATAGCCATGAAGCGTCCTCCCCGTCACCGAGGCGCGATTCGATTTTCGCGTATAGCGCATCGTCTGGGAAGAAGTATCCAGCGTCCGCTGCCCAGACAAGGCTCACCGCATCGACGACCTGCTTGCTCCACTCCTCTAGCCATGCCCTCTTCACTGCTGCACGCTTCGGATGCTTCTCCGCAGCTATGTCGTAGGCCACTATCGCATGCTCTATCGAGTGGAGAATTCGGGCCTGCATGAAGTCCAGCTTGAGACATCCTAGGTCCGCGAGACCGCGCTCGTATGTCTCTTCCGGGTCCTCTCCGGAGGTCAAAGACTCGTTCTCTAGCATGGCGCGAACGTCTACCACGCATGCGACGGTAAACGTCGCAATGCCGACGTAGTTGACCCGCAGGAAGAACTTGACGGGATCCCTGCTTGCGATGGACCGCACGGCCGCATCCGCGATGTCGACGCCGACGAAGATGCCGCTCGACACAGTGACCATGCGGCGCATCGCGGGGGTGCCCCAGGGTAGGATGTCCTCGGGGGCGATGCGACCGAGATCAGCAACCCCATGGATATCCAAGTCTCTGATTTCCCTTGCCGCTCTGCGGCAAAAGTAGAATCCCCGCACGACGCACTGGTTGACCAGAACGGGAAGGGCCTGCCTGCCTACCTCCTCCAGCATGCCGATCTCCGTACGAAGGTCGAACTTGCGAGCGGTCCCCTTCACGATCCTTCCGTTTTCGTCATGGTCCGCAAGTAGGGTCCCGTTGAATAGCTTGCTCACCCAGAGGCGCAGGCCAGGCTCCTCCGCGGTTGCCCCCCTAAAGAGTGGGAGGGCAGAGACGTCCTTAATTAGGGAAACTATGGGTCCTGGGATGCCGGTGCCGCCCATGAGCGAGCCGCCTGAGCCGGCCATGTCGCTCACCATATGAAAGAACCAGCCGATCGTCCCGAAGGCGAGCTTCTCTTGGAGGTTCTTTCCGATGAAGGACCTATAGGATTCTGGTACTGGCACCATACGAAGTGCGCCCGACAGGTCCGTGCCAACCACGAGACCTGTGAACTGGGTGAAAATTGAGAAGAATAGCCCGTCGATGCCGAAGTGGTGCGAGAAGTCTCTGAGGTGGTGCTGCAGGCCACCGCCAAAGGCGTTCGCGTTGCCATCTGCTGCGAAAGGATGGTTCTTCTCCAGCTTCCTGATGGCCCCGGCGAGGTCGTCCCCGTTGTACCCTTCGCTCCTTGCCACCCTGATGACGAAGCGCTCGACCTTGTCCTCTCCCCAGCTACTCGCGCGGTCGAGCGAGAACTCGCCGACCCACAACGTATCGATGAGTCCAGAAATTACGCCGCTGGCGGCAGCAACGAGGTAGTCAAGCCTGTCGGCCTTGTCCACGCTTGGATCCCAATTGACCTCATCTCCGAGCGTCTCGTGGATGCCCGCAGAGGTCTCTTTGCCCCGTGACGTCTCATCGCCAAGGGTGAGTGAGGGGGTGCCCAGAAGGGGGGTGCGCTTCTGGAAGGAGATGTCGTACTGGACGAGTGGGCCGAAACCGTCGGTTGCCAGCTCGGTTGATTCGCCACTCATGGCCAAGATCCGCCTTTCGAAGTGCATGGCTAACATAACAGTGGTCGGCATTGCCGAACTCATTGCAACGCCTTCGCCAAAGATGGGAGATCGTACGGAGACGAGGGATATGGCAGCTGTATTTCTGATATCAGACTATCACCCGAGGGAAGAGATCAAGGAGCTTCTCGCCCGCGGCAGGATCGATGCGGTGAGCGATGGAGTCGAGGCCTCATTGGACTCCTTGGCGTAGGTGCTCCCAACAACGTGTGGGAATCGGCCTACGATTTAGTACCGTGGCGGAAGCGCTCATTAGAACACGGCGTGCAGTGCGAGCCTCACCGCCCAGAGGAGGACGCGCGGGAACCCCCTCAGGACGGCGAGCGTGATCCTGCCTAGGGCAAAGAAGAACTGCCTCATGACGCACCTCCGAGTCATGGTTCCGATGATGGCGAGACCGTAGAACGCGCGCGACATGAATTCGAAGCTCGCGGCAGGCACGCCAATCCACGCGAGGACCCTTTCCGGCGCGTCGCGCGGGTCCTCGCCCGCCACCTCTGGGATCGATAGGCCTGTTCGATACGCCCAGGCCGAGAGCGCCGGCAGGTCGGACGGGCCGTCGTCAAGGGCGGAGCGGACGTCCTCGATCCGCGAGACGTCCACAAGCCCTCCGCCAACGCTCATCCACCTCGTGGCGCCGTCGACGTCCACTCTCGACCTGATGTCGGAGACCCAGGGGTACGAACCCCTGGACGAGAGCTCCGCCTCCGCACGTCCCACGTGGACCCGCTGGTAGTTCTCATGCGAGCCGCACTTCCTCGTATCGGGGTGCCCTGCGTCGATCCTGCCCTCGAAGTGCGAGAGCACCATGTCCCGCGCGATCGCCTGGAGGCGCCCGTTAAGGAGCCCGGGGTCCGGGTCGCGGAGCCTGTGAGCCGTAATCTTTTGGTGGACAGCGGGATGGCAGGAACCTGCAGCCGATATG
>CADFJN010000015.1 GCA_902834555.1 Atopobiaceae bacterium
GTCCGATCTCTCGGACACGGTATCCGGTTCTCAGGGTGCCCCGCGGCGTCCGTCCTTGTGGGGGGTGCGCCGCGCGAGGAAGTAATATACGCGCCTTACACCCGCCTGGGAAGTCTCGTTTGTTTCCTCCATGTTTCCTACATAAGTGGACTGTTATCGCAGGTTACGGGTCTGGGTAATATGCCTCTCGCACATTGGGTCCATGATACCCGGCTTTAGGAACTGCCCGTTCGTACTCACAAACCTCTCTCTGAGGGTTCGCCGTCGACGAAGCCCCCCTTTGGCAAGAGCTGCAATCAAATAGCGCTCTCCGGAGATACGCCTGCCCTCCAGCGAAAGGCCGGCTGGCCCTGCTCGCCCATGCCGCGCCATTTCGACATTTAGGAATTTTCCGAACGGTTAGGGAGGTCTAACCGTCTATATTCCGCGGCATCACCGAGATGCCGCGCCATTTCGCTGTTTAGAGTGACTTAACCCTTCGGAATCAGCGGCACTACTGCGATGCCGCGCCATTTCGCTATTTAGGAGTTTTCCGAACGTTTAGAGGGGCTTAACCGTTCGGAACCTGCGGTTACTTCTCTGATGCCGCCCGTACCCACCGTTTAACGGCATCCAACCGTTCGATATCCGCGACAACGCCGCAACGGCATACCTTACATAGAGAAAGGGGGCAGCGGAAAACCCGTTGCCCCCTTCTTTCATACCTTATATAGTGCGAAGCGTCTGCGAGAAGGAACTAGTCCTCGTTGCGGAAGCTGCGGCCGTAGCCGCCGCGGTCGTTGCCGCCACGGTAGCCGCCACGGTCGTTGCCGCCGCGATAGCCGCCGCGGTCGTTGCCGCCGCGGTAGCCGCCGCGGTCGTTCCCGCCACGGTAGCCGCCGCGGTCGTTGCCGCCACGGTAGCCGCCACGGTCGTTGCCGCCACGGTAGCCGCCACGGTCGTTGCCGCCACGGTCGTTGCCGCCGCGGTAGCCGCCGCGGTCGTTGCCGCCACGGTCGTTGCCGCCGCGGTACCCACCGCGGTCGTTCCCGCCACGGAAGCCGCCGCGACCACCGCGGTCGTTCCCGCCACGGAAGCCGCCGCGACCACCGCGGTCGCCACGATCACCGCGGTCGAAGGGCTTGCGGTCATCGCGATCATCGCGCTTCTTGGCAAGGCGCTCCTGCTCGCGCTCCTTCCAGTCCTCGCCGATCTCCGTCGCAACGCCGGCCTCGATGCGGTCAAGGAACGAGGCAAGCACGTCTACCTCGTCGTCCGTGAAGCCGTCGAGCGCAACGTTCTGGAGGTCGCGCGGCTTGGGCTGCTCCTCCTGGCCCTTCTCGCCAAGGGTGACGGACTGGACATTGTCATCCTCGTCCTTGGTAACAACGACGAGGTCATCGTTAGCCATGTTTCCAAGCGTGGTTCCGAGCGCATCTGCACCAATGCCGAGGACGGTCGACATCTCCTCGACGGAAATCTCGCTCTTGAGACGCAGGAGCGCAAGCACGCGCGCGACGTTGGCGTCGGTGGCCTCCTCCTGCTCCTTGCGGTTGTGGCGAGCAATGTTCAGCATGTGCTGGACCTCGCCGAGCTTCTCCATGATCTCTGCTCTTGTGGCCATGTACTAATTTCTCCTGTCTTGCGTGATGTGAGGGCCGTAGCCCCTTAAGTCCGTGCCCGTAGGCTGGGAATTGCCACACCTTTTCCTTTAGAAGCAACTCATTATCGCGGCAACGCAGGCCACATTTTCTCGGAATTGTTGGCCTACGCAAATTGACCACCTGGGAGAGGCGCATGAGACAAAGGGACTGTCCCTTTGTCTCATGCGAGCAGAGCCGCAGCCGAGACCAAGGTCGCGGGGACGCAACGTTGCGCCCTTGACCTTTACGTTGCGTAAGGGTTTATCGTCTGCTCGACACGCAAGAGGAGACAGCCATGAAAGGCACGCAGCCGGCAGGCCGCACGTACACGATAGGAGAGCTGGCGACCATGTCCGGCACGACGGAGCGCGCGCTTCGCCACTACGAGGACCTGGGGCTTCTCTCGCCCGCGCGCGGTGAGAACGGCTACCGGCGCTATAGCGAGAAGGACGTCGAGCGCCTGCAGCAGGTGCTCCTGTTTCGCGCGTGCGGGATGGGGCTTTCTGAGATACGGGGGCTGTTGGAGAGCCCAGGCTACAGCGCAGAAAAGGCACTCGAGCTGCACCTCAAGACCCTGCGTGCGCGTCAGAGGGAGCTCGAGGCGCTGGTAGAGACGGTAGAAAAGACCATTGCGACGATGAAGGGGCAGAGGACCATGACCAACGAGGAGCGCTTCCGCGGCCTCAAGGAGCAGGCCATCGAGACAAACGAGAGCGCCTACGGCACAGAGGCGCGCGAGCGCTACGGCGATGACGCGGTGGATGCGGCCAACGAGCTCGTGCGTGCAATGAGCGAGAAGGACTGGGACGAGATGCGCGAGCTTGAGCAGGGCATCATTCGGCAGCTCAAGGGTGCCATGGCAACGGGCGACCCCGCTGGCGACGCGGCACAGAAGCTGGTGGAGATGCACCGACGCTGGATCTGCGGCTACTGGGGCGAGGGCCGCTACTCCGGCCAGGCACACCTGGTGCTTGGCGAGATGTACCTTGCGGACGAGAGGTTCCGTGACTACTACGACTCCCGCGCGGGCGCGGGAGCAACTGAGTTCCTGGTGGCGGCGCTTCGCGCGCAGCTTGCCGATGGCCAGCCAGGGGCGGAGTAGACCGGCGCGCAAGGACTAGGCAGCCTAGTCCAAAGTCGGGCGTCCTCGTCCTCAAGGCATTTTGCAGGTATTTTCTCTTTTCTTGTAGACGGCGCCATGCGGGGCAATGCGCGTTGCCAATTGTTAGGCTTGGCTTACATGTGACGGACACGGTCCCACACGACGGCCGCAGGCAAGCAGAGAGGCACCCATGGACACCCAGAAGCGCATGCTCAAGCTCTGCATCGACATTGCACTGGCGGTTCTGCTTGTGGGGACCTACATGACAGGGCACGTGGAGCCGCACGCACACGCCCTGGTTGCCCTGCTGTTTGTGGTGCTGCTGGTGGTGCACGGCGTGGTAAGCCACAGGAAGATTGTCCAGACCACCAGGCACGTGACCTGCAAGGCAATGAACAAGGAGGCACGAATCGACTGCTGCCTAGGCCTGGCGATGGTAGTGTTTCTCGCCATCGTGCTGGTGAGCGGCGGCAGCCTGATGCACGCGCGCATGGCTGAGGGCCTGAGCTTTGACGATACCGTGGGAACGCCGGCGTTTTTCGCACACGTCTGCGGTGCCGTGCTCTTCCTTCTCTGCGCACTGGCGCACGTGTGGATCAATCGCGAGCGTCTGGAGAAGCTGCTGCATCGCACGGACGAGAAGGACTAGTCCGGAGCCGAGGCTCGCTGCTGAAACCGCCGCGAACCGAAAAAGTGGTCCTCCCCTGATTTGGTCCGTCAGGGCTGTCCCCGAGGCCGGATTATTGAACGTTTTTTCCGGGCATTCTGGGGCTCAACTGGGAAAACGCTCTTCTCGCCAGAAATAGCGCGCAATAATTGGCGAGGATCGGACGCCAGCCGAGAGAGACACGGGCGCCAGCCGAGAATCGCGGGCCAGTCGAGGAAGTCAGGCACACCGCCGGACATACCGCAACACCCCTATACGCATGTTGTTCTTGCGCATTATTGCCGCCGCGCACCGCCCCGACGCAACCAGGAAACATACGGAGCCTAGCCTGTTCGGAGTTTTGCAGGAATGCAGGCGGGTTTCGCAGGTAGGAGGACAACCGCATGGCAGCATGGAGGCGCCTGGGTGACATCATTGCACACAACATGGTGTTTCTGGTACCTCTCTGCCTGGTGCTTGGCGTGTGCGCGCCCGATGCGTTTGCCATCCTAAAGCCGCTGGTCACGCCGATGTTTGCCTTCGTGACCTTCCAGGGCTCGCTGGGCAACAACTTCTCCAACCTGGTGCGCACCTTCAGACGGCCCGCGCCCATGCTCGTTGCCATCGCGATCTCACAGGTGCTCATGCCGCTTATGGGCTGGGTACTGGGCGGATTTCTCTTCTCTGATCCCAACATTGTTGCCGGCATTGTCCTTGAGTACTCGGTCCCCATCGCGGTGACGTCCACCATGTGGATAGGAATTTACTCAGGTGACATGTCGCTTGCGCTGGGGACGCTTCTCATCTCGACGCTCATCTCGCCCGTGACCATCCCCGCCACGCTGAGGCTCCTGGTTGGCGCCACGGTGCAGGTGGACGCCCCCGGCATGTTCTTTGACATGCTCGTGATGATTGCGCTGCCAGCAGTCGCAGCCACCGCACTCAACCAGGCAACGCAGGGGCGCGTAAAGACGACGCTCTCCCCCGCCCTAGCACCACTTGCCCGCATCTTTGTGATTCTCGTCATCACGACAAACTCGACGAGCCTTCACGACTTCATCTTCAACCTCACCCCAGAGCTTGCCGGCGTCCTGGTGTTCATTGCGTTCATGGCGTCCTCGGGCTACCTCTGGGGCTTTGCCGCCACGCACCTCATGCATCTTGAGCGCGAGCAGTCAGTGACACTCACGTTCTGCTCGGCCCTCCGGAACATCTCGGCCGGCGCCGTCATTGCACAGGCGTACTTCCCCGCGGCAACCATGTTCCCCGTGATGACGGGGACGCTCTTCAACCAGTTCCTGGCGGCCGTCTTTGGGCGGGTGTTCTCGCGTACCTTCTCGCCCAAAGCAGACGAGAACGGCGAGCCTGCGCCGGACTCGTTGGCGACATCCTGCGCAGAGGGCGCTAGTCCAGCTCGCCGTCGGCAAGGGCACGAATCCGCTGCATGACCTCGGCGCGGCGCGCCTTGGGGAGCGGGACGGCCTCGTCTCCTTCCATGATGATGGACTGCTGGTCGACGGCATGAATACGCGCAGGGTTCACAGCGTAGCTGCGATGCACCCGCATGAGGTCGGGAAATACGGCCGTGACCTCGGAAAACGACGCCCGCGCCTCGAAGGTGTCATACGCAAGGCAGATGCGGGCGTGCTTGCCCACCGCCTCGACGAGAATGACATCCATGGGGGCCACCAGGCGAAGCGTCCCCGCGCGGTCGTATATCATCTCGCGCCTGAGGTCGGTCTTCTCGGCAATGCGGTCGTCGAGATAGTGCTTAGCCGCCCGGCCGATAACGTTGCAGAACGACTCCCCCGGCGCAACGGGCAGCTCGTTTCTGGGATGGGAGATGTAGAGCGAGCGAATGCGCAGCTCTCCGTCGATAAGTTCCCAGGTAATCTGCGTGCGCTGCTGCACCTCGGCAAAGATGGGCGCACCGTCATCGGTTGTCACAAGGTAGCGCCCGATGATTGAGAGGGCACGCCCGGAGTTTTGGACAACCGTGTACTCCTGGTGCGACTGATGGCAGGGCACAAGCTCCTTGAGGTTCTCCTCGAGGTCTGCCCGCATGGCGTCGATGCCCCGCATGTAACGGTTCTGCTCGGGCGCCACCCACATCACGTTGTTGGCACAGAGCGAAAGCGCATACTCGATGTCAAGCTGCCAGAAGCGTCTGAGAAGCTCACGCGTAAGGCCGAGAGCCTTCTCCTCTAGTTCTTTGCGCATGGATGCCCCCAACAGGTCCAAAACGCCACTTTTTTGTCTTAGTTTATCGTTGCGAGGGCGATGGGGGGACTTTTAGGTCCATCAGCGGGATGGACGTGGTACGTAGCCGGACGTGGCTATCCCTTGTCGGCGCGTGGGGCGCGCCGGACCCGGCGCGGCTACAGATGGCAGACGTAGTGCGAGCCCGCGACCCACTCGTGGGCGAGGAAGTCGCGCATGCAGAACTCGACTGCCCGCTCGTGATGACGCACGAGCCATCCAAAGGAGTCATAGCTGCCGTCATCGGTAAGGTAGGTCTCGCCCTGCGCGTATGCGTACGCCACGGAGCCCGTGCCAACAAAGAGGTTGCCGCTGCCGCGCTGCACGACGTCCGGGTAGGAGTGGGTGTGGCCGGAGAAGAGGATGGCACCTGGGTGCGAGAAGATGACGGAGCGCAGGTCGGCGTCATCCTCGAGGGAGTTCTCGTAGCCCCAGCCACCGGGATAGGAATCCGTGACGGTATACTGCAACGGCTCATGGACAAAGACAAAGGATGGCACGCCTGTGGACTGGTCCTCGTCGAGAAGGTCAGAGAGCCATGACAGCTGGGTATTGCTCAGCCTGAAGGTGTCCGTTGAGGTAACGTCATTGGGCGAGACGTACTCGTCTGGGCCAAGCGCGATCACGTGCGTGCCACCAACGTAGCGATCGAAGTAGATCGAGCTGGCGTTGGTTCTCTCCAGAAAGTTGCCGTGCAGGCTCTCGACGAGTTCCTGGGTGTGCGTGCCGTCGCCCATCTGCTCGTGGTTGCCCATCACGCAGGTGAACGACGCTGGGAACGAGAAGCCCGCCGCCTGTGCGCGCTGTTCGAGGATATCGTACTGGTACTGGTAACCGTTGTTGGTCAGGTCTCCGTTAAGCACGATGGAATCGACGGCGTCCCACTGCTTCACGACGTCATCGAGGGCGTTCTCGAAGTTGTTGTCGTAGTCTTGGGCGTCATCGTCCACGTGCGTGTCGCTTATGACCGCAAAGGACGAGACAAGCGAGCCGTACGTTCCCTCGTCGACCGGCGCGGCGTCCGCGAGGGACACCAGTGTGGGGCCAGTCTCGGTTGCAGAAGCGGGGTCCGCAGCGCCAACTGCCGCGATGGCCGCCGCCGACGCGCAGGTGATGGCCCCGGCCCGGAAGAACTGCCTTCTCGTGAGACTCATGGTGACCCCTCCTCGTTCAGCTACCTTGAATTCCAAGGTATGACGCGGGGCTTAAACGCCGCTGAAGCAGGGGCGTTAAGGGACCCAAAGTGGTCCAAGCCACACGGAGGGAGCGCAAGGCTCGACGGGAACTTAATAAGAAGTTGGGGTTTTCCGAAAGCCGCGGGGGGACGCATTATCGCCGGAGGGCCGATACTGTTGAAAAACTCACCAGAAATGGCCTTCCGGCGACAAATTGTCTCCGGAAGGCCTTCTGCGTTGCAAAACGCTCCAAATGGAGGCTATTGGCGACACGCGACACGCCACGCGCGTCGCCGCGCCACTACAGGCGCTCGGCCATGTCGCGCACCAGGCGCTCCGTGCCCTCCCAGCCAATGCAGGCGTCGGTGATGGACTGCCCGTACACGCCACCGCCTACGGGCTGGTTGCCGTCCACCAGGTAGGACTCCACCATGAAGCCGCGGAAGAGTCCCGCGATGCGCTCGGAACGCCGCACGGAGTCCAGCACCTCGTCCACGATTCGTGCCTGCTCAAGCGGCCGCTTGCCGGAGTTGTCGTGGTTACAGTCGATGACCACGGCGGGAAACTCGAACTTCTCGGGATCGTACCTGTCGGCCAGGCGCTCGAGGTACTCGTAGTGGTAGTTGGGATACGTTGCCCCGTCCGGCCCAACGTAGCCGCGAAGCACGGCATGTGCCAGCGGGTTTCCGGTGGTCTCGACCTCCCAGTTGCGGAAGATGAAGGTCTGCGGCGCCTGCGCGGCATAGATGGAGTTGAGAAGCACGGCCGTGGAGCCACCCGTGGGGTTCTTCATGCCCACGGGCATGGGGACGCCGCTCGCCACCAGGCGGTGCTCCTGGTTCTCCACCGAGCGCGCGCCCACGGCCACATAGGCGAGAAGGTCGATGAGGTACTGGAAGTTGGCGGGGTAGAGCATCTCGTCCGCCGTGAACATGCCGGTCTCCTCCACAACGCGCAAGTGCATGCGGCGGATGGCCTTCACGCCCTCGAGGAGGTCTGCCGGCGCCTCGGGGTCGGGGTTGTGGAGAAGCCCCTTGTAGCCGGTACCACGCGTGCGAGGCTTGTTGGTGTAGACGCGCGGCACCACGAGGAGCTTGTCCTTTACCTCGTCGGCAAGCTTGGCAAGGCGCGTCACGTAGTCGAGGACCGAGTCCTCGCGGTCGGCCGAGCAGGGCCCAATCACAAGCAGGCGGCGCGGGGACTCGCCACGGATGATGGCGGCCACCTCGGCGTCGAAGGCGGGCTTTCTCGCTGCCATGTCCGCAGAGAGGGGCATCTCCTCGCGGATCTCCATGGGGATGGGCAGACGGCGCTTGAAGTTCATGGTCATTGTTCGTGGTTCCTCTCGTCTTACTCGCAGGCGGCGCACCCGGCAAGAAATGCCACCGGGGAGGCCGCGTTTTTTGCCACCACAGTATGACGGGGATTTCGCCCGGAACACGGCGGCGACGGCCCACTCGTGCGCCTTCCGTAACATGCGCACAAGCCTGTATGCGGGTGCCGCGGCAGGTGGGCATACTATGGCATGTGAGAGCGCGCCGGCGCGAGATGCCGGCACCACACCAGACCAAGGAGGCACCATGCCCTGCACCACCATCCTGGTTGGCAAGAAGGCCAGCTACGACGGGTCAACCATCGTCGCCAGAAACGAGGACTCCGCCAACGGCGAGTTCAATCCCAAGCGCTTTTGCGTTGTGGACCCCGAGGGACGCACCAGCTACACCTCGAAGATCTCGCACCTCACGGTGCCCCTGCCGGCCGAGGATGGCGTGCGCTACACGGCCGTCCCCAACGCAGACCTCTCCCAGGGCCTCTGGGAGGAGGCGGGCTTCTCGGCACGCGGTGTTGCCATGAGTGCCACCGAGACCCTCACGTCCAACGAACGCGTCCTGGGCACGGACCCCATGGTCGTCTATCGGCCCGCCAAGGGGACGCCCGGTAGCGACGACTATGAGCCCGAGCAGCCCGGCGGCATTGGCGAGGAGGACATGGTCACGCTGGTGCTGCCCTACGCGCGCTCCGCTCGCGACGGTGTGCGCATCCTCGGCGAGCTCCTCGAACGCTACGGCACCTACGAGATGAACGGCATTGCCTTCTCGGACGTCAACGAGATCTGGTGGCTGGAGACCGTGGGCGGCCACCACTGGATCGCCAAGCGCGTGCCGGACGACTGCTACGTCACGATGCCCAACCAGCTGGGGATTGACTCCTTTGACCTGGCAGACGCGCTGGGCGAGCAGGCCGAGCACATGTGCTCGCCCGACCTTGCCGAGTGGATGGCCGCACACCACCTTGACCTCACGCTTCGCGCCGAGGGTGAGGACAACAAGGTCTTCAACCCGCGTGACGCCTTTGGCAGCCACTCCGACGAGGACCACCTCTACAACACGCCACGCGCCTGGTCGATGCAGCGCTTCCTCAACCCGCACGCACAGAGCTGGGACTCCCCCGAGGCGCCGCTTGGCCCCGAGTCAAACGACCTCCCCTGGGCAAGCGTCCCCGAGCGCAAGGTGACCATCGAGGACGTGAAGTACGTCCTCTCGCTCCACTACCAGGGAACCGTCTATGACCCCTACGGCAAGTTTGGAACGGAGGCCACGCGCGGCCACTACCGTCCCATTGGCATCAACCGCAACAGCCAGCTCTCCGTGCTGCAGGCGCGCCCGTACGGCCCCGAGGCCACGCGCTGCGTGCAGTGGCTGGCCTTTGGCTCCAACCCGTTCAACGCGCTTCTGCCGTTCTATGCCAGCGTGAGCCAGACGCCCGCCTACCTCGAGCAGACCGACCCCAAGCGCGTCTCGACCGAGAGCTTCTACTGGGCAAACCGCCTCATCGCCGCCATGGCCGACGCCAACTACGCTGAGTGCGTGCCCGCGATCGAGGCCTACCAGGAGGACCTTGGCTCCGAGGGCCAGCACGTGCTGGCGGTAACGGATGCGCTCGTGGCCAAGCAGGGCCTTGGCGCCGAGGCGGCGCAGAATCTTCTCGAGGAGGCCAACCAGCAGGTGGCCGACTATGCGCGCGAGAAGACCGACGAGCTTCTCGCCAAGGTGCTCTACGAGCGCAGCATGAACATGGCAAATCACTTCGCGAGGTCGGACGCGTAGGGACGGCGGGCTCACGGACACAGGCGAACGGGCAGCGAGAAGGGCGGTCGAGACGACATGGGCATCTTCAGGCGCGGAGAGAAGCGCGCGGAGCGCGAGGCCGAGGAGGTCCTTGGCGGTGCCGGCTGGCGCGAGCTGCCCGTTCGCTGCGAGCGAAACGGGCGAGAGGTGCGTGCGCGACTTCTCGCGCCAGATGATCCCGGCCCCCTGCCGGTGGTCATGTGGGCCGGTGGGGATGACGTGGCAGTGAAGCTGCCGCTTGAGGAGCTTGCGGCGCACGGGGTCGCAAGCTGCGTGATCGAGGACGCCGCCCCGGAGGCGGCCCAGGCGCTTGAGGAACTCGAGGCCGCCTCCGACGCCGTGGGCCGCTTGAGCGTCATTGACAACTGCCGAGTGTTTCTCGCCGGCGCGGGGCACGGATGCGTGGTGGCGACACTGGCGGCAACCCGGCATCCGCATGACGTGTCCGGGCTGGTGCTGCTCTCGCCTGACTTCTCTGCTATAGGCGCGGTGGACGGCAGCGAGAGTGCGGACGGCATCTGGGGAGACATGCGCCGCTTCCACGGACCCGTGCTGGTGTGCCGCAGCGAGGGCGCAAGCCATCACGCCTTTGACGACGCGCGTCGAGCTGCGGAGGAGTTTCCCGACGCGCGGCTGGTCACGCTTGGCGAGGGACCGCACGTGGTGGGCGAGGCCATATGGCTCTCGCACGCCGTCGGCGAGGTGGTCCGCTTCATCCGCGAGGCGTAAGCTCCGGAGCGTCACCGCGCTCGGCACCTTTGCCCGGCACGGCTCCTGACCTACCCTCTAAGACCCACAGCCTGCAGCCATGCCAGGCACCGGCCTTGTTGGGTCTGTGCGCTTGCCATTATTGCGCGATATTCCTGACAAGAGGGGCATTTCCCCAGTTGATGGACTTCTCATCAAGAAATTTCGTGCAATAAATGACGCCCAGAAGTACTTAGTATCTTCGAAATGAGGCTGCAAGTATAGGCGAAGGACCTTCTTCGGCCGAGCCATTCCGTTCTTTAGCGGTTTCTGAGAAACGGCCACGACGTTTCCGCAGGTCGTGGGAATCGACGTTCTCAGATACCGCTAAAGAACGATAGTGCTGCCGGCAGTGCTATTGCTGGGCATCGCGCCTCTCGGCAAAGCCCAGGCCAAGCAGCAGGCCAAAGGCCGCAAAGACCACGGGAACCTTGATCGCTGCGTACACAACCAGCGCAAACACGATGGCAGCCGAGCTTGAGGCAAGCGTCGCGATGATGGGCGCGAGGAGCAGGAAGCCCAGCACGACCCAGCCCAGCGCGGCAAAGATCACGCGCGGCAGGTTGGGCATGCGCAGGTGAGCAAGAGACCCCGCCACAAGCGCCACCAGCGCCCCCACAGAAAACGCGGCAAGGCCAGACGAGACCGCATACAGGTAGCTCAGCGGCAAACTGGCGAGAATTGCGGTGATGTTCGTGTCGGGGTCGGCATTGAACCAAGCGAGAAACACAACGCTCACTACGAGCGCAACGGCGAAGCAGATGACGGCGACGAGCACGGTCCTTCTCATGGCGACCTTCATTGCCAGGGACCTCCCTTACGGATCGATAGCAGGAGGGGGCATTGTAACCGGCCGGCGTGAAGGCCTCGCGAAGGGACGATGGTGGACGCCGCGCCGCCGCGCTACAGCACCCTATACACCCTTGCCTCGTACGGCCGCGCGACAAACGAGTCCGCGTTTGCGTCCTCCACGGGGTAGTTGGCGAGAAGGACCTCGCGCTTGCGCTCCCGAAACTTCCCCGGGATCCCCACGCGATGCCCGCCCTTGCCAAAGCAGCAGACCACCAGCAGCGTCTCGGCATCGTGCTCGTCGTTGCCCGCGAACTCGCGCGAGTACGCGTACACGCTCCCGCTCGCGCGAAGGAACTCGTGGTACTCGCCCCAGCGCACGGCGGCGCTCTGCGTACGCAGCTTGATGGCGCGGCGGTAGAAGTTGAGAAGAGAGTTCTCGTCGTTGCCCTGGACGGCAACGTTGATCTGGCGATAGTTGGGGTTCACGGCAAACCACGGCTTGTGCGTGCTAAAGCCGGCGTTCTCGGTGGCATCCCACTGCATGGGCGTACGCGCGTTGTCGCGCGTGGCGCGGCGCACGCGTGCAAGTGCCTTCTCCTCCCCCATCTTCTCCACGTAGGAGCGGTAGTTTTCCTGCGCGATGCAGTCTGGGTAGTCCTCGATGGACGGCAGCGAGATGTTGGTCATGCCAATCTCCTGCCCCTGGAAGACAAAGGGCGTCCCCTCAAGGAAGAGGTAGGCGCAGGCAAGCATCGAGCCGCTCTCTCGACGGTAGCGCTCGCTTCCGTAGCGGCTGATCACGCGCGGGTGGTCGTGGTTCTCGAGGTAAAGCGCATTCCACCCCACGCCGTGCAGCCCCTCCTGCCAGCGCGAAAGCGCGCGCATGAAGCGCCTGGGGCTAAACGGCAGCGGGATGTACTCTGTGAAGAGGCAGTCTGCCTCCATGTGCTCGAAGCTGAAGATCATGTCAAGCAGGCGGCTCTCGCGCGGACCGCTGGTGAGCATGCGGGCCTTCTCCACGTCCACAAAGGGCGCTTCGCCAACCACAAAGCAGTCGTGCTGCACTAGCACGTCGTGGCGGAATTCGCCCAGGTAGTCCGCAAGGTGCGGCCCGCAGTCGTAGTACTGCTTGCCCTTGGGGAGCGAGAGGGGGCCATGGTCGTTGGGAAGCCCCTCCGCCTTGGAGATGAGGGTGATCACGTCCTCGCGGAAGCCGTCGACGCCCATGTCAAGCCAGTAGCGCATCACGTCTTTGACCTCGTCACGCACGCGTGGGTTGTCCATGTTGAGGTCGGGCTGTCCCTCGGAGAAGAGGTGCAGGTAGTACTGGCCGTTCTGCTCGCAATACGTCCATGCGGAGCCGCCGAACATGCTCTGCCAGTTGTTGGGGACGCCGCCAACCGAAACCGGGTCGCGCCAGATGTAGTAGTCGTGGTACGGACTTGCGGGGTCGATACCCTTCTGGAACCACTCGTGCTCGATGGAGGTGTGGTTTATTACCAGATCCATGATGACCTTAAGGCCCAGCTCGTGGGCACGCTTAAGCACGCGGCGAAAGATCTGCTCGTCACCGTAATCTGGCGAGATGTGCCGGTAGTCAGCAATGTCGTAGCCATAGTCGGCGTTGGGCGAGACGTACAGCGGAGAAAACCAGATGCCACCCACGCCCAGCGACTTTATGTAGTTGAGCTTCTCGTAGACGCCGTAGAGGTCCCCGATGCCGTCTCCGTCGCCGTCGGCAAAGCTGCGCGGCCAGATCTGGTAGAACACCATGTCCTTGTACCACTCGTCACCTGCCATGGGGCCTCCTCTTGTCGCACCGTGTCACCAGCGCCACGCAGTTGCCACGCGGTGCGCCACCTGCCATTGTGCCACCACTTTCCCCAGCGCGTGCGACGCCATGAGCGACCCCGCTGCCACGCCGCAAGGCAAGCGTCTAATATGGTGGGGCACGATTTACCAACCCATTGGGAGGAAGCATGGCACAGACCAACGACGACCAGCTCAAGGCCAAGGTCGACGCATACGTAGACGAGGTCTGGGAGGACGTTGTCGAAGACATCCGCACGCTTGTGAGAATCGAGTCGGTCGAGGACCTCTCGGCCGCCGAACCGGGCAAGCCCTATGGCCCCAAGGCAAACGAGGCCCTGGTGGCGGCCGAGGGCATTGCCAGCCGCCTCGGCCTTGCCGTCACGGACCTCGACGGCTGCATTGGCTACGGCGAGGTCGCGGGCAGGGAGGGCGCGCCCTACGTGGCGACCATTGCCCACTCCGACATCGTCCCCGTGGGCCTTGGCTGGACCGTCCCCGCGCTCGACGTGACGCGCCGCGAGGGCTACCTTATGGGCCGCGGCGTGCTCGACGACAAGGGCCCCCTGGTCCTCTCGCTCTGGGCCGCGCACTTCTTTGCCCTTCAGGTGAAGGAGACCGGCAAGCCGCTCCCCTACGCCCTCCGCTGCATCATCGGCAACAACGAGGAGACCAACATGGCAGACGTCGAGCACTACCTCGGCTGCTGCCCCGAGCCCGCCTTCTGCTTCTCGCCCGATGCCGATTTCCCGCTCATCTGCGGTGAGAAGGGCCTCTTTGGCGGCAGCTTCACCTCCGAGCCCATGATTGGCGGCGTGATCGAGGAGCTTGATGGCGGCACCGTCTCCAATGCGATTCCGGGCCAGGCCACGGCCCTTGTGCGCGTTGACGCCGAGGAGCTTCCCGCAGCGGCGCACGTGGACGTCGAGCCTGCGGGCGTCGGGCTTGCGCGCGTGACGGCCCACGGCAAGGGTGGCCACGCCTCCATGCCTGCCGGCACCGTGAACGCCATCTGCGTGCTTGCCGACTACCTTCTCGCCAACGTTCCCGACCTCACGGACACCGAAAAGCGTTGGCTGCACATGGAGCACGAGATCTGCCACGCCAGCGACGGCAAGCCCCTGGGCATCGCCGCCGCAGACGACAAGTTTGGCGCGCTCACCTGCATTGGCGGCACCGTACGCACGCAGGGAGACCGCTTTGTCCAGACCATCGACTCGCGCTATCCCACCTCGACCTCGGGCAGCCGCATCACCGTGGAACTCAGGCGCTTTGCCACGCGCTTCAACGCGAGCTTCGAGGAGAGCCGCGACGTTGAGCCCTTCTACATCGACCCCAGCTCGCCCGAGATCGCCACGCTGCTTGAGACCTACGCCGAGTACACCGGCCGCGAGGGCAAGGCATTCACCATTGGCGGCGGCACCTACGCCCGCCACTTCCGCCGCGCCTGCGCCTTTGGCCCGCATGAGCCGTACGCGAAGGAGCCCTCGTGGGTGGGCATGGAGCACGGTCCGGACGAGGCTGTCTCTGAGGAGAGCCTGCGCCGTGCGCTCAAGATCTACATCGTGAGCATCGCGCGGCTCATGGAGCTGGAGCTTTCCCAGCCCGAGGCATAGCCCACACCTAGGCGAGACGGCACGTCTCGCCTAGCGGTCGGCCGGAGCCATGCCGCCGGTGCGGTCTATCTCGCCGCCAGTTGCCTGACCGTTGCGGTCTTGCGGCTGGCGGCGAATCTTTACGCTCAGGTAGGTGCAGGCAGCGTAGAAGAGGGCGTCGGTGATGGAGCTGGACTGCACGCTTCCCATTTCGCGCGAGGTCACGATGCCCAGCACCAGCTGCACCGCCGCATAGGCAAGCGAGATGGCGGAGACCCACAGGAACGGGCGGACCTTCTCGGGCTGGTTGGCACCGCGCAGGCCGAGAAGGCCCACGAGGAGATTGACCACCGCAGACGACAGGCCCCACGCGAGAACCCTCCCCGAGAGCTGCCCGGCAGTGTACTGCGCCCTGGCCAGGGTGACCTGCGTTGCCGAATCCATCTGCGAGATGGCATACCACACGACAAGGGCAATAACAACGTTGAGCACCGCGGTCACGATCATGACCTGCGAGATAAGCCTGAGCGCGCGCTGGTGGCCGCTGAGCAGGAAGGGCTCACCGCGCACTCCCTCGTCATGCTCGCGCTGCACGCGGTCGGCAAGCGACGAGCACACCACCACGTAGGTGATGGTGGTGGAGAGCACGATGGGGTTGAAGATGAGGATGGTGCCCGAGCCCCAGCTCCAGAGGATGGCGACGAGAAGCACCAGGCCAACCAGGTAGCAGAGGAAGCGGTAGGGCCCCACGCGCCCGGAGTCGCGCGAGGCAGCAAAGCCCAGCCAGGCAGTCGCACAGAGAAGCGCGCCAGCGGCAAGGGTCACAACGGCAAGGCCCATGGGCGACCAGCCGGAAAGCGTGACGCCCGCAATGGTTAGGCCGGAGTCCGAGGCATTTGCCTGCCCCGTAATGGCGGAAAAGAGAACAAGGCCACCCGCGAGCAGCACAACGCCGCCGAGGATGGCCATGACTGCAGAGACAATGCCAAGCGTCACCTGCACCGGGGTCTGTGGGATAGAGGCAACCTCGTCCTTCTCGCCAGCCTCCCTATGCAAGAGCGACACCGCCCAGCCAGCCCCAGCGCGGAGTGGAGGTGACGCCAAACTCGCTGATCCAGGAGTCCAAGCTCTGGGTCATGACAACGCCGCTCGCGCAGTGGCGTACGGTGCCGTTGCCCACGTAGATACCAATGTGGCCATAGATACGCGCTGCTGCGGAGTAGGGCTCGGTGGGAACGGCGATAATCATGCCCGCCTGGATGGACGACCTGTCTGAGCTTGAGCAGTACGCCCAGTACATGTCGCAGGCGTTGCCATAGAACGTGCCGACGCCCGCGTTTGCGAAGACGTTGGAGACCCACGCCGCACAGAAGCCCGCACCCGTGGAGCCCGTGCTATACGCGGCGGAGATGACGGCGGCCTGCGAGCCGGAGGTGCCGGAGCTGATGTTTGCGGAGCCGCCGGCAGAGCCACCCGAGGAGCTGCTTGAGGAGCTGTAGCTCGCTACGCGACGAGCCTCCTCCTGGGCGGCGAGAAGCTCGGCGTTGCGCTGGTCGATGAGGGACTGGACGTTGGAGTTGAGCTGGTCGACGAGGTCCTGGGCCTCCTGCTGCTTGGCCTGGACATCGGCAAGCTGGGACTCCTGGCTGCTCTTGAGCTGGTTGAGCTGGTCCTTCTGGGAGGTGAGGTCGGCCTGCTTGGACTCAAGCGTGGCCTTGTCGTCCTCGAGTTGCGCCTTCTGGATCTCGAGGTCGGCCTTCAGGCTCTTGACCTCCTCGATCATGGAGTTGTCCTGCTCGGACACCTTGTCAAGGTAGTAGATGTTGGACGTAAGCTCCTCGAAGGACGCCGAGGAGAGAAGCAGGTCGATGGTGCTGGCATTGCCGGACTTGAACGCCGCCGACATGCGCTGGCCCAAAACCTCCTGCTTCTGCTCGATCTCCTTCTGCGTGGAATCGATGTCTTCCTGCTTTGCCTCGATGTCGGCCTGCTTGGCGTCGATGTCTGCCTGGGTCTGGTCAATCTGCGCAGAGACGTCGTCGATCTGGCCAACGGTGTCCGAGAGCTGCGCAGAGAGGTCCGAGACCTCCTGGCCGATCTGGTCAAGCTGCGCCTGGGCGGCATCGGCGTCCGACTGGGCGGCGTCAATGTCCGATTGCGAGGTTGCGAAGGCGGCGACGGGGCTGACAAAGGCAAGCGCGCCGGCGCCAATGAGCAGCCTGAAGGCATCCCTGCGCGTGACGGTACGCGCGGGAGCGAGTGCGTTGGACGCACGTCGGCTGCTGGTGCCGCTAGTGTGCATGAGGCCTCCTGAGAGTACAGCTGGGTTACGTTTAGGTCACGCATGCCATTCTACTCGTTCGGCCGTCATCGGACGAAAAACACATGGGGCATACGGCCAGCGGCAGGGAGCGCAGCGGCGCCTCGCTGGGACAGCGGGGGGGGGTGGCGACCAGCACTCCCCTAGCGGTTCTCGATGCGTGCCACGTTGCTGATCACGATCGAGATGCTGCCGTCCTCCTGGTGCGAGAACTCGATGTAGCCCGGACGCTCGGCCAGCTCGGAGGGAAAGGCGATCTCCACGCCCGTATCGGTGCGAATGCGATGCGTGCGCGTGAGGCGGTTGGCGGCGCCGCGGCGCACCGGCACCTCCTCGGGCAGGTCGCGCTCGCGGGTGCGCTCCTCGAAGCGCTGCGCCATCTCGGGGTTGTCCTCAAAGACCTCGCGGCCCACATCTGCGGGCTGGATGGCCTCGTCGGTATCCGCGTGGCGGGCAAGCGCCGCCTTCGCGCGCGACACTTCGACCGCCGGCGTGAGGCCATACTCCTCGGAGAGGTCCTCCACAATGCTCGTGACCTCGTCGATGACCTCGTGGCTCGACGCCTCCTGCGAGCACTGAAGGAAGAGCTCAGGGATGATCTGGCGCGACTCGCCGGCCACGCTGCGCTCCTTGTCGTGGAAGTCGATGGCAAGGGTGTCGGCGTCGATGAGGACGTAGGTGTCGACCTTCTGCGTGGGGTTGGGAAGCGTGGCGTCCTGACGGGCAATCTCGTTGCCGTTCTCGTCCACCTCGTGGATGAACGCCTGCTTCCTGGGGAGAAGCACCACGGCAAAGAGGCGCGTTCCCTCGGACTCGTAGGCATCCGAGACCTTGTCCTCATCAGTGTTCTCTGAGGCGCGCATCTCTCCGGTGTCCGTGAAGTCCGCCACGAGGAGGTCGCACTGCTCGAGGTCCTCAGCGCGGCGCAGCTCCTCCCAGAACCACTGGGCTATCTGCACGGAGAAGTCCACGAACGGAACCTGACCGGCCAGGTACTCCTTGAGGCCCGATGCAAAGTTGCTCTCGGGGGCAAAGGTGCCGTGCTTGCTCTCGGCGCTCGAGCGGATGCGACGCAGGCGGCGCGTGACGTATGAGCGGGTCTGGCGGTTGTCGAGGTCGAGCTCGCGCTCGGAGAAGAACGTGCTGCCGCTCTCGAAGTCAAAGACGTGCAGTATGGCGTGACCGATCCTGAGCATGTGACCTCGCATTCCTTGGGGCGCGGCGTTGCTCGCCCCGTGCGGGCCCGCCACGCGACCACCAAGGATACCGCAGGCTAGAGAGGGGGCCGTCCGGACTTTGCTGTAGTGTCGTTGACATGCTGAGCCACAACACAAAAGGGCGGACGCCCTTCCAGGCGTCCGCCCACCTACGTGATACTTTGGACTCTCCCCCTTAGGGAGGTCGCTCCCGCGCGGGATGCGACAAAGGCGATACGCACGTGCTATCTGTGATGGCTCGCTTGGTGCGAACCCGTTCTCCGTTCCTCTCGTGGTATTAGGAACCTGTCTGGAGTTGTCGGTTCTTCACCGACCGGAGAAAAAGATGCGCCTGCCCTGTTTGAGATTCACGTCGCTGTCTAATCAGCGTATTCGCGGTGCCACCGTATCGACTTTGACGTTGCGAGGGATCTGCCACCGCCTCTGGGGTGAATTCATGCATCCAAAGGCAGGCGCTTGGTTGAACTCTCGTCACTGCCCATCGGAATGCACCTCCTACCTCGGTCGTCCTTGCTGGGCGACTCCCTTTAGTCACTGTCTTTATAGCCAATTCGAAAGGTGTTAAACCCCGGGAAGCGCATCCGTGCCGCAAGCGGTCACCTATTGTCCGCGACGGACGCAGCCGTGCAAAAGCATTCCAGAGATGGGATACTTAGTAGTTGGTGTGAGAGCAACAAAGCCATCGCCATTAATCCCTGGTGCGGAAACTTGCGCTCGTGCGCCAAAACGACGCCGGAGCAGTCCCTCCGTACGCAATCCCATCAGAAACTCCCCCTTCGTGCGCCAAAACGACGCCCGAAGGGGGAGTTTTAGCAACCAGCTGGAGCAGCACCGAGTGGCCTACGACACCGCCGAAAGGCCTACGCCTGCGGCGCCTCCCCCGTCTCGAGGATGCGCTCGAGCGCGGCCTCGTCCAGCACGGGCACGCCGAGGGACTGCGCCTTCGTGAGCTTGGAGCCAGCAGCGGCGCCTGCCACCACGAAGCTCGTGCGTTTCGAAACAGAGCCGGAGACCTTGGCGCCCAGGGCCTTGAGCTGCGCCCCGGCCTCGTCGCGCGTGAAGTGCTCGAGTGTCCCCGTGAGGACAAAGGTGAGGCCGGCCAGCGTCTGCGGACGCTCCGGCTCAGCGACCTCCTCCTCGAGGACCACGCCCGCCTCGCGCAGGCGCTCCAGCACGCGGACGTTCTCCGGCACCGAGAAGAACTCGCGCACCGATGCAGCGATCTTGGGACCAATGCCGTCGATCGTGGCGATGTCCTCCTCGCTAGCGGCCATAAGTGCCTGGAGCGAGCCAAAGTGGCGCGCCAGCACCGTGGCAACGTTGGCACCCACGTGTCGGATGCCCAGACCAAAGAGGACGCGCGCAAGGCCGCGGGAGCGGGACTCATCAACCTGCGCCATGACCTTCTCGGCAATGGCGCGTCCGACGAGGATGTCCTCGCCCTCAGTGTGGTCCTTGGTGCTTGTCTCGTAGGAACGACCCGTGGGTGTGGAGGCAAGCGCGTCAACGGTGAGCTTGTCGTAGTAGTCCGCGACATCGGTGAGGGTGCCATTCTCGACCAGACGGCCCACCAGCTCGTCGCCCAGGCCGTCGATATCCATGGCGTTGCGGCTCCCCCAGTGGATGAGGCGCTCGACGGCCTGCGCGGGACAGTCGATGGAGACGCAGCGGTAGGCGACCTCGCCCTCTTCGCGCACCACGGGGCTCCCGCAGCTGGGACAGTGCGTGGGCATCTGGAACTCCTGCGAGTCTGCGGGGCGCAGCTCGAGCACGGGGCCCACGACCTCGGGAATCACGTCTCCGGCCTTGTGCACCACGATGGTGTCGCCCACTCGCACGTTCTTGCGGCGGATCTCGTCGATGTTGTGGAGCGTGGCGCGCGCGATGGTCGAGCCCGCAACGCTCACGGGGTCGAACTCCGCGACGGGGGTGAGCACGCCGGTGCGGCCCACCTGGATGCGGATGTCGCGAAGCACCGTGCGCTTCTCCTCGGGCGGGAACTTAAACGCGATGGACCAGCGCGGCGCGCGGGCGGTGAAGCCAAGCGCCGTCTGGCTGGCAAAGGAGTCGACCTTCACCACCACGCCGTCGATGTCGTAGTCGAGGTCCTCTCGGTGCGCGAGCGCGGTGGCGCAGAAATCATGCACCTCGGCGGCGCAGGTGCAGCGACGGGCGTTGGGGTTCACGTGGAAGCCGCAGCTAGAGAGCCAGTGCAGGAACTCCCACTGGCTGGTCACCGAGAGCGGCGACTCGTCCGCCACGGCGTAGATGAAGGTCTCGAGGTCGCGATGGGCCGTGATCTTGGGGTCCTTCTGGCGCAGGCTGCCGGCAGCAGCGTTTCTCGGGTTTGCAAAGGGCTCGCGGCCTGCAGCGTCCGCCGCCTCGTTCAGGCGGACGAACGAGTGCTTGGGCATGTAGACCTCGCCGCGCACCTCGATGGAGCGGCCAAGGCCGGCGTCGGCCACAAGCTTGAGGCCCTCTGGTGCCAGCGCGCGAGGCACGTCGTGGATCGTGAGCACGTTGGCCGTGACGTTCTCGCCCGTCGTACCGTCGCCGCGGGTGGCAGCGCGCACGAGCTGGGCATCCGTGTACGTGAGCGCCACGCCCAGGCCGTCGATCTTGAGCTCGCAGGTGTAGGCCACGGGGTTCTCCGGCGTTGAGCCTAGGGCTTCGTCGGTCCGGGCAAGCCACTCGTCCAGCTCGTCCAGGTTCATGGCGTCGTCGATGGAGTACATACGACTAGCGTGGCGGACGGGCTCGAACTGCTCGGAGACATAGCCGCCCACGCGCTGGGTGTAGGAGTCCGGCGTGACCAGCTCGGGGTTGGCCTTCTCGAGGGCGAGAAGCTCCTGGAGGTAGCGGTCGAACTGGGCGTCCGTCATCTCGGGCGCGTCGAGGGCGTAGTAGGCGTAGGCAGCGTGGTTGAGGATGCGGTTGAGCTCGGCCGCACGTGCGCGCGCCGTTCGAGCAGGGCTGGCTAGCTTCTCGACAGGCTTTTGAGCCGAGAAGGACGCCGCGTTCGCATCGCCAAAGAGCGAGCCCTGCATTCCGGCCGCGTCTGCGTTGTTCCTGTTGGTCTTCTCAGCCATGCTGTCCCCTCTCGTCCCCGGCAATCACCAAGCAAGGGTAACGCAAACAGCCAGCGGAATTGAGGCAGCGCCGAGAAGGGCACAGACGCATGCGGGGGCAGGGCGCGGGTCGCCCTAAGCCTGCGGTGCGCTACGGATTCGTTGCACGCTACAGGTTCGTACCCGAACGTGTGACCCGCGCAGGACGCCACAGATTCGATACCCGAACGTGTGGCAAGCGGATACACATTCGATGCCCGAACGTGTATCAAGCTGGGCTCGCCACTCAATCGCACCCGAATGCGTGGCGAGCCCAGGAGAACTTGCGGCAAGTCCTAACGAGAAGATCGCTGCCCCTACGCGCGGGCGGCCTCCAGCGCGCGGCGGCCCAGCTCGATGCAGCCAAGGACGCCCTGGTCGCCCTTGCAGCCGGCCTCCACGATGTAGGAGTCGATGTCCGCCAGCTCGGGCGTCACGAGGTAGCCGTTCAGGTTCTCGAGGACCTTCTTACGCACCAGCGGGAAGAGCTGGGTCTGCTTCATCACGCCGCCGCCGAGCACAATGCGCTGCGGCGAGTAGCACAGCACGTAGGTGGCAATTCCCTCGGCCAGGTAGGTGCTCTCGAGGTCCCATACCTCAGGGCGGTCTGCCAGCTCGAAGCCCTTCTTGCCCCAGCGATGCTCGATCGAGGGTCCGGCCGCCAGGCCCTCAAAGCAGCGGTC
The DNA here is from genome assembly GCA_902834555.1 of Atopobiaceae bacterium. GTDB lineage: Bacteria > Actinomycetota > Coriobacteriia > Coriobacteriales > Atopobiaceae > Tractidigestivibacter. The sequence goes on from CADFJN010000015.1 coordinate 22,203, forward strand.
GTGGTACGGGCACACACAGTTGCCCTCGTCACCCGGCTGGACCTCAAGCAGGATGTGGCCGGCCTCGGGGTGCAGCATGCCGTGCAGGAGCTGCCCGCTCACCATGACGCCCGCACCAATGCCCGTGCCAACCGTTAGGTAGACCACGGTGTCAAGACCCTTGCACGAGCCGTACGTAACCTCACCCAGGCAGGCGACATTGACGTCGGTGTCGTAGCCAATGGGGATGTCAAGCGGCTTGAAGGCACTCAGGAAATCGAAGTGGCGCCACGCGGTCTTTGGCGTCTCGAGGATCTTGCCGTAGCTGGAGGACGACGGGTTCACGCCGGTGGGGCCAAAGGCGCCAATGCCAAGTGCGTCGACGCTGTGCGAGCCAAACCACTCCACCATGCGATCGACGCAGTCGTTTGGGCCTTGGGTGGGAATCTCCTCTCGCTCGAGAACCTCTCCCTGGGACGTCCCCACGGAAAGGACCATCTTGGTTCCGCCGGCCTCGAGCGCGCCAATCCTTGCCATGCCATCCCCCGTTCGTCCGACGGCAGGCGCATCCCGGGCGTCTGCCAAGCTAGACATATCTGCATTACAGAATAAGGGCCTCGCGGCACGACGCCGGCGAGACCCTTGAACGGCATGACCTTCCTGTCGAGAAACTCCACGTGGTTGGCGCTTGACGCTACGCCACTGTGGCCTCGTAGCCCGCGTCCTTGACGGCGGCGACAAGGGCCTCATCGGTGACCTCGGGCGCCGCCTCGACCACGGCGTTCTTGTCCGCAAGCGAGACCTTGGCCGAGCTCACGCCCGGAACGCCTTCGAGGGCCTTGGTCACGTGGGCAACGCAGTGATCGCACATCATGCCCTCGACGTTGAGCTTCTTCTCCATGGCAGTACTCCTCTCGTTGGCGGCTGCCTCCGCGGCAGTCGCATTCTTGACCTCGGCCGCGGGTGAGACATCATGCTCCGCAACGGCCGGAATGACCTTGGTGTCAACAGACGCAGCGTCCTTCTCGTCCACCTGGCTGGGCTTCCAGGCAAACAGCCTGAGCGCGTTGGAGACAACAAACACGGACGAGAAGCCCATTGCCGCCGCCCCCACCATGGGGTTGAGCGTCACGCCCAGGGGCGAGAGCACGCCCATGGCCACGGGGATGCAGATCGCGTTGTAGAACAGCGCCCAGAACAGGTTCTGCCGGATGTCACGCATGGTGGCGTGGCTCAGCTCGATGGCGGTGGCAACGTCTGCCGGGTCGGAGTGCATGAGAACCACGTCTGCCGAGCTAATGGCAACGTCGGTACCGGCGCCAATGGCAATGCCCACGTCGGCGCGAGCAAGTGCCGGGGCGTCGTTGATGCCGTCACCCACCATGGCCACCTTGTGGCCCTGGCTCTGGAGCTCCCGGACCTTCTGCTCCTTCTGGCTGGGAAGCACGCCGGCCACGACCTCGTCGACGCCCACCTGACGCGCCACCGCCTTAGCGGTCTTTGCCTGGTCGCCCGTGAGCATGATGGTGCGCACGCCCATGCGGCGCAGACGCGCCACGGCCGAGGCCGAGGTCTCCTTCACCACGTCCGCCACGCCGAGAAGCCCCAGCGCACGACCACCGAGCGCAAAGTAGAGCGGCGTCTTTGCCTGGGCCGCAAGCTCGTCCGCCTGCGGGACGAGCGCCGAGACGTCCACGCCAGCGGACGCCATGAGGCGGGCGTTGCCTGCGATGGCGGGAGTGCCGTTGATCGTCGCGCGCACGCCACCGCCGGCGACCTGCTCGAAGTTTGCTGCGTCAACGGACGCGTCCGCGCCTGCATATGCTTCGTCCACGTAGTCGCAGACGGCCTGCGCAAGCGGGTGCTCGCTCTTACGCTCGAGCGCGGCGGCAACGCGCGCAAGCTCGACCTCGTCCACGCCGGCAGCCAGGCGCACGTCGGTCACGCGCGGCTTACCCTCGGTGATGGTGCCGGTCTTGTCGAGCACCACGGTGTCCAGGACGCAGGCGCCCTCCAGGGCCTCGGCGCTCTTGATGAGGATGCCCACCTTGGCGCCGCGCTCCGTGCCTACCATGATTGCCGTAGGCGTGGCCAGGCCAAGTGCGCAGGGGCAGGAAATGACCAGTACCGAGACGGCATGGTTGAACGCCGTCGCAAAATCGCCGGGGGCAAAGACTGCAATCCAACCCAGGAAGGTTACAGCGGCAATCGCCATGACAACCGGGACAAAGACGCCGGCGATCTTGTCGGCCTGGCGCTCGATGGGCGCCTTGGAGCTTGTGGCCTCGTCCACGAGGCGGATGATGCTTGCAAGCGCCGTGTCGTCGCCAACGGCCGTGGCCTCCATGGCAAACCAGCCGCGCTGGCTCACGGTGGCACCGGTCACGCGGTCGCCCGCGCCCTTCTCGGCAGGCACCGGCTCTCCGGTGATGGCGGACTCGTCAATCGAGGCGGAACCCTCGCGAATGATGCCGTCGACCGGTACGGACTCCCCGGCGCGCACCACCACAATGTCTCCCACGCGCACCTCGTCGGTAGGCACCTCGACCTCCTGGCCGTTGCGGCGCACGCGTGCCGTCTTGGGCGCGAGGTCCATGAGTGCGCTGATGGCAGAGGTTGTCTTGCCCTTGGCACGGGCCTCGAAATACTTGCCCAGCGTGATGAGCACAAGGATGGTGCCGGCCGAGTCAAAGTACAGCGAGTGCATCATGGCGTAGTGGGCGCCCTCGAGGTCCGTGGCACCAAGTGCCAGCGCCATCTGGTAGACCCCCACCAGACTGTAGGCGTAGCTCGCCGCAGACCCAATGGCGATGAGCGAGTCCATGTTGGGCGAGAGGTGCGAGAGTGTCTTAAACCCCATGACAAAGTAGCTGCGGTTGACAAAGAGCACGCAGGTGGCGAGAAGGAGCTGCGTCACCGCGGAGGCCATCATGCCCTGCATGCCGGCAAGGCCGGGAACCTCCGGCAAGCCAAGCATGGGACCCATGGCCAGGTAGAAGAGGGGCACGCCAAAGACGATGGACCAGATGAGCTGCTTCTTCTTGGCCTCGATCGCCTTCTGAGCGCCCTCCCTGGGGTCGACGAACGAGCTGTGCGAGGCGGTGCCGCTTGCCTCCTGCCGCGGAGACGCGCCATAGCCTTCCTTCTCGATGGCCACGACCACAGCCTGCGCGGTCTTGGGGTTTCCGTCGTAATCGAGTTCCATCGAGTTCTTGAGCAGGTTGACGTTTGCCTCGCTGACGCCGGGCACGCCCGAGGCGGCCTTTCCAACCCGTGCCGAGCAGGCCGCGCAGGTCATGCCCGTAATGTCGAACGTTTGCTTCATAGTGCTTAGTTCCCTTCGCCTTTGCGTCCCTGGGAGCAGGGAGGTGCAGTGCTTGGCCCCGCGGTGGGTGGGACTCACATGAACTTCTTGAAGAGGCGCATGACCTCGTCGACAACCTCGGTGTCACCCGCCTGGATGCGCTCAACCACGCAGGTCTCGAGGTGGTCCTGCATGACCTCGCGGCTCACAGCCTTCACTGCGGACTCCACCGCCGCAAGCTGAGTCAGGACGTCTCCGCAGTAGCGGTCCTCCTCGACCATGGCCTTGACGCCGTTGAGCTGCCCGATGGCGCGGTTGATGCGGCAGGTGACATCGTGCTTGAGCTCCTCGGAGCGCGGCGTCTGCTTCATGTGGGCGCACGTCTTGGAATTTGTCCCGGCGCATGCGTGCTCGGTTGTCTCCATGCTGGCTCCCTTCCTAAGTGCATCGGGGGAATCACATACTCCCCTGGGGCATCTTCTACCATGAGACAATATACCCCTTTGGGGTACCAGTCAAACGAGAAGGTTGCGTTTGCGACCGCTACACATTCGAGTGCGAATGCGTAGCGCGCCCAGGTCGTTACACGTTCGGACGGCGATTGTGTGACAGTTCGCTACACGTTCGGACGCCGATTGTGCATCGACCTGCGCGGGTCACAGATTCGAGCACGATTGTGTGGCGCAACTCCGGCCCCGGCGTGGCCCAGGCGCAACCCCGGCCCCGGCGTAGCTTCGGCGCTGGCCTACTCCACCACGTCTGGCTCCACGGCGTTGGCTGGGTCTCCCTCGTCATGCTCCGCAGGGACCGAGCCCGCGTCAGAGCCACCCTCCCTCGCTTGTGCCTGCGCGGCCTCCTCAAACGCCGCCTTCATGGTCTTGTTGCCTCGGGTGAGGCGCCTGATGGTGAGGTCCTCCGCCTTGTCGTTGGCAAGCCGCAGCTGGTTTTTGGACTTGGTGAGGCTCTCCTTCACCTTCTGCAGCGACGCAATGGAGCGGTCTATCTGCTCTATTGCCTCCGAGAAGCGCTTGGAGGCCTGCTCGTAGTTGCGTCCAAAGCCCTGCTTGAACTTCTCGAGCTTCTCCTCGAAGTTTGTCACGTCGAGGTTCTGCTGGCGCACCTCGGCAAGCTCGCGCCGAGCCGAGACCGCGTTCAGACCGGCGTTTCTCAGCAGGCTGATGATTGGCAGGAAGAACTGCGGGCGCACCACGTACATCTTGGGGTAGCGATACGAGACGTCCACGATGCCCGCGTTGTAGAGCTCGCTCTCGGGCTCGAGCGTAGAGACGAGAACGGCGTACTCGCAATGCTTGTTGCGACGGTCCCGGTCGAGCTTGGCAAAGTGGTCCTCGTTGCGCTTGCGGTTCACGGAGTTGTCGTCCTCGTTCTTCATGTCGAACATGATCGAGACAATCTCTGTGCCAGACTCGTCGCACTCCCTAAAGACGTAGTCCCCCTTGCTGCCGTCGACCACGTCGTTGTCCTTGTGGAACTCCGCACGCGGGAACGCCATCATGCGCACCTTGTTGAACTCGGACTCGCAATGCTGCTCCAGGGTCTCGCCGATGAGCTTGACCGAGAGGCGCGAGCGCTGGTTCTTGATGCGCTCAATCTCGTCGTCCCGGTCGCGAATCTCTTGGTCCTTGTACTTCTCCTGCTCGACCAGGCGCTGGTTGAGAACGGCAATCTCCTGGTCCTTCTTGGCCGAGACCTCCTGCACCTGCGACTGCAGCTCGACCAGGCGACGGTCGCGCTCGGCGGTGGCGCGCGTCACGGCGAGCTCACGAGCGCCCTTGGCCTGCTCTTCCTGCGCGCGGAGCTGCTCGGTGAGGCGCGCGATGCTGGCATCCCTCTGGGCAAGCTGCTCCGCGGACTCCTGCTGCGCGGCCGCAAGCTTCTGCGCTGCCGCATCCTGCGCCCGCGCAAGGAGCTCCTGTGCGCTCTTCTCGGCAGTGGCCTGCTGCACCTTGGCCGCGGCCTGCGCCTGCTCAAGCTGCGAGGAGAGCTTGGCAACCTCCGCACGCAGCGCCTCCTGGGCCTTTGCGCGTGCCGCCTCCACGGCAGCCGCCTCGCGCTGCTCCATGAGGGCGCGCTGCTCGTCCAGCTGGCGCTTAAACTCGGCGTCGCGCACCTGCTGCAGAATCTGCGCGTAGCCCGCCTCGTCCACCTGGAAGACCTTCCCGCAGTTGGGACACTTTATCTCGGCCATGGGACCTCCTTTGGCGATGTTCCTGCATAAAGGGTACACGGCCCGCGCGACACAAATAAGCGAGACAGAGAAGCATGGCGGGATTCGCGGCTTGTTACCGGCACGTTCTCCTTCGCTCTCGCCAACTGGCCAAATGCACGCGCTGCTCAACGGCCCGGTAACAACAAGCGGAAGGGGTTTGTTCCTTGTTGCCGGCCCGTGGCAAGCTTCTCTCGCCAACTGGCCAAATGTCCGCGCTGCTCAACGGGCCGGTAGCAACGGGGGCAACTGGCCACCACTTATTACCGGCCCGTAGACTGGCGGGGAAGTTTCCGCAGGACTCGAGCATTTCTCCCTTCGGCCCGGTAACAACGGTTGCAATGGCAGCCTCAAGGACTCCGCACGGCCGCACAACGTGAGACAGCGAGACAAAGAAAACGCGGCGGGAGCCCAGGGGCCCTCGCCGCGTGTGGTGTGGCGGTGCTTGTGCAGATGCTGGCCTAGGCAGCCCAGCCCTCAGCCGAGAGCGTGGTTGCCTCGGCACCGGTCGAGTAGCTCGCGCCGCTGCCGGTGGTGTAGGAGCCGGTGGAGTTCTGGCGCTGCTGCATGCGCTCCTCAATCCACTGCTCAAGCTCGTCCTGCGTGGTGCCGTTGCCGGTGCTGTTGTCGTTCAGGCCGGTGCCGTTGCCATTCAGGCCAATGCCGTTCCCGGTAGTGCTGTTAGAGGAGGAGTTCTCCTGCTCGCGCTGAGCCTGGAGAGCCTCGTCGGAGCCAAGCGTCACCGTCAGGTCCTTGGTATCGTTGCCACGCACGACAGTCACGGTGACGGTGTCGCCAATGTCATGCGAGCGCACCGCAAGGACCATGCCGTCGGCGGAGGTGATTGCCTCGCCGTCCATGGCAACGATGATGTCGCCCTTCTGGATGCCGGCCTGGTCGGCAGGACCACCAGAGACGACCTCGGCAACGTAGGCGCCCTGGTTCACGGAGAGTCCGTTGGAGCGGGCGTTCTGGGCGTTCACGGTCTGCATCGAGAGGCCGATGTAGGCATGCGTGACCTCCTCGCCGCTAATGATCTTGTCGGCAATCTTGATGGCGTAGTTGCCGGGGATGGCAAAGCCGATGCCCGCGAAGGACTCAGTCGAGGACGAGTAGAGCGTAGAGATGCCCACGAGCTGGCCCTGATCGTTCACGAGTGCGCCGCCGGAGTTGCCGGGGTTGATAGCAGCGTCAACCTGGATGAGGTTGGTGTAGATGGTGTCGCCCGAGCTGGACTGCAGGAGCTCGTTGCGGTACAGCGCAGAGACGATGCCCTCGGAGACGGACTGGTCGAGGCCAAACGGGCTGCCAATGGTCATGACCCAGGAGCCAACGTTGAGCTGGGAGGAGTCGCCCACCTCGATGGGGGTCACGGAGTCACCGTTGAGGTCGGCCTTGATGACCGCGAGGTCGGAGGAGGAATCGGAGCCAACCACGCTGGCCTCGTAGCTCTTGCCGCTAATGGTCACGCTGACGGAGGTGGCACCGTCAATCACGTGGTAGTTCGTGAGAATGTCGCCGTCCGTGTCGAGAATGACGCCGGAGCCAAGACCCTCACCGCTGTCGGTAGTGACATTCACCGAGACCACGGAGGGCATGGCCTTTGCGGCCACGGCCTCTGCCGTCGACGCGTCGGCGTCGCTCGACGTGATGTTGATGGTGCCGTTGCTCGAACTGGAGCCACCCGAGGAGGAACTGGAGCCCGCAGTTGTGGAGGGCTTGCCAAAGAAGCCCGTGAGGCTCAGCACGAGCACCACGACGAGCGCTGCCACAACTCCAGAGATCGCACCTGCAGCGATGGGCTTGCTCACGCCGGCCTTCTTATCCTTGCCTGGCTTGTCTCCGCCGTTGCCCACGCCGCCGTTGCCGCCCGCTGCGGGCTGCACTGGCTGAGGCTGCTGCGTCGTCTGCCCCGCCTGCGAGCCGCCCTGCTGGCCTGCGCCAACGTAGCCGGCGCTTGGCGAGTACGCCGCGCCCTTGCCGCCATAGTTTGCATAGTCATAGCTCTGCGTAGGCTGTGCCTGCGTGGGCTGTACCTGCGTGGGCTCCGTGCCCTGGTTCTGCTGAGGGGCCGAACCGGCGCCGGTCATACCCTCGCCAGGCTTGCCCGTGGAATAGTCTGCCATGGAAACGTCCCATCCTTCGTCTGTGGCGGCCCACCGGGGCCGTCCTGCTTACGACTGTGAATGTACCCCGTTACGCCAAGGGTGCCGCGTTTGGCGCTGTATCGCCACGCCTGCGCAACAAGTCTTTTGTGTTCCTGAAAACCCAGCGGAGCGAGACGCCCCTTCACTGTCCGTAACCTCCTGAGCCCGCGCCCAGCCCCCCGCTCCCTCTCCTTCTGCATTCTTTATCGGAATCTGAGAATCGCAATTCTCGCGACCTGCGGAAATGTCGAATCCGGTTCTCAAATACCGCTAAAGAACGGCTGGAGGGGCGGCAGGTACGGGCATGCAGCAGGCCTCGGAGCCCGTTGGCCCTCTCTGCAACTTTTGGCTCGGGAGGCCAGGGTCTCTCGGCAGATTTATTGCACGAAATTTCCTGATGCGAGGATAGCCAACTGGTAAAACGCCAGTATTACAGGAAATATCGCGCAATAATTTGAAACGAGACGAGCGGAGCAAGACGAGCAGAGCGAGACAAGCGGAGCCAGGCGAGCAGAGCGAGACGAGCAGCCTCCTCGCAGCCGCCAGCGTGCAGCCGGCTGCGAACCAACACCAAAAAGGGGCCGCCTCGCAGCAGCCCCCGGCAACTCAATCTATCCCCAAACGCCAAGCCTACACGCGGAAGAGGTACCCCACGCCGCGGATGGTAACGATGTGCGCCGCGACCTGTGGGCCAACCTTGGAGCGCACTCGACGAATGTGCACGTCGACGGTTCGCGTACCGCCGCAGTACTCGAAGCCCCACACGCGGTGCAGCAGCGTCTCGCGCGAGTACGCGCGCGACGGGTGCGTGGCCAGAAACGACAGGAGCGAGTACTCCATGAGCGTGAGGTCAACGGGCTTCTCGTCAATGTAGACCTGGTAGGTGGCAAGGTTGATGGTCATGTTGTCCACGGTCACGATGTCCGCGGGAGCGCTCTCCTCGCCCGGCCACAGCAGAAGCGAGCAGCGAACCTCAAGCTCGTCGACACCGGCCGTGGAGAGAATGAAGTCGTTCTTGCCCTGCGTGGGCATGCGCATGGTGGAGAGCTTGTCCGGATCCTGCACCAGCAGCATGGGGATAAAGCCGTTCTCGGCAACAAAGGAATCCACGGCGTTGAGGGTGTCCTGGGACATACCGTCCGCATCGAGAATAACGAGGTCAAACTCGTGCCCAGAAGAAACTGCCTGCGAGAACGTCTCCTCGTTTGCAAGGGCAATGGAGACGTCGATGGCATGGGAAAGCTCGCGCATGCGGTCGTGCAGGCGCGTGGTACCAGATATGAGCAGGATGTTCTTGTGATGCACTCTAGCCCCCTGCCGGTTGGTCAAAGCTATTGCAGCTTGTTCATAGTCCAGAAAACAGAGTAGCACAGCCGCGCACGTGGCTAGCGAGCCTCAACAAAATCCAAACGAGACGCAGCTAGAAGGGGGCGCCGCACGCGGCTGCAGCCGATACGACGCCCCCAACTCACAAACTGTGCACATATCTTTGGGACAGTTTAAGGCAAACATTGTCCCTAAAATACCAATATGAGCAGGCCACGACAGCCGCGGTGCGAGCCCTTCGTTAGCCGATGGAACCCAGGAACTCGGCCGTGCGCGCATTCTCGGGATGGTCGAAGACCTTCTCGGGCACGCCCTGCTCGACCACCACGCCGTCCTCCATGAAGACCACGCGGTCAGCGACCTCGCGGGCAAAGTCCATCTCGTGCGTGACCACGATCATGGTCATGCCGGAGTTCTCGGCCAGGTCACGAATAACGTCGAGGACGCCGCGGACCAGCTCTGGATCAAGGGCGCTCGTGGGCTCATCGAAGAGCAGCACATTGGGGTGCATGGCCACTGCGCGCGCGATGGCCACGCGCTGCTGCTGGCCACCGGAGAGCTGAGGCGGCTTGAAGTCAGCGCGATCCCCCAGGCCAACGGCCGTGAGCTGCTTTATGGCCTCGGCCTCGGCGTCCTCCTTGGAGCGCTTGAGGACCTTGGTCTGGCCGATCATCACGTTCTGCTTGGCGGTGAGGTGCGGGAAGAGGTTGAACGACTGGAACACCATGCCAACCTCGCGGCGCAGCTTGTTGACGTCGGTCTTGCTCTGCCCCGTGATCTCCTGGTCCTCGATCAGGATGTGGCCGGCCGTGGGCGTCTCCAGCAGGTTGATGCAGCGCAGCATGGTTGACTTGCCCGAGCCAGACGGCCCCAGCACCACGACGACCTCGCCCGGCCACACGTCCAGGTTGACGTCGCGCAGGACCTTGGTGTCATCGAAGGACTTGTTGAGGTGCTCGATGCGCACGATGGGGTGCTCGCCCTCGGTGAAGTGGTGCTTGGTGAGGGTCTGGTCCGAGGCAAAGGCGAGACGTGCCGCCTCCTCGGCAGAGAGGGCATCGGGGACGACGGGCACGTCCTCGCGCGAATGACGGTGCTTATTCGCCATCTGCGACACCTCCAAGGTCGACGGTGGGATGCGAGACAAACGGCGCGGAGAGGGCCGCAAAGACGTCGTTGGCAGGCTTGGTGGCCTCGGCGTGGGAGACCTCGGCAGAGGCGGCAAGCTCCTCCTCGGCCTTAGAGGCCTGCTGGGACGCGCTGGCCACGGCGCGACGCTTGGGCCTGGGGCCGCCGCCACGCTCGGAACGGGCAATGTTGTTCTCGATGATGCCAACAACCTTGATGAGCGGCAGCGTCACGATGAGGTAGTAGATGGCCGCGGCCATGTACGGCGTGATGTTGCCCGAGGTGGTAGTCAGGTTCTTCGAGAACATCATGAGCTCCATGACGCCCACCGAGGAGAGCAGCGACGTGTCCTTGTAGGACGTGATGAAGTCGCTGGTAACCGTGGGGATGACGCGGCGCACGGTCTGCGGCAGAATGATGGAGGTCATGGTCTGGAAGCCGTTCATGCCCAAGGAGGCCGCTGCCTCGTACTGGCCCTGCGGGATGGACTGGATGCCCGCACGGAAGATCTCGGCCAGGTACGCCGAGGAGTTCACGGCCATCACGATTACGCCCAGGACGTTGTTGTCAATGTTGATGCCCACCATGGGCAGGCCAAAGAACATGATGTAGATCTGCAGGAAGAGCGGCGTGCCGCGCAAAAGGTTGATGTAGCAGATGGCAATGGCGCGCAGCACCTTATGGCGGCTGGTCTTGAGCATAGCGAAGGCCAGGCCAAGCACGATGGCAAACGGGTAGCAGGCAAGCACGATGCCCAGGCAGACGAGCCAGCCGGGGAAGAGCGACGCAAACGAGGTCAGGAGCAGCTGGGGCTTGAAGAACATGCCGAGGAACGGGTTAGAGTTCCACGCCGCAACCCAGGGCTGCGCGTCGAGCCAGCTCACGGCCGCCTGGAGCGGCGTGTTGGCAATCACCGTGATGGCGGCGGAATCGTCAAGCGCGTGCGACTGACCGTCCGCAGTGGTGTAGCTGCCCGAGACCACGTAGTCGCCGCCGTCGGCGGGGAACTGCATGTTCGTAATCTCGAGGCGCACGAGCGAGCCGGCGGGGATGCCCTCCGAGAACTGCACAGCCACCGAGTTGCCCGACGAGGTGGCGGTTCCGTCGATGCTCGTGCGGTTGAGGCCATCGAGCACGGTGATGCGGGTACTCGCGTGGTCGAAGGTTGCCCCCTCGGGGAGACTCAGCGTGATCGAGGAGACCTCCTCGTCGTCGCCGACCGTTCCTTCCCAGGTGAGACGCGTGTCCATGGCGCCAATGACGCCGGAGCCACCGTCCTCGTTGGGGCGCGCCGTGGCCTTGTTGGTGGTCATGGCAAGCGCACTCACGGGGAGAAGCGCCAGGGTGGCGACAAGGACGAGTGCAGCCGAAAGCGCGAGGGCGAGCGCGGGCACGCGCCGCGTGTGGTGGCTCTCCCCTCTCGTCATGGCGTTCTCATGCATGTGTGACAAGGTAATTGCTCCTGACTGGAAAGCGGGGCCGTGTGGCCCCGCCGTCGTTTCCGTGCCTGATGGTGCCTGCTAGATGGTCGAGCCGAACCACTTGGTCTCGATGGAGTCCATCGTACCGTCGCTCTTCATGTCCTCGAGCGCCTTGTTGACGGCCTTCGTGAGGTTGGGGTTGTCCTTCGAGATCGCGATGCCGTACTGCTCGCCCGTGGCGATCTCCTCGATGATGTCCAGGTCGGAGAAGGAGTTGGTGAGCATGTACTTGGCCACGGGGAGGTCGACGACCATGGCGTTGTAGAGGCCGGTCTGGACGCCGGTAAGGGCTGCCGTGACGTCGTCGACGGGCACGCACGTGGCGTTGGGGAGGTTCTCGGTGATCCAGTCGTTGCCGGTGGTGCCACCCTGGCAGACAACCTGCTTGGAGGCGTCGTTCAGGGTCGCCTCGGTCTCGGTGGAACCCTTGATGGCAACGATGGCCTGGTTGGAATCGAGGTAGGGCTCGGAGAAGTCAACGGACTCCTCGCGCTCGTCGGTGATCGTGATGGCTGCGATGGAGACGTCGGCCTTTCCGCCCTGCTTGATGAGGGACACCAGGGTATCGAACTTCTGGTTAGGCAGGTACTCGCACTGGAGGCCCATCTTCTCTGCGACGGCGTTGATGACGTCGACGTCGAAACCCTCGGGGTCGCCGGTCTGGTCGTTCATGTACTCGAACGGGGCAAAGCCCAGCTCGGCCACGACGGTCAGGGTGCCGTCCTTCACGAGCGTGTAGGAGTCGCCGCTTGCAGAGGACGCGTTGCTTGTGGACGAGTCCGTGCTGGTAGACGTGCTGGAGCTACTGGTGGAGCTGCCGCCGCAGCCCGCGAGCACCGCGCTGCCCGCAAGGGCGCCCGCGGCGAGGATGAACTGACGCCTGCTCATGGAATTCTTCATGGTGTTCCCTTCTTCCTTCCCTCCCGTCCGATGACGGGCAGTGCTTGTCCCCCATTGTTACCGCACAACGTTACAGGCGGTGGACTCGGAGCGTTACAGGTCTGAGCCAAACCACTTGGTCTTGAGGTCCTTCAGCGTGCCGTCCTCGTCGAGCTGGGCCAGCGCGTCATTGATCGCGCTCGTGAGCGCGGGGTTGCCCTTGGAGACAACGATGCCGTACTGCTCGCCCGTGGGAATCTCGATGGAGACCTGGCAGTCGGTGAAGGAGTTGTTGACGAGGTACTGAACCACGGGGAGGTCGGCGACGGCCGCGTCATAGAGGCCGGACTGGACGCCCGTGAGGGCCACGACCGGATCGTCGAGCGAGACCAGCGTGGCGTTGGGGAGGTTCTCCTCGACCCAGGACTCGCCGGTAGTTCCGGCCTGCACGGCCACCTTGACATCTGCGGAGTTGAGGGCGTCCTGCGTGGTCTTGGTGGCAGTCTTCGCAGTTACGAGGCCTTGGTTGGAGTCGAGGTAGGGGTCGGTGAAGTCAATCTCCTGCTTGCGCTCATCGGTGATGGTGAAGTTGGAGACGCCCACATCGGCCGTACCGCCCTGCTTGATGGTGGGGATGATGGTGTCGAACTTCACGGGCGAGAGGTACACGCTCGTAAGGCCGAGCTTCTCGCCAATGGCCTGCATGAGCTCGACTTCGAAGCCCGCGGGCTCATTGGTCGAGGTGTCGGTGTAGTCAAGCGGCGGGTTGGCGAGGTCGGAGGCAACGGTGAGCTGTCCATCCTTCACCAGGGTGTAGGCGTCCTGCGAGGCTGAGGTTGTTATTGAGCTGGTAGAGGTGCCCGTTGAGGACGACGTGGAGCCACATCCGGCGAGTGCCGCCGTGCCCATGGCTGCCATTGCGCACGCGAGAAAGTCGCGGCGCGTGAGTGACGCGAGCTGCTTCATGAGATGCTCTTCTCTCTGACGTGAGGGGAACATTACGGCCTTGATACCACCCCTCCGTTGGTCAAGTAGTTTGGCTCAACGGCTCCGCGAACGGCAGCACGGCGCGGTTTCTTAACAAGATTGACAAAGAGTGAGCTGCTGTTTTTCTGGTAATTTATGCATTTATCTTAATTGTTATGCCTGTTTAAGGAATATTTTGAGCATTATCTGTAGCGGCCGCTGAATTCATATGCAGTAATGCGTATAAGATGCCGCCTCTAGGCGAGCGTGTGGAGCTGGAAGGGACATCGGGGCTTCACTGGGCCTGCATGGTCGAGCTGGCAGACATTTACGGTTGGGATGCGGTTTCCCAAGGTATCCTCGAGTATTAGACGATTCAATTACTGATAAACCGCAGGTTAGCGTTTTACTATTATCGGCGTAGCATATAAGGGTTTTAAACAAAACTGCTGCCAAGCGGGAATGCCAAGACAGTTCGAGGCGCGACGTCCCTCTCGCCCTCTCGCCCACCAACCGACGCCACCGGCTCCCCGGCATGCGCCTCCGGTTCCGCGCCTCCGGTTCCGCGCCTCCGGCCAGCGGAGTTTAGCTCCTTTTCTTAATCGCAATGCCGTCCAACTGGGCAAACGTGAAGGACGATTAAGAAAAGGAGCTATTCTCCATCGAAGTTGATTTGAAAAGGCGAAGCTGAATAGAGAGTCAAGACCCGGTGCGACCATGGGGCTGCTCGATCTGCTCCACCCGATCTTCGCACCCCTCTCCGCCAGCGCTGCTCCGCTCAGCTCCCTCGAATTTATTGCGCGTTATTTCTCGCCATTTCGACATAAGGCCAGTTGACTTGTGGGTTATGGAGAAATATCGCGCAATAATCAGCTGCGGGGTAACCGGTGGCTGAAAAAAAGGCGCCGGTCTGGCGAAAGGGAGAGAGGCCCAAGGGCGGAGAGTGGCCGTCAGCGGGACCCCCGATGACACCATCAGGCTCTTCTTGTACGCACTAGCCGCGAGACCTTCGCTCAGGCGTGGCGTGAGACAAAGTGAGACAAAGGGACTGTCCCTTTGTCTCACGAGAAAGGCGCCCGCCGGATTCCCCAGCGGGCGCCCCCCAACGCGTAACGAAGCTCTCGGCGAGAAGTTCTCGGCCTGCACGCCGCCGTAGCCTACACGCCACCGTAGTAGTGGACACGCTCCCAGTCGGTAACGGTAGTGCAGAACTCCTCCCACTCGCGGCGCTTGCTCTCCAGGAGGTAGTTGAAGATGTGCTCGCCCAGCGTCTCTCGCATGAGCTCTGACTCCTCGAAGCGATCGACCGCCTCGCCCAGCGTGCGCGGAAGTCGCTCGATGCCCTTGGCGGCAAGCTCACGCTCGCTCTGCGAGAAGGTGTCGACCGTAGCCTCCTCGGGAAGCACAAGCTCGTCCTCGATGCCCTTGAGGCCCGCAGCCAGCGTGACGGCCAGCGCAAGGTACGGGTTGGCGGTGTTGTCGGCGCTGCGCAGCTCGACGCGCGTGGCAACGTGCTTGCCCGGCTTGTGCGTGGGAACACGCACTAGCGCGGAGCGGTTCTTGCGGCCCCACGTGGCATAGTTGGGAACCTCACCGGAGGTGATGAAGCGCTTGTACGAGTTAACCGTGGGGTTGGTGGCCAGCGTGAACTCGGGCGCATAGCGGAGAAGACCCGCCACGAAGTGCTGTGCCAGCTCGGAGAGGTGCGCGGGGTGCTCGGTCTTGGGAGCCCAGAAGAGATTCTCGCCGTCGTGGTCGAAGAGCGACATGTAGAGGAACATGGCAGAGCCCGGCGCGTCCGAGAGGGGCTTGGGCATGAACGACGCGAAGAGCCCCTCGGCCGCCGCCTCCTGCTTGATGACCAGGCGAGAAGACATGATGTTGTCGGCGCAGCTCACGGCCTCGGTGAAGCGCAGCTCGATGACGTTCTGGGACGGGCCACCGCCGTGGAAGGAGTACTGCACGGGAACGGACATCTTCTCGAGCGTGAGTGTGGTCTGGCGGCGCAGGTCGTTTGCCACGTCGCTCGGCGTGAGGTCAAAGTAGCCGGCAGTGTCGAGCGGCACGGGGTCCACGTCGTTGTCGAAGTAGAAGTACTCGATCTTGGGACCCACGTTGAACACGTAGCCCTCGCGATCGGCGCGCTCGAAGACGCGCTCGAGGCATCCGCGCGGGTCGCCGGCGAACGGCTCGCGCGAAGGCGTGCAGATGTTGCAGAACACGCGCGCCACGCCGCTCTCGGTGGGGCGCCAAGGCAGAAGCTGGAACGTCTCGGCATCGGGGAAGGCGAGCATGTCCGACTCCTCGAGGCGAGCAAAGCCGTCAATCGACGAGCCGTCAAAGCCAATGCCCTCCTCGAAGGCCTCCTCGAGCTCCTCCGGCGAGATCGCGAACGACTTCAGCGTGCCAAGCACGTCTGTGAACCACAGGCGAACGAATCGAATGTCGCGCTCCTCAACGGTGCGCAGAACGAAATCTATGTCCTTCTCGGTGCTCATGGGTCTCCTCCCGACGGCACGGGCGCAGGTACTGCTCAATCATACCTACGTTCCCACAACCGTATTTCGTGCCTGTTTCCACCTTCCCATCGGAGGGAATTATGACGTGGGAGACACGTTGGGGCAACCACAGCGGCCCCTATTTGGCGAACTATCCAGCGCTGTGGTGCCTATCCAGCGCTGGGGTGCGCCGGCTTGTCGAGCGCCTCGTTCGCGCGGCGGAGCATGTCATCGGCGGCTCGGCAGCGCCCACCGGTGTAGCGCGCCGTGCAGCCGGCATCGCCGCAGGTGCTGCACTCGCTTGTCTCGCCGCGGGCAATCGAGCGCACGCACAGGGCCACCACCGCGGCCACCGCAAGGACAATGACAACATCAAGGGGATTCATAGCTGCCTCCCTCATGCAAGCTTCAAGTTAACCTATGTCAACTATACCCTTTTGCGTCATACTATCTACAGGTGTGCGGAAGCGCACGAAAAAGCCCAAGAGAAGGGAAGCCCATGGCTGACGACCAGAACATGCACCTCGTGATCATTCGTCACGGCGAGTCCGAGTGGAACAAGCTCAACCTCTTCACCGGTTGGACCGATGTCGACCTCACCGACACCGGCCGCGCGGAGGCGGCTGCCGGCGGCAAGGCACTGAAGGAGCAGGGCTTCGACTTTGATGTCTGCTACACCTCGCTGCTCAAGCGCGCCATCCACACGCTGAACATCGTCCTTGACGAGATGGACCGCGCGTGGCTGCCCGTCCACAAGACCTGGCGCCTCAACGAGCGTCACTACGGCGCGCTCCAGGGCCTCAACAAGGCAAAGGCCGCTGAGGAGCACGGTGAGGAGCAGGTCCTCATCTGGCGCCGCTCCTTCGACGTCCAGCCGCCCGCGCTCACGCCCGGCGACGAGCGCGACCCGCACGTCCAGGCGATGTTCCGCGACGTGCCACAGGAGGACCTCCCCTACACCGAGTGCCTGAAGGACACCATCGCCCGTGCGTGGCCGTACTTCGAGCAGGAGATCAAGCCGCAGCTCGAGAGCGGCAAGCGCGTTCTTATCGCCGCCCACGGCAACTCGCTGCGCGCCCTCGTGATGCAGCTTGAGCACCTCACTCCCGAAGAGATCCTCAAGGTCAACATCCCCACGGGCGTTCCTTGCTCTTACACCTTCGACAAGGACTGGAACATCCTCGACAAGCACTACATTGGCGACCCCGCCACCATCGAGGCAAAGATCAACGCCGTTGCCAACCAGGGCAAGGCCAAGAAGTAAGTTGGACTGTTAGTGCGGCCCAGTGTCCCCCGGCGGCTCTCGTCGCCGGGGGACTTTTTGCGTCTGCTGACGCGGGCCTCGGGATTCGTTTGCCCGGCAACTCAATCCCGAGGATGAGAAGGGCCGCCGCCCCACTCCATGCGCTAACGAGAACAAATCCGACATTTTCGTGCCGTGGAACGCTGTTATCTATCGAAATCGTGCCCGACAGTGCCGAACCAGTTGTAACCGCGGCCAGGAAAGTGGTGACATCGATGGCCGTCTATGAGACAAAGGGGCTGTCCCTTTGTCTCACAGATACGCCGAAGGCCGGTTTCCGGAGAGAAGTTACGCTCAGCAGCGCACTTCTCGTAGGAAACCGGCCCCCGGCCTACACGTACCTGGTGACTAGCAGATCTTGTGAACCCACCCAAACTGGTCCTCGATCTCGCCGGACTGAATGCCGGTGAGCGTCTCGCGCAGCTTCTTCATGACGGGACCAACGTTCTCCATGCCGCTCTTGAAGACGTAGTGGACGTCGTCGTTGTCGACCTCGCCCACGGGCGAGATGACGGCGGCGGTGCCGCACATACCGGCCTCGACGAACTCGTTGTCCAGGATCTCCTGGAACTTGACGGGGCGCTGCTCGACCTTCATGCCCAGCATCTTCTCGGCCACGTCGACCAGCGAGCGGCGCGTGACGGAAGGCAGGATGGAGTCGGTGAAGGACTGCGGCACGACGAGGGTGCCGTCCTCCTTAACAAAGAGGATGTTGGCGCCGCCGGACTCCTCAACGTAGGTGCGGGTCTTGGGGTCGAGGAACATGTTGTCCGCATAGCCCTTGCTGTGCGCCTCGACGCTGGGATAGAGGCTCATGGCGTAGTTGAGGCCGGCCTTGATGTTGCCGGTGCCGTGGGGTGCCGCACGGTCGAACTTGGAGACCTGCAGCTTGACGGGCTTGACGCCGCCCTTGTAGTACGGGCCAACTGGCGTCACGAGGATGCGGAACTGGTACTCGTCGGCAGGCTTCACGCCAATGACGTCACCGGTCGCGAACATGAGCGGGCGGATGTAGAGGGTAGCGCCAGAGCCGAAGGGCGGGACATAGGCGGCGTTTGCCTTAACGACCTCCTCGACGGCCTTCACGAAGCGATCCTTGGGGAACGGCGGCATGCAGATGCGCTTCGCGGAGTTGTACATGCGCTCAGCGTTCTGATCCGGGCGGAAGCAAACGATGTCGCCATTCCTGGTGGTGTAGGCCTTGAGGCCCTCGAAGACCTCCTGGCAGTAGTGGAGAAGCCCTGCGCACTCGGAGAGCGTGACGGTGTGGTCGGGCGTGAGCGTTCCCTCGTCCCAGGCGCCGTCCTTGTAGTTCGAGACGTAGCTGTAGTCGGTATGCATGTAGGCAAAACCGAGGCTACCCCAGTCGATGTCCTTCTTCTCCATTGGTATTCCCCTCTCATCCGTATCGCGCGCAGGTGCGAGCGTGCGTTCAACCAGATTAGGACGCTGAAACCAGCTGGTCGCAATCATTGCGGAGCTTGTAACAAAGCCAACAGAGGACCAACACGGCGTGGAATGAGACAAAGGGACTGTCCCTTTGTCTCATTCCACGGTTTCGTACGGCAGGCGGTCTACCAGGTAGCCACGCTTGGCGAGCGCCGCGCCAATCTCGTCCAGCGCATCCTCGGACGGAGCGCTCACGTGGTGGAAGTGGTACCCGGAGGTCACGCGCGAGAGGGGCGTCGACCTGCTCGACGCAATGTCGGCCAGGTAGCGCGCCACGTCGCGCCGGCTTGAGACGTTGAGAGGCACAGAGATGACCCCGTACGTGCGGTGGTTCACCACCACGTCCTCCACGGTGCCGCCCAGGTCAACGATGAGGTTGAGCTCATCTTCTATCTGCTCTTCGGTGTGGTACACCTTGAAGATGCGCCGCGGCCTGTCGTGCCGGCGCAGCACGTAGCCACGGTGCGTGGACTCCAGCTCGACGCCGCTGCGCCTGAGGAGCGCCACGTCCTGCACGATGACCTGCCTGCTCACGCCAAGCTCGCGCGCCAGCTGGCCACCAGAAATGGGCTCCCCGGCATCGCCGAGGAGCGCCACGATCTTTGCTCTGCGATCTTCTCCGCTCATGCCCCTCAGCCTAGCATGGATTCGAGGTCACGGTGAGGTGCTTGAGCGAGAGGTCGAGGATGGGCGCGGAGTGGGTGATTGCGCCGGAAGAGACGTAGTCCACGCCCAGGTCGGCGAGACGGGCGGCGCGCTCCATCGTGACGTTGCCCGAGACCTCCACCTCGGCCGCGCCGTCGATCACGCGGATGGCCTCGCGCATGGCGTCCAGGTCCATGTTGTCGAGCATGATGATGTCGGCGCCGGCGGCGACGGCCTCTTTGACCTGCTCGATCGTCTCGACCTCAACCTCGATCTTGCGCACGAAAGGCGCGTAGGCGCGCGCGGCGGCAACGGCCTTGGCAACACCGCCGGCAGCGTCGATGTGGTTGTCCTTGAGCAGCACGCCGTCGGAGAGGTTGTAGCGGTGGTTGCCCGCGCCGCCCACGCGGACGGCCTCCTTCTCGAAGACGCGCATGTTGGGACAGGTCTTGCGCGTGTCCACCAGGCACGTGCGCGTGCCGGCAAAGAGCGCGGACATGCGGCGCGCCGCCGTGGCGATGCCGCTCATGCGCTGCAGGTAGTTGAGCGCGACCCGCTCGCCCGAGAGGAGCGTCCGCACGTGGGCGCGCACGCAGCCAAGGTCCTGGCCGGCGGTGACGTCGGCCCCCTCCTCGACCGAGAACTCGCAGGTGGCCGTGGGGTCAAGCAGCTCGAAGGTGCGCGCGAACACGTCCAGTCCGCAGATGACGCCGTCCTCCTTGGCAATGAGGCGCACCTCGCCCGTGGCCTTCTCGTCAATTACCGACGCCGTGGTTACGTCCTCGCTGGTGATGTCTTCGCGCAGCGCCGAGAGGATCAGCGGCTCTGCCTGCAGCTTTAGTGTCACCGAGTTCATGCGGCATGCCTTTCTCGTACGATGTCGCGCGCGGCGAGCCGGGAGAAGACGAGGCTCTCGAGAAGCGAGTTGCTCGCCAGGCGGTTGGCGCCGTGCACGCCGTTGCAGCTTGTCTCGCCTGCCGCATAGAGGTGCGGCAGGGTGGTCTGAGAGTTTGTGCCCACGTGAATGCCGCCCATGAGGTAGTGCTGCGCGGGCACAACGGGGATGGGCTCGCGGCGGATGTCGTAGCCCTCCTCCAGGCAGCGCTGCCAAATGTGGGCAAAGTGCCCACAGATGACGTCCTCGGGCACGCGCTCGAACGAGAGGCGCACGTAGCGCGAGCCCTCGCGCTCCATCTGGTCGTAGATGGCCTTCGAGACCACGTCGCGCGGCTGGAGCTCGTCGCAGAAGCGCTCGCCGGCGGCGTTGAGCAGGATGGCCCCCTCGCCGCGGCAGCTCTCGGAGATGAGGAAGGCGCGCCCGGGCTTCTCGGTGTAGAGCGACGTGGGGTGAATCTGCACGTAGTCCATGTGGTCGAGCGCCACGCCGTGCGCCGCGGCCACGCGGCAGCCGTCGCCCGTGAGGCACGGGAAGTTGGTCGAGCGCTCGTAGAGCCCACCGATGCCGCCCGTGGCGAGGATGACGTCACGCGCGCGCAGCTCCAGGCGACGGCCGCGCGCGTCGTGCGCCACGATGCCCACGCAGGAGCCGTTCTCGACGAGAAGGTCGTCCATGCACACGTGCTCGTGGATCTCCACGTTGGCAAGACGCCGCACCTGCGCGAGCAGCTTGGTGGTGATCTCCTTGCCCGTGACGTCCGCATGGTGGAGGATGCGCGGGCGCGAGTGGGCGCCCTCGCGGGTGTAGTCGAAGCCGCCATCGGGCGCGCGGTCAAAGTCGACGCCCAGGCGCACCAGGTCGCGGATCACGTCACGGCTCGACCAGATCATGGTGTCCACGCTCTGCGCGCGGCACTCGCCGTGACCGGCGCGCATGGTGTCGTCGAACCAGGAGTCGTAGTCGTCAGGGTCGCGCATCACGCAGATGCCGCCCTGCGCGAGCATTGAGTCGCAGCTCTCCAGGTCCTCCTTGCAGATCATGGTCACGCGCAGGCCGCGCGGCAGGTTGAGCGCCGAGTAGAGCCCAGCCACGCCGCAGCCCACGATCACGACGTCGCTCACGAGCGCCCGCGGCTGCGGGGCCGCGGCCTTCTCGCCTGCCTGGGCAGGCCTTTCCACAACAGCCGTGCTTGCCATGCCACTCACCTCCCCGCCAGCTCGAGCATGCGCTCGAGCGGCTCGACTGCACGCTGCGGCTCTTCCGGCAGCGCGACCTCCCCCGTCATGTTCTCCAGGCAGGAAAGCAGCTTCTCAGGGGTGACCATGGCCATGTTGGGGCACACAGGCGCGGGCTCGGGGAAGTAGATGCGCTTGCCCTGGCCCTCGGTGCGCTGTGCGATCTGGTCCGCGACGCCCACCACCGTGAGCACGATAAACTCGCGCTCCTCGCCCGTGGCGACGCGCTCGAT
The DNA here is from genome assembly GCA_902834555.1 of Atopobiaceae bacterium. Classification (GTDB taxonomy): domain Bacteria; phylum Actinomycetota; class Coriobacteriia; order Coriobacteriales; family Atopobiaceae; genus Tractidigestivibacter. The sequence goes on from CADFJN010000015.1 coordinate 43,901, forward strand.
GATCTGCTTGGTGGAGCCGATGAAGTCCGCCTCGTCGAGCACCTCGCGCGTGCACTCGGGGTGCGCAAGGATCAGGGCGTCCGGGTGCGCCAGCTCCAGCGCCTCGACCTGCGCGAGGCCGATCTTGTTGTGCGTGGGGCAGTAGCCGCGGTTCAAGATTGCGTGCTTCTCGGGCACCTGTTCTGCCACGTAGCGGCCGAGGTTCATGTCGGGGATGAAGAGGATGTTCTTCTCGGGCAGCTCGCGCACCACCTTGATTGCATTGGAGGAGGTCACACAGACGTCCGACCAGCGCTTGACCTCGGCCGTGGTGTTCACATAGGCAACGACGGCAAGGTCGGGGACCTCGGCGCGCACGCGGTCCACGTCCTCCTGGCGCACCATATGGGCCATGGGGCAGTCCGCGGCGGGCTCCGGCATAAGGACGCGGCGCGAGGGGTTTAGGAGCTTCACGCTCTCGGCCATGAACGAGACACCGCACAGCACAATGACCGGGGCATCGAGGGTCTTTGCAAGGCGAGCCAGGTAGAACGAGTCACCCACGTAGTCCGCGAGACGCTGGGTCTCGGCGGGAACGTAGTAGTGCGCAAGAACCACGGCGCCCCTCTCGCGTTTGAGCCGCTCGACCCTCTCGGCAAGCGCTTCCCTGCGCCCAGTTTGGTCTTCCTCCACGATGCTCCCCTTTGGTTGGCATGGCCACTGGGGCGACAGTATGGCACTCTGTCTTGCCATCTGACAAGACAGTTCTTGAAAGCACATAACGGTAGGCGCGAGCCCCAGGAAACGTCCTTGTCTCCTGGATGCGCACGAAGGGCTCCTTTGTCCGCTTCTTCTACAAGAGCTCGGATACGGACACCGGCTTGATTCCGGTGAGAGGACTTCGCAGATACGGCTGCACGAGTGTACAAGTCGCCTGATTGGTACTCAGAAATCCATTGGCACTAGATACAACGACTCCGGCATATGGGCGGCGCGTCGCCCCACGCATAAAAATGCTCTATCGGACGGAGATTCCGACAGCTCTGCATAAAAACGCTCTATCGGACGGTGCCTCTTGAGAGATTACATCAGTAATGAAACTACTGTTACATAACTTTGTATATGTTATGTGATTTATCCATCTTTGTGTAAGTATAATTCAACGATTGATATCGAAGCTCTTAACAGACCGTCCGATAGCGCATTTTTATGCGACGGATGAGAAAATCCCCTCCGATAGAGCGTTTTCATGCAGCCCGGGGGTCACAGAAAGACGCTTGTCCAAAAAGAGGGAGGCACCGAAGCCAGCGTCTCCAACGGACTCTGTACGAGACGCGCCTTCCGTCGCCGGAAGGCGCGATTACGTACACACTTGTTGTGAAAACCTGCCCTTCGGCGCTCACGCCGATGAGAGCCTCTCTTACGCGCCCTTGAGCACCACTGAACGTACGACACCAGCGGTGTTGTCGCAGGCATCCAGCAAGTCCTCCATCTGGTCAAAGAGTCTCGTCCACGTGACGGTGTAGCGGCCGTTGGGCTCCTCGAGGAAGAGGCGACGCAGCGCGTTCTGATAGACAAGGTCGCCCTCGTCCTCGATGTGGCCCACGGCGATGGCCTTCTCCATGACAAGCGTGTCCTTCTTGTAGTCGGGCAGGTGATCGATCATCACATGGATGTCCTTGACGGCCGTCAGCGTGAGGTTGGCCATCTGAGGGCCCTCCTTGCGCATCTCGTTCACGTTGAAGAGGTCCAACCCCGAAGCGATGGCGTTCATGTAGTCCACGATGTCGTCCATGGCAAGCGCGAGGTCATTGATGTCGGAGCGCTCGATGGGCGTCACGAAGGACGAGTAGAGCTCCTCCATAATGTGCTTGACCTTCTCGTCGCACTTGTTCTCGTAGACCTTCATCTGCGGAATCTCGGACGTGGTCTCGGGGAAGTCCGTGATGACCTTCACGTACTCCACGGCCGCGTCCTCGATGCGCGCGGCAAAGTCCTTGAGCAGGGTGTAGAAGATGTCCTCTTTCTTGGCACGGGGCATGGGTTCTCCTTAGAAAACGACGAGGAAAAGCTTGGTGAGCAGGAATCCAATGAGGCCGCAGCCGGGGAACGTGAAGACCCAGGCAAGGACCATTTCCTTGGCGACGCCCCAGTTGACGGAGCGAACGTTCTTTGCCGCGCCGGCGCCCATCATGGCGGCGGTCGACGTGTGGGTAGTCGAGACGGGAAGGCCCGTGAGTGTGGCGATGAGCAGCGACGCCGTAGCGCTCACCGAGGCGGCAAAGCCCTGGTACTGCTCGAGCGAGACCATCTCCATGCCAACCTTCTTAATGATGCGCTTGCCGCCGATGGCGGTGCCGATGGCCATGGCCGCAGCGCAGATGACCTCGATCCACAGCGGGAACTGGGCGCCGTCGACGGACATGCCCTGCGAGAGGAGCACGGCCATCATGGCGGTGGACATGAACTTCTGGCCGTCCTGCGCGCCGTGCATGGTCGCCATGCCAGCAGCGCCAACGACCTGCCACTTCTTGAAGATGCTATTCATTCGGCGTCGGTCAGCCTGTCGGAAGATAATGGGGATGACCTTGGCGATTATCCAGCCAGCGCCATATCCCAGAACCGAAGAGAGCACCAGGCCGTAGATGACCTTGACCCATTCGCCCATGTTCACGCCCTCGAGTCCGCCGTGCACGGCGAGCGCGGCGCCGGTGAGGCCGGCGATGAGGGCGTGGCTCTCGGAAGTGGGGATGCCAAAGACCCAGGCGATAGAAGCCCAGGTCACAATGCCTACGGTTGCCGCCGCCAGAGCGATAAGGGCGGCGTGCGTGTCTCCGCCAAAGTCGACCATGCCGCTCATGGTGTTGGCCACAGCCGTGGAGATGAGCGTCATGCCGACAAGACCCACAAAGTTGCAAATCACGCTCATGACGATGGCCTGGTTGACGCCAATGGCGCGCGTTCCCACGGGCTCGGCGATGGCGTTCGCGGCGTCCGTCGCGCCGTTTACGAAGATGGTCCCAATGACCAGGACCATGACCAAGGCAAGGAACGGATTGGTCTGGACGGCTGCGACAAACTGGGAGAAGCTGACCATGTAGGCGTTACCTTTCGATTGTTTGCGCAAGCATCATACCTGATGCAACCAAATATGGCGCTCTCGCTGGCAGGTTACACGTTTCTGACATTCAGCTGTCAATTTCATGACGTAACGGTGGAACGCTGTACGACCAGCGCATACGGACGTGTGAGCTGGCCTTTCCACTACACTGGTTGCGAACAAGCGGAGAAAAGGGGACGCATGAACGAGAAGACGCGCGAATCTCAGCAGCGCGGGCACGATGGATCGCGGGGCCACGGCGGCCACGGAGCACACGGCGACAACGGCGGCCACGGCGCCGGCGCGCACGGCGGCCATCGCACCCACGGCGGCCAGCACGTCTCGGCGCACCATGGCCCAGACCGCTCGGCCTTTCTCCCCGTCTCGCGCGAGGACATGGAGGCGCGCGGCTGGGACCAGTGCGACTTTGTCTTTGTGAGCGGCGACGCCTACGTTGACCACCCCTCGTTTGCCTGCGCCATCATCACGCGCGTGCTGGAGTCGCACGGCTACAAGGTGGGCGTCATCGCGCAGCCCGACTGGCGCGACCCCGCAAGCGTCACCGTCTTGGGCGAGCCGCGCTTGGCGTTTCTCGTGTGCAGCGGCAACATGGACTCGATGGTCAACCACTACACCGTGGCAAAGCACCGTCGCCCCAAGGACTTCTACTCCCCCGGCGGCAAGATGGGACTGCGCCCCGACCACGCGGACGTGGTCTACGGCAACCTCATCCGCCGCACGTACAAGCACGTGCCCATCGTGCTTGGCGGCATCGAGGCGTCGCTGCGCCGCCTCGCCCACTACGACTACTGGTCGGATTCGCTCAAGCGTTCGATCCTAATGGACTCCGGCGCCGACATCATCTCCTACGGCATGGGCGAGCGCTCCATCGTCGAGATTGCCGACGCGCTCGACGGCGGCGTGAACGTCCACGACATCAGCTGGATTGCCGGCACGGTCTACCGTGCGAGAACAACCGAGCAGTGCGTTGACCCCGTGGCTCTCCCCACCTGGGAGGCAATGCGCGCCGACAAGACCGAGTACGCCCGCAGCTTTGGCATCCAGTGCAGGAACCTCAACCCGTATCTCTCGCACCCGCTGGTCGAGGAGTACGAGCACGGCATCTACGTGATTCAGAACCCGCCCGCAAAGCCGCTTACCACGCCTGAGCTGGACGCTGTCTACGAGCTGCCCTACGCCCGCGCCGCACACCCCATGTACGACGCCGCTGGCGGCATCCCGGCCATCGCTGAGGTGAAGTTCTCTCTTGCCAGCAACCGCGGCTGCCTGGGCGAATGCTCGTTCTGCGCGCTCAACTTCCACCAGGGGCGCATCATCCAGGCGAGAAGCGACGAGTCCCTCGTTGCAGAGGCCACGGCCATGACTCACGACCCCGACTTCAAGGGCTACATCAACGACGTTGGCGGCCCCACGGCAGACTTCATGCAGCCTGCCTGCCCCAAGCAGGCAAAGGCCGGCGCCTGCGTCGACCGTCGCTGCCTCTCGCCCGAGCCCTGTCCCAACCTTCGCGTGACCCACGAGCGCTACGTGGGGCTGCTGCGCAAGCTTCGTGCGATTCCCGGCGTCAAGAAGGTCTTCATCCGCAGCGGCATCCGGTTTGACTACGCGCTGTACGACAAGGACCACACCTTCATCCGCGAGCTGGCCGAGTACCACACCTCCGGCCAGCTGCGTCTGGCGCCCGAGCACGTGTGCGACGACGTGCTGTGTGTGATGGGCAAGCCCTCAAACGACGTCTACGAGCGCTTTGTCCACGAGTTCGAGAAGGCCTCGCGCGCGTGCGGCAAGGAGCAGTACGTGGTGCCCTACCTCATGAGCTCGCACCCGGGGTCCACGATGGAAGATGCCGTCAAGCTTGCGGAGTTCTGCCGCGACCTGGGCTACAACCCCGAGCAGGTGAGCGACTTCTACCCCACCCCGTCGACGGTGAGCACCTGCATCTACTACACGGGGCTTGACCCACGCACCATGAAGCACGTCTACTGCCCCACCAACCCGCACGAGAAGGCCATGCAGCGCGCGCTCATCCAGTACCGAGACCCCAAGAACTACGACCTGGTGGTGGAGGCACTGCACCGTGCGCATCGAGAGGACCTCATCGGCTACGGGCCAAAGTGCCTGGTGAGGCCCGAGCGGCCGCGGGTGCGAAATGCGAGCCGTGGCGGCGGGAACGCAGGTCGCGGCGGACGGCGTTCTCGCCGGGGGCACTAGACGCTCGAAAGCGCGTTTCCTCAGCTAGCGCGTAGGAAATCGCTGCTCGGGCGCCAAAACGGCGCCCGAGGGCCCTTCTCGTACGGAATCCCGTCGGAAACTCCCGCTCGGGCGTCAAATCGGCGCCCGAGGGCACCTTATCGCAGGAATCACGCACAAAGCCGCTGCTCCGGCGTCGCTCTGCAGAGCAGAGCCAGCTATCCCAGGAAACCTGCGGCTTAATAGCAGCCCGGCAAAAAGCCACAACCGCCCTACCTGCGGTTTTTCTCAGCGGCGCACATGGCTAACTGCTATTAAGTCGCAGGTTTGGGAGGTCCGCAGGTTTGGCGGACCAACCCCCTCGGCCCCACGCGCCGCGCTACCAGTCGAACCCGAGGCCGTCAAGAATCCGCTCGAACGCGTGCTCGACGGTATCGGTGCGGTACCGACCAAGCGGCAGTACCGAAGGCTGCGACGTCTCCATCGTGACCGGACACCCCGCCCACTCGAGCATCTCCACGTCGTTCTCGGCATCGCCAAACGCCATGCAGTCCTCGGCCGCAATCCCCAGGCGCTTGGCCAGCGCAGACAGGGCAACGCCCTTGTCGACGCCATTGGGCATGAGGTCGAGCCACTGTAGGCCCGTGACCTTGACCGTGCACCGAGTACCAAGCGCTCGTGCCAGTGCTGCTCGCGCGGAACGCCGTCGGTGCAGTACGCCGAGACCTTCATGAACGGCTCAGGAATACGCGTGACATCATCCAGCTCGGTCACGTTGTAGCCCGTCACGTTCACAAGGTGGTCCACCAGCTCGGGAGCGCCAGTGCGCACGTAGACCGTCCGCATCCCCGAGACCACCGGCTCGCAGCCGGGGTCGGCAAGCATGTCCTCGATGACCTCGCGCGCAAGGCCGTCATCCATCGTGGCGCGGTAGACCAGCTCGTCGCCGAGAATGGCAAGCGATCCGTTCTCGCACACATACGGAATGCGGTCGGCCACGGGCGAGAAGAGCCGGCGCAGGTTGGTGTACTGCCTGCCCGAGGCGGGCACAAAGACGATGCCCGCGTCCACAATGCGCTCGACAAGCCCCAGCATCTGCGGCGAGAAGCGCGGCGCCCAGTTTACGAGCATGGTGCCGTCGATGTCGCTGGCAATGAGCTTGGGTGTGCGCATGGGTTCTCCTTGCAGACGGCGCCGGCCGGCGCTAGGGCGGGAAGTGCGCCCATACCCTACCACGTGCGGTGCCGATAGCGCGGGCGCATGCCCTGCCCGTGAACCCTTGATGCGTCAACTTTGTGATGACGGGAATCGGCTGTTTTCGCTGTGTCGCCGCGCGATACGCTGAAGAGGATTACTTGATACGTCAAGATACAGGGCTTCCCCTGTCTCGATGAGACAAAGGGACAGTCCCTTTGTCTCATCGGAGGTGACAACCATGGAGCAAGAGGGACGCTCCCTCGAGGACATGCACATGCTGCTCTACCGCGCCTACCACGCGCAGACAAACTACCTGCGGCCACGCATGGCGCAGCTGGGCCTTGGCCCTGGCCAGCCCAAGCTCCTCGCCTACCTGGCCGTTCACGGCACAAGCACCCAGCACGAGATGGCCAAGTTCTTCGAGGTGGACGACGCCGCCATCTCGCGCATGCTCGACCTGCTCCGCCAGGCGGGCCTCGTGCGCACGGCGCGCGGGCAGGACCGCCGCACCAAGACCGTGGAGCTCACGGCAACGTGCCACGGCGCGCTTGCTGCCTGGGACAGCGTCTGCGACAACGAGCAGGACGTCATGCTCGCCGGCCTCTCGGCCGAGCAGCGCGCCACGCTCGCCGCGCTGCTCGAGCACGTGCACGAGAACCTCGCCGCCGCCAACGCCCCGGCGCACCCGGTGGCGCCGTCGTACCCGGCGACCGCGCCCCGCCGCCCCCAAGGAGGTGCGCGATGAGCGACCTCGTCCTCGTTTCCCGCTACCTCAAGCCCTACCGCAGGCAGTTCGTGCTCGCCGCCCTCTGCGCCTTCGCCGAGGCCACGCTCGAGCTCTGCATCCCCCTCGTGATGGCAAGCATCGTCGACGTGGGCGTGGCCACCGGCGACATGGGCCTTGTCCTGGCGCTCGGCGCGCGCATGGTTGCGCTGGCCGCCATCGCCGGCGCGCTGGGCATGGGCTATGCGCGCTTCTCGGCACAGGTCGCCATGGGCTTTGGCGCCGGCCTGCGCGAGGCCGAATACGCCCACGTGCAGGACTTCGCTTTCTCAAACCTCGACGACTTTGACACGTCCTCCCTGGTCACGCGCATGACAACCGACGTCACCGTGATACAGAACGCCCTCGTGATAGGCTTTAGGCCCATGCTGAGAGGCCCGGTCATGCTCGTGTGCGGGCTCATCATCGCCTGCACCATGAGCGCCAGACTGGCCGTGGTCTTCTTTGTGATCCTGCCCGCGCTGGCGTGCGCCCTGGCCCTTATCGTGCATCACGTGGCACCGCTCTTTGGGTCCATGCAGCACGCGATGGACCAGCTCAACGACGCACTGCAGGAGGACCTCGTGGCCATACGCGCCATCAAGGCTTATGTGCGCGAGGGCTACGTGGCCGAGCGCTTCGAGCAGGTGAACGCGCGCCTTGCCAACGCCGCCACACGCACCTTCAGGACCGCCGTGATCAACACGCCCGTCTTCACGCTCTCAATGAACGTGGCCAGCGTGGCGCTCCTGTGGTTTGGCGGGCAAATGATCATGGCCGGCGAGATGGGTGTGGGCACGCTCACGGGATTCATGAGCTACGTCCTGCTCATCATGAACTCGCTGATGATGATCTCGAACGTCTTTCTCCTCCTGGCGCGCGCCGTCACGAGCATCCACCGCGTGAGCGAGGTGCTGCGCGAGAAGCCCGCCATAGAGAGCCCCGAGCACGGCATCGACCGCGTGGAGACAGGCGACGTAGTCTTCCGCGACGTGAGCTTCAAGTACTCCCCCACAGCCGAGAAGAACGTGCTCTCACACGTGAGCCTGCACTTTGCCCCCGGCTCCACCGTGGGCGTGCTGGGTGCCACGGGCTCCGGCAAGACCTCGCTCGTGCAGCTCATGGCGCGCCTCTACGACGCAAGCTCCGGCAGCGTCGAGGTGGGCGGCCTCGACGTGCGCCAGTACGACCTTGCGGCGCTGCGCGACGGCGTGGGCATTGTGCTCCAGAAGAACGTCCTGTTCACGGGCACCGTCCGCGACAACCTGCGCTGGGGCAACGCCGCCGCGACGGACGAGGAGCTGCTCCGCGCCTGCCGCCTGGCCTGCGCCGACGAGTTCCTGGGCCGCATCGGCGGGCTTGACGCAGACCTGGGCCACGGCGGCGGCAACGTCTCCGGCGGACAGAAGCAGCGGCTCTGCATTGCCCGCACGCTGCTCAAGCACCCCCGCGTGCTGGTCTTCGACGACTCGACCTCGGCGTGCGACATGGCGACCGACGCCCGCATACGCGAGAACCTCGCCCAGCTCACGGACGTCACCAAGGTCGTGATCGCGCAGCGCGTGGCCTCCGTCATGGACGCCGACCAGATCGTGGTGCTCGAGGACGGGCGCGTGCACGCCACGGGCACGCACGAGGAGCTGCTGCGGACGGACGACATCTACCGCGAGCTCTACGAGTCGCAGGTGGGCGGCGGCGCCGAGAGGGGCGCGGGCGCCGATGCCGCCGACGCCGCCGGCCCAGCCGCGCCCGCGCCCGCAACCACCCGAAAGGAGGCCACCGATGCCCGCTAGAGGAGGCGCCCCCGCAGGCCCCAAGGACCTGCGCCACACGCTGAGAAGGTTTCTCTCGTACCTAGGGCACGCCCGCTGGCAGCTCTTGGCCGTTGCGGTACTGGTCTGCGTGACTGGCGGGGCAAACCTCGCCGGAACGTACATGATCAAGCCCGTGGTCGACGCCGTGGGCGCCGGTGACTGGACGCACTTCGTGCACCTTGTCGCGCTCACCGCCGCCATCTACGCGGCGGGCGTGGCAGCAAGCGTGGGCTACACACAGACCATGGTCCGCGCTGCTCAGCGCGTGGTCTTCGACATTCGCCGCGACCTTCTCGGCCACATCGAGACGCTGCCGCTCTCGTGGTTTGACCGCACGCGCAACGGCGACGTGATGAGCTACTTCACCAACGACGTCGACACCATCTCCGAGGCGCTCAACAACGGCTTTGCCAACATGGTGCAGGCGGCCATCCAGACCGTGGGCACCATCGTGCTTCTGGTGGTTCTCGACTGGCGGCTCACGCTCATCACGCTGGCATGCGACGCGATCATCGTGGCCTACGTGCGCTTCTCTGGCAGGCGCTCAAAGCGGCTCTTCTCGCAGCAGCAGCGCACCTTGGGCGCGCTTGACGGCTACGTGGAGGAGATGATCGCAGGTCAGAAGGTCGTGAAGGTCTTCAACCACGAGGGCGAGAACCTCGAGGGCTTCCGGGCGCTCAACGAGGACCTGCGGGCAAGCGGCACCGGCGCCCAGGCCTATGCCTCGACGATGGTGCCGGCGACGGTGGCCATCTCGTACACCAACTACGCCGTGGTGGCCGTGGTAGGCGCGGCACTTGCCATAGGCGGCCACATGGGCGTGGGCAGCCTGGCCAGCTACCTGGTGTTTGTTCGCCAGGCGGCCATGCCCATCAACCAGCTCACGCAGCTCGGCAACTTCATGCTCACGGCGCTTGCCGGTGCGGAGCGGGTCTTCTCGGTGATGGAGGAGCCCGCCGAGAAGGACGAGGGCGCGGTCACGCTGGAGCGCGTGGGCGCGGCGAGCGGCTCTGTGGAGGGCGGCGCCGTCGCGGCGGCGGACGCCGACGTAGACCCCACCCGCCGCATGGCGGCCGGCGCCGCGGGCTGGCAGTGGCGCCGCGAGGACGGCACCACGGTTCCTCTCGCTGGCGACGTGCGCTTTGAAGACGTCACCTTTGGCTACGACGAGGGCCAGACGGTGCTGGCGAACCTCTCGCTCTTTGCCAAGCCGGGGCAGAAGATTGCCTTTGTAGGCTCCACGGGCGCAGGCAAGACCACCATCACGAATCTCATCGATCGCTTTTACGACGTGCGCTCGGGCAAGATTACCTACGACGGCATCGACGTGCGCGACATCAAGAAGGCGTCGCTTCGATCGTCTTTAGGCATCGTGCTGCAAGACACGCACCTCTTCCGCGGGAGCATTGCCGACAACATCCGCTTTGGCAAGCTCGACGCCACCGACGAGGAGGTGCGCCACGCCGCGCGCGTGGCCAACGCGGACTCGTTCATCTCGCGCCTGCCGCACGGCTACGACACGCTGGTCACGGCAGACGGCGCGAACCTCAGCCAGGGGCAGCGGCAGCTCATTGCCATTGCCCGCGCGGCCGTGAGCGACCCGCCCGTGCTCATCCTGGACGAGGCGACCTCGAGCGTGGACACGCGCACCGAGGCGCTCATCGCGCGCGGGATGGATGCCCTCATGCGCGGCCGCACGGTCTTTGTGATTGCGCACCGGCTCTCCACCGTGCGCAACGCCAACGCAATCATGGTGCTTGAGCACGGGCGCATTGTGGAGCGCGGCACGCACGAGGAGCTGCTCGCGCAGCGCGGCGAGTACTGGCAGCTCTGGACCGGCACCCGCGAGCTTGAATGAGACAAAGGAGACAAAGGGACAGTCCCTTTGTCTCATTCCCCTCGCCCTGCGAACGGGGCCTCTCCCCGATTAAGGTTCCCACCTGCCCGGTCCAGCTGCTATTGGTGAGATGTCAGGCAACTCGCGCGGGAATCATCCCCGCATACGCGGGGAGCACCGCCACCTCATAGCTGAAAGGTACGAGGCAGAGGGATCATCCCCGCATACGCGGGGAGCACCGCCACCTCATAGCTGAAAGGTACGAGGCAGAGGGATCATCCCCGCATACGCGGGGAGCACGTTCGAGCGGCACCACTCCGCTATGGGGTTCGCGGGATCATCCCCGCATACGCGGGGAGCACCGTCTTGGTGTTAATCTTGCCGATGTACGTCTGGGGATCATCCCCGCATACGCGGAGAGCACGAAGGTTCGCATCGAGAGCGGGCAGATAACTGGGGGATCATCCCCGCATACGCGGGGAGCACTCTGTTCATTTCGTCTCCTTCGTCAGATGGACTAGGATCATCCCCGCATTCGCGGGGAGCACCATCATGTCGACCACGTTGCGCAGCGAGTCGACGGGATCATCCCCGCATACGCGGGGAGCACGGCGTTCGCGTTCGCCAAGCAGGCTCCCGAACGGGGATCATCCCCGCATACGCGGGGAGCACCACTATGCGCTACATCATGGACGTGGTGTATCCGGGATCATCCCCACATACGCGGGGAGCACGGTGTCGAGGTCGTGATGGACGGCCCTCAGAGTAGGATCATCCCCGCATACGCGGGGAGCACGAGGTAGAAGCTCTCGATGGCGTTGTCGGCGATGGGATCATCCCCGCATACGCGGGGAGCACCGTCGCGGAGTTGGCGGCGCTGGTGGCCTGCGACGGATCATCCCCGCATACGCGGGGAGCACTAATCTCTAAGGATTTTGAATCTCTTGTTGCCGGGATCATCCCCGCATACGCGGGGAGCACACGTCCCCAGCGATGGCAGGTGACGTGAGGTTCGGGATCATCCCCGCATACGCGGGGAGTACCGGCGCAAGGGGCACTCGACGGTACCGCCGGTCGGGATCATCCCCGCATACGCGGGGAGTACCGGCGCAAGGGGCACTCGACGGTACCGCCGGTCGGGATCATCCCCGCATACGCGGGGAGCACCACAAGAAGAAGTCCACGGGCAAGGTGGATATGGGGATCATCCCCGCATACGCGGGGAGCACTCCGCACCGGAGTTGCGCACGCCGAGCGCCACGGGATCATCCCCGCATACGCGGGGAGCACAGCACGGACGTATACCACCCCGGCGAGGTCGAGGGATCATCCCCGCATACGCGGGGAGCACCTGCACGCGCGGGGCGGGGGACGGCTCGGCCTTCGGATCATCCCCGCATACGCGGGGAGCACCCGAACGGATGTATACGACGCCGGAGAGGTCGAGGGATCATCCCCGCATACGCGGGGAGCACACGCGATATGTGGATGTGGAGACCACAACGCCCGGGATCATCCCCGCATACGCGGGGAGCACCGCTCCTTTCGTGGCGCTGCTTTGCTTGTAGCTAGGATCATCCCCGCATACGCGGGGAGCACACCGGCTCGCGCTGGGACTTCGGCGCGCGGGCAGGATCATCCCCGCATACGCGGGGAGCACCAAGCTCGAGGTGACCACCACGCCCGAGGAGAAGGGATCATCCCCGCATACGCGGGGAGCACCGTCATAAGGTGGTCGTAAAGCTCATATACGTAGGGATCATCCCCGCATACGCGGGGAGCACTATCCCGATGACTGGTTAGGTACCGACCATGAGGGATCATCCCCGCATACGCGGGGAGCACTATCTTGCATCGGTAGACCCGGTGCTTCCCGTAGGATCATCCCCGCATACGCGGGGAGCACAGCTTCTCCATGTCTGAATCACTGAGGAGGACGGGATCATCCCCGCATACGCGGGGAGCACTCGCCCAGGAGCACGGCTCCTACCCCGAGTCGGGGATCATCCCCGCATACGCGGGGAGCACTTCCCATATCTCCGGTATCTCAAGGGAAACCGGGGGATCATCCCCGCATACGCGGGGAGCACTTCGGAATTCTTCTCGGTGGCACCCGATGGCGCGGGATCATCCCCGCATACGCGGGGAGCACGGCGTCATCTCGTGGTTCGAGTTCGACTCCAAGGGGATCATCCCCGCATACGCGGGGAGCACTACATCACGTTCAAGCCGAAGAGTTCGACGTATGGGATCATCCCCGCATACGCGGGGAGCACGTCCGCAGCGACCATGGCGACAGCCGTGTTGTCGGGATCATCCCCGCATACGCGGGGAGCACGTGATGAACGACTCGGGACCCGACTCGGAGGCGGGATCATCCCCGCATACGCGGGGAGCACTTCGGAATTCTTCTCGGTGGCACCCGATGGCGCGGGATCATCCCCGCATACGCGGGGAGCACGGCGTCATCTCGTGGTTCGAGTTCGACTCCAAGGGGATCATCCCCGCATACGCGGGGAGCACTACATCACGTTCAAGCCGAAGAGTTCGACGTATGGGATCATCCCCGCATACGCGGGGAGCACGTCCGCAGCGACCATGGCGACAGCCGTGTTGTCGGGATCATCCCCGCATACGCGGGGAGCACGTGATGAACGACTCGGGACCCGACTCGGAGGCGGGATCATCCCCGCATACGCGGGGAGCACTGCACCCACATGAGGCCCGCCCCGTCGGGGTTGGGATCATCCCCGCATACGCGGGGAGCACCTCACGATCACCGAGCGCGCGTGGCCGGTCTGCGGGATCATCCCCGCATACGCGGGGAGCACTCGCGCGTCCCATGCGGAGCTGGCAGAAATACCGGGATCATCCCCGCATACGCGGGGAGCACCTCCTCACCCTTGAGCGTCACGGAATCATAGTCGGGATCATCCCCGCATACGCGGGGAGCACGCTGGCGTGTACAGGGTTAGAGTGCATGCGCCTGGGATCATCCCCGCATACGCGGGGAGCACGAAGGGATGGTGGCAGCTCGGAAGCTCCGATGGGGGATCATCCCCGCATACGCGGGGAGCACTATCACGTCCAGGTCATGCGGCGTGATTGCCACGGGATCATCCCCGCATACGCGGGGAGCACCGACGCGTTCTCGATGGCAGAGTTGACGTCGACGGGATCATCCCCGCATACGCGGGGAGCACCCATGCCGGGAATCGGACCGGCGAAGGCTCGCCGGGATCATCCCCGCATACGCGGGGAGCACACCGAGGGATACGGGCGCTGGTGGCGGCTCTGCGAGGGATCATCCCCGCATACGCGGGGAGCACGAACTCCAGGCGGTTCGCGCTGAACATGATCTCGGGATCATCCCCGCATACGCGGGGAGCACCGAGCTGCAGCGGGCATATGTGCCGCTCGTCCTCGGGATCATCCCCGCATACGCGGGGAGCACGGACGGCATCATGCGCCGCCTGAGCTTCACTCCGGGATCATCCCCGCATACGCGGGGAGCACGAGGACTTCGGGAACCGCTTCAACAAGGGGATGGGGATCATCCCCGCATACGCGGGGAGCACCCTTCCATTGGAGCGTACACACATGCCAAAGATAGGATCATCCCCGCATACGCGGGGAGCACCAAAGTCGAAACCATTGCCGTAAGTCCTCATACGGGATCATCCCCGCATACGCGGGGAGCACGCACTCCTCGGTGACCCATCTCGCCACGGAGTTGGGATCATCCCCGCATACGCGGGGAGCACCAAAGTCGAAACCATTGCCGTAAGTCC